>JAWOHH010000071.1:0-19653 GCA_046496215.1 Desulfobacterales bacterium
TCCTGGAGCGGGGTGATCAGGTGCTTGTAGGCCTCGATGCCGAATCCCAGTGTCGTCGTCAGGTAATGCAGGATATGGGTGAACACCTCCGAGTCCGAGTTGTAGCCCATGTAGCCGGGAAAGCCGCGCGACTCGAGAAAGGTCCGGATCGGAATGAAGGCCGTGTTCTCGCCGTTGGTCATGCTCGCGAAGCCCTGGATGAAGAAGGGGTGGCAGGCGTAGAGGTTGATGGCATAGTTCGTGTTTTGCCGCCCCTGGGCCATGATCACCCGCGCCCGCAGCTCCTTGCGATCGAGCTTCAGGTGGTCGGCCACCGCGATGGGGTCCCCGATCTCCTTGATCATGATCGCATCCGGCCAGAAGGAAAAGACGATCATGTCCTCCTTCGCCTCGCCCATGGCGCGCAGCTGCAGCCGGATCGTCATCAGCCGAAAATGAAGCTCCTCGCGCGTGAGCCCTTCCCACTCCTCGGGGTACTCGTAGGCACGGATCAGATAGGCGTCTCGGCGGGGCACGCCGGCCGGCGGCGTCTTGGGGACCTTGATGGAAATCTTGTATTTGGTCATGAAGCCGATGTCCATCATGAAGGCATCCAGGCGCTTGAGCCCTCCCTCGCTGAAGATGCCCGACAAAATCGGGGCCTCTTTCATCTCCTCGAACGGGCCGCTCAAATCCCGCAGGAACAGCCCGACTCCGGAGCCGTCATGGCCCTCGCGCATGACGTTCAGCGCCTCGATGGCCACCATGGGGGACAACGGCTCATGGCTGGTGATCGCAAACAGGCGGCACATGGATCTCTCCTTTTAAGGTTGCCTGCAGCCGGCCGAGGGGCAGTTGCCTTAACACCCCTCTCCCGCTGTAACGCAAATTGCACAAGGCCGGCGAGGCCGCACCAGCGGCACCCCCAGGGGCAAGGCCACGCATCGAAACGAATCAACGGGTGAAGCTCGGCACGACCGGGCGGGTCAATTCGATGCGGAGACGGCGGCGCGGGTCACCGATGGTCGGTGATCGACACCCTCGTAGACATCCCCCTGGCGGATCCCACCGTATCTGCAAGAAAGCAATCCGTGTGCCAAACTGCCGTTCCGGCAAGCGGCACGTCGCAGGCGGGCAGGCGGAAACGCAGGCAGGCTGCGGCAGTCAGCCGCCGGAATTTATGGATGAAAAGGGGGGCGGAGTCAATCAAAAATCATGAAAAGGCCGCAGCGCGGATGAAAAGTTACAATTTTGTCGGCCGATTCGCCTGCATGCCTGCCAGGCCGGGTCCAAATCGGGGCTTCCGCTTCAGCCCGTTCATTCCGGCGCGATGGCGGCCGTCAACTACCCTTTGACAGCCTATGGCATATCCTTTATAAATTCAATCCAGATGCCGCAGAAGGAGGAAATTATGAAATCACCTGACGTTAGCTTCGATTACCACTACGGGTTGACCCGCCGCCGGTTCATCCGGCTGACGGCCCTCTCGGCCGCATCAGCCGTAGCGGGCTGTGCCACCAACCCGGTCACCGGGCAGAGCCAGTTCATGATGGTCTCCGAACAGGAGGAGATCCAGATCGACCGCCAGTATTCGCCCATGCAGTTTTCCGGCGACTGCGGGCCCATCCAGGACAATGCCTTGAACGCTTACGTCAACGGGATCGGCCGGGCGATGGGGGCACAGACCCATCGCCCGCAGATGCCCTATTCGTTCCGGGTGGTCAACGCCACTTACATCAACGCATATGCCTTTCCCGGCGGCAGCATCGCCTGCACCCGGGGGATCCTGCTCAACCTGAACAACGAAGCCGAGTTGGCCGCCCTGCTCGGCCACGAAATCGGCCACGTGAACGCCCGGCATACGGCCCAGCAGCTCTCCAAGGGGCAGCTGTCGAACATCGTGGTGGGTGGGCTCTCCATCCTGGCCGATGTTGCCGCCCCCGGCATGGGCCAGGTCGCCTCGGCCTTGGGCGGCTTCGGGGCGGGCGCCTTCCTGGCGAGCTACAGCCGCGACAACGAACGCCAGGCCGACGCCCTCGGCACCGAGTACCTTGTCAAATCCAGCTACAGCCCGGACGGGATGGTGGGGCTGATGACGATGCTGAACAATCTTAACAAATCCAAGCCGAGCTCCATCGAACTCATGTTCGCCACTCACCCCATGAGCGACGAGCGCTACCAAAACGCCGTCCAGGCGGCCCGCACGACCTATGCCGGGTCCAAGAACTTCCCGCTTAACCGCGAGCGCTACATGGACAACACCGCACGCGTGCGGGCCATCCAAGGGGCCATCGAGGAGATGCAGAAAGGCGACAAGGCCATGGGCACCAAAAACTACGGTCAGGCCGAAGGCCACTACCAGACCGCCCTGAGACAGGCGCCCAACGATTATGCGGGGCTGATCTCGATGGCCAAGTGTCACCTCATCCAGAAAAAGCACAGCGAGGGCGCACGCTATGCCCGGCAGGCGAAAGCCGTCTACCCCCAGGAGGCCCAGGGCCACCACCTGAGCGGCTTCGCGGCGCTTAACCTGAAAGAGTACGAATCCGCCTATCAGGACTTCCAGACCTCCCAGCGCCTGCTGCCCGGCAATCCCTCCACCATTTTCTTCATGGGGTACTCCCAGGAGGGGTTGGGCCGGCGAGCGGATGCCGCCCGCGAATACCAACGCTACCTGCAGCAGGTACGCCAGGGGCAGTATGCCCAGCACGCCACCCAACGGCTGCGCGAATGGGGGTATGCACGTTGACATGACGCCCGACCCCGCCGGGGACTACCGGTCATGAGCCCGCCGGGCCTGTTGCCGGATGCGCTGAAAGCGGATGCGGAAGAGAAAACCGGCCGGCTGCACGAGGCCTGCCGACACGCGCGGGTTCCCCTGCCGCAGGACCCGGAGTTCAACCGCCGGTTGTCGCTGGTGCTGGCATTCAGCGATTTCGCAGCGGAGAGCCTCATCCGGGATCCTGCCCTGCTTGCGGAACTGACCGGCGGAGGAACGCCCGGCCGGCCGGCCGCCGCGGGCAGCTTGGGGGCACGGCTCTCCGGCGTCCTGGAGGGCCCCTCCAACCTCGATGACCTCAGCGCTCGGCTGCGGCGATTCCGCCGCCGCGAAATGGTGCGGATCGCCTGGCGCGACATCGCCGGCCTCGCCGATCTGACCGAAACCACCGCCGACCTCTCCGAGCTGGCCGAAGCCTGCCTGGACCAGGCCCTCGCGTGGCTGCACCGGCAACTGAGCACCGAACAGGGCGAGCCCTGCTCCGAGGACGGCCGTCCCCAGCGCCTGGTCGTGTTGGCGCTCGGCAAACTGGGGGCCCGCGAACTCAATTACTCCTCGGATGTCGACCTGGTCTTCGCCTACCCCGCCGCCGGCCGCACGCGGGGGTCCTCCTCCCCGGTCGACAACGATGAGTTTTTCGCACGCCTGGCCCGCCGGCTCATTCGGGTCATCGGGCAGGTCACGGCAGAGGGGTTCGTCTTCCGGGTCGACCTGCGGCTGCGGCCGTTCGGCGACGGCGGCCCCCTGGTGATGGGCTTCGACGCCATGGAGCGCTACTACCAGGAGCAGGGCCGGGACTGGGAGCGCTACGCCTGGATCAAAGGCCGCGCCGTGGCAGGAGACCGGGAGGCCGGCGACACCCTGCTGCGGCGGCTGCACCCGTTCGTGTACCGGCGCTACCTCGATTTCGGCGCCTTCGAATCCCTGCGCGCGATGAAGCAGATGATCGCCCAGGAGGTCACGCGCAAAGGCCTGCAGGGAAACATCAAGCTCGGCCGCGGGGGGATCCGTGAGGTTGAGTTTTTCGGGCAGATCTTCCAGTTGATCCGCGGGGGGGTGACGCCGTCCCTGCAGCGGCGGCGCATCCGTGCCGTGCTCTCCGCCTTAGCGCGTTTAGGAACCATCAGCGAGCCGGTCCGCCGGGAACTCGACGATGCCTACGTGTTTCTGCGCACCATCGAGCACCGCCTCCAGCAGGTGGCCGACCGGCAGACGCACGCGCTGCCCACGGATGGGCTCGGGTTGGCGCGCTTGGCCGCGGCAATGGGGTTTGAAAGCCCCACGCAGTTCGAGACCGCGCTGAACCGGCACCGCGACGCGGTGCACGGCCACTTCCGGATGCTGCTGGAGGCGGGTGAGGCCGAGGGCTCCGACAAGGCCGGCGAGGATCGGCTGAGCGGCGTTTGGCTGCAGCGGGTCGACGAGGCCCGCGCGGCCGAACTGCTGGCCGGGCTGGGGTTCGACCCGCCCGGCGAAGCGCTCGGGGCGCTCGCTGAACTGCGCAGCGACACCGAGACCCGCGCGCTCAGCCTGACCGGGCGGCAGCGGTTGGACCGGCTGGTGCCGCTGGTGCTGATGGAGAGCGCCCGCACCGATCGCCCGGTCGCCGTCCTGCGGCGCATCATCGATCTCGTCCGCGCCATCGAACGCCGGACCAGTTATCTGGCGCTGCTGTTGGAATACCCGGCGGCGTTGGCCCACCTGGCCCGCCTGGCCAACGCCAGCCCCTGGATCGCCTCGTTTCTGGCCCAGCACCCGGTGCTGCTCGACGAGCTTCTCGATGCGCGCACCCTCTACCGCCCCCCTTCCCGCGAGGCGCTTGCGGACGATATCGGCCGGCGGTTGTCCCAGGCCCCGGCCGACGACCTCGAATCCCAGATCGAAGCGCTGTGCATCTTTAAACAAATCCACGTGCTGCGTGTCGCGGCCGCCGATGTGAGCGGGGCCCTTCCGCTCATGCGGGTCAGCGACTACCTGTCGGACATCGCGGAGACCGTCATCCAGGCCGTGGTCAACCTCGCCTGGGAGCACCTCACCGAAAAGCACGGCACACCCTCAAGCCGCCTGGGCGATACCCCCTGCGAGCTGGGGTTTGCGGTCATCGCCTACGGGAAGCTCGGCGGTCTCGAACTCGGCTACGGGTCCGACCTGGACTTGGTGTTCCTGCACGCCGGGACGGAGGGCCAGACGTCCGGCGGGCCTCGCCCAATCGACAACGCCCAGTTTTACAACCGCCTGGGGCAGCGGGTGATCCACCTGCTCACCTCCCACACCCGGGCGGGCCGGGTGTACGAGATCGACACGCGGCTTCGCCCCAGCGGCATCTCCGGGATCCTCGTGCGGCACGTCGACGCGTTTCGCGACTACCAGCTGAAGGAGGCCTGGACCTGGGAGCACCAGGCGCTGATCAAGGCCCGTGCCGTCTGTGGCGACGAGGAGATCGGTGTTCGCTTCGGGGCTATCCGGGCGGAGTCGCTGGCCCGACGCCGCCCGGGGAAGAAACTGCTGGCGGAGGTCGCCGGCATGCGCCGGCGCATGCGCCGGGAACTCAGCCGCCCCGAGCCGGGGATATTCGATCTCAAGCACAGCCCGGGCGGAATGATCGACATCGAGTTTTTGGTTCAGGCCCTTGTGCTCCTGCTCGCCCACCGGCATCGGGAGCTCGTGCGCTGGACCGACAACGTGCGCCTCATTCAAACCCTGATCGGCGCCGCGGTGCTGGACGAATACACGGCCCACGTCCTCAAGCACGCCTACCTCATCTACCGCGCCGCCGCCCATCAACTCAGCCTCCAGGAGCATCCGTCCCGGGTCCCGGAGGAAAAATTCGAACGGCTGCAGCAGCGCATCCTTCAAATCTGGCAGGCGGTTTTCCGGGAAGAGTGACCCGCGAGTGTTGCCAGGGCCTCGGCGGCTCCGCCGACAAACAGCGCCGGCGAACGGCGCTACGCATCCGATCCGGCGCCGTTGATTTCAGGCGCCTAATAGTTACAAAAACGTATCGTATTTGATTTATATAAATACAAATTTGTATTTTTTACGACCTCTCACCAGCCTGCCCGGAAACATCGCAACCAACTAAAAAATATATACATTTTAGTGATTAAGAGCGCTGGCACAGGCCTTGCTCCATTGGAGGAGAAATTTTTTGGAAACAGGCCATGCCCGCCCCATTATTGTGACGGGGGCGGGGGTTTTTATAATCGACTTTCTCGAAAGGGTCTTCATCGCTCACATGCTTGGTCTTCACGAACCCGCCACCCGGTCGCTGCAGGACAAAGTCGCCGATTTGACGGGCCGCTTTTTGAAGGGCCGTCAGCCCGACTTCCTCAAGCAGCACTCGCGGGCGCTGGACGATTACTTCGAGCAGGCGTTCGAAACCAGCATGGTCGGACCCCGGCTGGAGATCAACAAAAACCCCTACGCCATCGTCGCGCTGGGGGGCTACGGCCGCGAGGAGCAGTGCGTCCATTCCGATGTCGACCTGCTGTTTCTCTTCGGCAAGAGCGTCCCGGCCCACGCCGAGGAACTCATTCGGGAGATGATCTACCCGCTCTGGGACATTGGGTTGGATGTGGGCCATGCCACGCGCTCTCTCAAGGAGTGCCTGAGCCTGGCCGCCAAGGACCTGAACGTGCTGACGCCGATCCTGGATGCACGCTTCATCTGCGGCGCGTCCATGCTCTTCTCGGAGCTGATGGGCGAGCTGCGGGAACGGGTCGTCCGCAAGCACGCCGGACGCATCCTCTCGGAGCTGGCCGCCGCCACCCGCTCGCGCCACGCCCACTACGGCGACTCCGCCTACCTGCTCGAACCCAATCTCAAAGAGGGCCAGGGCGGGCTGCGGGACTACCACACGATGCTATGGTTCGCCCGATTGGAACACGACCTGCGCCAGCCCCGAGACCTGGAATATCTGGGGTTGCTCTCCCATGCCGAATACCAATCGCTCTGGGAGGCGCTGAGCTTCGTCTGGCAGGTTCGCAATCACCTGCACCACCTTTGCGGGCGCAAGACCGACCAGTTGCACTTCGAAAACCAGATCAGGCTGGCCGAGCGGTTTCGTTACCGCGAGGAGAACGGCCAGCAGCCCGTGGAGCGTTTCCTGGGCGATCTGCATGCGCACATGGATCGAATCAAGCAGCAGCACGCAGCGATGCGGCACGAGCTCAACATCGACAGCGCGCACAAGCGGCGGCGCTCGCCCTCTTCGAAAAGCCCCGCCGAGGGCCTTGAGGTCGGCAGCGGCGGGCTGCTGAGCTTCGCGGGGCCGGAGGCCATCGTGAAGCGCCCTGAGCTGTTGATCCGCATCTTCGAGGAGAGCATCACGCTGCGGGTGCCGCTGAGCGCCGAGGCCAAACGCCTGATCCGGGAATTCTCCTACCTGGTCGACCCGGCCTACCGCACGACGCCGGAGATCGTGCGCTCCTTCGAGCGCATCCTGCTGGCCCCGGCCGCCGCCGAAGCGCTGGACGACATGCTCACCACCGGATTCCTGACGGCGCTCATCCCCGAGTACGAGCGAATCACCCACCGGATCCAGTACGACGAATACCACCTCTACCCGGTGGACAAGCACCTCTTGCGGACCATCCAGACAATTCACGACCTGGCATCCCCGGGCGCCGAAGCCGAACCGCTCTTTTCCCGGATTTACCGCGAGCTGAAGGGCAAGCGTCTGCTGCTCTGGGCCGCCCTGCTGCACGACATCGGCAAGGGCGGCTCGGAGGGAGATCACGCGGTTGTGGGCGCGGAGCTCTGCCGGGGGATCCTGGAGCCCAAGGGGCTTTCCCCGGACGAGGTGGACACCGTGGCCTTTCTGGTGCGTGAGCACCTAACTCTGATCAAGACGGCCACCCGCCGTGATATCCACGACGAGGAGACCGCCATCCTCTGCGCCCGCCGCATAAAAGATCTCGAGCGGCTGAAGCTGCTCTATCTACTCACCGTGGCCGACTCCATCGCCACCGGACCGGCGGCCTGGAACGACTGGACCGCCAACCTGCTGCGCGAGTTTTTCCTGAAGGTGATCAACACCCTGGAGCGGGGAGATCTCGTCTCGGAAGAGGCGGTGGCCGCCATCGAGCGCAAACGGGCCGCGGCGGTTGCCGCCGCTGCGGACGCGGACGAGCGCCGGGGGATCGAACGCCTCTTCCCGGCCCTCTCGCCGCGCTACCTGCTCTCGGTGGGAGCGGAAGCCATCGCGGAGCACGCCCGTCTGTTCGGCCGGCTGGGGGACAAGAACGCCGTCTGGACGGTCAGTCCGTCCGCCGACGGTACCACCCGCACGGTGACGATCTGCGCCAAGGACCGGCCGGGGTTGATGGCGAGCCTCGCCGGTGTCTTCACGCTGAACAGCATCAACATTCTCAGCGTCCAGGTCTTCACCTGGCGCAACCGCACGGCGCTCGATATCTTCGAGGTCTCCCCGCCGCCGGACCGTCTCTTCGAGGAGGAGAGGTGGAGCCGGGCCGAAGGACATCTCCAAGCGGTGCTGGCCGGAACGATGGAACTGGCGGCTGCGCTGAGACCGCGCCTGGAATCCCCGCGCCTGGCCAAGCCGCGCACCGCGCGCCGCGCTCACCGTGTACGGGTCGACAACACGAGCTCCAGCTTTTTCACGATTGTGGAGGTCTTCACCTACGATTTTCCCGGTCTGCTCTTCAGCATCGCCGATGCCCTTTTTCGCTTGGAACTGGACATCTGGGTGGCAAAAATCGCGACCAAAATCGACCAGGTCGTCGACGTGTTCTATGTCCGGGAGATCGCCGGGCAGAAGGTGGACGCCCCTCACCGGGTCGCCGCAATCCGGGAGGCTCTGCTTGCGCGGCTCCCTAAACTAGATGAAGGAGGTTGACGTCACGATGAAGTGGAAACGATGGTGGATGTCGTTAGCGTTGGTTGTGGCGGTCGGATCGCCCGCTTGGGCGGCGGAGGCTGTACTGAACTCGGGGGACACGGCCTGGATGATCGTGGCCACGGCGCTGGTGATGATGATGACCCCGGCGGGACTCGCCCTTTTCTATGGCGGCATGTCGCGCTATAAGAATCTTCTGAACACCTTGGCCATGACGTTTGTCGCCTACTGCCTGACGAGTGTCGTCTGGGTGCTGTGGGGTTACAGTCTGGCGTTCGGGCCGGATCAAGCCGGGATCATCGGGGGTCTGGACTTCGTGTTCTTCTCCGGGATCACCCCCGCCAGCCTGGAAGGGACCATCCCGACCAGCGTGTTCGCCTTGTTCCAGATGACCTTCGCCTGCATTACGGTGGCCCTGGTGCTCGGCTCAGTTGTCGACCGGATGAAATTCTCCGCCTGGATCGTCTTCACGGTTCTGTGGGTGAGCTTCGTCTACGCCCCGGTCGCCCACTGGGTGTGGGGCAAGGGCTGGATGGCCAACATGGGGGCCCTGGACTTCGCCGGCGGCACCGTGGTTCACATCAATGCCGGGGTCGCCGGCCTGGTGCTGGCTTTGGTGCTGGGCAAGCGCATCGGCTACGGCAAGGAGGCCATGTTCCCGTCGAGCATCGCCTTGACCGCGCTTGGCGCGGCGCTCTTATGGTTCGGCTGGTTCGGGTTCAATGCCGGCAGCGCTTTGGTGGCGGACGGGCTGGCGGGCTCGGCCTTCCTCGTGACCAACACATCCGCCGCCGCGGCGGCGCTGGCGTGGATGTTCGCCGAGTGGCTCGTCAACAGAAAGCCCACGGTCCTGGGCATTGCCTCGGGGGTCGTCGCCGGTCTGGTGGCGATCACCCCGGCCGCAGGCTTCGTCGGCGTGGGGGCCTCCATTGTGATCGGACTTGCGGCCGGGGTCTTGGGGTTTTTCTCCGTGGCCAAGCTCAAGCACAAGCTGGGCTACGACGACTCCCTGGACGCCTTCGGGGTCCACGGAATGTGCGGGACCCTGGGCGCTCTCGCCACCGGGCTTTTTGCCGACCCGGCCATTAACAGCGCCGGGACGGGGCTGTTCTTCGGCAACCCGGGTCAGCTGTGGGTTCAAGTGGTCTCCATCGTAGCGACAGCCGCCTTCACCGCCGTCGGCACCCTGGTGGTGGTGATGATCACCAAGACCCTGACCCGCGGGCTGCGGGTCGATGAGGAGAATGAAATGGTCGGCCTGGACAGCGCCGTTCACGGCGAGCGGGCCTTTGAAATTCAGTAAACCAGGCAAGAAGAGCAAGGAGACGCATCGCCATGATGAAAAAAATCGAAGCCATCATCAAACCGTTCAAGCTGGATGACGTCAAGGAAGCGCTCAACGAGGTCGGCATCCAGGGCATGACCGTGTCCGAAGTCAAAGGCTACGGGCGCCAGAAAGGGCACAAGGAGGTTTACCGCGGCGCCGAGTACGTGGTGGACTTCATCCCGAAGATCAAACTCGAGATCGTCGTCGCCGCCGACCGGGTGGAGCAGGTGGTGAACAAGATCCGGGAGTCCGCCTACACCGGAAAGATCGGCGACGGCAAGATCTTCGTCCTGGAGGTCGAGCAGGCCGTGCGCGTGCGCACGGGCGAAACCGGGGCGGACGCCGTCTGAAACAGCATCAAACGAAACCAATCCCATACACTCTATTCACTCAAAAGGAGGAGCACGACATGAAACCCAAAGAGGTCTTGGCGTTTGCCAAGGAAAACGGCGCTAAAATGGTAGACTTGCGGTTCATGGATTTTCCGGGACTGTGGCAGCACTTCACGGTTCCGATCAGTGAACTGGACGAGGGCAGTTTCGAGGACGGGTTCGGCTTCGACGGGTCGAGCATCCGCGGGTGGCAGCCGATCAACGCCAGCGACATGCTCGTAATCCCGGACCCGGCCACCGCCAAGATGGATCCGTTTTACGCCGCCCCCACGCTCTGCCTGATTTGCGACATCGTCGACCCCTTGACCCGCGAGCCCTACTCCCGCGACCCCCGCAACATCGCCAAGAAGGCCGAGGCCTATTTGAAAAGCACCGGGATCGGCGATACCGCCTTCATCGGCCCGGAGGCGGAATTCTTCATTTTCGACGACATCCGATATGACTCCACCAGCTACGGCGCCTTCTACGAGATCGACTCGGTGGAGGGCACCTGGAACACGGGCCGCGACGAAGGCCCCAACCTGGGATACAAGCCCCGGCCAAAGGAGGGCTACTTCCCGGTTCCGCCCATGGACAAGTTTCAGGACCTGCGCAGCGAGATGGTGCTGGTGCTGGAAAAGCTCGGGATCGACATCGAGGCCCAGCACCACGAGGTGGCAACCGCCGGGCAGGCCGAGATCGACATGCGCTTCAAGCCGCTCGTGCAGATGGCGGACCAGCTGATGTGGTTCAAGTACGTGCTGAAAAACGTCGCCACCCGCAACAACCACACGGTGACCTTCATGCCCAAGCCGCTGTTCGGCGACAACGGCTCCGGCATGCACACCCATGTCAGCATCTGGAAGGGCGGCAAGCCGCTGTTCGCGGGCGACAAGTACGCCGGGGTCTCACCGATGGCGCTCCACGCCATCGGCGGCATTCTGAAACACTGCCGGGCCCTGTGCGCCATCACCAACCCGACCACCAATTCCTACAAGCGCCTGGTCCCGGGCTACGAGGCGCCGGTGAATTTAGCCTACTCGAGCCGCAACCGCAGCGCCGCCATCCGCATCCCGATGTACTCCACCTCGCCCAAGGCAAAGCGCATCGAGTTCCGGACCCCGGACCCGGCCTGCAACGGCTACCTCGCCTTCTCGGCGATCCTGATGGCCGTCATCGACGGGATCCAGAACAAGATCGACCCAGGCGACCCGCTCGACAAGAACATCTACGACCTGCCGCCCGAAGAGCTGGCCAAAGTGCCCTCGGCCCCCGGCTCGCTGGAGGAGGCGTTGAGCTGCCTGAAGGCGGACCACGCCTTCCTGTTGAAAGGGGACGTCTTCACCCAGGACGTACTCGACATGTGGATCGAATACAAGACCGCCAACGAAATCGACCCCGTGCGCCTGCGGCCGCACCCGCACGAGTTTTTCCTGTACTACGACATCTGATCCGCGGCGCCGCTCGGGGAAGGAGGATCTCTGTGAACCCCTTCCCCGCCCCTGCGGGCATGCGCCCTTCCCCCTCCCTCCGGGGCGCATGCCCGCATTTCGCATCAACCTTAATCCTTTCGACCGCCTTTTCGACCCGTCGATCGAAAGAACCCTCTTCTCGTCGTGCTGCACCCCAGTCACAAAACAGGATATTGATAAAGTTGCGATCAAATCGTAAGTTAGCAAAGTGATAAAGGGGTTGCTAAAAACATACCTGCTTCGGGACGCCCGGCACTATCCGGTCATTACCCTCACGGGGCCGCGGCAGTCCGGCAAAACGACCCTGGCCCGGGCTGCCTTCGCTGCCCATCGCTACGTGTCGCTCGAGCAGGTCGACCAAAGGCGGTTCGCCCGTGGTTTGCCGTCTGATCAACGCCGTGGCGGATCCGTTTCATGCACTGAAATGTTTTCAATATATGCGGCATGCCGGTAGCCGCTGCAGCGATCCAAAAAATCCAAGGCAAGCCGGAGCATGAACGTCCAAGTTCTTCAGCATGTGCCCTTTGAGGGGCTCGGGAGCATCGAGACGTGGCTCTCCGAACGGGACGCCGTTGTTCGGACCACCCGATTTTACCATTCGGCGGCGCTCCCCGACCTACGCACCGTCGACCTCGTGATAGCGATGGGCGGCCCGATGAGCGTGAATGATGAACACGAACATCCGTGGCTGAAGCAGGAGAAGGCGTTCATCAAAGAGGCCGTGGGTCGTGGGATCGCCGTTTTGGGCGTATGTCTGGGTGCGCAGATGATCGCAAACTCTTTGGGCGCGCGGGTGTTCGCAACCGCGCACAAGGAAATAGGCTGGTTTCCGGTCCAGGCGGTATCATCGGACGCGGAGGCGTTCCGCTTCCCGCCTCGGGCGACCGTCTTTCACTGGCATGGTGAAACGTTTGACCTGCCGGCCGGGGCGATCCATCTCGCACGAAGCGCCGGCTGCGCGCACCAGGCCTTCCAAGTCGGCAGAAATGTGATCGGTCTGCAGTTCCACCTGGAAACGACCCCGGAATCCGTCGAGCGAATCTTTCACCACTGCCGCGATGAGCTGGTCGCAGGCGAATACATCCAAAGCGAGCAGGCCCTTCGGGCGGCTCCCGATACCGCATACCGTGATATCAACAGACTCATGGGGGATGTGCTGGCCTACATCTCCCGGGTCACCGCCCGATGACTTTAGATAGGTCTATTTTCACAAGATGGTTCCCGATGTTTCTCCCATAAACAGGCCCGCTAACTGGATTCTGCCCCGAGGATCGGACCTGCCGCCGTCGTCCAACTGGCTTCGCCTTGCCATCCTAATCATGGTCATCTTATCTTTTTATGCCTGTGCCGTTAAGAAAGAAGCCATAGTGGAGGGACCGTGGCGTTCAAGCCCTTTAGAGGAGAAGATCGAGCGAAATGACTTTTTCGTTGCAAGTGAAGATGACGTCCTCGGGCGGTTGGCGCTCATCAGACCTGAACAGGGAGACACGCTGCCGGATATAGCGAGACACTTCAGTTTGGGAATTAACACCGTCAGTGCCGCAAACCCGGGAATAGACCTATGGGTACCCGAAGCCGGAAAACGTATTCTGCTGCCTCTGAGCTTTATCCTGCCGGACGCCCCGAGAAAAGGCATCGTGATCAACTTGGCCGCTATGCGGCTCTTTTATTACAGGGAAGATGGTAAACGAGCGGCGGTGTCGACCTACCCGATCGGTATCGGCACCCGGGAGCGAACCACTCCCATGGGACAAATGCATATCGTGCGCAAGATGTTCCGTCCGACCTGGAATGTGCCCGCATCGATTGCCGAGGACCACCGGAAAAAGGGAGATCCGCTTCCGGCCACGGTACCCCCCGGGCCTCTCAATCCACTGGGAGAACACGCTCTCTATTTGAGCAAGTCGGGCTATTTGGTCCATGGCACCAATAAACCGGCCAGTATCGGCCTCAGGGCCACCAATGGCTGCATACGGCTCTATCCGGAAGACATAAAGCGGCTTTTCGAAAACACCCCGGTGAAAACACCCGTCAACATCGTCAACCAACCATATCTCGTAGGCCGGCGCGGCGGAATTGTTTTCCTGGAAGTTCATACGCCCTTTGAAGAATCAGACGCCAATGAATTGGAGAAGGCGTATGCAAAATTGAGGGGTGTTGAAAAGCGGTCGGGACGGGCGCTCGACTGGAATAAGGTCAAGGAAGCAGTGGCTGCGGCCCGCGGGACCCCTGTTGCTGTATCCGGGACCCTTCGCGGAGAAGAACGGGATGCTGCGAAAACCATTGAAATCAAACACCCTGGCACGCTTTACGGCAAACCGGAAATACCGGAGCTCAAAGCCGACGCGTGGTATGTTTTGGCGGCCGTGTTGCAAGAGAAGGTAGACGCGGAAAGGCTTGCCGCGATCATTAACCATCAGGGCCCGCCGATTCCCGCAAGAGTGCTGTCAATGAGCGGTCGCCACCGCGTTCTGGCCGGCCCTTTCAACAACAGGATCGAAGCCAGAGCCGCAGCAAAGCGCTTGAAAATCGATTTGGAAATAGAGGGGGTCGTGGTTGAACCATAAAGGGGGTACGGCCGATTGCGCCTTTGCCTGTTGGTTCAAACCGCATAGCTTGTTGAATGATCACCAGCCAATGCACATAGCGGCCTTTCATCGGGGAATCATGAAATGGTTGTACTTTCCCTCCTTAAGCGGTACTGTTTTCTATGGCAGGCCGATAGCCTCCAGGGGCATTTTAGCCTATTGAAGCCGGACCGTTCTGCCGCTTCCAGGTAAGTTGGGCTCTCTTTATTTGGCAGCGGAGTCTTGCCGCAATTTTTCGCGACGGCAAGCCCTTCCCACAGCATCCCAACTTGCGCACGGATAAGGTGCCGCCGTGCGCACTTGCACGCCAACATGGCAAGTCAAACCGAACCGAAAGGAGGTAACCAAATCATGAAGAAGCGTTTTCTAATGATCTCGATGGTGCTCGCTCTCGCTGTGGCTTTAGGAGGTTGCGCCACAAAAGGCGATCTTGAGCAGGTGGAGGCCCGGGAAAAGATGATCGGCGCCAAAGCCGATCAGGCAGTCCAGGATGCCCAGGCCGCCAAAGCAGCGGCTGAAGCGGCCAAGCTTGAGGCCAATGAGGCCGCAGCTCGCGCCGATGAAGCTGTGAGGAGGGCGGAGGAACGGGAGAGGATTGCGGACGAAAAAGCAAAACAGGCTGACATGGTTTTCCAGAAATCAATGAAGAAGTGAACCCAAAGGAAGTGGCAGGAGGTTAGGGCCTGCCACTTCCTCATCTTTTCGCTGTCCGTCCCACTGCCTGAAACGGATGGATTCTGAAGAGGGGCTGTTTTGAACTCATCCAGCACATCGGAGATCGGCACCGAAAGACCTGCAGGTAAAAGCCGGAGAGGGGCAAGCCGGTATCTTTGCATGTTCTTTGCCTGCACAATCCTAACGGCACCTCTGGTGTTCGGATGCAGTTCCATCGACGATGGGCTTCAGGCCAAATCGATCTCCCAGGAGGCAACTGATTTTTTCAACAAAGGAAAATACGAGGCCTCTCTGAGCAGATACCAGCAGCTGATCGAAAGGCATCCCGCGCAAGCGGACCGGGCTCTATTCGAGATGGGGATCATTTATGCCCATCCCGGCAATGAACACGTGGACTATCAGAAATCCATGGCATGTTTTCAGAAACTCATAAAGGATCACCCCGATAGCCCGTACAGGCTGGACAGCCAAATGATGATATTTCAAATTCAAAATGTCATCATCAAAGATAAAACCATCGCTGCGCAGCAGACCCGGATCGAGACTGCCCGGCAAGAGGTCAAAGACAAAGAGAACGAGATCATTGCGCTTAAAGAAAAAATTGCCGTGCTCGAACAAAGGGTCTTTGCGCTGCGGACGGAACCGGCGGATAACGTTCTAATTGAAAAGAAAGAGCGGCGCTTGACGCTGCTCTCAAAGGGCGAGGTGATCAAAAACTACAAGATCGCATTAGGGGCCAACCCGGTTGGACCAAAAGAAAGGCAGGGCGACAACAAAACCCCGGAAGGGGTCTACACCATCGATGCCAGAAACAAGGACAGCGGTTATCATCTGTCGCTGCGGATCTCCTACCCCAACGAAAAAGACAGACTGCGGGCAAAAGAACTTGGTGTTTCTCCGGGCGGTGATATCATGATCCATGGCATCAAAAATGGCCTCACAGGGGTTGGCGCTTCGCATTCACAGGTCGACTGGACGAATGGGTGTATCGCCGTTACAGACGAAGAGATGGAGGAAATCTACAGGCTGGTCCCCAATGGGACGATTGTCGAGATCAGGCCTTAGAAAAGCCCCTGATTACCGTCCGAACGCACCGCGTAAAACCCCTGGCGACGTTTTGGTTCTGCCCCTCCGGCAATTGCGAGACAACCACTCACAGCTTCAGCTTCGGTAGGTGCGGAAGTCGATCTTGTACTGCTGGGCCTTGTAGGCGAACTTGCGCACGGTCGTCTGCAGAATCTTGGCGGCGTTGGTGATGTTGCCCCGGGTGTTCTTGAGGGCATCGATGATCATCTCCCGCTCCAGATTGGCGACGGCCTCCTCCAGCGAGAGCGCCGGCAAGGTGCCGGACTCCTTGCCGGTCTGAAGAGTCGGGGGCAGGTGGTAGCTGTGGATGACCCCCTCCTCGCAGAGCAGCACGGCGCGCTCGATGCAATTCTCCAACTCCCGCACGTTCCCCGGCCAGTGATACTGCATCAGCATGTCGATCGCGGGAGTCGAGAAGCGCCGGATCTCCTTGTGGTTCTCCTTGGCATATTTCTCCAGGAAGTAATCGGCCAAGAGCAGGATGTCGGTTTTGCGCTCGCGCAGGGGCGGCATGTAGATGGGAAAGACGTTCAGGCGGTAGTAGAGGTCGCCCCGGAAGGTCCCGTCCTCGACGGCCTGTTCGAGGTTCTTGTTGGTGGCGGCAATGACGCGCACGTCCACCTTGATCGTGCGCTGCCCGCCCACGCGGTCGAACTCCTTTTCCTGTAATATCCGCAGCAGGTTCGCCTGAACCTCGAGGTCGATCGAGCCGATTTCGTCCAAAAAGATGGTCCCGCGGTGCGCCATCTCGAACTTTCCGATCTTCTGCTTGACGGCGCCGGTGAACGAGCCCTTCTCGTGGCCGAAGAGCTCGCTCTCGATCAGGTTGGCGGGCAGCGACGCGCAATTGACCTTGATGAAGGGGTTGACCGAGCGGGTGCTGTTGTAGTGGATCGAGTTGGCCACCAGCTCCTTGCCGGTGCCGCTCTCCCCGCGGATGAGCACGGTGGCATTGCTGCGGCAGACCTGGGAGACCATCTGATAGACTTCCCGCATGCGGTTGCTGCTGCCGATGATGTTGGTGATGCTGTACTTGCCCTTGAGTTCGGTCTGCAGGCGCCGGTTCTCGTCCCGCAGCCGTTCGTGCTCCGTTCGGATGGTCTCGAGCTTGATGACGTGGCTGGCGATCATGGTGGCGATGACCGAGAGCAGTCGCTGGCCCTCGTCGAGCGAGTAGGATCCGTCGTTGGGCCGGTCCACGCTGAGCGCCCCGATCACCTGCGAGCCTTTCTTGATGGGCACGCAAAAGAAGGAGAGGTCCCGGTCCTCTTTCTTGCGGCGGCTGGCGGTGCGGTCCAGGAAGCGCGGCTCGTCGCCGATGCGGGGGATGGCCACGGCCTTGCCGGTCTCGATCACCTGTCCCGTGACTCCCTCGCCGAGCTTGTAGCGCACCCGCTCGATGGCGGAGCGCGATATGCCGTGGGCGACCTCGATGTTGATCTCGTTGCGCAGCGGATCCAGCAGGGTGATGGTCCCCCGCACCATGCTCATGGAGCTGGAAAGGATGTCCAGAACCTTGTATAAAGAAGGTTTTAGGTCAAGGTGCTCGTTGAGGGCCGTGCTGATCTCATAAAGAAGCGATATTTCCTCGATCCGCCCGCTGGATTTCATGACAACACCCTACAATTTTGGTAAAAATAAATTTAATGTTCACACATTTGTAGAGTATAGCGGGTTAAACCGCATTTGCAACACCCATCATCGCAGGCTCACCCAGCCTGTCATCGCCGGGACGGCACCGCCATGATCCTGCACATCGACATGGACGCCTTCTATGCCTCGGTGGAGCAGCTCGACCACCCCTGGCTCCAGGGCACGTGCGTGATCGTCGGCGGCACATCGGTACGCGGAGTGGTCGCCGCCGCCAGCTACGAGGCCCGCCGCTTCGGGGTGCACTCGGCCATGCCGGTGTTCGAGGCGCGCCGCAAGTGTCCCCAGGGGGTGTTTGTTCGGCCGCGGATGGAACGCTACCAGGAGGTTTCGGCGACGGTCATGGGCATTTTGCGGAAGTTCTCCCCACGGGTCGAGCCGGTGTCCATCGACGAGGCGTTTTTGGACCTGAGCGGCACCGAGCTTCTGCACGGCGCCCCGCCGGACGCCGCCCGCACCATCAAACATCGAATCCGGCAGGCCGTGCGGCTCAGCTGCTCGATCGGGGTGGCCCCCAATCGGTTTCTGGCCAAGATCGCATCGGATCTCGACAAACCGGACGGCCTGACCGTCATCGGGCCGGAACGAGTGATGGAGTTTGTCGACCGACTGCCGGCCGCGAAGGTTCCGGGGGTCGGACCCAAGACTTTGGAAAAATTGACCGAAATGGGCGTGCGTTTCCTGGGTGACATCCGCAGGTTCCCAGCGCCGATGCTCGCCCGGACCTTCGGCAGCTACGGGGCCCGGCTGCTGGAGCTCTCGCAGGGAATCGACCCCACACCCGTCTCGCCCGACACGCCCGCCAAGTCGATCAGCAGCGAATGCACCCTGGAGCAGGACACGCGCGATGCCGGGGTGCTGACCCGCTGCCTGCTCGATCAGGCCGTGGCGGTGGCAGCCGGCCTGCGCCGGGAAAGGGTCAAGGCGCGCACCGTTGTGCTCAAGATCAAACACGCCGACTTCACTCTGGCGACCTGCCGCACAACCGTCTCGCCACCGGTGCAATCCTCAAAGGAGCTCTACCGGCATGCCGTCCAACTGCTGGACAAGCACCGGCCGACCCAGCCGGTCCGGTTGGTCGGGATGGGCGCCACCGGGTTCGTGCCGGCGAACGCCCCCCGCCAGCTGGAGGTGTTCGAAACGGTGAATGCGTCGTGCGCAGACTGGGAACGGGTGGACCAGACCCTGGAGCGCATCCAGCGCAGGTTCGGCAAGGCAGCTATCGGCCGGGCGGCGCTGTCGGACGACCCAAACGGCTCAACTCCGCAATGACCGCGCGCACCACCTCCTTAGGAGTCGACCCGTTGGTGCTCACGCTGGCGTCGGCATAGGCGATGTAGAGCGGCCGGCGCTCCGCATAGAGGCCATCGATCGTCTGCCCCGGCGCGATCACGACCCCGCGCGCGCCCACGTCGTCCAGCCGTCGTTTCAGCCGCTCGACCGTGATGTCGAGGTGGACCGCAACCCCGCCGCCCTTCAGGTGGGCCATGGCCTTTGAGCTGTAGACGACGCTGCCCCCGGGCGCGATCACATGGGATGAGAGCGCCAAGAAAAGGATGTGGCCCTCCTCGATCCGGCAAAATGCCTCGGCACCGTGGGCTGCGATGAGCGCCCGAAGGCTGCGGCCTTCGCGCTGCTGGATATGGATAAAGTCCAGCCCGGTGACGAAAGCCTCGCGGGGCGGTTTGACTGGCCTTTTGGTCCATGATAGAATTTTTTATTTAAAATCTAATATGTTCTCTATCATCGGAACGAAAAACGAACAGCCTGTTCGCTGTCCATCAGCCACGAGGAGACCCGCATGAAGAAAAGCAAGCTCTTCCAATCCTGGGGGACCTTCCGCAAGGGGTTGGATGCCAAGAGCATCCA
>JAWOHH010000088.1:0-3962 GCA_046496215.1 Desulfobacterales bacterium
GCGAGTACCAATACCTCAGTATGCTGTCAAAAACGCAGATCCATCCAGTCGGCATCGATTTAATAATCGCCGGGGTGTATTTGGTTTCGTGCCTCTATCCAAACCTTGCCTTTGGCAAAACGGGGTTGAGATTACCTGACGCAAGGTGCAATATTTCATTGGGGTTAGATAAGATTCGATTATAGGCACGAAAGCAAATACGCCCCGGCGATTATTAAATCGATGCCGACTGGATGGATCTACATTGTTGACAGCATACTGAGGTATTGGTAATCGCCTGAATGTGGCAGGGGGGCAAAGTGGCGTCACCATATTTTAGCGCAGCAACGCGGCTGGAGCACCATTACACCCACGATCAACCGGTGGCCCCTAAAAGCGGATTCCTATTCTTTCAAGTTGAGGCAATTTTCAGGTTTGTAGGTGAACCCTTATGGAGATGAAACAAGTCAGCGACAACTGCTTTGCGGTACTGATCGAGAAGAACCGTGTATGTGACGCCAACTCCGGCCTCATCAACCGTGCCGGGGGTGTTGTGATCGACACACAGTCGGACTTGGCCCATGCCCGGCAGATGATCCAGTTGTTCAGCAAAGTGTGGCCCGCCATGCCGAAACGCGTCATCAACACACACGAAGACGGGGACCACGTCTGGGGCAATCAACTCTTCGAGGGCGCGGAAATCATCGCCCACCGGTCGGTGCCCGAGCGTATGAAGCACGTCTCCAATCCGGAGGAGACCCAGAAACTGTTGCACGGCGTCGGCCGTTTCCTCACGCGCCTGGTTCTCAAGGCGCTCCACCCCGGCGTCGCGGCTGCGGGGGAGCAACTGAGGGAGGACTACAATTTCGACGGGATCGAGCTCGTCCTGCCGACAACCTTGTTCGACACGCGCTACGAGCTGGACCTCGACGGCACCGAGGTCCACTTGATCTATGTCGGGCCATGTCACCAGGTCGGGGACACGATCATCCATGTGCCCAAGGAGCGCGTGGTGTCCGCCGGCGACGTGCTTTTCCGGCAGTGCACGCCGATGGGCTGGACGGGATCCTACGAAAAGTGGTTCCGGTGCCTTGACCTGATCGTTCAGCTCAACCCTGAAGTCATCGTCCCAGGGCACGGCCCGCTCTGCGGACTCGAAGGGGTAACCGAGATGAAGGCCTACCTCCAGTACGTCCGCGAAGAGTCGAAGCAGTGCTTCGACGCCGGACTCCCTTCGCTGGAGGCCGCCAAGCGGATCGAGTTCGGCCCCTACGGGGAGTGGCGTGCCCCGGCGCGGCTGTACATGAACGTCGAACGGGCGTATCGCGAGTTCCGCAACGACCCCCCTGACGCGCCTTGGAACCATGCAACGGTTTTCGACGCCGTCTACAAGGTGGCAAAGGCAAAGGGAATCGAAGTCGAATACTGACACCGTTCAGGGAACTCAAGCCACCGGACGCTAGGATACTACCGGCAATGAAATTTCCCATGATCTATGCGGACGAACAGGGTGAGACGCACTTCGGCGTCCAGGACATACCGGACCGTAAGGTTGCCATGGGCCCGCCGCCCAACCCCACGGGGCAGATGAGCGATTTCGGGGCGGTCACGACCATGTGCGCTTTCTCGGTCCCCGCCGGGACGGACGCGCCCGCCCACAACGCCCCCCAGACCTACGTCGTCATCGTCCTGTCGGGCGAGGGCGAAGTGGCGGCCAGCGACGGCGAAGTGCGGCGGTTCCACCCCGGCGAGGTGCTCTTCTGCAACGACCTGACCGGCAAGGGCCATGTGACTCGGGCGATCACGGACCTGGCCCTGGCGTTCGTCAATCGGGCCAAATCCTGAGGCATTTGCAGGTCGTTGATCAAATACTAATGAGAAAACAGGTCATGGCACACCACGTCAAGACACTGGCTGCTTCCGCCACGGGACTCAAGTTCACCGAGAGCCCCCGCTGGCACAACGGAAAGCTGTGGTTCCTCGACATCCACGATAAGCGGATCAAGACGGTGGACCTTTCCGGTGCTGTCGCAACGGTGATGGAACTGCCGTTCCTCCCGAACGCATTCGGGATCACCGCCGAGGGGACTCTTGTGGTCGATGATGCGTTTCAACGCCGGATTCACCGCGTGGAGGGGACTGCCCTCAGGCAGGTGGCCGACATCAGCAACATCACCCAATTCTGCTTGAGCGACGGCATCGTGGATGCAAAAGGCCGTCTGTACGTGGGAGACATCGGTTACAACTTCCTGGATCCGGCGGCCAAGCCGGTTGAAACCTGTGTGATCGTCCTCGTGGGGCCTGACGGCCGAGCCTCCGTGGTCGCCGACAAGCTTTTCTTTCCGAACGGCATGGTGATCACGCCGGACGGTCGAACACTCATCGTCGGCGAGACGCTCGGCCATCGCCTGACCGCCTTCGACATTTGGGAGGACGGCTCCCTCCGCAACCGGCGCGTCTGGGCGCAGCTGCCCTCGTCCGTCAGCCCTGACGGCATCTGCCTCGACGTCGAGGGGGGCGTTTGGTGCGCCAATCCGGAGGGCGAGGACAGTGTGGTGCGGGTCCGCGAAGGCGGAGAGATTACGGATCGTATCCGGGTCGCCACCCACGCCTATGCGGTGATGCTGGGTGGGCCGCAGCGGAGACACCTCTTCATCTCTACCTCCGGCTCTCACGATCCGACAGAAATCCACCGCAACCCGAGCGCGAACTTCCAAGTGGTCGAGGTGAGTGTTCCGGGTGCAGGAATCCCATGACGCAGCGAGGGCGTCGATGCCATTTACAAGGTGGCGAAAGCAAAGGGGACCGAAGTCGAGTACGGATCCGGTCCACACTCACGAAAGAAACACCTCCATGAAGCTGATCCGCTTCACCACGACCGACTCGCCCAACCCTTCTTTCGGCGTCGTCGTCCGCGATCAAGCGGTCCCGTTCGCCAAGCTGCAACGCAAAGCGGGGACGTTCTCTCCCCATCTGGCCGACAGCCTTTCCTACCTTGCCCATCTGCCCGACAGCGAGCGGGCGGCAAAGGAGATGTGCGCCTGGGGCGAGCAGCACCTTGGAGAACTCGGCAAGAACGAGTGCTTCCCGCTCAACGCCGTCCGCCTGCTCGAGCCGGTGGAGGTCGCCGCCCTGTTTGACTTCGGTCTTACCCCGCGGCACCTCAAGAACTCCGCCGAAACCATGATGAAGTACGAGAAGGACAACCCGCAGACCGGGCCTCTGTTGCAGGCGTTCGCCAAAGCCGTCCTGGCTCCTAAACCCAAGCCCGTCCCCGGGCAGCCGGAGCGGCTGTCTTATTACAAGAGCAACATGAACACCATCGTCGGTGATGGGGAAACGGTCCCCTGGCCGATTTACACCTCGCGGCTGGACATCGAGCCCGAACTGGCCGTCGTCTATGGGAACGAAAAGCAGCCGGTGGCGGGCTTTTGCATCTTTAATGACGTTTCAGCCCGCGACGTTCAGGCCACGGAGTTCGTTGGTGGATTCTGCTTGACGAAGGACATGGCGAAAGGTAATCAACTCGGGCCTTACTTGGTCACACTCGATGAGGTTGGCGATCCGTACAACCTCAAGGTGACGGTTGTGGTGAATGGCCAAGTCAAGTACCAGGGATCAACATCCGAGATCAGCCACAAGGCCGAAGACGTGTTCGCTTGGTTGGGATTCATGGCTCCCCTCAAGCCCGGCTCAGTGATGGCTTTCGGGACCATCCCTGACTGTACCGGCTGTGACCACGACAACTTCATCGACCCGGGTGCCGAGATTCAGGTCACGTTCGAGCGACTCGGGACGCTCCGCTGTCGGTTCGCCGAGCCGACGGGCAAGCTGCTGCCGAGCCGCTGGCCAGTCCGGCCGCAGATGCAGAAATACCACGTGTGAGCAGTATGACGGGAGAACCTATGAAAAGAATATCCATCGCTATGGTCGCGGGTCTGCTCGCGGCGCTGTTCGCCGCGGGTCCTCCGGTGCATGCGCAG
>JAWOHH010000086.1:0-38788 GCA_046496215.1 Desulfobacterales bacterium
AAGCAGGTCACCGCGGAGCAGGGCCGGGCCTCCTTCGAATACGTGGCCAAGGTGATCGAGTTGGCCATGGCCGGCGAGATCGACGCCACCGTGACCGGCCCCATCAACAAGGCCGCCATCAACGCCGGCGGGTTCCACTACGCGGGGCACACCGAAATCTACGCTGAGCTGACCCGCACGCGGGACTACTCGATGATGCTGGCCGAGGGGAGCTTTCGCGTGGCGCACGTGTCGACCCACGTGTCGCTGAAGACGGCCTGCGAACGTGTAAAGAAAGAGCGGGTGCTGACCGTGATCCGCCTGGCCCACGAGGCGCTGCGGCAGCTCGGCATCCGCTCGCCGCGGATCGCCGTTGCCGGGCTGAACCCGCACTGCGGAGAGGGGGGCTTGTTCGGCGACGAGGACGATCGGGAGATCGCCCCGGCGGTGGAGGCCGCCCGGTCTGCTGGGATGCTGGCCGAGGGGCCGCTGCCGGCCGACACGGTGTTTTCCAAGATGCGCGGGGGCATGTACGACCTGGTCGTCGTCATGTACCACGACCAGGGCCACATCCCCACCAAGCTGATCGGCTTCGAGTACGATGACGCGACCGGCACCTGGGGCCAGATGGCGGGTGTGAACATCACCCTGGGGCTGCCCATCATCCGGGTTTCGGTCGACCATGGGACCGCCTTCGGCAAGGCCGGGGAGGGCCGGGCCAACCCGCAGTCGATGATCGCGGCCGTCAAGCTGGCCGCCAGGCTGGCCGAGGGCCGCAGGAGAGCTGAAGCCCGATAATGATTTCCGACCGGCTCAAGTGGAATGAAAAGTACGGCCGCCAGGATTACCCAATAGAGCCTGCCGCCGTCGTGAAGGAGTTCTGCCGGCTCGCGCCCGCCCGGCGCGCGCTCGACCTCGCGGCCGGAAACGGGCGCAATTCGCTCTACCTGGCCGCGCAGGGGTTTTGCGTCGATGCCGTGGACATTTCGGATGCGGGCCTCTCACGCTTTGCCGGCCGCAGCCCCGCCGTGCGGATCGTCTGCGCCGATCTGGACTCCTTCGACATCCCCGCGGGGCGCTACGACCTCATCGTCGATGTACTCTATCTCAACCGGCGCCTCTTTCCGCAGATCTGTGAGGGGCTTGCCCCGGGGGGCGTCCTGATCTTCGAGACCCTGGTGGCCTCAGCGGGTGCGGCGGCGAACGAGGGCCACTGCCGGGATTACCTGCTGCGCGAAAACGAACTGCTGCGCTCGTTTTTGGGGCTCAAGGTGGTTTACTACCGCGAGGCCGGCGAGCCGGACCGGGAGGGCGAGCGGGTCATGGCGACGCTGGTTGCCGTGAAACGCTGAGCAAAGCTGAAACGGTCTGAGGAGGGCTGAATGATCTGGCAGAGCATGGCCGGGATGGTCGCCTTTGCGGGCATTGCCTGGCTCTTCAGTGAGAACAAGCGGCAGGTGAACCTCAAGCGGGTCCTGGCGGGGATCGCGCTGCAGGCCGCCCTGGCCGCCCTCCTGGTCCACCTGCCGTGGTCGCGCGAAATTTTCGTGTTGCTCAACCGGCTGGTGCTGGCCCTGCAGGAGGCCACGGGCGCCGGCACCGCGCTGGTCTTCGGCTACCTGGGGGGCGACGAGCTGCCTTTCGCCGAAAACAACGTGGGCAGCAGCTTCATCCTGGCCTTCCAGGCCCTGCCGCTGGTGCTCCTGGTCAGCGCCCTCTCTTCCCTGCTGTTTTACTGGAACGTGCTGCCGCTGGTCGTCCGGGGATTTTCCTGGGGCCTGCGCAAGAGTTTGGGGGTGGGCGGGGCGGAGGGCCTGGCCAACTCCTTCAACATCTTCGTCGGCATGGTCGAGGCGCCGCTGTTCATCCGGCCCTACCTCGAGCGCCTGACGCGCAGCGAGCTTTTTTCCGTGATGACTTGCGGCATGGCCACCGTGGCCGGCACGGTCATGGCGCTCTACGCCACGATCTTGGGCCAGCAGGTGCCCAATGCCATGGGGCACATCCTCATCGCCTCCATCCTCAGCCTGCCGGCCGCCATCACGATCGCTCGAATCATGATCCCGCAGACCGGCGATGCGACCGCCGGCGAAGCGAGCGCGCCGGAGGCGGCTGCCGGCGCCATGGACGCCGTGACGAAGGGTACCTTGCAGGGGATTCAGCTGCTGCTGAACATTCTCGGCATGCTGGTCGTGCTGGTGGCGCTCGTCACCCTGGTGAACCTGGTCCTGGGGCTGCTGCCCGGGATCGCGGGGGAGCCGATCAGCCTGCAGCGCATCCTCGGCTTCGCGATGGCGCCCGTGTGCTGGCTGATGGGGGTGCCGTGGTCCGAGGCCGCCGCGGCCGGGGCGCTGATGGGGACCAAGACGATCTTGAACGAACTGGTCGCCTACATCGACATGAGCCGCCTGCCTGCGGAGGCCCTCAGCCCGCGCACGCTTCTGATCATGACCTATGCCCTGTGCGGGTTCGCCAACCCCGGCAGTTTAGGGATCATGATCGGCGGGCTGAGCACCATGGCCCCGGGGCGCCGCAACGAAATCGTGGAGCTGGGGCTGCGCTCGATCGTCTCGGGCACCCTGGCGACCTGCATGACCGGCTGCATCATCGGCATCATCGGCGGTGCCGCTTGACACGCCTGCGCGGATTTCCTATCCTGCACGCGTCTGGTTCACGCCGAATGCACCCAGGAGGAATTCATGGCCGATACGCGCAAATTCGAGTGCGAAACCTGCGGGAAGTCCGCTGAGATCAAGGCTGCAGCAAAGGTGCCGGAGTGCTGCGGCAAGCCCATGCGGGCAACCGAGAAGCTGCCGGTGTGCGAGGTGAGCGCCACGGCCGAGCACAGCCGGTTTACCGGCGATGACGACGCCTGCGACGACGGGCGCGCGGGGGGCTGAAAGCGCTCGCCGCGCAGCGGACGGGCACCTGCGTTTTTCCGTCGTTCACGGTTTTTTCTGAATCTGCCGGGCTTTGTTCGGGAGGCGCTTCCGGGCAAAGCCTTCTTTTTTCCGGGAGGGTGCCATGGCCTACGAGGAGATCCTCTTTTCAAGCAGCGGCCCCATCGGTATCATCACCCTGAACAACCCGCGCAAGATCAACGCCCTGTCGCAGAAAATGATCGCGGAGCTGAGCGGCGCCCTCGAGCGCGCCGCGGGGGAGGAGTCTCTCAAGGTGCTCATCATCCGTGCGGCGGGTGCGCATTTCTGCGCCGGCCACGACCTTTCGGAAATGGTCGGCCGCGGAATGCGTGAAAGCGCCGAGATCTTCGACCGCTGCAGCCGCATGATGCAGCGGCTGCACACGATCCCGCAGCCGGTGATCGCCCAGGTGCAGGGGGTTGCCACCGCCGCCGGGTGTCAGCTGGCGGCCTGGTGCGACCTGGTCGTCGCTGCTGAGGAGGCCCGGTTCGCGACCCCGGGGGTCAAGATCGGGCTCTTCTGCACGACGCCCATGACTGCGCTCACACGCGCCGTCGGCCGGAAAGCCGCGATGGAGATGCTGCTCACGGGCCGCTATTACTCCGCCGCGGAGGCCCGGGCGCTCGGCCTGGTCAACCGGGTGGTTCCGCTCAAGCGATTGGAGGCCGAGACCGAAGGCCTGGCAGCGCAGATCGCGGAGGCGAGCCGCCTGGTGCTGGCCATCGGCAAGCAGGGCTTCTACGCCCAGGTGGACCAGCCGGACGAGAAGGCCCTGCAGTTCGCCAAACACACCATCGCCTTGAACCTCCAGGCCGAGGACGCCCAGACCGGGATCCGGGCGTTCATCGACAAAAAAAAGCCGGTCTGGAAAAACCGATAGGTCAGAACGGCCAGAAGTTGTTGTCGTTCCAAACCTGCTCGGTGATCTCGCGGTCGAGCCGGGAAAGAAACGCCAGGTGCTCGCCCTCCCACTTCGCCAGCCAGCCGTAAAGCGCCTTTTCGTCGGGGTCCTGCGCCTCGCCCGCGCGGCGGTTGTAGATCTCGATCGCGTTTTTCTCCATCGACATGGCGGCGGCCACGGCGGCGGCTTCGAAATCGGCCGCCGCGATCCGGTGTTTGAGCTCTTCGGTCAGGATGCGCGACGCCGTGGCAAAGCCCGGCTCGGTGTAGCGCTCGGGCTTGAATTTTTTGGTGTCCCGGTAGCTCTTGAACTGCTCGGAGAGGATCTGAACGTGCCGGGCCTCTTCGTCGGCCATCAGCGCGAAGAATTCTCGCACGGGGCCGGGCGAGGCCTGGCCCGCCACCTTGCCGTAAAAGGCCTGCCCCCGTTTTTCAAGCAGGATCGCATTCTTTAGGATTTCAGTCGCTCGGTCTTCGCTCATTTATCCTCCATCTGTCGGATTGATCCGGCGTTGCGCCGCCGTGTGTCCCTATGGGAGCATCCACTGTTTTTCCAAAAATCTGTTGAACTCTATTCATTCGTCCGGCCGAAGGCAATCCCCTTCAGGCTGAAATCCGGTCGAAAAGATCGGGGATGTCGGTTTCATATCGGCTCTGCAGACCCAGCCCGTTCAGAAACCCGTTGTGCCCGCCGTGGCGCTGGATGACGACTTCGGCCGACGGGGCGAGCCGCAGGGCCTTGAAGTCGACGGCCGGGATGATGGGGTCGTCCAAGGCGGTCAAAAGGCTCGCCGGAGTGGTCATCGCCGACAGGGCATCTCCCGTCAGGGTGTAGTCGGCGAAATAGGAGGCCGCCGACGGGTAGCGGCTGTAGTGCTCGATCAGGTGCTCGGTGACCTCCATCACCGTTTGAAGCCGCAGGGCGGGGGTGAAATCGTAGCGCTCCGGGAAAAACGACTGCTTCAGGGCAAGGGACTGGCGCCATTTTTTGAGGAAATAGCCCCGGATCAAGGGGTGGCGGTCGATGCGCGCGGTGGCCTCGGCCGGGTTGAGGGCCGGGCTGACCGCGACGATGTGGCGCAGGCCCGCGATCGGCTGCGCGCCGCAGCGCCGGCCGATACGCAGGGCGAAATTGCCGCCGAGGGAAAACCCCGCCAGCAGCACCGGCCGCCCCGCAGCCAGGGCCGCGGCCTGGGAGACGGCTTCGAACACCTCGTCCAGCAGGACCGCGTAGAAAATTCCCTCGTTCAGCCGGTGGCTGCAACCGTGGTCCCGGTAATTGAGGCGGAAAACGTCGTAGCCGCGCCGATACAGGGATCGGCCCGTGCAGAGCATGTAGGTGGAATCGATGCTCCCCTCCCAGCCGGGCAGCAGGATGGCAAGCCCCCGGCCGGTCTGGCCGTTCTGGGGCGAGTGCGCGCCCAGCAGGCGCACGCCCCCGGATGTTTCCAGAATGATCTCGCGCGAGGCCGCCCGCATGGGGTTCGGCCCGCGGGCGCGCAGGCGCGCGCTGGCCAGCAGGGTCTGCAGGTGGCCGTTTCTCAGAAAAAACGGCGGCCGATAGGGCCGCGCCAATTCAGATCCTCCGGTCGGCGTCATAAAAGGTGAGCTCCCATTTTAGGCCGGCGACATCGTGGCGGATGATGTAGAGCCCGCCGTCGTCGCCGCGAATCTTGAAATAGCGGTGGTCGGGCGCGAGCCAGCGGTCGATCACCTCCACGGCAGCCACCGTCCGGCCGCGAAAGCGAATGGCCCGCGGCGTTTCATCGCCGCGCCAGCCCGAATAGCAGTCAACTTCGATCAGCATACCCGCCTGCCAGCGCCGCCGCAAGGTAGGCGAGGAGCGCGGCGGCCGCGACGGCGTGAAAACCGACGCTGATTGCGAGCTGGGCGCTGGCGATGGCGGCCAGCACCGAGGCGCACCCATTGGCGGCCCAGGCGAAGGTTTTCTCGGCCGGCCGCGGCGCCATGAACCGCATCCCGAGCGGGAAGAGCATCCCCATGCAAACACCCGGGGCTGCGGCGGCGGCCAGCATCAGCGCGCAGCGCCCGGCCCAGGGCAGCGCCGGAATCCGCCCCGCGGCAGCGCCGAGCGCGAGGGCGACCAGAGCCAGGCACGCGACGGTAGCCAGGCCCGCCGGTCTGAGAGCGGATTTGCCAAGGCGCTGCGAGACCAGCCCCCCGGCGCCGGAGGCCACGAGGACGCCTGCGAGCGTAAGGGTCAGGCTGAGGACCGGGTCTCCCAAAACGAAGGTTCCGGCATAGATCAGGAAAAGCTCGGCGAACATGAACCCGGCGCCGATCGCCAGAAAAAAGACGAGGTTCGCGGCCCTTGGCCGATGGGCGCCGCTTCCGACCGCAAGCGACGGGATGAGAAGCAGCGCCAGGCCGACCAGGAGCGCCTCGGCAAAGGCCACGGCGACGATGACCTCGCCCGAAAAAAAGAAGACATGGCCGCGGCCGCCCAACGTGCGGTGCAGCTCCCCCGCGCGGGACCACTTGAGGAAGCGCTCCGGGAAGGGCCGCCAATCCGACTGGGGCTCGACGTCGATCACGTAGTCGCGGAAAAAGTCCTTCGGCCTGCCGGCCTGAAAAGCCGCTTCGAGCCGCAAGTGCTCCTGGTAATGATACGGCGCATCGAAGACGTTGAAGCGGTTGGCCGTCTCCGCGCCGGCGCCCTGCAGAGTGACGACGTCGAAGTTGAGCCTCCGGGCGGTTTCAATTAAAGGCGCGGCGGCGATCGGGTTTGCGGCCATGATCAGGGTGAAGGTGTCCCAGTTGCGCAGGACGGCGAGGCATTTCCCCGGCTCCTCCACCCCGGCCTCGGCCAGCGCCTGGCGGGCGGCGGACCACAGGCGCAGGGAGTCGGCCGGGGGCAGAAGCAGCCGGCGCGAGGTGACGAAGACCCCGCCGGGTGCCAGGCGCCGCAGGTAGGCGGCGAAGGCCTCGACCGTCAGGGTGTGGTCCTGGTCGAGCGCCCCGGCCCCCGGGATCGTCGCCCCCCAGTTTTCCAAATGGATGACGTCGAAGCGCTCACGGGTGCGGGCGAGGTGCGCGCGCGCGTCCTCGGCGAAGGTCTCAAACCCGTAGTGGTGGCCGAGGAAGTGCGCCGCAGCCGGGTTTGCGTTCAGAACGCGGATCTCGGCCGCACGGCAGGCCGCTGCGCAGGCGATGGCGAGCCCGCCCCCGCCCGCTATGACGAGCACCCGCTGCGGGTCCGGCGCGAGCGCATAAGCTGCAAAGGACAGTGTGTGGCGCGCGAAATCGGGCCAACCGGGGGATGCGGTGTCGTACAGGAAGAGAGGGCGGTCCCCGTCCGTGAAAAGGGCCTGGGCGGCGGGCAGAATCCCGGGAAATTTGAGGCTCAGGCCGGGTGCGAAGCGCACGTGCGGGCTCTCCACCCGATCGACGCGGCCGCGCACCGACCGGCGGGTCTCGGCGATGCGGGTCTCCGGGAACTGCAGGACCTGGGAGATAAACTTGTACTCGGAGGGCCGGATCTCCCTGAACGGTGCGGCCACAGGGGTCAGCAGCCAGCCTGCAGCGGCCGAAACCGCGAGCGCGGCGGCTGCCAGCAAACGAGCCGTCCTGCGGCGGCTGCGCCCGACGGATTGGTGCATGCCGAATGCAAGCAGGGTCAGCGGCAGCAGGGCCGTTGCCGCCAGAAGCAGGGCCTCGTCCCAAAAAGGCAGCAGCAGGCTCGGCGCCAGGGCGCCCAGGGCGGATCCGGACATCGAGGCGCAATAGACCGCCCCGGGGCGGCCGGGCAGCAGGAGGTAGGCGCCTGCGACCAGCCCGCCCGAGAAGAAAAAGGGCCCGGCGATCGCAACGAAGACGATCAGGAGATAGGCCGCCTGGACCGGTTGGTGCGGCAGGCGGTGGTAGTCCAGAGGCACACTCTTCAGACAGGCAAAAGCGGCCAAGAGGGAGGCCGAGAAAAGGACGATCGCCAAGGGAGCCCAGTGGGCGGGGAAGAGCTCCCCTCTGCCCGAGCGGATCGAGGGGAGCGTGCTCAGGAAGGTGCCGCTGGCCGCGAAGCCGAAAAGGGCGATGCTGATCACGAGAAAGGAGAGATGGTTCCACTGGCTCACGGCGAAGATCCGGGCCAGGAGCACTTCGAAGGCCAGGGTGGAGAACGAGACCAGGAAGACGGCGGCCAGGGTCACGGCAGCCTACTTCTTCTCGAGCGCGCGGCCGGTCAGGGGCACGAAGAGCACGCCGGTGATCTGCCTGAGCTCGAGGTCCGCACCACGCTTGGTGACGAGGACGAGGTTCTGATAGCCGAACGGGCTTCCCAGCGGCAGGACCAGGCGCCCGTTCTCCTTGAGCTGGGCGATCAGGGGCGGGGGTATGTGATCGACGGCGGCGGTGATCATGATCGCGTCGAAGGGAGCGGCTTCCTCCCAGCCGAAGTACCCGTCGCCATGACGGGTGTTGATATTTTTATATTCATTTTGTTTCAATAGATTAGATATTTTTTCATAAAGTGGTTTCTTGATTTCGACCGTGTAGACCTTCGCACCCAGCGCGGCCAGGACGGCGGCCTGGTAGCCGGAGCCGGTGCCTATTTCGAGGACCCGGTCGGAGGGCCTCAATGCAAGCAGGTCGGTCATGAGAGCCACGATGTAAGGCTGGGAGATGGTCTGGCCTTCGCCGATGGGAAGCGGGCGGTCGTCGTAGGCGGATCCGATTTGGTCGGCGGGCACGAAACGGTGGCGTGGGACGGCCCGCATCGCTGCAAGCACGGCCGGGCTCGAGATCCCGCGCGCTTGGATCTGCTCCCGCACCATGCGTTCGCGGTCGGCCGCGGCCTGCGGCGTGTCCTCAGCCTGGGCCGGCTGGATCATCAGGTAAAGCGAGAAGAGCAGCCACAAAACCCTCTGCATGGTCCACCTCCCGGGGCAGCAGTGACATTTAACCTATAGCATAAAGTTTTGGCGGCGGTAAGGCAGGGTGAGCCGGTTTGTTTTTTTTCCGATTTAATATATGATGAAATTCTACAACCCCATCAGGATCGATTGCGTTGCAGAATTTCATATCACAGGCGGGGTTCCCTCAGGAGTGGAGCGTTATCGAATGGGACTATTCGGCAAGAAAAAGACGGAAGGGCCGGCCGCCGGCGCTCAGACCGGGCACGGCACCGCCTTTATCGGGGCGGGGCTCGACATCAAGGGCAAGGTCTCCGGCAAAGGCAATCTGATCATGATGGGCAGGCTCGAAGGCGAGTTCGACCTCGGCGGAGAGCTGATCATCTCCCCGCCGGCCGTGGTGAAAGGGGAGGTCAAGGCGCTGACGCTGAGCGTCAGCGGGGCGGTCCAGGGCACCCTGACGGCTAACGATAAGATTCTACTAGAAAAAAGCGCCCGGGTGCAGGGGAAGCTTGTCACACCGCGGTTAGCGGTCGAAGAGGGCGCGATGTTCAACGGCGAGATCGACATGCAGCCCAAAGCCGCCGAAGCGGCCGCAGCGTCGAAGACCGATACGAAGAAGGCCGACCCCGCAAAGGACAAGCCATGAACAAGAGCACGAGCGCCGAGTCCACCTCGCTCGTCAGCCGCGAGGTGGTCATAGAGGGGGAGATCAGCGGCGACGAAAACCTGCACGTGGACGGCCGCATCAACGGGGCGATCCGCCTCTCCGGGGACCTTTTCGTGGGCGCCGGGGGATCGGTCGAGGCGGAGATCGACGCCCGCAACATCGTTGTCCAGGGCACCGTGACCGGCAAGGTGACCGCGCGCCAGCAACTCGAAATCCAGCCCACCGGCCGATTCAACGGCGAGTGCACGGCGGCCTCGATTGAAATCCGCGAAGGCGCGCTCTTCGAGGGCACCTCCAGGATGATCACCGCAGCCCCGCCGAAGAGCGGCGGCGGGTTGCCTGTCAAGAACCCGCCTTGAGGGAGCCCGTTTCGCCCTCCAATATCCCTTTTCTCCTTCCCGCACGGACCATTAAAAAATTTTATAGCCACCAATAATTTTGCCGCCGGCTAGAATTACACTCTTTATTTTGTTCTATTTCATGCAGAGCTCTCCGCACTGTTTTTTAGATCTAATCTATATTGTTTACAATACGATAGCCTATATTTAGTATCCCGGCGCACTCGCGTCGGGATACTATGGCACTTAATTTGCTTGCTTGAGGCTGCAGAAAATATTTATTGATGATTCATCGATGCCCAAACAGGCAAGGAGGCCGATATGAATCCCGAATCCATCACCCGGCGCAGAGCGGTCGCGGCGCTTCTCTTGGCGGTTGCATGCCTGTGCGTCCCAAGCCCGGCAGATGCCGTCGAACGGACCTTCGAGGTGCGGCTGACCGGCAGCGCGAACGACGCCAAGGAAGGGCCGTTAGGGATCATGGACCTGAACGAAAGCGTGCTTGAAATCGGCGGTCTCTACCGCCGCATCGGGCTGCGTTTCACCGGGGTCGACATCCCCAAAAATGCGGGTATCACGCGCGCTTATATCGAGTTCACCGTGGCCGGTTCGGACAGCTCCAACACCACGCTGACCATCGAGGCCCAGGCCGCGGACAACCCGGTGGAATTCACCGCCACCCTCATGGACATCCGCAACCGGGTCACCTACGCCGATTCCGTGGACTGGTACGTCAACTACCCCTGGCAGACCGAGGATGCGGTGCACCAGAGCGCGGAGATCAAGGACCTGGTTCAGAAGATCGTCAACCGCTCGGGCTGGGCGGCGGGCAACGCCATGGTCTTCGTCATCACCAACGGCGAGGAGATCTATCGGCGGGCCAAGTCCTGGGACCTGGACCCCAACAAGGCCCCCAAGCTGCACATCGAGTACACGGCCAACATCATCGAGGTGCCGATCATCGCCTCCAGCGACGATATTTACCAGTACTATTACAGCTCGACCACCGGCGGGTATCCGATATACAACTCCCACACCTTCCAAATGGCCGGGTCCGTATACAACTATCCCGCCCTGAGATTCCAGAACGTCGACATCCCCCAGGGGGCCGTGATCAACTATGCCTGCTTCAGGTTCACGGCCAAGCAGGACCGGGCCGCAGAGACAGGCTATTTCCGCATCTTCGGCGAAAAAAGGCTGAACCCGCCGACTTTTGCCACGGGGGGAAGCGCCACTAACCCCGATTTCCCCTACAGGCGACGAAACTATTCGCCGCCCGCTAAAACGACCAACTACGCGACCTGGAGCGGTTTTCCCGCCTGGGTGACCGACCAAGTCTATAATTCGGTCGACATCAAGTCGGTCGTGCAGGAGATCGTCGGCCAGCCGGGGTGGGACACGAGCGACAAGTCCATGGCCTTTCTACTGAGCCCCATGGGCGGCAGCCCCGCGCGCTATGCTTGGAGCTTTGACGGCGACCCGGCCAAGGCCCCGGTGCTCTACATCGAATACGGGCAACTGGACGGCGGGGGCTACAGCTCGCCGGCGGTCATGCTGGTCAGCACCTCCGAGCTCGGCCGCTCCTGCTTCGAGGGCAGCACGGCCGAAGGGCACACCTTCGCCCTGATCAACAGCGGCGGCTCAGCCATGAACTACACCCGGACCGTCACCTTTACCAAGGGGACGGACTGGCTGAGCGTCTACCCCACAGCCGCCTCCGGTTCCCTGGGTGCGGGCGAGGAGCAGAACTTCACGGTGAACTTCAACACCACCGGTCTGGCCTCGGGCACCTACGAGGCCTTCATCACCTTCACCGACCCCAGCGCCACCCCCACGGAAAAAGTGGTTCGAGTCAGCCTGAGCGTCATGAAGGAGGGCACCATCAGCTGCGGGGACATCCCGCTTTACACCCAGAACATCTCCAGCCCGGCGGTGATGATCCTGCTCGACCTCTCCGGCAGCATGACCTGGGAGGTCGACCTGGTGAACGAAACCGACGTGCTGCCCGAGACCCCCAACCTGAGCCCGGTGGTTCAGGAGATCGTCAACCGCGAGGGGTGGGCCCCCGGCAACGCCATCACCTTCATCGTCGAGAAGGTTTCGGGTACGGATTATCGGCGGGCGCGCTCCTACGACGGGTTCAACCCGTCCAAACCGGTGTTGACCCTGAGCTACGATGACGGCAGCGGCGTCAAGAGCTTCGAGACCAGCATCATGCGATCGACCGACGACGGCGACGTTTACAGCGCCATTCCATGGAACCCCACCGGCGGCTCGCTACTCTTTGCACAGGGCGGCAACTGCTATGGGGCTGCTTTGCGCTTCGACGGCCTGAGCATTCCCAAGGGGGCCACGATCACCGATACGCGCATACGTTTCGTGCCCTACGAGACCCGGAGCGGCCCCATCACGGTCAAGATCCGGGCGCATGCCAGCGACAACTCGCCCACCTTCAGCACTGCTGCGACCTGGCAGCTTTGCGACTCCGGACGGCCGCGGACGCTCGCCCAGGTCGATTGGGCGATGGAGCCCTGGACTGGGGTGACCATCGAGACCAAGATCGACGTGGCCAAGACGGTTATCAGCGAACTGGTCAAGGACACCAGCATCTCCTGGGGCTTCGGCTCCTGGGCCGCCGCCGTCTCGCCCTATGTGGTCGCCAACGACTACACCGCGATCCATGTCGGCTGCAACCCCCACACGGCCGACCACCAGGCCAGGCTGCAGGCGGCGGTGGCGGGGGTGACCACCTACTCCAGCACGCCCTTCTCACCATCCATCCTGGCAGGCAAAAAATATTTCGCTAAGGAAAAGGGGGAGTGGGACCTGGTGGCGATGGCCGAAGTCGGGGCTAAATTCGAAGAGGCCGAATGCCAGCCCAAATTCCTGATCCAGATCACCGACGGGCAGGGCAACGTGGACTCCACCAACGAAAACGTTATGGAGCGCACCCACCTGCTGGCCGACCAGGGTGTCACCCCGGTCGGCATCGGCTTTGGCGTGCCCCAGGGCGAACAGGAGCAGATCTACGCCTTTGCCGACGTGGCCAACACCCGCGGCAAGGCTCAGGACGATGACACGATCTACGCCATGCACCCGGAGGACGAGACCGGCAAGGCGATCCCCTATATCGCCACCAGCAAGGACGAGTTGATGGAGGCCTTCCGCACCATAATGAGCAACGTGAAAGGCGCGGTCTTCTACGGCTCGGCCCCGGCGGCCACCACCTCCACCGACCTGGGCGACACGGTGATCCTCTCCTCCTTCAACGCCGGCAACTGGACTGGCAACGTCCAGGCCATCTCCAAGGTCGCCGGGGCCTGGAATTCCATCCTCTGGGAGGCGAAAGACCGGGTGCCGGCGGACCGAAGCGTGTGGACCGTCAACAGCAGCGGCAACACGGTTGCCTACTCCGACGGCACCCTGCCCGGCGACAACTGGCTGTGCAAGGAGATCGGGGACATCATCAACTCCACCCCGGTGGTGGTGGGCGAGCCGCCCTACTTCCACCGCTTCAACGGCTACGCCGATTTCAAGCGCCAGCACTCGGTGACCACCCCGCGCGCGAAGACGATCTACGTGGGTTCAAACGACGGGCTGCTGCACGCCTTCAACCTGGCCGACGGAAGCGAGAAGTGGGCGTTTCTGCCGCCTAGCTTGCACCCCAGGCTGAACACGGCCACCACCAACCCACTGACCGACCCCTGCTCGGATTCCTACTGCCACCAGTACCTGCTGGACGGCTCCCCGCAGGTTGCCGACGTCTACGCCACTTTCGGCGGGGGCAGCGCGAAGTGGCGCACACTCCTCGTGGTCGGCCAGCGCCAGGGCGGGACCGCCTACACGGCGCTCGACGTCACCTCGGGCAACTCCCCCAACCCGTCCGGAAGCGACCCGGCCAAGTTCCTCTGGGAGCTGACCGACGTCGACCTCGGGGAGAGTTGGGCGGATGCGCTGATCGAGCGCGTGGCCTACCCGGAGGGCGGAGAGAGCGCATCGGCCTGGGGCGTTTTCGTCAGCTCCGGCTACGCCGCAAACCGAAACAACCAGTTCAGCAAGGAGGCCTTCCTGTACGGGGTCCAGGCCGACACCGGCGCCGGGCTCTGGCAGGAGGGGCAGAACACCGTCAACAAAATCAAACTGGTGTCCGAGAAGCGCAGGCTGGACTACAAAAACCTCTCGACCTCCTATTTCGTGCCCGGCGAGACCGTGACCGGGGCCAGCAGCGGCGCCACGGCCAAGGTCGTCTCGGTCGTCGTCAACGCGGACCCGACCGGGACCCTTTATGTCACCAACTCGCAGGGGACGTTTCAAAACAGTGAAACGCTGACCGGCAGCCTCGGGCACAGCGCCCAGGTCAACGGCGTCCTGCAGCTGGTCGAGGCCGGTCAGCCCAACAACGCCGCCAGCAGCCCGGTGACGGCCAATTTCAACCCCGCCGACAACAAGGAGGACTGCGCCTACGTGGGCGACCTATACGGCACCATGTTCCGGGTGGACAACATCGGCAGGGGGCAGACCCCGAGTGTCTCCCGACTGTTCAAGTTCGACCCGTACCCGACCACCCCGGACATGACCCCCATCCGGGGCAAGGCCAGTACGGCCTACAGCGATCTGGCCGACACGATCTGGGTCTACTACGGTACGGGGCGCTACGAGACGGCGGCCGACAAGATCAACATCACCACCCAGTATTTCTTCGGGCTGAAGGACCAAGCCACCCCGCGCCAAACCGCCCTGAAGGTCGCCGACCTGACCGCCCTGGAGGCGCGCTTCGTTACCGCCACCATCGGCGGGGTCAGCCGGACCGTGCGCACCATCGCCGGCACCAACAATAACGCGAACTCCTGGGCCCTGAAGCTCTATTCGGGCCAGAGCGGATGGGGCGGGCCGGCCACCCTCGGCGGCAGCGAGCGCGTCTTCACCAAACCGCTGGTGGTGGGCGGGATCGTCTTCTTTACCACATTCATCCCGGATGCGGACCAGTGCACCGGCAGCGGGGAGACGTGGGTCTTCGCAGTGGACTATAAAACCGGCCTGCCGCCCACGAAGCCGGTCTTCGACCTGAACGGCGACGGGATGTTCACCGACGCGGACAAGGTGGCGGTCGGCGAAACCAAGGTGGTGCCGGTCGGGATCTACGTGGGCCGCGGGGTCGGCTCCCAGCCCGTGCTGCACAAGGACACCCTGTTCGTCACGACCTCCAGCCCTCAGTACCAGCTCGGGGCGCCGGGCGGCGGCAACGCAACGGGTCTCAACGCCATGCAGGTCAACATTCCGCAGAACCGGATCCGGGTGGAGTCCTGGAAGCACAATTGATAAACGAAAGGTGCACGGCGCAAGGCACAAGGCGCAAGGCTGAAAAGCACGGGGCAGGGGGCATAGAGTAGCGCGGCAAAACGAGTGCGGGGAGGGTATCACCCCCCCCCTCTCCTAATTAAACGTAAAAATAGCCGCGGGGGCACCCCCACGGCTATTTCTCTTCGAAGCCCTGGACCTGGTAGGTCGACACTTCGAGCGCGCCGCGCCGCCACTCCTCTTTCGGCAGCCCCGCTTTCTGGCAGAGGTGGTTCAGAAAATCCTCCGGCCGGGGCAGCTGGCCCCAGACCTGGGGCAGGAAAGTGGCGCCGGCGTGGCCGGAGCGGATGACGACCCCGTGCACGTGCGGGGCCAGCATTGAAACGAGCTCCTCCGGGCGTGTGTAACCCAGGGGCCGGGGCGTGGACAGCACGCTCACCTCGATCTTGACCCGGCCGAGTTCGTGCGCGGCTAAAGGTTTGAAGCGTGGGTCATGGAAGGCGGCATTGAGGGCGTTGCTGCGCACCCCCTGCGCGATGGGCTCCAGCGGGTGGAGGGTGCCGATGCAGCCGCGTAGCCGGCCTTTGAAATTCAGCGTCACGAAGACCCCGGCGAGCCTTGCGAATGCCGGGTCCTTCAGGGCGAGCTGCAGCGGATCGTTCTCGGAAGGCTCGGGCGGCGGCCCCAGCTTCTCGCGCAGGGTCATTCGAGCCAAACGGAGGAGGGTTTGGCCCTGCTCCGGGGTGAGATCAAGGGGCGGCTCTGCGGCGGTGGACATTCGGGAGTCTCCAGGCCGGGTCGTGGCGTCGGCCGGGCTGGAGTGAAAACTACCGCGGGCGGCACGCTGATGTCAACTCGTTGCGAGTCGAAGGTGAGCGCTGTCCGGGGCGTTCGGGGGCAATTGCTTAAATAGACCGGCCCGATCCGACTCAGATCGTCGTCGAAAGCGACAGCTCGTCATCCGGGCGGCAGGTCACCGCCGCCGGTTCTTCCGCCAGCGGCCTCCAGTCTTCGCGGTACATGGCTTTCAGGACCATGTTGAACATGAACATGAGCAGCTCGTAGGCGCTCAACCGGGCCGAAGAAGCCTCCAGCTCGGCGGCGAGCTGGGTCTTGCGCTCGTGCAGGGCCTTGAGGTTGACGAGCCGTTTGAAGAATTTCAGGGCCAGTTTGGCGGAATCGGCCGAAACGGCCCCGGCCCGGGCCTTGAACTCGATATCCTGCATGAAGCGGCAGATCCGAGCGTGGGAGCACCTGCGCAGCTGCTCCTGTCCCTCGGGGGACGAAACGTGAGGCTGGGCGGCCACGATGCGCCGGATAGCCTCGGTAATGGCGGCCGCATCGCGGCGCAGCGCCTGCAAAAACACCTGCCGGGCGAAGCGCGGGATGTCGACCTCGACCCGCCTCAGGATCGCCTCCCGGGAGCGCATGCCGGCCCGGAACTCATCGATGGCGTTTTGCCAGTAGCCGTGGCTCAGCTCCTCCACCATCCCCTCCAGGGGGGTGCGCTCTTTTAAAGCCTGGATCACCTGGGACTTGATCTCGACAAAATGCTGGGCGGTGCGGTCGAAGAGCAGCTCCCCCGTGACGGTCTTGTAGATCATGACGAGCACGGCGTGCCAGTCCTGGAAGTGGAGAACCCGCCCCGTTTGCCCGAAGCAGCCCTCCAGAACCGCGTTCGGCAAGACGTGCGAGGGGGTCGCATAGTAGGGCGTGCCCCCCAGGAGCGGCTGGCGGATTTTCCCTCCCGCGTCGGGTGCGAGCGCCACGGCCGTTTCGACGTCGATGATGCCCAGGGAGTAGTCCCCCGGCGACCTCAGGAAGGCCGGGTAGCGCTGCGGGTCGCCGGCCACCAGCAGGTTGTCGGGCTTGAGATCGCGCATGGCGACCTCTTTCCGGCCCAGGTCCCCCAGCAGGTCGAGCAGGTTGGCGGCGATCCCGGAGAGGACCTGCTTGTTCTGGTCCAAAGCCAACAGGGCCGAATACCGGCGGACGGCCGCAAGGAAGGCATCGACCGTTGAGTGGTATTTCTCGAAGTTCGCGGCGAACACATATGCGACCGAAGAGGCCAGCTCCGGCGAAATCCCGTCCCCCATATTTTCGAGGCGGCGGGTTTCGAGGTACTGCAGGAACCATTTCTGGATCCGGTAGGGGGGGATGAGCGAGGATTTTCCCTGCTGCTTGAGCTGGCGGCCGATTTCGGCTTCGCACTGGTTGTAGAGATCGCGGATCTCGAAGCCCACCGACTCGTTTTCGGTCGCATAGCGGTCCGTGAACTTGCCCGGGGTGCGGATGATTTCAGGGACGGCGTTGATCTCCGCGCGCACGGTTTCCGAAACGTCGTGGGCGGCATCGATGATGTGGCTGAGAAAATGGTGCTGCGAGAGGTCCATGAAGTAGACGAAGGTGCCGTTGATCTTCAGGTGCCCCTGGGAGTCGGCCGACTTGCGCAGCCAGGCGATGTGCTTCTCCTCGAGCGCCTCGGCGGACATCCCGGCCCCGGCAGCAATCGGGTGGAGCCGGTCCAGGATCACGCTCACCGTGGGGACGATGCATTCGCGCGGCGCCAGGCGCTCGACGATGTGCCGCTCCTTTTTCAGGCCGGAGACATAGTCTTCGAAATCCCGGATGGGTTTGGGGGGAATCTTGACCACGAGGTGCTGGTCGAAAATGACGTAGTAGCAGGTGCTCTTGCTGCCGCTCTCTTCCCCCAGCGGCCCGATGCTCATGCGCCGCTTGACCCAATCCGCGTGGTGTTTCACGCGCAGCTCGTAGGTGCGGTTCGAACCCGGTCCGGAGGGCAGCTGAACGAACTCCGCCGGCGCGTCCGCATCCGCCCCGAGCTGGCGGCGGAAAAGGTTGAGGAAAAACCGGACCACGTCCGCCCGGCGGGGCATCTCGTCCGGCCCGGAGGAGGGCGGCGCGGCCGGCGCCGGTACGGCGGCTCCGGCGGCAGGCCGGCCGCGCACCCAGCGCAGCGACATGACCAAAAGGAGGAGCGCGGCGGGCGCCGCTGCCGCTGCCGGGTGAATCGGCCAGCGGCCCGTTGGCCGGGTTGCCGCCTCGAAGAGCGGCGACAGCTCGCGCAACCGGCGGTCGAAGAACCGGGTGCAGTGCTCGCCGGCCGCCTGCAGGCTCTCCACGGGGCTGCGGGTGCCGATCGACTTGATCTCCGCCCGGCCGACGAAGTGGATCTCTTTTTCGTTTTCGTAGAAGATGTCGCTGCCGGATTCCCAGGTGCGGTCGACCGGGATCACCCGCCCGTTATGAAGCAGGATGACGTTGCGGTTGATATGGCCCATGGCCATCACGCCGAAGCCGCAGGTCAGGATCAGCAGGCCGGCCAGAACGATTTTCCACTTCCGCATGATCGCGAGCCCTGTCGAAGGGTGGAGATGCCGCAGGCGAGGCGTCGGTTGGCCTCGCATCTTCATATGGAGTATCGGACGGTTGGCAGAATTCTTGAGCGCTGTTTTTGCGGTCGGAATTGACCCGGCGGAGTGGTTTGGCTATAGTGGCGTATAGTGGGGCCGGCAGAAAAGCCCCCATGGCCATCACGGGTTTGGTGTCCGCCATGCACACCCGCGCTTCGCCCCATGCCGCGCCGCCGCCCGGGGCGCCGGCCTTCGCCGTTGAACGCACGCTGGGCCGGTTGGGCAAGTGGCTGCGGCTCTTGGGATTTGACACCGTTCTCGAAACCGATTGCCCGCATGACGACTTCATCTCGGGCTGCGCTGCCGGGCGCATTCTGCTGACGCGCACCCACCGCGTGCTCGCAGAGCACGGGGAGTTGAACCCGCTGCTCATCCGCGCCGACGACCCGTTCCGGCAGATCGTGGAAGTGGCCCGGGCATTGGGGTTGACGGCGCACGCCCTAAAGCCTTTCAGCCGCTGCCTGCGCTGCAACGACCCCGTCGAGGCCCTGGCGCGGGAGGAGGCGCGCGGCGTCGTGCCCGACTATGTCTGGCAGACCCAGCCCGCCTTCAGCCGCTGCCCGCGTTGCCGGAGGGTCTACTGGCGCGGGACCCACACCGCCCGCAGCCTGGAGCGAGTTGAAACCCTGTTGAATGGGGCCCCATGACCTTCACGCGCACCGCCATCGCCCTCGAGCGCCGTCTGAGAAACTGCCGGAACGTGACGACCCTCGGCGTGCGCACCAACCTGGTGGACTACAGCGCGGAGGAGCGCCGGCGGATCCGGGACGCCGAGATCGTGTACTACCCCTCGACGTTTTACGCCGACCTGCTCGACGCCATGGGCAAACGCACCTTTCCGAGCTACCACACCTACAAGTGCGTGCAGGACAAAATCCGGCAGAGCGCGCTGTTTGCGCTGCTGAGGATCCCGCACCCGCGCACCCGGGTTTTCTACGGACCGGCCCAGAAGGCAACCATCACCGAGCATTTCCACTTCCCGTTCGTCGCCAAAATCCCCCGGGGGTCCGCTTTGGGCCGGGGGGTCTATCTCATCCGCAGCCGCCGCGAACTGGAAGAGTACTGCGGGCGCAGCCGGATCGCCTACATCCAGGAGTTCGTGCCGACCGACCGGGACATGCGCGTCGTCGTCATCGGGGGGCGGATCGTGCATGCCTACTGGCGGATCGCCACCGCCGGCGAGTTCCGCTCGAATCTGGCCGCCGGCGGGCGGGTGAGCCTGGAGCCGGTTCCCGAGGCGGCCCGGGCGCTCGCCCTGCAAACGGCCACGGCCTGCGGCTGGGACGATGTCGGCGTCGACATCTGCCGCGGGGCCGATGGGTACGCGGTTTTAGAGGCCAACATGAAATACGGCCTGGAGGGCTTTCGCCGGGCCGGCATCGACTACACTCGCCTTATGGAGACGATGATTGAGCACAGAGAGATCTGACATGCCGCTGCTGAAGCAGCTTCGCGAACAGCTCGACCTCCGGCACGCCGCCGGCCTCTCGCCGTACGCCGTGCCGAACACGGCCGCTGTGCGCCGGCGTGCGGAGGCGCTTTTGGACGAAGGCTACCGGCAGGCGTTTTCAGCCGATGTGGACCGCATTCTGCACGCGCGCGCCTACGCGCGCTACATCGACAAGACACAGGTCTTCTACCTGATCCGCAACGACCACATCACCCACCGCGTCCTGCACGTGCAGCTTGTGTCGAAGATCAGCCGCAGCATCGGCCGCTTCTTGGGGCTGAACGAGGATCTGATCGAGGCCATCGCCCTCGGCCACGACATCGGCCACACCCCCTTCGGCCACGACGGGGAGCGGTTCCTCTCGGAGCTTTGCGTGGAGCACGGGATCGGCACCTTTCAGCACAACGTGCAGAGCGTGCACTTCCTCGACCTGGTCGAACGCAAGGGGCAGGGCTGGAACCTGTGCCTGCAAACCCTGGACGGAATCCTCTGCCACGACGGAGAGGTCCACAACCAGAGCCTGGCGCCGCAGCCTGGCAAGAGTTTTGCGACCCTGGCGGCTGAAATGCAGGCCAAGAAGGACCGGCCCGAGATCGAGCTCACCCCTATGAGCCTGGAGGGCTGCGTGGTGCGCATGGCCGACACGGTGAGCTACGTCGGCCGCGACATCGAGGATGCCATCCGCCTGCGCCTGATCCGCCGCGAGGAGTTGCCGCCGGACAGCGTGCGCCTGCTCGGCGACACCAACGGCACGATCGTCTTCAACCTCGTGACCGACATCCTGAAAAACAGCCATGGGAAAGGACACGTGGCGTTCAGCCCGGAGATATCGGAGGCCCTGCGGCAGCTCAAACGGTTCAACCTGGAGCGCATCTACCTCAACCCGCGCATGAAGCCTCACACCGCCTCCATCCGGGGATTGTTCCGCCGGCTGTTCGAGGAGTATCTGGCCGCCATCGAGACGCGGCGCGAGGAGTCGGTGATCTACCGCGGTTTCCTGAACGGCATGTCCGGCGACTACCTCGAGCGGCATCGGCCGGCGGAGGTCGTGCGCGACTTCATCGCCGGCATGACCGATCACTATTTCATCGACCAGTGCCCCGCGCACCTTCGCCCGGCCTACATCCAGAGCGACGCGTGATGGGCGCTCGACCGCCGGGACCTTCGGCCGCCGTGTTCGAACCGCGCACCTACCGCAGCCTCGTGACGGGCGATCGGCTGGTTTCATTCCAGGTGGCTGTCCGCGAAACGGACCTGATGGTCCGAGCCTCCCGGGACGAGCGCGACCGCGCCCACCGCATGGTGATCGAGGAGCGGGGCTGCCTGGAGGCCTACATTCGCGAGCACCCCGGCTTTTTGAGCACGCTCGCCCCATGGCCCGACCGGGGCCCGGCGCCCGCGGTGGTCCGGGAGATGATCGCCGCGGCGGCGGCGGCGGGGGTGGGCCCGATGGCCGCCGTCGCCGGTGCCATCGCCGCACGCGTGGGCTCGGGGCTGCTCGAGACCTGCGAGGAGGTCATCGTCGAAAACGGGGGCGATATTTTCCTGAAGACCGCGGCCCCCGCCACGGTGGCGCTCTTCGCCGGCTCCTCGCCGCTCAGCCTGCAGATCGGGGTTGCCGTCGACGGGGGCGGCCGGCCGATGGCGGTGTGCACCTCCTCGGGGACCGTCGGGCACTCGCTCAGTTTCGGGAAGGCCGATGCGGTCTGCGTCGTGAGCCGATCCTGCGCGCTGGCGGACGCCGCCGCCACGGCGGTCGGCAACGTCGTGCAGTCGCCCGGGGACCTGCGGCGGGCCATTGCCTGCGGTCGCCGCATCCCCGGCGTAGAGGGCATGGTGATCGTCGCGGGCGATCAGGCGGCCTTCTGGGGCCGCATCGACGTGGTCCGCCTGGCGTCAAAAAAGGGTTGAATTTTCGAGGCGGACCATCTAAATAGCATTCGGTGAAAAGCAACGGGTGCGGTCCCGGCTTCGGGCGGCGGCGGATGACGACAAGCATGAAAACCATGTGGGCTCCCTGGCGGATCGAGTATATTCTGGCCGACAAGACCGACGGCTGCGTCTTCTGCAAGGCGCTCGCCTCCAATGACGACCTCGTTTTGTACAGGGGCCGCCGCACCCTGGTCGTGGCCAACAAGTTCCCTTACATCAACGGACACTTGCTCGCGGCCCCGCTGCGGCATGTGGCCTCACTCTCGGACCTCGATGCGGAGGAGATGGGGCTGCTCATGTCCACCGTGGAGCAGTCGGTGGCCGTCCTGAAGCGGGCGATGCGGCCGGAGGGCTTCAACGTGGGGTTGAACCTCGGGCGGGTGGCCGGCGCCGGGATCGAGGAGCACCTGCACTTTCACATCGTCCCGCGCTGGCTGGGGGACACCAATGCCCTGGCCGTTTTTGCGGACGTTCGCGTCATCCCGCAGCACCTGAAGGAGACGTGCAACCTGCTGAAACCGCACTTCGCGGCGATTACACCCTGAATCTCTCACTCACTCGGAGACGTGCACATGAACAAGACAAAACTGGTCATCTGGCTGATCATCCTGGGGTTCATGGGCCTGGTCATGTATCAGAACGAGGGCCATTTCTTCAGCACCGTGCAGAGCCTGAGGCTGAATCTCGGGCTGGCTCCCGAGTACCGCTCCCCCGAGTTGCCGCTTTTGGTCTACTACCTGATATTTTTCGTCTTCGGGCTGCTGGTGGCGTTCGTGTTCGCTCTGCCGGAAAAGATGCGCAAGCGCCGCGCCCTGAAGCAGTTGGCCGCCGCCGCCACCGATCGCGAGTCCGAGGCCAACGCGCTCAAGACCGAGCTGGCGCGGCTCAAAGGCGAACCGCTGCCCGGAGACCCGCCCGAGTCCTCCATCACCTCTCCGACTCAAACCCGTTGAAGCGGGGAGGGATGCCAGCCAGCACCCCGGCTGCCCGATGAGCACCCCCAAATCGACGCCCATGCTCCGGCAGTACCTCCAGATCAAAGGGGAGGTCCCGGACGCCATCTTGTTCTACCGCATGGGGGACTTCTATGAGATGTTCTTCGAGGATGCCGAGACCGCCTCGCGGGTGCTCGACATCACCCTGACCTCCCGCAACAAAAACGACGAGTCCCCGGTGCCGATGTGCGGGGTGCCGCATCGCGCTGCCGGCGGCTACATCGCCCGCTTGATCGAGAACGGTTACAAGGTCGCCGTCTGCGACCAGGTGGAAGACCCCGCCGCAGCCAAGGGGCTGGTGCGGCGCGAGGTCGTGCGCGTCATCACGCCTGGGATGATCATCGACGAGGAGTTCCTCGACGCCCGCGCCAACAATTTCATCCTGGCGCTGGCCCGATCCGGCCCCATGGCGGGGCTGGCCTACCTGGACATCTCCACCGGCACCTTCCGCGCCACGGAAGCGGTCGACCCCGAGGCGATCCGGGAGGAGGCCCGGCGGGTGGGGCCGAAGGAGATCCTCTTGCCCGAAAGCGCCCGAGGCGAGCCCGATGCGCAGGGGGGCGGCATCGGCCCGGCGGCGTTGACGTACCTGAACGATCGCGACTTCGACTACCGCCGCGCCTACCGGCGCTTGACCGAGCAGTTCCAGACCGTCAACCTGGAGGGGTTCGGCTGCGAGCACTTCCGGGCCGGGATCGGTGCGGCCGGGGCGCTGATGGCCTATGTTGCCGAGACCCAGAAGCAGAAAACCGCGCACATCACGCGCCTGGAGAGCTATTCGCTCGAAGGCTGCCTGGTGGTCGACGAGACCAGCCGGCTCAACCTGGAGCTGACCCGCAACCTGCGCACCGGGTCCCGGCAAGGGACCCTGCTCTCGGTGCTGGACCACACCCGCACGGCAATGGGTGCGCGCCTGTTCCAACGCTGGCTGCTCTACCCGCTGCGCGAACCCGAGGCCATCCTCCAGCGCCAGGCCGCCGTGGCCGAGGCCTGCGAGCGGGTGCTCGTCCGCCGCGCCCTGCGCGATCGGCTCAAGGCGGTGCACGACATGGAGCGGCTGGGAAGCAAGACCGTCATGAACCAGGCAAACGGCCGCGACCTGACGGCGCTGAAGCGCTCGCTGCAGATGCTGCCGGCCGTCTGGACCGAGCTGGGCGGTTTAGCGGCCGATCTGTTCAAGCCGCCGGGGCCCATCGACGCGCTCGAGGCGCTTGGCGCGCTGATCGAGCGCGCCATCCGCGAGGACGCCCCGCCCGGGATCCACGAAGGCCATCTGATCAAGCCGGGCTTCGACGCCGAGTTGGACGAACTGGTCGGCATCAGCCGAGACGCGCGGGGGACCCTTGCGCGGCTGGAGCAGCAGGAGCGAGAGGCGACGGGGATCAACAGCCTCAAGGTGAGCTACAACCGGGTGTTCGGCTACTACATCGAGGTGCCCAAGGCGCGTGCGCACGCCGCCCCGGCCCACTACGTGCGCAAACAGACGCTGGTGAACGCCGAGCGCTACATCACCGATGAGCTCAAGCGTTTCGAAACCAAGGTGCTGGGCGCGGAGCAGCAGCGCGCCGAGCTGGAGTACCGCCTGTTTCAGGAGGTCCGCGCCGCGGCGGCGGAGCGACACTCGCAGGTGCAGGCGGCGGCCCGGTTTCTGTCGGAAATCGACTGCCTGCTGAACCTGGCCGAAGTGGCCGACCAGAACCATTACTGCCGGCCGGAGATCACGGAGGACGGACGCCTCCGCATCGAGGACGGCCGCCACCCGGTCGTGGAAAAGACGATCGGCGGGGAGCGTTTCGTGCCCAACTCCATCGAGCTGGACGATGCGACCCACCAGGTGCTGATCATCACCGGGCCGAACATGGCCGGCAAGTCCACCGTGCTGCGGCAGACGGCGCTGTTGGCCATCATGGCCCAGATGGGCGGGTTTGTCCCCGCGCGCAAGGCCGTCCTCTGCCTCCTCGACCGGATCTTCACCCGGGTCGGCGCGCTGGACAACCTCTCCCAGGGCCAGAGCACCTTCATGGTCGAAATGCAGGAAACCGCCAACATCCTGAACCACGCCACGGCCCGCAGCCTGGTCATCCTCGACGAGATCGGGCGCGGCACGAGCACTTTCGACGGGTTGAGCATCGCCTGGGCCGTGGCGGAGTACCTGCACGACCTGGGCGGCACCGGCGTCAAGACCCTCTTCGCCACGCATTACCACGAGCTGACGGACCTGGCCGACCTCAAGCCGCGGGTGAAGAATTTCAACATCGCCGTGAAGGAGTGGAACGACGAGATCATCTTCCTGCACAAGCTCGTGCCGGGCGGCACCAATCGCAGCTACGGGATCCAGGTGGCCCGCCTGGCCGGGGTCCCGCGGCCGGTGATTCAACGGGCCAAAAAAATCCTCTTCGGCATCGAGAGCGGGGAGCACGGCGCACCGGTTGCAGCTCCGGCCGTGCGGGGCGCGAAACCTGTGCCGCGGCAATTGGACCTGTTCCGAAAATCCGACGCCAGGGTGCTGGAGGAGTTGCGCGCCCTCGACCTGGAAAAGCTGACCCCGCTGGAAGCCATGAACGTTCTGAGCCGGATGCAGGCGATGGCCGGGGGGCGCGAGCCCGACACCGGCGGCTGAAGGAAAAAATCCGTCGGTTTGCCTGGAAATTCAAAGGGATTTAAGGTAATGTCAACAGGTATCGATTCATAAAACCACCATGCCCCTTGCAGGGGGGCAGCTCGAACAGTTGGTCTCATGCCGCGACAATGCGCACATCTTATCCGCTGGTGTCTGCTCTGTTTTTTCTGCGCCGCGCTCTTGCCTGCATCCGATGCGGCCCACGCCGCCGATCTAAGCAGCGCATTTTTCGAAGCCGACGGCTGCGCGCGCGCCCTTCGCAAAGATCCGGCCGCTCTGAAACTGCGTCACAACTGGGAGCGGTGCATCGAGCGGTTTCAGGCGGTCTACCGCCGGGACGAGCGCGGGCCCTGGGCGCCGGCCAGCCTGTTCCAGGCGGGGGTGCTTTACCGGGACCTGGCGAAGTTCTCGCGCAACCCGGCCGACGAGAAGAAGGCCGTCGAGTTCTTCGATCAGATCCAGAAACGCTTCCCGGACAGCGCCTACCGGGAGCGGGCCGCCGCCGAACTGAATAAAATGGGCGCCCCGGCGGCAAAGGAGGAAAAACCCGCAAAGGCGCCCGCCCCGGAGAAATCCGCGGCAGCCCCCCCGGTCGCCAAGCCGCCGGCGGCGACAAAAAAGAGCGATGCGGAGACGAAGGCGGCCAAACAGGGGTACCAGAGCGCCGAGGCGTGCTTCAAGCAATTGCGCCGCGGCAAGCCGACCGAGGCCAACCGCCGCGAGTGGATGCTCTGCATTGGGCGCTCCCGCAACGTGTACCTCGAAGACCCGGCCGGAGAGTGGGTCGCCGCGAGCCTGTACATGGAAGGCATGCTTTATTACGACCTGCACAAGGGGCTCCGGTTCAACTCGGATCTCAAGGCCGCCCAGGAGAACTTCGAGAAGATCGTCAAGGAGCACCCGGACAGCTCCTACGCCGCCAAGGCCGCCAAGGAGCTGCAGGGCATGCCGCGACCCTGGGCGCCGGCGACTGTGGCCCGCAAGCCCGCGCCGCAGGCGCCGCTCGAATCCGGGCCGCCCGCTGCGGCCCCATCGAAGCCCGCGCGGCCCGGCTCCAAGCCGGCCCCCGACGAGGAGGGGCTATCGGTCGTGCAGGACATGCGTCACTGGTCGAACCCGGATTACACCCGGGTCGTGGTCTACGCCGACCGTGAGACCGATTTCACCCACCGGCTGCTGCGGGCGGACCCCTCCATCGACAAGCCGCCCCGGCTATATGTGGACGTGGCCAACAGCACCATCGGCGAGGGCGTCCAGAAGAGCATACCGATCAACGACGACCTTCTGAGCGACGCCCGCGCCGCGCGCTACACCCTGGATTCGGTGCGGGTGGTGCTGGACATCAAGTCCTTCGAAACCTACAAGGTCTTTTCGCTCAAGGACCCCTTCCGCATCGTCATCGACGTGTGGGGCGGCAACGGGGCCAGCCCCTCGCCGGCCGGCCCCAGCGGGGCGGCCGGCGAGGGGCTGGCCGACAAGACCCGCAAGATGCCGCGCGGCGCTCTCGCCAAGCAGCTGGCACTGGGGGTGCGGCGCGTGGTCATCGACGCCGGCCACGGGGGCAAGGATTTCGGTGCGCCCGGGTTTACCCCCGGGGTGCACGAAAAGGACATCGTGCTCCAGATTTCAAAGCGCTTGGCCCGCAAGCTGCGCGAAGACGTAGGGATAGAGGTGCTGATGACCCGCAACGACGACCGCTACCTGACGCTCGAGGAACGCACGGCCTTCGCAAACACCCACCGCGCGGACCTCTTCGTTTCCGTCCACACCAACGCCTCGCGCGACCCGCGCGCCTACGGGACCGAGACCTATTTCCTGAACCTGGCCACCGACGACGAGTCGATTCGGGTCGCCGCCATGGAGAACGCCACCTCCACCAAGAACATCAGCGACCTGCACTCCATCCTGAACGACCTGCTGAAGAACGCCAAGATCAATGAGTCGAGCCGCCTGGCGGCCTTCGTGCAGTCCGGGATGATCACCCACCTCGCCGCCAACGGGTACCCCCGGATCAAGGACAAGGGGGTGAAACAGGCGCCCTTCTACGTGCTGCTCGGAGCGCGCATGCCCTCGATCCTGGTGGAGACCGCCTTCATCAGCAACCGCGAGGAGTGCCGCCTGCTGACGACCGCCGCGTTTCAGGAGCAGGTGGCCGATTCGATCGTCCGCGGCATCCGAAGCTATATCCAGGACATCAGCCCGACGGCGTGGAGCGCACCGCCGCGCGGGTCTTCCGGATAGGGCCCAACGCCGCCGGCCGCCGCGGTTTGCGGCAGAAGCCTCGGGTCGGGTTCGGCAACAGCATCACTTACCGTTTCGAGGAGGAGTCATGGCCTACGAGAACATCATTTTCCACGTCGAGCAGGGGATCGCCATCATCACGTTCAACCGGCCCAAGGCCCTGAATGCCTTGAACCAGGCGCTTTTGAGCGAACTGGCCCAGGCGCTGAAGACGGTGGGGGCGGACGAGGAGGTCCGCGTCCTGGTGCTGACGGGCGCGGGGGAAAAAGCCTTCGTGGCGGGTGCGGACATCACAGAGCTGGCCACCTTCACTCCGTTGCAGGCCAAGCACTTCTCGCGCTCCGGCCACGACATCATTTCCGGGCTACAGGGGCTCGCCATCCCGGTCATCGCGGCCGTCAACGGATTTGCCTTGGGCGGCGGCAGCGAAATCGCCCTGGCTTGCGATTTCATCTACGCCGCGGAGAACGCCCGATTGGGGCTGCCGGAGATCACGCTGGGGCTCATCCCCGGCTTCGGCGGCACCCAGCGCCTGCCCCGGTTGATCGGTGCCAACCTGGCCAAGGAGCTCATTTTCACCGGCCGCATGATCACCGCAGCCGAGGCCCTGCAGGCGAGGATGGTGAACAAGGTGGTGCCGGCCGGCGCCCTGATGGAGGAGGTTCTCAAGACCGCCCGCGAAATGGCCGCCAAGGGCAAAGTCGCCCTGCGGGCAGCCAAACAGGCCGTCAACAGCGGTTTGAACACGGACCTGGCCACGGGCTGCCACATCGAGGTCGAAGCCTTCGCGCTCTGCATGGCAAGCCCCGACGCCAGGGAAGGGACCCGGGCGTTCCTGGAAAAACGCAGGCCGAACTTTACGGGCGGCCTGAAGGGATAGCCGATCGGTTCCCGGTGCACGGTTCACGGTTCCAGGTAAGGAAAGGGGTTGTGCGAATCCATTTTTCTTTAGGTGGTTCAGCCATGCGCCCTGCACCGCCGGCCGAAAGCCGATTCATATGGACGACAACCTTAAACAAAGAGTGCAACTCGCCTGGGGGGTGCTGCTGGTGCTGGCCGGTGCCGGCCTCTGTTTCCGCATCCCCCAGGTGATGCCCCAGATCCGGCAGATCGAATACTTCTCCGGGGCCATCCCCTTCATCTATTTCTGCCTCTATTTCGTGGCGGTGTCTCTCATCGTCGGCGGAGCCCGCAAACTTCTCATCCATTACCGCAGGCGTACGCCGCCCCCGCATTGAGGAGCGTCACCGGTCCTCTCGTATCCGTCAACCTGAAGCCCTTCATCCCCCATTGCGTGTCCTGTATGTTTGAACCCTGAATCCCGAACCCTTTCCCCCTCGTCGGCACTCCTTCGATCTCTACTCCCCTGCGGCCGCGAGGAACTTCTCGAGCTGTCGTTGATAGTGGGAGAGGTCCCCTCGGGCGAGGCGCAAGGCCTCCCGGGCGGCGGACACCGCTTCAGCGTGGCGGCCGTTGACGTGGTAGCTCTCGGCCAGGGTGTCCAGGACATAGGCCGACTGCTCGATGGCGGCCGCCCGCTCGGCCAGTTCCAGGGCGCGGGCGGGGTCGCGCAGAGCGGCATCCTCGCAGGTGGCGAGCAGCCAGGCCAGGTTGTTGAGCACCGCGGGGGTATCCGGCTTGAGCGCCAGCGAAGCCTCCCAGGCGTCCTGCGCCTCGGCGTAACGCTTGCGCGCGTAATTGAAATCCCCCAGCAGGCCGTACAAGGACGGGCTGGCCGGCGTGCGCTCGAGCTGCCGGGCGATGACCCTCTCGAACAGGTGGTCGTTCATGCGCGAGCCCATCGTGCCCAGGTTGAGCTGGTAGCCGACTGCGCCGAGGAGGGCGAGCGCCCCCAGGAAGGCGGCGATGCTGCGGCGCACCTTGGCGTCGTGGCGGCGGACCCATTCCGGGTTGCGTTCGCAGCGCTGCAGGTAGTCGATGCGCTCGCCGATGCTGAAATGGTGCCAGTTGGGCCGGTCGCGGGGCTCGCCGCTGGTGAAGGCGATTTTGTGCAGCGTGGTGACGAGCGGCAGCCCGCTGTCGAAGAGGCGGTAGACGTAGGTGTCCGCCTGGCGCTCGAAGTTGCGCATGAAGTAGCCGAAAACGAAGCGGAAATAGACGAGGAAAACGCCGATCATCATCACGCTCAAAATGGTGGAGACGGCGGCCGTCTGGTTCACCCCGGAGTGGTGGAGCAGCCACCAGAGCGGCTCCACGAAGAGCATCAGGTAGACGATCAGGTCGAAGGCGACGTAGGCCACCAGGAGGTAGCCGGCGAAGAACACCAAGTAGAACACCAGGTGCCGGTGTTTGATGTGGCCGATTTCGTGGGCGACCACGGCGTCCACCTCCGCGGAGTCGAGCAGGTCGAGGAGAGCCGGAGTCACCAGGATGTAGCGGTAGCGCCGAATCAGCCCCATCACGGCGGCCGTGATCATTCTGCCGCCGAACAGCGGCCAGGATAAAATGTCCCGGTAGCCCATGCCGGCCCGCCGGCACAGCGACTCGATCCGGTCGCGCTCCGCCCCGCTCCGGAGCGGAGTGCAGTGCCAGAGCTTCTGGATCATCAGCGGCCCGATCAGGGCGATGGCGAGCATGATCAGCCCGAAATAGGCGAACTGGCCTTCGGTGGTCGCGAGAAAGGCCTTGGGCGGCTCGAAGGGCAGGGCATGGACGGCATCCGCGAGGCCTGAGGTGAGCACCCAAGGGATCAGCACCGGCAGCGAGAAGGAGAGGTGCGAGCCCACATACTGTCGGCGCCCGAACCCCGCGGTGGGGTGAAGCCTGCGGTAGACGTCGAAGCCGAGCGCCCACACCAGGCACAAGTGTCCCGCAAAGAGAGATAGAAAGAGAAGGGCCTGCAGCGTGGGCACTCGGCTGAACAGCGGCAGATCGATGAGGAAGGAGGGCAGGTTGAGGCCGTACACATCCAGGGCGAACACGGCCACGGCCAAAACCGACCCGCGCAGCTGTGCCGATTGGAAGAGGGCGGCGGCCGCGGCCGGGCCGACCCGGTCCACCCGCCGCTCGATGCGTTTGAAGCTGCGGTGCGCGAAGCCGGCAAAGGCAAGGCTCAGGAGGCATGCGAGCAGCAGGCTCTCGGCGCCGCTGAAGTGGGTCTCTTCGGACGGAGTGTAGGTGAGGTAGATCAGCAGGACCAGGATGAAGTAGATGAAGTTTCCGAACATAAAATACCAGGGGTCAAGGGTCCGGGGGGCGAGGGTTCAGGCAGCGATGGCTCGTCTCGGTCAATGCGATGAGTATTCTCCTGTGGGAGCGGCTTCCAGCCGCGATATGTCTGCGCATGATGATGAATCCCGCCGGCGGCGGGAAAAGGTTCGGCTATCTACGAAGCCGTTCTGAAAAAGCGTTCCTTTTCGCTGTAGATGCACCCGCAGTATTGCTGGCGGTACATCCCCCGGCGCTTCGACTCCTGCACCCCGTCCTTCCACCCGACCCGGAAATCCCGGTACAGAAAGGGGACGCCGATCGACTCGGCCACGGACTCGCCGACGTGGCGGATGGCCTCGTGTTTTTGAAACCGGCTATAGAGCAGGGTGGTCGTAAACGCCTCAAAGCCCCCGTTCCTGGCGACGCGCGCGGCGGCAAGCAGCCGCTCCCGGTAGCAGATGCCGCAGCGCTCCTCTTCGCGGTAGACGATTTTGCGCAAGAATCCCTCCAGGTCGTAGCCGCTCTCGCTGATGATCGGAAGCTCGATTCGGTCGGCGTACGTCTGCAGGGTTTCCTGGCGTCGCAGGCACTCGGAGTAGGGGTGGATGTTGTGGCGGTAGAAGAACCCCGTCACCGCCATCCCGTCCGCGCGCAGCTCGCGCACCGGGAAAATGGCGCAGGGACCGCAGCAGGCGTGCAGCAGGACCTTCATGAACGCCCCCCGAAGATGGCCGTGCCGATCCGCACAAGGGTTGCCCCTTCGGCGATGGCGGCCTCGAAATCGCCGGTCATTCCCATCGAAAGCTCGTGCATTTCGACCCCTTCAGGCGCCTCGTCCCGGATGCGGTCGCGCAACTGCCGCAGGGCGGCGAAGAGGGGGCGCACCCGGTCCGGGTCGTCGAAATAGGGCGGCAGGGTCATCAAACCCTGCACGGCGACATGTTCGAGCCGGGAGAGCTCGCGCACCAGCGTCAGGGCCTCCTGCGGGGCGACGCCTGATTTGGTGGCCTCGCCGGCCACGTTGACCTGGACCAGGACCCTCTGGCGCTTGGCGATGCGGCCGGCGCAGCGGTCGAGCTCAAAGCCTAGTTTCAGGGAGTCCACGGTGTGGATCAGCTCGAAGATGCGCACGGCGTACTTGGCCTTGTTGGTCTGCAGCCGGCCGATGAAATGCCAGCTGAGCGGCAGCGGCTGCAGCGCCGCATATTTTGCGCACGCCTCCTGAATGTAGTTCTCGCCGATGTCCGCCGCCCCGGCCGCCGCCGCCAGCCGGATCGCCTCCGGCGGGAAGGTTTTGGCCACGGCGACCAGGCGCACGCTGCCGGCTTCACGGCCGCAGGCGGCGGCGGCAGCGCGGATGCGTGCGCGCACGGATTCGAGGCGGCCGGCGATGGTGTCGTTCATACGGTCTGAACCTCGAGGGCGTTGGCCGCGGCCGGATCCCAGCCGACGACCCCCTGCCGGAGGAGGTGTTCGATCACCTCGCACACCGGCAGGCCGACCACGTTGGTGTAGGAGCCGTTGATGCGCTTGACCAGGAAGGTGCCGATGCCCTGGATGGCGTAGGCGCCGGCCTTGTCGAAGGGCTCGCCCGTGCGGATGTACCAGTCGATCTCGACGGCGCTCAACGTTTTGAAGAGCACATCGGTCGAAACCGTTTCGCTGATCAGCTGCCCGCGCCTGCGGCAGCGCAGGCAGTAGCCGGTCAACACCTGGTGGGTGCGGCCGCTCAGGCGCGCCAGCATGGTGCGCGCTTCCGCCTCGGAGCCGGGTTTGCCCAGGACCCGGCCCTCCACCACGACGATGGTGTCGGCCGCGATCACCCAGCTCTCCGGAAAGCGTTCGGAGACCTCGGCCGCCTTCGCCTCGGCCAGGTCCTGCACCAGGAGAACCGGGTCGTCCGCCGGAAGGGCGGTTTCGTCGATCGAGCTGGGGATGACGCTGAATTTCAGGCCCGCCCGTTCGAGCAGGTAGCGGCGCCGCGGGGACTGCGATGCAAGGATGATTTTTGGATTGACTTCAGGCACTTTCATGGGGTTCCATCTAACAGAACATTGCGGCCTTGACAAGGCTCGATCGTCAAGGATCGCGGCACGGCAGGACCGCCGGAGTTGACGCTCCGGGGCCCTGGACAGTCTTGGCGCCCTCGCAGAACGCCCTGTCGCCTGCCGGCCGATGCGCCGGTCATGAGGACCCAGGACCTGCCTGACCTCAAATTTACTATTTGAATTCAGTGTGTTAAAAAGATAAATGCGCGGTTGTGGCTCGGCGGTGAACAGGTCGGCCAAGCCTGGCCCGCCTCGCTTGCCTCTTTGTCCGCTGTTGGTGCCGAATTTGCAGACGATCGGGGGTAGGGGTCTTGATTGCACTGGGAAGGATCGAACGTGCACCTTGCGTGACGATGTGTTCAACATCTTGGCGGTCGACGACGACCCGGCCATTTTAGACATCTACAAAGAGATCCTCGAGTTCGTGCCGGCTCGAATCGGGGCCGCGGGTGGGACGGCCGACCCGGGATGCCCGGAAGCACCCTGTTTCCAGACTGTCTGCCGATCACAGGCGCTGGAGGCCGTGGACGTAGTGCGCCGGGCGGCTGCGCGGGGTGGCTCCTTTGCGGCGGTTTTTCTGGACGTGAACATGCCGCCCGGCCCCTCCGGGATTTGGGCGGCAGAGGAGATTCTGAGGCTTGACTCGGCGGCCAACATCGTCTTGGTCACCGGTTTCATCGGCAGCGAGCTCGGCCGGCTGCCGCCGCATCTGAGATTCTCCGACCGGCTGCTGTTTCTGCAGAAACCCTTCCACCCCCAGGAGATCGTCCAGTTCGGCTCGGCCCTGAGCGCCAAGTGGAAGGCCGAGCGGCAGGTGCAGGCGCTCCACTGCAACCTGGAATGGCTCGTCCGCCAGCGAACCGAGGAGCTTCTGAACAGCAACGAGCGCCTGCGGTGCGAGGTCGAGCGCCGCGAGCACGCTCAGAAGGATCTACTGGGAAGCCTCGAGCAGCTGAAAAAAGTCATCGGGGGCACCGTTCTCGCCATTGCCATGACGGTCGAAAAGCGCGACCCCTACACCTCCGGCCACCAGCGCCGGGTGGCGGAGCTCGCGCGCGCGATCGGGTGGGAGATGGGCCTCTCCGCGGACCGGGTCGAGGGGCTCGCCATCGCCGCGGCGATCCACGACATCGGCAAGATCTCCCTGCCGGCGGAAATCCTCACCAAGCCCTCGCAGCTGAATTCCCTGGAGATGAGTCTGGTCAGAGGGCATGCGCAGGCCGGTTTCGACATCCTGCAGAGTGTCGAGTTCCCCTGGCCGGTCGCCCGCATCGTGCTCCAGCACCACGAGCGGCTGAACGGCAGCGGCTACCCGCAGGGGCTGAGCGGGGAGGGGATCCTGCAGGAGGCGCGCATCATGGGGGTGGCCGACGTGGTGGAGACCATGTCCTCCCACCGGCCGTATCGGCCGTCCATGGGCCTCGAGAAGGCCTTAGAGGAAATCTCGGGGCACAAAGGGACCCTCTACGACCCCCAGGCCGTCGATGCCTGCGTGGCCATCATGCGGCAGAAGCGCTTCGAATTCACACCCCCTGTTTTCGCATGAAGCCTCTCAAATCTCGTGTCTTCAGCGCACCCGCCGATGTGCTCTCATGGCTCGGCAGGCACGGTAAAAAGGCGGTCGCCGCCTCCGTTGTAATCGGCATTGCCCTACCGTCGGTCGGCGCTGTTTTCAAACCGCACATCACCGGGGTGGTGTTCGCGTTGCTCTGCCTGGCCTTCGTGCGGGTGGACGTCGCTGCGCTGAAGGGCTATCTCCATCGGCCCGTCACGGTCATCGCCGCAACGGCATGGACCTCCGTGGCGGTTCCGTTGATCTTCGGTGCAGGCTGCCGGCTGCTTCGGCTCGATCAGATCGCCTCCGATTTGTTCCTCGGCTTTATGCTGCAGGCGATTGCCTCGCCGCTGATGGCGGCGCCGGCGCTGGCCGCGTTGATGGGATTGGACGCCACACTGGTTCTCGTCACGCTGGTCGCCAGCACGGCGGTCATCCCGTTGACGGCGCCATTTTTCGCACTCGTTTTCGTCGGGCCGGCTCTTTCGATTTCGCCGACGGCCCTTGGCGTCAAATTGTTTGCTATTCTTTCCGGGGCGGCCCTGTCGGGGATGGTTTTGCGCCGCTTCGTCGGTCTTGCCGCCATCGAACGGCACGCAGATGAAATCAACGGCTTGAACGTGATTGTCCTCTTTGTATTCGCACTGGCCATCATGGAAAGCGTTGGGGCCCGCTTTCTGGCCGATCCCGCCATCACGTTGGCCATCGCATCGCTTGCCTTCATCGTGTTCTTCGCCCTTCTTTTTCTGACGGCGGTCCTGTTTTTGTCGGCGGGCAAAAGACGGGCATTTGCGCTCGGGTTCATGGCGTCGCAGCGCAACATGGGGTTGATGCTCGCAGCGACCGGTGGGGCCCTGCCCGAGCTCACCTGGCTGTACTTCGCTCTTTCTCAGCTGCCCATCTATCTGTCACCGCAATTGCTTCAACCGATCGTGCGTAAACTTTTGGAGAATGATTCCGATGGCGATGCGCCGGAGTGAAGACCACCGTCGGGAAACTGCCTGCGGTCCCCGTGCGTCGAACCGGTGAGGATTTGCGGAATACCAAAAACGTGGGTTTGAGGTTTTGGCTGAGGAAGCCGTGTCGGTCGCGGGCATGGCCTGCAGGGCGCCGCTTTCGATGGAGTTGAAAGCGAACTGGACTGCAGGAAGCTAAAAGGATACAATAAACGGCAGAGTTGAAGCACACGGTCCCGGATGTTTCACGGGTTGAGGCGGCTGCAGCCCCAAGGTGCAGGGTATGAAAATATAATCTGTCTTTGCCCGGGTGGCGGAATTGGTAGACGCAAGGGACTTAAAATCCCTTGGAGCTATGCTCCGTGCCGGTTCGATTCCGGCCCCGGGCACCAAATGAAAACAATGGCTTAGGCAATATTTGCTTAGGCCATTGATTTTTAATATTCTCGCAAAATCTGATTTTGTACCCAAATAGTACCCATTTTTGATTTTCTATCATCCTTTAAAACGATAAAATTGAATGAGGGTTCAAAGGAGGGCTCACAGGTTAAAGCTTGTGTGCGGGAGGAGAGATGAGCGTCAAAATCGTGGGCTTAAGTCCTGAAGCTCGATTACAACATAATTGGGCAGATCACTAACCGTCTATTATTTCTTTAAAATCCCTCTGTGCCAATGAAGGTGAGACACCGACCCCTTGCTAAATTAGTGTAGGGCGGTTAGGAGAATCACCTATGAAAAATCTTCATGCACTGAAATCCTCAGCAACTGGCGCTACGGCCTCAAGCGCGGTGGGAGAAACGCAGTCAGGTCGTAGCTCGACCGGAGGTTCCCCCACTGCGGGCGCTCGGGCTACCGAGCCTTCCATCAACTCTCCGGACCCCGAAGTGTCCGAGAACAAAGCCCGCCGGAGATTCACCGCCACGTATAAACTGCGCGTCCTTCACTTGGCCGACCAGTGCTTACAGCCCGGGGAGATCGGTGCCTTGCTGCGCCAAGAGGCCCTCTACTCCTCGCACCTGAGCACCTGGCGCCGTCAGCGCCAAGAGGGCTCCCTGCAGGGGCTCAGCCCAAAAAAGCGGGGGCGCAAGGCAAAACCCACTGATCCCTCTGCCGAGCACATCGCTCGGCTGGAAAAAGAAAATCTGCGCCTGAAACTGAACCTGCGAAAAGCCGAGATCATCATCGAGGCGCAAAAAAAAATCTCGGAGATCCTGGGCATCGACCAGAATCTCGAAAACAGCCCAGGGAGCAGCTGATGCAAGCCGCCGCTACCCTGAGCTGCGATGTCGGCAAAAAACCGGCCTGTGAGGCGATGGGCGTTGCTCGGGCTACTTTCTATCGCCACATCGATGCCGTGCCGAAGCCGGTTGTCAAACGGCCTGCTCCGCCCTTGGCCTTGAGCCATGCCGAACGGCAAGCCGTGCTCGACCAACTCCACAACGAGCGCTTCCAGGATACGGCTCCCGTGGAGGTCTACGCCAGCTTGCTCGACGAGGGTCGCTATCTGTGTTCTCCTCGCACGATGTACCGGATTCTATCCGCTGAGCACAATGGGATCAAAGAGCGCCGTCGCCACGTTCAGCGGCCCCACTACAGCAAGCCGGAACTACTGGCCACCGCCCCGAACCAAATATGGTCCTGGGACATCACCAAGCTCAAGGGGCCGGCCAAATGGACTTACTTCTACCTCTACGTCATCCTGGATATTTTTAGCCGCTTGGTGGTCGGCTGGATGCTCGCCCATCGCGAGCTCGATTCCCTGGCCCAACGACTGATTGAAGAAACCTGCGCGAAGCAGGCGATACCTCCCGGACAGCTCACCGTCCATGCGGATCGGGGACCCAGCATGAAATCCAAGCTCGTGGCTCAGATGCTCGCCGACCTGGGGGTCACCAAAACCCATAGCCGGCCTTACGTCAGCAACGACAATCCCTACTCCGAGGCCCAGTTCAAAACCCTCAAGTACTGCCCACAGTTCCCGGGAAACTTCGGCTGCATCCAAGACAGCCGCTCCTTTTGTCAATACTTTTTCAACTGGTACAACAAAGAGCATCGCCATAGCGGCATTGCCATGCTGACCCCTGAACAGGTCCATTACGGGCTGGCCGATGAGATCACTCTTAACCGAAAATCTGTTCTCGCATCGGCGTTTGAAAAACACCCGAGCCGGTTCAAATACAAAATACCGGTTCCTGATACCCTACCGGAGGCGGTCTGGATCAACCCGCCTCCAAAAGAAAATATTGGAGACTAATTTCCATCAACCAGTGTCTCATTTTCATTGACATGTTCCGGAAGACTCCGGCAGGACAACCTGACTCCTTGGCTCCAGATCCATTACAGACCCTTCATCGCTACTATGAGTCAGTCCGTCCCTGCGCTGCGCTTTGGTACTCTGGGCCTTGAAAGGGCTTTTCTTGGCCGTCTCCCTTAACATCGCAACGCAGGTTCCTGCAGTTCCGCACAAGAGCCCGGACCAAGCTCGCGCCATCTCTATGCCGGACACCACCCACCCAGTAAGCAGGTTCCCGATGGGCTTATCCCGGAGCAACATAACCTCCCCGGTTTTGATGTCGTCTAAGCTAGTTTCGACACTTGAACGATGGTTCACGGGTGTTCGCCTTCTTGGTCCATACCTGACGTGTCTGGCACGCCTTTTCCCCCAACGCTCACGACAAGGGCTTTTGACCGATGCCGCTGAGGGTGGTTTGAGGCCGACCCCTGCAGGCAGACCTCGGAGGGTCATGATCCTCCATCTCTTATGCAGCTTCTCGCACTTCAGGTCTACAACATACAAACTGCCTTCGGCGCTGCTGCAGCACACTGATATCGCTCAGCCAGGCCTGCGACGGCGCCGCGGCCTCAAAACGCTGCTCAAGCAGGTTCTCGGCCACCGGCAGGCTGTGACGAGAGTCGGTCGTAACCTTGAACTTCCGCCGCTGCTTGCAGCGCAGCCCCAGGTGGCGACGGAGACGCTTGATCCGGTGCACGCCAACGCACACCCCGTGAGCGGCCAGCTCCCGCTGCAACCGCTCAGGACCATAGGTCTGCCGCGTGCGCTGGTGGGCCGCCCGGATCTCAATCTCCAGTCGAGGCTCCTCCTGCGCCCGCCGCGAAGGCCCTCGGCTTCGACGGGCATGAAACCCACTGGCCGACACCTCCAACACCCGGCACAGCATCCCCAGCGGATATTCCAGTCGCATCTGCTCCATCACCGCGTGCCGTGCAGCGACTCCTTGGCAAAGTACGCGGCCGCTTTTTTTAAGATGTCGCGCTCCATCCGCACCAAGGCCAGCTCCCGCTTCACCCGAGCCAGTTCCACCTCCACATCGGTCAACGGCCGGTGGCCTTTACCAATCCCCTCAAGCTTACCAGCCTTGAACGCCCGCAGCCAGTTCTCCAGAGTCGATTT
>JAWOHH010000140.1:0-11284 GCA_046496215.1 Desulfobacterales bacterium
GCAACGACTTCACGGAGGTGGTAGGGGTTGGCCATGACGTAAAGCCCCGCAGCGATCGGGCCGGCCTGGATCTCGATTTTTTTCTGCGCCGCCTGATCCTGGTGGAAGGCCAGCTGCTGGTGCAGCAGTTCCGTGAGATTCAACCGTTCCCGCTCCTGGGTGATCAGCCCGGATTCGATCTTGGACAAGTCGAGCAGTTCGGTGGCCATTTCGGCCAGCGCGTTCACCTTCTGGGCGCACCGCCCCAGAATTTCCTTTTGCGCATCGGAGAGTTCCCCCGCCAGGCCGTCCATGAGGACATGAATCTGCGCCAGCACCGTGTTCATGGGGCTGCGGATTTCGTGGGAAACCATGGAGACAAAGTCCGACTTCATCTGGTCGATTTTTTTCAGTGCCGTGATATCCTGCAGCACCATGACGGCCCCCAGGGTCCTATTCATTCGGTCCCGGAAGGGTACACAGCGCACACCGATGGCCACTCCGTCTCCGCTGTTGGCGTCGAGACGATTCAGCTCTTCTCGTATTTCCCTGAATTCAGCAGCCGGCATGCCCAGGGCCTGTTCGAGTCCGCCGATGAGGAGTGGATCACTCACCACCTCGGACAGGTGCCGACCGATGACCGCAGGTCCTTCGTATCCCGTAAGCTTCAGAGCCGCCGGGTTGGCCAGCACGATTCTCTTCCGGTTGTCGACGGCGAGCACGCCGTCGCTCAGATGATTGATCAGAACGCGCATGCGGGATGTTTCGGTGGCGATGTCCTGCAGGGTGCGGATGAATTCGACCGCCTTGTGCACCACCCGGCGCAGGTCTTCGGGGGCAAACGGCTTGGGGATGAAATCGAACGCCCCCTTTTTCATGGCATCGATAGAGTATTCCAGGGTGGCGTACCCCGTGATGACGATGACCAACGTGTCCGGGTGCTGCGCCCGGATTTGAACCAGGGCCTCCAGGCCCGACACGCCGGGCATCATCAAGTCCAACAGGATGATGTCGTAGTGCTCTCGCGCGAGGAGCGCCAGCCCCTCCTCCGCCGTTTCGGCGGACTTTGCGGGGAAGCCCTCCTCGGTGAGCATCTGGACGCAGCCGCTGCGAATCCGCTTTTCGTCATCCACGACCAGGATCCTGGGGACGAAGGTCATCGCCGGAACCTCCAGTGGCATCGTTGCCGACGGCCGGGCATGGTTTTCGTGCATGATGGCCTCTCAGGTCGACAATGGCACGGAGCCATCGTCTTCACCGTCGGCGGCGTGGACCGGGGGGAACTCCAGCAGGAAGGTGGTTCCGTCGGGGCTTGTCGATTTGACGGAAATGTTCCCGCGGTTTTCCTTGATGATGCCGTAAGCCGTGCTCAGCCCTAACCCCGTGCCTTTGCCGGCGGCCTTGGTGGTGTAAAAGGGATCAAAAATTTTGGGCAGGTGTTCTTCCGGGATGCCGCTCCCGGTATCCGAAATCTCCAGGCAGCGTTTCCCGCTGCGCTCGTCCGCGTAGGTCCTCAGCACCAGCCGGCCGCTGTCCCCCATCGCTTCGACCGCGTTCATGACCAGGTTGATGATCACCTGGCTCAGTTGGTTGCTGTCGGCGTGGATGGTGATATCGCTGTCGGAAAACGCTTTGACCACCTGGATGTTCCGAAACAGGCTCTGGTCGCGGATCAACGCCAGGCTCTGCTCCACCAGCACGTTCAACCCGATGGAGTCCTTGCGTTGGTTGGTCACCCGGGCATAGGCCAGAAGGTTTTTGACGATTTCGGAGCAGCGGTTGACGTCTTCGATGATGAAGGTGAGGTTCTCGCGATGGGGGTTCTCCATTCCGAGCTTCTCCTGCATCAAGCGGGCGTAGAACAGCACCCCGGTCAGCGGGTTGTTGATTTCGTGGGCAACTCCGGCTGCCAGGCGCCCCATGGATGCCATCTTCTCAGATTGGGCGAGTTGGGTCATGATGGTTTTTAGTTTGGCCTCGGCCGCCAGTTTTTCCCTGAGATCGGTGTAGATTCCCATGGTGGCGATTTCTTCGTCGTCTTCGTACAAAATGGAGGCCGTCAGCTCCACCGGGATCTCCTCCCCTTTGGAGTTGACGATCAGCACCTGCCGGGCCGCCAGCTTGCCCACCCCGCCATAGGCGAAGCTTTTCAGCATCCGCATGATCTCGCCGGCGGTGCCCGACGGGTAGAGGTTTTCCACCCGCAGCTCACGGGCGGCCGTTTCGGCCGGATATCCGAATAGATTTTCGGCAGCATGGTTCATCAGTAGAATGTTGCTGTATCGGTCGGCGGCGACGATCGCCACGGGTGAGCTTTGGATGAGTTTTTCCAGAAACTCTTTGGTTTCTTTCAGCGATTGTTCGAGGGTTTTCAACCGGGTGATGTCACGGACGCTTTCCATGATGTAGGCGATCTCTCCAGCCTCATCCAGAATCGGCGAGAATACCCGGTCCTCCCACAGCTGCTTCTCTGTTCGCGTGAAAACGCGACGCGTGATGACGTGGCCCTTTTTATCCGACAAAACCCGGGCGAGGGGGCAGCTGATTTCGGGGCAGAAATCGGCTCCGTAGAACACCTGATGGCAGGTTTTGTTCAGCACCTCATCCATCGTCACCCCGTATTTCTCCAGAAATATGCGATTGGCCGATATAATGGTCTTGTCCGGCTTCATGATCAGCGTTGGAAACGACAGCGAATCGAACACCCGCACGCGCCAATCAAACTCGGCTTTCAAGGTCTCATTCATGCCTTCGTCCTATCATGCTCCCCTCATGGAAACCGCAAACACTCGCCCAAAGCCGCCATTGCCGGCTCCGCCGATCCGTCGGGGACGACCAGATAGGCCATGCTGCCCGAGAACCCCACGAGCAGCAGCACGGCCTTTTTTTCCCGCAGTTTGTCGAGCGCCGCGGCGGCAATGCCGTAGCGCTCATAAAAATGGGGCCCCTGGAAAAGGACCATCTCCACCGGCTGCCGGTCGGGCCCCGGGTCGCCGGTTTTGGCCGCTGCGCTGCGGCCGAACGACTCGAGCACGGCGGGAATCTACTCCGGCGGGGCGACGGCATACAGGGTGGCCGCCTCCCCGCCGGGATCGGTTTGAAGCATGACGAATGAGAATCTTCCGGATGGCCCGGCAGGCGACGTCTTCGCACGGCCGCTGCGCGCCCAGGTTGAGAATGGCAGCGGCGTTTGCACCATCACCACGCCCGTAATCCATTGAAGGCCGTAGGTCTTGGCGACGGGTTCGAAGGTGACGGCGATGGTCTCCATGTCAAATCATCGGTCGACCGGTTTGACCCGGAATTCGGGGGCGAGCGGGGCGTGATGGTCCGGCAAGGCGAACACCTCCCGCAGGCGTTCGCTCGCCTGCCCCAGCGCTTCGAATGCGGTGACGAAGGTCAGAGCCGAAAGGGTGGAGGCGACCCCGAAAACGGGCAAGTGGAATTCGGCAAAGACCTCCAAGGACCGTGTGAGGGCCTCCAGGCGGCGTTCATGGGGGAAAAAGGTCAGGCAACCCGACGGAGGCGGCCGACCGGCAGGTCCAACGCCCCCCGGAGGCGGCCGCGAGCCGTTCGACCAGCTGGATTTGATCCGCCGCTACTCACATGCACACTCGGGTTCGGCTCGGCGCGCGGGAAACCGACAGGTAGAAGAGGTTCACCTGGCGCCCGGCCAAAGCCTGCAGCAGGTCCACCTCGGCGCCCAAGGGCGGTGTGTCGGCGCACAGGGCCGCCAGCGCCAGCTCCTCGCTGAACTTCATCCCGCCAAGGGGGATCCGACCCGCCATGTCCGCTGTCTCGACTCCCATCCGGTTTCGCCGGTTCGGGCGGCCGGATAGAGATTATCCTGGACCACGGCCACCAGCTTGTCCAAGTCGATGGGTTTGGAAATGTAATCGCCGGCCAGGATTTTCTTCCCATCATGGTGCGTGTAGCTCGTGGTGGCGACCGTATCGGCCACCGCGGTGAGTAGGATCACCGCGATGCTCTTGTACTGAGGGTCCGCCTTGATTTCATCGCAGAGCTGGTAGCCGTTCTTGCGGGGCATCATGACATCCAGAACGATCAGGTCCGGCCGGTCCGATTTGATTTTCTCCCAGGCCTCGACGCCGTCGTACGCCTTGGTCACGCGAAAGTTCTTGCTGGCCAGTTTCATGGCCAGGGCTTCCACCAGATCGGGGTCGTCGTCGACCACCAGGATGTGTTTCGGGGCGCTCATGATCGTATCCTCCTGAAGGGGTTTAAGGCTTGCGCCTGTACACTTCGGTCAAACGGCCGGGCGCGGGTAAAGTCCGGCTCGCCGCACGATTTCCGGAACCTTGTGCTCCCACTCGATGGCCATGATGTGGAAGCCGTGCACGCCTTCAACCTTTTTGAGGCGTTCGATGGCCTCAACGGCGATGGTGATTCCCTCATCGGCCTGTTTGTCCTTGGGCAGCGCCGCGAGCCGCTTGACCAGCACGTCGGGCACATCCATGCCCGGGACTTTTTCTGCATGTGGCGCGCCATGCCGAAGGTTCCCTTGTCCCGCATGGCGCGCACGGTTTGGATGAGCTGCATGGAATCCAGATCATACACGTTGGCCGCCATCGGATGATCGCCGAAGCGCGGGTGGTCGCCGGACAGGCACAGCAGGGTGTTGATGTCGAAGGCATACGCCCCGAGAAGGTCGCTTTGGAGGGCGAGCCGGTTGCGGTCGCGGGTGACCATCTGCAGGATCGGGTGCAGGCCCATCTGGCGGATCACGATGCAGGCCGTCAGGCTGGACATTCCGACCATGGCGGTCTGGTTGTCCGTGACGTTCACGGCATCCACATGGCCCCGGAGCATTTCGGCTTTTTCCCGGATCTTGTCCGGCAGCGCCCCCCGGGGCGGGCCGCATTCGGAAGTGACGGCCACGTGGCCGGCTTTGAACATTCGCTCGAGAACGCTTTCGGTTTCCATCACATCAAATCCTATCTGACGATTTTGCGGGGCCCCCCGCCGCGGCCGCTGCGCCAGTCTTTGGCGGGCAGAATGGCTTCGTAGCGATCTTCCAGCCCCAATGCTTTTAGCCGGTCCCAGATCAGCTGCCGCATCATTTCGGCGACGCACCGCAACCTCAAGCAACTCGTCGCCCGCGGGCTTTTCCGAAAAGATCTCTTTTTCCGCATCAACGTGATCCCCATCCAGCTGCCTGCGCTGCGCGAGCGGCCTGAAGACATCCCGCTCCTGGCCCGGGCTTTTTTCAGAAGGATCAAATTGAAAAACGGGAAAGCGATCGAGGGCATCGGCAACGACGCCGTCGAAGTGCTAATGAACTACCCGTGGCCGGGCAACGTGCGCGAGTTGAAGAGCGCCTTCGAGTACGCCTTCGTCAATTGCCATGAATCCCTGATCCGGGCCCATCACCTGCCCCCAAACGTTCTCCACGGCGAAAGACTCTCGAAGAGCGCCGCAACTTCCGCGGTCAACCGGGACGCCTTGAAACGAAGCCGGCTGGTGGAAGCGCTGGGGAAATCCAACGGCAATTTGACCCAGGCGGCGCGGATGATAGGGGTCTCGCGGGTCACGGTCTGGAACCAGATGAAGCGCTACGGCATCCGCATCGAGCGCACGCCGAATGCCCGCCACGAAGCCGCTGTGACCGGCGATGACCTGCCCTGATTTCTGCGGCGGGGCCGCGGAAGGATTGGATGGTGCCGCGCTGACCTTTTCCCCCAAGGACCGAAAAATCATGCGCGGGGTATTTTCTTGGAATCGACTCCGTATTTCCGCATGCGGTTCCAAACCGTGACGCGGTTGACCCCGAGCAGCCGGGCCGCCTGGGTTTGATTGCCGCTGGTTCGGTGCAGGGCTTCGATGAGCGCGCGTTTTTCCGGCGAGTCCTCCACCGCCGACGGTGTGCCTCCCACCGTCACACCCCCCGGCAGGAATTGCGGCGGCAGGTGCTCCAGGTCGATCTTGCCGGTTTCCGCAACGACAAAGGCATATTCGAGCACGCTTTTCAGCTCGCGAATATTGCCGGGCCAGGCATGGTCCATGAACTGTTGCAGCGTAACCGGTGAGAGGCCTTCGATCGGCTTTCCGGTCGACCGCCGTAGCCGCCGGATGAAATGCTGGACCAGCAGGGGTATATCCTCCTTGCGCTCGCGCAGGGAGGGCAGCTGGATGGGGATCACGTTGATGCGGAAAAACAGGTCCTCCCGGAACTGCTTCGTGGTGATCAGGTCGGCGATGTTCTTGTTGGTGGCCGAGATGATCCGCACGTCGACGCGTATCGGGCGGTGTTCGCCCACCCGCTCCACCTCCTTGTTTTCCAGCACGCGCAACAGTTTCACCTGGACAGACTCTGAGATGTCTCCGATTTCATCGAGGAAGATATCTCCGCCGTCAGCCGCCTCGAATCGCCCTTGGCGGTGCCGGTAGGCGCCGGTGAAGGCCCCCTTGATGTGACCGAACAGCTCGCTCTCCAGCAGGGATGCGTTCAAGGCCGCGCAGTTGAGCCTGACAAAAGGGCCGTCGCGGCGCACGCCGCGCTCGTGGATCGCCTCGGCCACCAGCTCCTTGCCGGTGCCGCTCTCACCGTAAATCATCACCGGGGCATCGCTTCGAGCGGCTTTGTCGATTAGCTGGAGAACGTTGCGCATCGGCGCGGAGACGCCGATGATGCCGGGGTAGTTGCTGCCGTCGGTCAGTTTGCGGGAAAGGGATTCCACCTTCCGGTCCAGCCGCTCCAGTTCGCTGGTGTCGGCAATCGTTTCGACCGCACCCAGGACTCTGCCGCTCTCGTCCCTGAGAAGAGAGGCCTTCTTGATCGTATTCAGGCAGGTGCCGTCCTTCCGGACGATCGTGCAACGCACGCGGCGCATTTCCAGCTGGTCGGGGTCAAACAGGGCGCACCACTGCGAAGCGCTCTCGTCCAACCGGCGGCAGGCGTCGCACTCCAGCAGGGAGCATGGCTGCCCAATGAGGTCTGCGGCCGCATATCCCGTCAGCTCCTCGAAAGCGCGATTGACCATCATGATCTTGCCCTTGGGGCTGATCAAAACCAATCCGTCGCTCAAGGTGTTGATGATCTGCTCCCAGTACGGGTTGTCGCCCATGGTTCGCATTGAAATCATCCTCTCGGAGCTCTGTTAAGCTTCAAGTGTTTAATCGCCTGTTTAAACCATTTAAACACATTTTTAACACAATCCGCCCCGGTCTGTAAATTGATGGCAAATTATTCAATAATAACAGGTCCCATGGAAAGCAAAAAGTGGCATAATGCTTGCGTATCTTGCGATAATGCGGTAATCGATAAAATAAACTCCTAGAAATCATCACCGCGATGGAGCGTGAAACCGGCTGGGTCGGCCCGGCAAAAGGTTGCCAAGTGATAGAACCGGGCGCACCTCCAAGCATACAAATCGGTCCGTATCGCTGAAATCCCACAACCGGAGGTCAGTATGCAAAGAAGGGAAATCATCCTCGGTCTGCTTGCGGTCCTGTTGTTGCTGGGGCCCGCCTTGATTCAGGAGGCGAAGGCTTCCGGTCCGGCTGGAGCCGAACAGGCCCCGGGCCGCGAGATGGCTCAGCAGGCCACGCGCGATGCCAAGCGCTGGATCACCTCGGATCACTCCAAGCACGAGGCGCTCAAACAGCCGTTCGCCTCCGGGCCCGAGGTGACCAAGACCTGTCTCTCCTGCCACACCGAGGCGGCCGCCCAGATCCACAAGAGCATCCATTGGACCTGGGTCGACCCGGCCTCCCCCAAGGACAAACCGATGGGAAAGGGCGCACTCACGGTCAACAATTTCTGAGTGAGCATCCAAAGCAACGAGGCTCGTTGCACCAGCTGCCACATCGGCTACGGTTGGAAAGACAAGAACTTTGATTTCAAGGACGCGAGCAAGGTGGACTGCCTCGTTTGCCACGAGCAGACCGGCACCTACAAGAAATTCCCGGCCGGGGCAGGCAACCCCGTGAAGGAGCCCACCCTATTCCCGGGCGACGGACTCACCTACCTTCCGCCCGAGTGGGACAAGGTTGCCCAGAGCGTAGGGCGGCCCACCCGCGACAATTGCGGCGTGTGCCATTTTTACGGCGGCGGGGGGGACATGGTGAAGCACGGGGATCTGGACTCCTCCATGCACAAGCCGAGCAAATCCCTGGACGTGCACATGGCGGTGGAGGGGCGCAACTTCGACTGCACCCGCTGCCACACGACGAACTCCCACCAGGTGGCCGGCCGCATCTATTCGACCCCCGCCGCCACCGCTCGTACCACACTGGCCCAGGATGATCTTACGCCCCGGATAACCTGCGAGTCCTGTCACACGGCCACGCCGCACAAGCCGGGGGTCAAGGCCAACGACCACACCGACAAGGTGGCCTGCCAGAGCTGCCATATCCCGGAGTTCGCCCGCGCTCTGCCCACCAAGATGCGCTGGGACTGGTCCACTGCCGGTAAAATGAAAGACGGCAAACCCTATAAAGAGAAGGGCCCCTTCGGCACGCCGGTCTACGATACTCAGAAGGGCAACTTCATCTGGGAAAAGAATGTGCGGCCCGCCTACTTCTGGTACAACGGCACCATCGACGCAGTGTCGCTGAAGGACCCGATCGACCCGACCAAATCTGTGGCTCTCAACTGGCCGGTTGGGCGCCCCGAAGAACCCAACGCCCGGATCGCCCCTTTCAAGGTCCACACGGGCAAACAGCCCTACGACACGGTCAACAAGACCATGCTTGTGCCCCACCTCTTCGGGCCGCCGGATTCCGACGCCTACTGGCGAAAGTACGACTGGCAGCTGGCGCTCGAGAGCGGCATGAAAAAAGCGGGGTTGCCCTATAGCGGTCAGTTCGATTTCGTGGAGACGAGCTACGTCTATCCGACCACCCACATGGTGGCTCCCAAGGAGAAGTCCGTGAGCTGCGGCGAATGCCACATCCGGGAGAACGGACGCATGGCAGGCATCAAAGGGGTTTACCTGCCGGGCCGCGACGGCAACCGGGTGATCGAAGTTCTGGGCTGGGCGGCGGTGCTCGGCTCGCTGGCGGGAGTGCTTCTGCACGCGCTCGGCCGAGCGGTCAGCCGCCGCCGGAAGGAGGGCTGATCCATGAGCGCGAACGGCAACGACTGCAAGATGGTGAACATCTATCTTTACACCCGTTACGAGCGGTTTTGGCACTGGCTGCAGAGCGCGCTGATCATGATCCTGCTCGTGACCGGGTTCGAGACCAATGGAATTTATACGCTCTTCGGCTTCAAGGCCGCCTTCGATGTGCACAACTTCGTGGGCATCACCTGGTTGATCGCCTTCGCCTTCTTCGTTTTCTGGGTGTTCACTACCGGCGAGTGGCGCCAGTACATCCCGACCACCCGGAAGATGCTCCTGGTCGTGCGATATTACGTATACGGGATTTTTAGGGGAGAGCCCCATCCTGTGCCCAAACGCCGCGATGCCAAGCACAATCCCCTGCAGCGGCTGGTCTACCTGAGCCTGGCGGCCTTTTTATTGCCGATCCAGATGCTGAGCGGGCTTCTCTATTGGAGTTACAACTCCTGGGAGGCCTGGGGACTCGGCTGGCTCTCCCTGCCGGTGGTGGCGGGGGTGCACCTGGCGGGGGGCTTCGCCATTCTCTCCTTCATCGTCGTCCACGTTTACATGATTACCACCGGCCACAGCCTGACGGCCCACACCCGGGCCATGATCTGCGGCTGGGAGGAGGTCCAGGAGCGCGAGTCGGTCGAGGATTGGGAGATCAAGTCACAGGCCAGGCCCACCAAGGAGCCGGCCGCTTGAAACGCTAATCGAGGACCGCGCCGACCTGTTCAGGTGCAGTTTCCGGGAATGGCTGCGGCAGGCAGTTTCAGCGCCGCAGCCCCTTGAGCAGCTGATTGGCTGCGGTCAGGAGGGGGTCCCACACCGGGCTGAAGGGCGGGGCGTAGGCCAGGTCGCACTGGATGAAGTCCGCCACCGTCATCCCCGCATGCAGGGCCACGGCTGGGGCGTTGATGCGATGGGCCACGCCTTCCCGGCCGACCATCTGGGCCCCCAGCAGCTTTCCGGTCGGGCGGTCCCCCACCATCTGAAGATGGATGGTAGTGGAGCCGGGATGGGCATGCGCCCGGCTGCGGCTTTGGATCACCGTTTCAACCGGATCAAAGCCTGCCTCGCGAGCCTCGGCGGCATTGAGCCCGGTGCGGGCGACTTGAAGGTCAAACACCTTGAACACGGCCGTTCCCGCCACTCCGGGCAGCGCTTCGCGTTTGCCCGTCACGTTGTCGGCGGCGGCCCATCCCGCCCGGTTGGCTCTCAAGGCCAGAGGGATCCAGACTTTTTTCCCCGTCACCACGTGGATGGCATCGGCGCAGTCGCCGGCGGCATAGATGTCCGGGTGGGAGGTCCGCATCGTTGGGTCCACATCGATAGAATTTTCCGGCCCCAGCTTCAGTCCGGCCTGCGCGGCCAATCGGCTGTTGGGCGTCACTCCCGTGGCCACGAGGACTATCTCACATTCCAACGCCGGCCCATCCGATACCAGCCGCAAACCATCTTGGCCGGTCGATTCGATCCGCCGGATCCGGCGGCCCAGATGGATCGGCACCTGATGGGCCTCCAGCTCCTGCCTGACGACGGCGGCCAGGTTCGGATGCAGCCAAGGCAGGAACACCGGCCCGGGCTTGATCAACTCCACCCCAAGGCCCCTGGCGCGCAGGGCTTCGCACATCTCCAGGGCGATATACCCCATGCCTGCGATGACGGCGCGCTGCAGCGGTTTCTCCGCCAGCCGCCGCTGAATGGCCCTTCCGTCATCCAAACTTTTAAGGGCCATCACGCCGGGCAGGCTCACGCCCTGAATTTCGGGGATCCGCGGCGAAGCACCGGTGGCGATCAGGAGTTTGTCGAAGCCTACCTCGAATTTTTTTCCGGCGATGGTTTTTCCGCTGACGCGCTTGGCCTTGGGGTTGATGGCGTCCACGCGATGGCCGGTCCTCAAGTCAATCCCCTGTTTTTGCCGGAAGACCTCGGCGCTGCGCACCACCAGCTCATCGAGCTGCCGGCGGCTGTCGGCGATGGTGTAGGGCATGCCGCAGGCGCTGTAGGAAACGTCTTGGGTTTGTTCCAGCACCACGACATCGATGTCGGGCGCATCGCGTTTGGCGCGACTGGCCGCGCTCATGCCGGCTGCATCGCCGCCGATCACCACGAATCGCACAGCCACTTCCTTTCAGAAATCCGTTTCCCTGCGTTTCAGTCGGTCACGGTCGGGTAGCCCCCGTTGATCCAGGCTTTCATGCCGCCGGCCAGGCTGTGCACGTGCTCGAACCCCTGCT
>JAWOHH010000163.1:0-6216 GCA_046496215.1 Desulfobacterales bacterium
GCCAATTGGTCCCCACGCGCCATGGCTGCTAAGCCTCCGACTTATTACGGTCTCGAAATTGAATTGACACGTTCTGTAAAATCTCCCCTGCCCCTCTTTGCCAAAGAGGGGTGACCCCTCCCTTTGGCAAAGGGAGGTTAGGAGGGATTTTCGGAGAGCGTCTTGATAATTATGAGACCACTAATACATGCTTCCGGTGTGGCCGGTTTCTTATCAAACCGGCCGCTTTCCCCTAAGAGACCGCTTACCACAAAAATAGAGTCCGTGCATTAGGTCATCCCCACCCGGCCTCCCTCGTCCAGGGGGAGACCGGGCGGGGGGGGGCGCTGTTTGAACTTTTTTTCTCAACTGTGACCGGATCTGACAAACCTCCGTTTTAAACTGCCCCGCAGAGCCGGAGGATGTTTTGCAACATCAATCCATCAAGCCAGGAGGCGACCGATGAGCCGACAGATTCCAAACGAGGAGTATCGCGACTGCTACGAGTACCACGGAAGCACCATGATCGAGCACATCCGGCGGCTGGCCGGGGAGACGGTCTGGCGGGACTGGATCCTATTCGACACGGCCGAGGAGGCCGCCGACTACTTCTACGCCGCCTGCGGCAATTGAGAAAGGGGGTCGCTGAGTGAACAGCTTGAACGGTTTGGTAGGGGTCGGGTGTTTTGCCGGCGAGGAGACCCTTGCCCGGGTCCTGCGCCGGATGATCGAATCCTACTCCCTGGGTGAGGTGGCGGATGCGCTCCGGGAACGGGCGGGGGCAACGGGCGGGGGCCGGGTGTTGGGCAGCCTGATGTCGGGCGCGGGCCGCTTGGATCCGCCCGAAAACGGGAGGGTCGCCGGGTTTTTCCTCTCGTTCAAGGACCGCAGACTCAACCTCTCGGTCTTCACCCGCCGGGGCGGCCTCAAATGCGAGAAGTTCACCACCACCCTCGATGAGATCGACCGCCTGCGGCGGCGGCGCCTCAATTGAGCGGGAGGGTGGTCAATCCGCTCAGCGGGGCAGATCGATCGCGATGGTGCAGCCGGGGCCGGAATTGTTGTAAGCGGAGACCCGGCCGCCCACCAGCCCCACGAAGCGCTTGACCAGGGCCAGGCCGATCCCGGTGCCGCCGGCGGCGGAGGTCACCGCGTTTTCGGCACGGTAGAAGTCGTTGAAGATTTTCTTCACGTCCGGCTCGGGGATCCCGGGCCCGGTGTCGGCAACCTCGACCCGCACGCGCTCGCCCTCCTCCCGCAGGCGCACGGTGATCGCCCTCACGGCTGAGGAGGTGCCGAATTTGATGCTGTTCTCGATCAGGTTGACGAGAACCTGCACCATGATCTCCCGGTCGTAGCGGAAGGGCCGCGTAAGCCGGTTCTCGCACTTCAGCACGAACCCCGCCTGCCTGAGGGCCTCGCCCATCGCGTCCTCGAGATCGCCGAGCACCTCCTCGAAGCTCCCGGCCTTTAAGTCGGGCCGGCGGTGCCGCTTTTCGAGCTTTGACAGCTCCAGCACGTTGGCGATCAACCGCGACAGCCGCGCCCCCTCGGACTGGAGAATCCTGAAATAGCCCTGCTCCCGCTCCGGGTCGCGCGCCATGCCCTGCTCCAGCATTTCGATGTACATGCGGATGTTGGTGAGCGGGGTCTTGAGCTCGTGCGTCACCGCGGAGACGAACCGGGACTGGCGCTCGGAAAACTCCACGACCTTCTTGGCGCTGTGGTAGAGCGCCAGCAGCCCGGCGAAGATGACCGCGGCCAGGGCCGCCAGCGCCAGGTTCAGAGTGCTGCGGCCCGCCGATGGCGGCACGACCTCGCTGGCGAGCGTGGCGCGCAGGAAGGCGAACGGCGGGGGGAAGGCCCGCTCCAGCACGACGCGCGGCCGGTCGGCGGCGGCCCCCGCTTCGGCCGCAAGCTTCTCGCGGCCCTGATCGACCGCCCGCAGCCGCAGGCGGGTGAAGGCCGCCATGGGCTGAGCGCTGAAATGGCTTCGGATCAGATCGGAAAAGAGAGCGTCGAGCTCGATCAAAAAACCCTGCCGGTACATGCGGCCGTCGATCAGGATGCGCCGGAAGGTGAAGATGCGCCCCTCGTCGATGAAAACGGACTGGAACGGGGCCACCTCGGCCTGGACCTCCCGGGCATCCGCCGCGCCGGGCGGCGGCCCCGGCTTAACGGCAGCGGCGCCGGCCGCCGATTCCCGGGCCACCGGCGGGGGCGCCTCCGCGAACCGCTGTCGGCTTTGCGCGCCGTCAACCACGGCCGACGGTGCCGCCGCCTTCTTCTCGGTCTTGGCCAGGCTGGAGACCTGCCCCGGGGTCACCGTCTCGAGCCGGCTCTCCCGCTCGCCGAGATAGCTCTTGGAGCGCTGCGAGCGGGAGAGGTCCAGATATCGGCCGGCAAACCCCGCCTGCTCCTGGCGCGACTCATCCCGCAGGGCGTCGGCCGCTTCCGGCCGGATGCGGTCCGTGCCTTCGGCCCGCTTGCGGTTGAACATGCGGTTGGCCTCCTCGAGTTCGGCCACCCGCTGGGCCGACAGGGCCTCATCGGCCCGATGCGGGCTCTGGAAGCTCCCGTCGGGGTTGTTCTGAAAATAGCCCCGGAGGTACTCCTCGGCCGGCAGGCCGGACAAGGGCGAGGCGCCCGGGTCGGTGTAGGCGTCGATGGGGCGGGCCTCCTCGCGCCGGATGAGCGCGGCCGCGGCCTCTTGCATCTCGTCGAAGAGCGCTTCCGCAAAGAAGCTCAGCGTGGCGGCCTCTTCGGCGTCGAGGCTGCGGTAGGAGTGGAGCACGAGATAGCCCAGCGGCAGGCAGAGCCCGACGGCGAACACCAGGATCAATCGTCTCAGCGATTTCATGGCGCTACATCCAGCCGGTAGCCCTCGCCGCGCACCGTGGCGATGAAGGGCCCCTCCCCGGCCAGCGCCGAGATCTTCTTGCGCAGCTTCAGCATGTGGATCTCCACCGTGCGGGTTTCGATGCCGGCATCGGCATAGCGCCACACCTCGGTCAGCAGCTCCTTTTTACCCACGATGCGGCCCGAATTCCGGTAGAGGTAGGCGACGATCTCCATCTCGCGGCGCGTGATCTCGACCGAACGGCCGCGGCATTCCGCCAGGAGGTGCTGCCCGTCGAAGCGGATCTCGCCCAGCATCAACTGCCGCTCCCCGTTGCTCTTCCCGGCCCGCCGCAACACCGCCTCGACCCGCACCATCAGCTCCCGCAGCGAAAACGGCTTGGGGACGTAGTCGTCCGCGCCGGCCTTGAACCCGGCGACGATGTCCTCCTCGGCGCCCTTGGCAGTGATCATGACCACCGCCTGATTCGGCCTGCGCCGCCGGATCTCCCGGCAGACGGACAACCCGTCCAAACCCGGCAGCATCACGTCGAGCAGCACCAGGTCGCAGGGGGCCTCCAGCGCCGCCTGTAGGCCTGCGTTGCCCTCTGGGACTCCGCGCACCTCGTAGCCGTTGAACACCAGAACGTCTAAGAGCCCCTGCAGCAGGGCCGGGTCGTCCTCCACGACTAAAATCCTCGCCTTGAAATGTTTCATCTGGGACTCGTGTTTGAGGTTGTACGTTCAGGTTTGTGGGATCTCCAGATTACATTTTATCCCGGCGAATGCCGGGATAAAAGCAAAAGTTTTGCAAAAATCCCGGCCTCCCGTTTTGCAATTCTTTGAATTGAGCTCCGGTCGATTCGGCCCGAGAATATGGGCCGTGAGCAGAGGAAACCGACTTGCGGTGCATCTCAACCAAACGAAAGGAGCAACACCATGAAACGAACGCGCGTGAAGTCCTTCATCCTCCTTCTTGCCCTGATCGTGGCCACCGGGGCAGCCATGGCCTTCAGCGGCAGGATCGGACCCATCGCACCCACGCCGCCGACCACCCACTCGGCTGGCGGCCCCCTGAGCCTTTCCGGCCACCTGGTTCAGACGCATGTGCTGAAAGGCTCGCCCGGCAGAGTCGGTTTCGAGCTCGTGCTCACCGCCGCCCCCGGCGGCGAGACGCATGCCACCTTCGGCCGCGGTGTGGATCTTGTCGTGGTCTTGGACCGCAGCGGCTCCATGCAGGGCCCGAAGCTGGAGTATGCCCGCAGGTCCCTGCTGGACCTCCTCGCCGGCCTGACGGAGCGCGACCGCTTGGCGCTCTTCAGCTACTCCGACACCGTCCAGAAGCACAGCGACCTCTTGGCCGCAACCGACGCCAACCGCCTGGCCATCCAATCCGCGGTCAACGCCATTTATGCCGGCGGGGCCACCAATCTCGGCGACGGGCTGCGCGCGGGCATCGACCTGATCACTGCGGCCGGCCGCCCGGGCCACCCGGGGCGGGTGATCCTGATCTCCGACGGCCTGGCCAACCGCGGCGTGACTGAGCCGGAGGCGCTCGGCCGGATGGCGGCCGCCGCAGCCGGGAGGGAGTTCGCCGTGAGCACCGTCGGTGTCGGCGCCGACTTCAACGAATTCCTGATGACCCGGATCGCCGACCAGGGCGCGGGCGCCTACTATTACCTGGACAACCCCGCGGCCTTCGCCGAAGCGTTTCAAAAGGAGTATTTGGCCGTGAAATCCGCGGCGGCCACCGGCATTGCCGTCAGCCTCTCCCTGCCTCCGGGGGTGCGCGTCGTGGATGCGTCCGGCTACCCCCTCACGGTCAGCGGCGACAGGCCGCTCTTCCACCCGGGCAGCCTGCGCGCCGGACAGAGCCGCCGCATATTCCTGACGCTCCAGGTGCCGACAGGCGAGGAGGCTGAATTCGCGCTCGGCCGAATAACGGCCCGCTACCGGCACAATGGGCAGGCCCACGAGGTGTTCATGGAAGAGGCCTTCACCGTTGCCTGCGTCGGCGACGAGGGCCGGGTCCTCTCCTCGATCGACCGTGCGCGCTGGGAGGAGAAAGTCCTAAACGACGACTACAACCGCCTCAAGCAGGAGGTCGCCGCCGAGATCAGCGCCGGGAGAGCTGCTTCCGCGCTCGAGCGCATCGACGCCTACGAAAAGGAACAGAAGGCCCTGAATGCCGCCGTCAACTCTCCCGGGGTGGCCCGCAACCTCGAAAGCGACGTGAAGGATTTAAAGCGCCGGGTCGATGAAACCTTCCAGGGCCCGCCGGCCGCCGTAATGGAAAAGCAAAAGGCGAGCTCGAAATCGATGCAGTACGAAGGCTACTCGAACCGGCGCACACCCTGAGAAAACAACGAAGAACAAGTTATGAACGGTCTCGAAATTGAATTGAGCGGGTTTTATGAAATCTCCCCTTGACCCTCTTTGCCAAAGAGGGGTGATCCCTCCCTTTGAAAAAGGGAGGTTGGGAGGGATTTCAGGGGATCTCCTGACAATTACGAGACCCTTAATAGCGAGCAACACGCAACGGATGGGGATGAGGTTGGTGGGGGCGGCATCTTACCGCGACGAGGTGGCACCCGAGAGCTGATATCGCGGCTGGAAGCCGCTCCCACAAAAAATTTCGATCAGAGAAAATGCGCGCCTTGTTTCCTGAACCCACGCATCGAGGAGATCCATGAAACACACCCTTTCGCCAATAGTCGCAACGGTCATTATTGCCGCGGGGGCAGCCGCGCTGCTGGCTGCCGTGACGAATCTTCCACTGGCCGGGATTCGGCGGGCAACCGCCGTCAATGCGGCGATCTTTGTTAGCCTGGCGGTGTACGCACTTTTTCTTGCCCGGTTGAGCCGGCGGCGCGCACGTGTGCTGTTCGCCCCGCTCTTCATGCTCTCGGCCGTGATGGCCGCCGCCGGGTCCGTCGGCGCCTTCGCGATCCCGGCCGTTGCCGGCTTCGCCTGGATTCGCAGCGGGGTGTGCTTCCCGGAGCCGCCGGCGCGCCGCATCTGCGCCGAGGCGTTTCTCACCCCGGCCGGCCTCACCCTGGCCTGGCTGCTGCCGCCGCCGGGTCCTTACGGCTGGGCGCTCGGCATCTGGCTGTTCGGCCTGACCCAGGCGTTTTACTTCATGGTGTTAGATGCCGGTGCCTCTGGTTTGCCTGAAAAATCGAGATCAGAGAGAACATCAGAGTTATACCGGAATGCCGATGTGCTTATCCGTGAAAAAAAACTGGCAAGAGCGTTCGAAGAGCTTGGCCTGTAAATCTATCCACCCTAAATACTCAAGCAGAAAGTCTTGAGGGGGCCACTGCTTTCAAGTTGCCCTTAAATGTTGCAATTTCTTCTGCAACTGAATTATTTGATCATTTGCGTTGATTGGAAATGGAG
>JAWOHH010000020.1:0-3546 GCA_046496215.1 Desulfobacterales bacterium
AAGATCAGACCACCTACCACTTTGCCTTCACCGCTTACAACGGTAGCATCGAAACTCTGCTGGGGGCCGCCGGGGCGATAGCCGTCCTTGGGCCAGAAACGGGAGGAGTCCGGGGTGAGGACCTCGTCGATGAGAACCAGCTCGCCATCAATCAGGCCGAATTCGAACTTGGTGTCGGCGATGATAATTCCCTTCTTTTCATATGTGCGCCACCCGCGAGGAGCTGCTCACCGTGGAGGGCGTCGGCGCGAAGACCGCCGATCGGATTCGCTGGGCGGTCAGCGAAAATTTGGAGCTGTTTGGCGGGAACACGTTCTTACCTTTCTGACCCAAAGGATACTCAACCGTTCGAATTGCATAATTTCATGCCTGTCCCCCTTTCACTCCATTTCCGAAAAACGCTAACCGGGCAGGAACCTTTTCAAAATGAGGTTTTTTACGGCCTGGTAATGTTTGGCATTGGCGGTGAGCAGGGGCAAGCCATGGCCGATGGCGGTCGCTGCGATGAGCGCATCCGAAAAACCCAGGGAATGGCTGAAATGGAGCTGTTCGACCAGGAACATGGCGCTCGAGGATATGCCTTCGGTGACCTGCAGAACCGGAACGGATTTTGTCTGCAGAAAGTTCCTCAAGATGTTCAGCTCCGCCTTGTTGCGAAGCCCCTGCACCAGCTCTATATAGGTGACAACTGAGATTGAAAACTCATCCAGCGTCTCGATCGTGCGCAGAGCCTTATTGTTCCCGCGCATGTACCAGATGAGCACATCGGTGTCCACCAGCATTAGAAACGCCCTCTGCGCAGGTCGCGCACATAGCGCTCCACATCGCCTACCCGCGTGTTATCCTCCCATATGCCGAAAAGCGAATGCGTTTCATTCCGCAAACCGAGGTTTTTTTTGTAGCGAATGATCTTTGCGCGCGCCTTACCACGGTAGGTGATCACCACTTCCTCCCCACGCGCCACAGCCTCAAGGATTTCGCGTGATTTAATTCTCATCTCTTTGGCACTGGCGCGCATGAATATCCCCTTTAATATTTGTACACTTAAGAGTGTATACTTTTACTCCACCGTTGTCAAGGAAGGATCACAAGGCCGCCCGTTTTGCTTGTCGGATTTCCGGGCATAATCCTCGCCGCCCAGCATCTGACGACGCAGACAGGAACCCCTCCTCTCGGAGAATCAGGCCACCGGCATCGCAGTGGATTAGCGCGAAGGGCGGGTGCACGACAACCTGTTGTCGGCAATCGCTTTTACGGCTGGGTGATCTCCATCAGGTATTGACCGTATTCGTTCTTCAGGTAGGGCTGGGCCAACTGGTGCAGCTGGGCCGTTTGGATGTATCCCATGCGCCAGGCGATCTCCTCGATGCAGGCGATCTTCAGCCCCTGCCGTTTCTGGATCGTTTCCACAAACAGGTTCGCCTCCAGAAAAGACTCGTGGGTGCCCGTGTCCAGCCATGCGAAACCGCGGCCGAGCAGTTCCACCTTGAGCTGGCCACGTTTTAAATAAGTTTCGATCACATCGGTGATCTCCAGCTCTCCCCTCGCGGAGGGCTTCAGGCCCGAGGCGATCGCCGCCACCTCCTGATCGAAAAAGTACAGGCCGGGAATCGCGAAATTCGATTTCGGTTTCGCCGGCTTCTCCTCAACCCCCAGAACGTTGCCGCTGCCGTCGAATTCGACCACGCCATAGCGCTGCGGGTCCCGCACGTAATAGCCGAAAATCACCCCGCCCTTCTCGAACTGCACCGCGCGCTGCAGGATGTCCGGCAGGCTGTGGCCGAAAAAGAGGTTGTCGCCCAAGATGAGGCAGCAGCGGTGGCTGCCGATGAACTCTCTCCCGATGACAAACGCCTGGGCAAGCCCTTCCGGCTTGGGCTGTGCCGCATACGAGAGCTTCAATCCGACCCGCGACCCGTCTCCCAGAAGCGCCTCGAAGCGGGGCAGCTCCTCCGGGGTGGAGATGACCAGGATGTTGCGGATCCCGCACATCATCAAGATCGAGAGGGGGTAATAGACCATGGGCTTGTCGTAGACCGGCAGGAGCTGTTTGCTGACGACCTGGGTGATGGGGTAGAGGCGCGTGCCGGACCCGCCGGCCAGGATGATGCCCCTGACATCGGTGTTGTTGGCCTTGGGGATGGAAAGATCGAGCATGGGTTCTCCTCTTTGGTTGCGTCAACCGGTCAGTCGCGCGCCGGTGTGCGGTACAGCCTGCCGAGCATCTCCCGCAGCGACTCGCCCCAGGGGCGTGGGGTGATGCCGAGCCGGCGTTCGATCTTGGAGCAATCGAGCACCGAATTCACCGGCCGCCTGGCCGGGGTCGGGTACTCGGAGGTGGGGATCGGGACGATCGCCTTGACCCTCAGCGCTTCATAGCCCCGTGCGATTTCGAATATTTCTTCGGCAAATGCGTGCCAAGTTGCCGCCCCGCTGCCGCAGTAGTGGTAGGTGCCCCACTCCACCGGCCGGCCTTCACGGTGGCCGGCATAGATTTGCAGGACCGCGCCGGCCAGGTCGGAAGCAAACGTCGGGCAGCCATGCTGGTCGGCAACCACCATCAGGGCATCTCTTTCCCGCCCGAGTTTCAACATCGTCTTGACGAAGTTCTGGCCGTGCACCCCGCAAAGCCAGGCCGTGCGCAAGATCAGGTGCGCGGGCAGTCTCTCCCTCACAGCCGCCTCGCCGGCGGCCTTGCTCCGGCCATAGGCCCCCAAAGGGGCGATTTCGTCCTCCTCGGTGTATGCGCCGGTCTTGCTGCCGCCGAAGACGTAGTCGGTGGAGATGTGGATCAGGGGAACGTTTCTCTCCCGGCAGATGCGCGCCAGGTGCGACGGCCCGTTTCGATTGACCGCCATGGCAAGATCGGGCTCCGACTCGGCCCGGTCGACGGCCGTGTAAGCGGCCGCATTCACGATGGCATCGAAGTGCAGAGGCGATAGGCGGGCTGCAATCGACCCGGGGTCGCCGAGATCGATATCCGGGTAGTCCAGGGAGTGTGCATCGACCCCCTCTTCCCGGGCCTGCCGGACCACTTCCCAGCCGAGCTGGCCGCTTGAACCGATAATCAATAACATAAAAAGGGTTTATTGGGTTTGAAGAGTTAGAAAAACCTTCTACCTTCAGACGATTTTCAGCCCGACATTATGGTTACACAACCGGAAGATGCTCCGGCGGAATGTCTCTCAGGCGCGGGAGTCGGGCGTCTTTGGCGGAGAGCAGGGGCTTCTCTGCGGGCCAGGCAATGGCCAGGTCGGGATCGGACCACAGCACGCCGCGGTCGCAGGCGGGTGCATAATAGTCGCTGCACTTGTAGGAGAAAAGCGCCGCCTCGCTCGAAACGACGAACCCATGGGCAAACCCCTTGGGGATGAGCAGTTGGCGCCGGTTGCCTTCGGACAGCTTGACGACGACCGACCGGCCGAATGTCGGCGAGCCTCTGCGGAGGTCCACAGCCACATCGAAGACCTCCCCCTGCAGCACCTGAACAAGCTTTGCCTGTGCGTGCGGGAATTGGTAGTGCAGCCCGCGCAAGGTGCCCCTGCA
>JAWOHH010000001.1:0-5785 GCA_046496215.1 Desulfobacterales bacterium
AGCTGATATCGCGGCTGGAAGCCGCTCCCACAAAAAATTTCGATCAGAGAAAATGCGCGCCTTGTTTCCTGAACCCACGCATCGAGGAGATCCATGAAACACACCCTTTCGCCAATAGTCGCAACGGTCATTATTGCCGCGGGGGCAACCGCGCTGCTGGCTGCCGTAACGAACCTGCCACTGGCCGGGATTCGGCGGGCGACCGCCGCGAATGCGGCGATCTTTGTGAGCATTGCGGTGTACGCACTGTTTCTTGCCCGGTCGAGCAGGCGGCGCGCAAGCGTGCTGTTCGCCCCGCTCTTCATGCTCTCGGCCGTGCTGGCCGCGGCCGGGTCCGTTTGCGCTTTCGCGATCCCGGCCGTTGCCGGACTCGCCTGGATCCGCAGCGGGGTGTGTTTCCCGGAGCCGGTCGCACGCCGGGTGTGCGCCGAGGCGCTGCTCGGCCCGATCGGCCTCACCCTGGCCTGGCTGCTGCCACCGCCGGGTCCTTACGGCTGGGCGCTCGGCATCTGGCTGTTCGGCCTGACCCAGGCGTTCTACTTTGTCGTGTTAGATGCCGAGGCCTCTGGTTTGCCTGAAAAATCGAGATCAGAGAGAACATCGGAGTTATACCGGCATGCCGATGTGCTTATCCGTGAAAAAAAACTGGCAAGAGCGTTCGAAGAGCTTGGCCTGTAAATCTATCCTCCACTTCACATAGATACTCAGGCAGAAAGTGTTGAGGTGGACATTGCTTTCAAGTTGCCCTTAAATGTTGCAATTTCTTCTGCAACTGAATTATTTGATCATTTGCGTTGATTGGAAATGGAGGAAAGTCCCATGAACATCCGGTTTGTCTACATGACGGCCTCCGGACTGGAGGAGGCGAAGAGAATCGGCCGCGAGCTGGTGGCCGCGCGCCTGGCGGCCTGCGTCAACATCCTGCCGCAGATGAACTCCGTTTACGTGTGGGAAGGCAAGGTGGAGGAGGCCGCCGAGGTGGTCATGATCGCCAAGACGACCGCGGAGCGGGTGCCGGAGCTGACCGAGCGGGTCAAGGCCCTGCACAGCTACAGCTGCCCCTGCATCGTGAGCCTTGCGGTCGAAGGCGGCTACCCTCCGTTTCTCGAGTGGGTCGCGGCCGGGGTCAACCCAGAATGAATGGATGTTTTTGTGGGAGCGGCTTCCAGCCGCGATGGCAACGCAGCTCAAAGCCGCGCCCACGCTCTGAAGGCCGACTGAATGGGCCTGCGTTTAGAAGCCCTCGAAGGCGATCTTGACGAACCGCGGCCGGTAGAGGCGCGCGTCGGACTCCAGCAGGGCGAAGTCCGTGGTGTTGGCGACGTAGGTGACGATCAGCTCGCCTGCGCCGGCCGCAAGCTCAGGATGTCCCTTGGCGGCGTAGCAGAAAATTTTCGGGTCCCAGCCGGCCTCCGGGCAGCTGTAGAAGCGCAGCGATTCGCCCCAGGGCCCTTCGGGCCGGGGCGCAACCCGCAGTGCCATGTGCTCCGAGAGCCCGCCCTCGGTGAAGATCATCACGTACCGGCCCAAGCCCGGCTGAAAGGAGACCGAGAACTCCCCGGCCGCGTCCTTACAGACCCGGCCGGCGGCCTCGACGTCCGCCACCCAGCCCCCCTCGGAAAAAAAGCGCCAGGCGCCGAAATCCAAGAGTTTCTCCGCCGGCACCCGCGCCAGGATCACCTGCTTCGCCACGAAGCCCTCGATGGTTTCGTCCACCGTGCCGTAGACATAGGCGAGTCCGTCGCTCAGCAGCACGGATGAGCCGAAGAGCCGCCGCTCATCGCCCCAGGGGATTTTTCGGGCAGCAAGAATCCAGCGCCCGGGCGCATCGTCTGGGTTTTCGACCTTGCCCAGCCACGTGGCGACCAACCTGAACCCGAACGCCTCCGGCCCCTCCGCAGCCTCGACCTGGAGCAGGAACAGAAAGAGCCCCTCGGCGGTTTTCACCCCGTGATAGGGCCAGAACCAGCCGACCCGGTCCTGGGGTTCGAAAAGCGCTGCAGGCGGCCCGCCGTCCTGCGTTTTGTAGAAAAAGTCGAGCGAGGCCCCGGTGGGCGTGCCGCCGGCCTGGACCGCCGCCGAGTTGTTGATCAGCAGGGAGTCGACCCGCCGGCCATCGCTCACCCGGCCGACGAACGTGTCGCCGAACATCCAGAGCACGCGGCCCTCCCCCAGGCCGATCGTGTAGGCCCCGTCGCCGCCTGTCCAGCCGGAGGTGCGCTCGAAGGCGGCGTCATAACCCGGCAGCGCCGCCACCGTGAACCGCGGCTGGACCTGGCAGCCGGCGAGCAGGAAGGAAACCAAGAGCAGGAAAATACAAAATCCCCCCTGCCCCCCTTTGCCAAAGGGGGGATTGCGGGGTTCCCTGCTGCGACTGATAAATGCAAACGTTAGCTGAAATTCAACCATTCTTGGTCTCCCCCTTTGAAAAAGGGGGCCGGGGGGATTTAATCTACCAACGATTCTCCAATCCTTCGATAGATTACTTCAACCACTTCATCCGTATTCGTCAGCGCTTCCCTGCTGTTGAACCGCAACACCCTCAACCCAAGACCGGCTAAATACTGATCGCGTTTTTGGTCTTTCTCGGAATTTTCAATCTGCGAATGTTGAGAACCATCCAGTTCGATAACCAGATTTGCCTTGGGTGCGTAAAAATCGACGATAAAATCGCCAATCGGTTTCTGTCGGTAAAACTGCACACCCAGTATTTGCTTTCCTCTCAGCCTCGACCAGAGTGCCCTTTCGCCGAGAGTGAGTTTAGTTCGCAACTCACGAGCCTTGGCTTTGAGGTGTCTGCTGTAAGTCAACATGAGATAAACGAAAAATCCCCCTAACCCCCTCTTAAGTTGCACCTTTTTCCGTCTCCCCCTTTGAAAAAGGGGGCCGGAGGGATTTTATCGACCTCCATCTTTTTATGCCTGTCTGTTTAAGATTCATCCAGCCAGATCTTCCCCCCGTACATCGTCACCCCGCGCGGGGTCTTGCCCAGCGTGAAGCCCACGGGCTTGGTGAACATGGGGTCGTCGATGATGTAGCCCAGGAGCTCCTCGCGCACGCTGGGGTGCGAGATGCTGGCGATGGCGACCGCCTTCTCGCCGACCGTCAGCTCCCGCAGGTCCGCGATCCCCCACTCGGTCACGATCACGATCCCGTCGTAGGAGCAGGCCGTCAGGTTGATGCCCGGCGGGCTATGCTTGCTGATCTTGGACTGGCCCTTGTCGGTGACGCTCTGGATGGCGATGATCGGGGCCCCGTAGCCGCGGTCGTTCAGCGCACGCACGAAATCCGGCTGCCCGCCGACCCCGCTGTAGTAGCGCCGCAGCTCGATGTAGTCCGCCCAGACGTTGCCGAAGAGGTCCACCCCCACGGCCGTGTTGATGGAAATGAAGGGGGCGTTCCTGCGCACGGTCTCCGCGGAGTTGGTGTAGGAGGCGGGCCGCATCTGCACCCCGGTTCGCATGTGCACGAAGTCGTAGAGCTCGCGCGAGCCCATGATCAGGCTGGTGGTGCTGTAGCCCAGGTTGGCCTTTTTGCGGCGGTTGGTGACGATGCCCGCCTTCTGCAGGATCATCAGCCCGTCCCCGTAGAGCTCGGTCTGCACGCCGAGGTCCTTGTAGGCGGCCTGCTTGATCGTTCCGATGACGGCGTCGGGTATCTTGCCGATCCCCACCTGGATGGTCGCCCCGTCCTCGATGAACCGGGTGGTGATCAGCTCCCCGATCCGCCGCTCCTGGGCCGAGAGCTGCTCGAAGTCGGGCGGGTGCAGCTCGTAGACCGGCTTGACCCCCTCCTCGATGATGTAGTCGATGGAGCGCGAGTCGACGACGCTCTGCCCCTCGGTGAAGGGCATGCTCGAGTCGAGCTCGGCCACCACCACCCGGGCATGGTCGATGGCCGTGTGCAGGGCCTCCACCGAGAGGCCCAGGCTGAACTCGCCGGTGAAGGGGTTGCGGCTCACCTTTAAAATGGCCACATCGGGCTCGAAGCGCCGCCCCTTGCCGATCAGGCTGTCCAGGTTGGCCAGCGTGCAGGGCAGGTAGAAGGCCCGGCCGTCGTTGGCCGCCTCGCGCACATCGGCCCCGGAAAATATGGAGAAGACCAATACCCGGTCCTGAAGCCCCTTTTCCACGTAGGGCACGGGGCCCTGCAGCAGCAGGTGGACCATCTTGAGGAAGGGCAGCCTGGGGCTGCGCGTCTTGAGCGCGGCCGTTATGGCCTCCAGGGATGCCGTAGGGGTGGCCGAGTTTGAGCCGATGTAGCAGGTGATCTCCGATTTGTGCTGGAAGTGGCTGGCGATGATCTCGGGCAGCTGCGACAGTGTGATGGTTTTCGGGTCCGGGCTCACGGGGCCTCCTTGGAGAATATTGACTCCGCAACGTCTACCATTATTCCGGTATGATGTGGATAGCTTTTAACGCAGAACAGGCCGCAAAGCCTGAGGGTTGACATCTTTGAAGCGTGTTGCTACATTTGTAGCATAATGATACTATTATTCAGGAGGAGTTGCCATGGCAAGCCCCTTGAGATTGAGCACAGCGCTGGTTGAGGCTGCCGAAAAAGAAGGTGCGCTGCAAAAACGATCGGCCCCCAAGCAGATCGAATTCTGGGCTGAACTCGGCAAGGCGGTCGACGCTGTGATCGACCCTGCCGATGTGATCGCCGTGATCCAGGGCCTGAGAAAAATAGAGGTGGTGCCCGTAGCTTCTGCGGCTGTGGATCCGCGCCATGTGTTTGACTCCCTCGAGTCCATGCGCGACAGTAGCGGCCTTTCGGAAAAAGTTACCTCCGCTGCGGTCTACTACGAGGCCAGCCCCAACCGCCCGGGTCTTCTTGACCGGGTCAACTCACGTACCGGCGAGCGGCAGACAGGGCAGTTCCACAAAGGGGCATTCAGAGTTCAACGATGACCAAATCTCGCCAGCTCTGGATCCTGGCCGGCGGCAATGGGGCAGGCAAGTCGACATTCTATCGTTTGCTTCTGGCCCCGCGTGGCGTCAAACTCCTGAATGCCGACGCAATCGCCGCAGCACTCAACCCCCAAGCCCCGGAGAAGGCGGCCTACATGGCGGCCCATCTCAGCCTCCGGCTGGGGGAGGAGCTGCTGAGCCAGGGCGTATCGTTTTGTTTCGAAACCGTCTTTTCGCATGAATCCAAAATTGACTTTGTCGCCCGTGCCAAAGCGCTGGGGTATGAAATCATCCTCGTTTACATTCACCTGGATACTCCTGCACTGAATGAAGCCCGGGTGCAGCAACGTGTCGCCGAGGGAGGGCACCATGTGCCTGCCGAAAAAACCCATGCTCGCATACCCCGTTCCATGAAGCATGTCGCGGAGGTGGTGCCGCTTGCCGATGAGGCCCGGCTGTTGGACAATTCATCCCGCGAGAACCCCTTCCGACAAGTGGCGGTTGTGAAGCGTGGGCGCCGGATAATGACGCTTGACCCTATGCCGAATTGGGCAGAGGACATTCTGAAAGCGATCCCCCACTGACTCCCAAGGAACTCGATTGCCTGTGAGTTTTTATTGGAGGGAGTGGGAGCGGCATCTTGCCGCGATCAATAGATGAAAAGGCCTTATGGACTCTCATAAAATAGAACTTTCCGCCCTTATCGTTCTTTTAACCCTTATGGCCTTGGCGGTGCCCGCCCAGGCCATGCGCTGCGGGTCGCGGCTGATCTCCGAGGGCGACCCGCGCGACAAGGTGTTGAACGAGTGCGGGCCTCCGACCAGCGTCGAGGAGTGGGAGGAGGAGCGCTACGACTGGTTCGACCGCTTCCCGCC
>JAWOHH010000031.1:0-11229 GCA_046496215.1 Desulfobacterales bacterium
GGTTCATACACGACGACATGGCATTCGACCAACAACGCGTCTTCCGGATCGTTCAGGACCGTGATTTTTCCGTAGCCACCATAACCGCGGTACGTTTGGAATTCGGCCAGGGGGAAATCGTGCCCCTTGGCCACCATCTGGGTGCCCACCAGGATGTCGATCGCCCGCTCCCGCAACCCTCTTAGAATGCCGACCAATGCCCCCTTGCGTTCGGTCGTGTCCCGGTCCATCCGGGCGATGCGGGCCTGGGGGAAAAGAGCCCGCACGGCCTCTTCCACCTTTTCCGTGCCGAGCCCCAGCCGCTTGATCTTGCCGGACCCGCAGCTCTCGCAGTGTGCGCCCGAGGGGAGGCTGAACCCGCAGTAGTGGCAGCGGTAGCGCTGGGAGGATTGGTGCAGGGTCAGGGAGATGTCGCAATGGCGGCAGCGCAACGGGCTGCCGCAGGCGGCGCAGACCGGAAAGCTCGCAAAACCCCGCCGATTGAGGAAAAGCAGGGCCTGGTCGCCCTGGGCGAGGGTTTCGTCCAGGGCTTTTTTCAGCTCGGCGCTGATGAAGCGCCCGGGCCCGCGCAGGTCGCGGCAGGTTCGCAGGTCCACCACCCGGATACCGGGTAGGGGCCGCTGCCGAACCCTGCCCGGCAGCCTGAGTTCAGCGTATTTCCCGCTGCGCACGTTGTAGTAGGATTGCAGGGAGGGGGTGGCCGAACCCAGGACCACGGGGCAGCCGCATTGACGGGCGCGCACCACGGCAAGGTCCCGCGCGCTGTAGTGCAGCCCTCCCTCCTGCTTGTAGGAGCTGTCGTGCTCCTCGTCCACGACGATCAGCCCGAGATCCGAAAACGGGGCGAACACCGCCGACCGGGCGCCGATGGCAATACGGGCATCCCCCTGCAGGATGCGGCACCACTGGTCATAGCGCTCGCCTTCGGAGAGCCCGCTGTGGAGCAGGCCGACCTGCTCCCCGAAGCGGGCGCGAAACCGCCGCTCGGTCTGGGTGATCAGGGCGATCTCCGGCACCAGGACGAGAACGCTGCGACCGGCTGCCAGGATTTCGGCCGCCAAACGCATGTAGACTTCGGTTTTGCCGCTGCCGGTGACCCCGTTCAGGAGAAAAGAGCGAAACCCGTCCCGGCAGGCAGCCCCGACGGCCGCCACCGCCTCCTGCTGTTCGGCGGTGAGCACCGGGGCCTCGTCCGGTGCGATCGGGTCGCCGAACGGGTCCCGAAACACACGGCGCGCGTAACGTTGCACGAGGCCGGCCCGCTCCAGAACGCCGAGATGCGCCGCCGCCCTCGGCACCCGCTCTGCAAGCTCCCGCACCCCCAGGTCGCCGGCATCCCTCAGCACCTGCAGGATCAATCCCTTTTTTTCCGACAGCCCGGCGCAACCCCCGTCTCCCGGCAGGGGTCTCACGCGTTGTTCGTGGAGAATTTTGGCCCGCCCCCCTGTCAGCCGGGTGGCCCTGATGACCCTTCCCCGGGCCACGAGCTCGTCAAGCGTCTCGATGCGGAAATCCGGGCCGAGCCGGCGACGCAATTTCTCCACGGAGAGCCCCCCGCCTGCAAGCTCTCGCAGCAGGGCCTGTTCCGGCAAGGCGGCCGATGGGTCCTCCAGACAACGGCGCCCCTCGTCCGACAACGAGAGGACGGCAGACTCGGAGACGGTCAGCCCGCCGGGGAGCGCTGTCTGGATGACCTCTCCCAGCGGGTGCAGATAGTATTCGGCGGCCCAACGGAACAGAGGGATGAGCTGCGGGGGGAATATCGGGCAAAAGTCCATCACGGCCAGGATGGGCTTGATCTCCTGACGCTCCGCCGCGGGGGTCGGCCCTAGTACGTAGCCGGTCGTGCGGCGGCGGCCCAAGGGCACCAGAACCCGCATGCCGATGTCGACCGGGGCGCCGATCTCCGGCGGCACCCGGTAGGTGAATGTGCCGTAAACCGGCATGGCAACGGCCACGTCGATAGTGCTGTCGCAGGGCAGGGGCATCACGAGGCGCTCTGGCGGACGGTTATGGCCGGGCACAATCGCCCTTGCCTTACATTAATAGTCTCGAAATTGAATTGACATGGTTCGTACAATCTCCCCTCGCCCCTCTTTGGCAAAGGGAGGTCAGGAGAGATTTTCAGGGGATCGCCTGACAATTACAAGACCCCTAATAACAGCTTGATATCAAGATATAATCTAAAAAATTTGAATTCGTGGCCGTTTTCGATGTATAATAGGTCTGTATTTGATCGCCTTAACGGTCACGGGCACCCGGCGGCAAGCGCTGCGCCAGGGTTGCACCGTGTGATGGTGCCCGCAGGATAGAACGGCCATAACCCGCTTCCACGGAAGCCGTCAATCTCAAACTTGCAAAAAAGGTCTGGTACTCATTGGTCAAGGAGGATGTCATGTTCGGATTTGGAAAATTGACGATGATCACGGTGTTGACGGCGGTTCTCATGGTCGGACCGCTGGTTTCCGCCGCACCGGCGGCCGAGCACATGGAAAAGGAGAAGCCCAGCGGCGGCATGATGATCTGGGACACGGTGGCCTTGCGTCCCATCGGGATTTGCGCCACTACGATAGGAGCCGTATTCTGGGTGGTGAGCTACCCCTTTGCCCTCCTGGGCGGCAACACCGAGGCTTCCACCGAGGCGCTGGTCCAAGCCCCGTTCGCGTGGACGTTTGAACGACCGCTGGGTGAGTTCTGACCCCGGCGCGGGCCGGCATCCGCCCTGCTACTGTCTGAGACCACCGCCGACTCGACACCGGAGGCCGTGGCGGCACCCTCAAGGGGTGGCGCGCGGCCTCCCCAGGTTCGGGGGGCGGCCCTAACCCGAACGTTGCATGTCGGCATCCGATAGCGCGTGATCAAGCTTGGCGAAAGATTTCAAGAGGCCATTCTGGCCGTGTCGAAGTTCGTGGCCCAATCCACCGGCATCGAGCCGACTCAGGCTGAAATCGCCGCCGCCCTGACCTCCTATTTCACGCTCGACGAAGTCACCAACCAGATCCGCTACCTGCGCAAAAAACCGATCGAGGCTACGGGATCGCCGCAGCCCGGCAGCCCGCCGTTGCCGCGCCACCGCATCAACCTGGCAGGAAGCCGTCTCGCAAACAGGTTGATCCGGGCCGGGTTCTTCATCGAGGAGATCGTTGCGGGGATGGCGGCGATCCGCACCCATGCAGCGGCCGTCCTCGGCGCTGCGCCCAGCGAGGATGAAATCGCCCGCAGCTTCAAGAGCAGCTTCATCCTAAGCGAGTTGAAAAACCAGATCGTTTACGCACGCAATCGCCGCCGCGCCTAAACCGGCCTGCCAATCCCGGGGCTTTCCCACGGTGGAACCCCTCGGCGGCCGCAGCAAAATTTCATCGCCCCTCTTTTTCCCGCCCGTTTCGAGCCGTATATTGGCTTTTATTCAGCTGTTTGCAAGGCGTTCGGTCGACGAAACGCCGGACATCGAGGAGGTGTATGGTGAACGCATGCCGTTACCGAGTTGAAGTGTTCCTTTTGGGCATTTACGTGCTGGCACTGCTGCCCGGATGCGTAGGCCGGCCCCATATCGATTCACCGCGCGTCCGGCTGGCCGAAGCATATGGGCTGCGCGACTTCGGCGAGATCGAAGAGCTGCGCTACACTTTCAACGTGAGCCTCCCAGACCGGGTCGTCAGCCGCAGCTGGGCGTGGGAGCCCAAAACGGACCGCGTGACCTTTATGGGCAGCGCCGAACAGGGGGGGACCGTTGCCTACGACCGCTCGGCGCTGGCCGGGCAAGCCGAGGAGACCATCCGCAAAATCGACCCGCAGTTCGTCAATGACAATTACTGGCTGCTATTCCCCTTAAGGCTTTTTTGGGATCAATCGGCACTGGTGACCGCTGATCAGGAACTCCAAAAGCTTCCCATCGGGACCGGCCAGGCCGAGCGTCTAGTGGTGAGATACCCGACGAACGAGGGCTACACGCCGGGCGATGTCTACGAGCTTTTCATCGACGGCTCCGGCCGGATTGCGCAATGGGTCTACCGTAGGGGCGGAGACCCTCAACCGACCCGGATCACCACCTGGGTGGGTTATCAAAAAGTGGGACCGCTCACCTTGTCCCTGGACCATCGCAGCGCGGACGGGTCGTTTCGGGTGTGGTTCACCGATGTGGCCGTGCGGTTGACCGGCCGGCCGGATTGGATTACGGCTCGATGAATGCAGCCCGCGCGACCGGCGGCACGGCGGCTGCGTCCCATCCACCCAATGGCAGAAAGAGGTCTAAATGCTGACACACGTGGTGCTGATGAAATTCAAACCAGGGACGGAGGATGCAGAGATTCGCGAGCTGGAGAAGCTTCTGAACGATCTGCCCAACAAGATCATGGAGATTCAAATGTTCGAGTTCGGCCGGGATGTCCTGAGCTCAGAGCGCTCCTACGATTTCGCGCTGGTGGCTCTCTTCGCCAACCTGCCCGCCCTGGAGCGCTACCAGAAACACCCGGACCACCTGCCCGTGATCGCAAAGATCAAGGCCATGAGTGCCAGCCTGGCCGCCGTGGATTTCTACGGATCGGATGGGTCGGCCACCGAAGCCGGCGCCCCGGAGTGGGAGCGAGATCCGTTCGAGAGGTTGAAGCGTTGAGGCGATCACCGACATGTGCCGCGGCGTCTCTGCTGCTGTGGGTCGCCGTCGCAGCGAACGGGTGCGCTCCCGCACCCGAGAGCGGGGCCGGGGCCGGGATCGCCTGGGTGAAAGACCACGCCGAAGGCCTGCGCCGGGCCGAAGCGACCGGCAAACCCGCCCTGGTCTATTTCACCGCCGATTGGTGCGCCCCGTGCGTCGAGTTGAAAAAATACATCTGGCCAGACCGCCGGGTCGTCGAGGCTTCCCAGAAACTCGTCATGATCTACGTGGACGTGGACAAGGACCCGGGGACGTTTTCGGCCTACCGGGTACGCGGGATCCCGGCCATTTTCTTCCTGACCCCTGCAGGAGAGCAGGTCATGGCTTTCTCCGGGGACCGGAGCGCGGCCAACCTCTCCCGGCAGATGAACACCGCTGCCGATTCATTCTCGAGGTAGACAGCGGCGAATTGGAATACCGTGACGCCTTTGCGGGTCGAATTTGATGTTGAGGTTTCCATCTCGTCGTTGTAAAATCGTAAAAGTTAAAGAAATCCATTATTTTAAGGATCGCAAACGGACTGCCCGCCGGCGTTGGCTGCCTCATACAACGCGGAGGGACTCTCGCGTGAACCATGGGCGCAAGCGACGCACTGGATATCAAGTCTCAAATCAGCGGCTGCATCGTCGAGACGTTCAGCACCATGCTCTCGCTGGATATCCGACCGGTCGATTCAGACCAGTCGCCCACAAGCGGGGTGCAGCGCATGGTGGGCACACTCAACTTCGCAGGCGCTGTCACCGGAATTTTCAACCTTCAGGTTACGTATGATTTCGGCCGGAGGATGGCGGCCGCCCTGCACGGCATTGAGCCCGAGCAGATCGGCCCCGGCAGCGATGTGCGCGATCTGATCGCCGAGATCACCAACATCGTAGGCGGCAACCTGAAATCCGCCCTCGATGATGCCGGCCAGCACTGCATCCTCTCCACCCCGTCGATCACTACCGGCACCGATTTCAGCATTCGATCCCTCAGCATGGAACGTTTCGAGCGCTGTGTCTATCAGCACGCGGACGACTTTCTGGTCGTCGAGGTCGGCCTAAAAACAGTCGCGACCGCCGAAGGCAGATCCGACATCAGTTCCCCGGGTGCGATGAGCCGCCTGCCGGAAGTCGATCTCGTAAAACTGGCCGCCCTGGATTTCAAGACCCGGATTGGTGCCGCGGCAGCCGACGTGTTCGACACCATGCTCTCGCTCAAATTGGAGCCCGTCGAGGCAGTGGACAGTGCCGGCCTCGGCGGCAGGCGGGCGGTGGTTTCCTCGGTATGCTTCGCCGGGGACGCCACCGGGATCGTGAGCGTCCATCTGCCGGAGGAGTTTGCCCGCATCCTGACATCGAAAATGCTGGGCATGGATCCGACGGAACTCGAGGGCTTGGATGAGATCAGGGACCTGTTGGGCGAGCTTGGCAACATGATCGGAGGCAACCTCAAATCCGCCCTGACGGACGCCGGCCTGCGCTGTTCGTTGTCCGCACCCTCTTTCACCACCGGCTCGGATTTCAAGATCGAGTCCCTGAATCTGGAGCGATACGAACGCTATGCGTTCGCTTGCGAGGGGCAGAATGTGTTCGTGGAGATGGGAATCAAGATCTCCGATCACATGCAAAAAGATCAGCAGACGGGGAAAGTCCCCCAGAAACAGATGGCGTCAGCCTTGGATGGCCTCGCCGATGAACCGCCGGCCGCCGCCGTAAAGAACCCCGCGGCCGCACCTCGGCCGCCGGCCGACGAAACGAACAAGCTCCCCGGGGCCGCCGAAGACCTCGGGCTCGAGATCCTGCTCGACATTCCCATGGAGCTCACGGTGGAGCTGGGCCGGACGAAGCTCCCGATTCGAGAGCTTTTGAAGCTCAGCCCCGGGTCCGCGGTGAAACTGGCCAAGTTCGAGGGCGAACCGGTCGACATTCTCGCCAACGACGTGCTGATCGCCCGCGGCGAAGTCGTGGTCCGCAACGAAAAGTACGGGATCCGCATCACGGAAATCACCAGCCGCATGGAACGGTTGAAGGGCCTGCGCTAGACGCGGCTTTTGACCCGTTCCACGGCCTCCGTCCACCCCCGCACCAGCCGCTGTCGCTTTTGCCCGTCGATCTTCGGGGAAAAGATCTTGTCCGAGGACCGGAGCGCCCCGATCTCCCCCGCGCCCCTCCAGAAACCGACCGCCCGCCCTGCGAGAAACGCCGCCCCCATGGCGGTGGACTCCAGGTAGCGCGACCGGCTGATGGTGCAATCGAGGAGGTCCGCCTGAAACTGCATCAGAAAATCGTTGCGGCAGGCCCCGCCGTCCACCCGCAACTCGGTGAATCTCATGCCCGTCGCAGCCTCGACGGCGCCCGCAAGGTCCCGGGTCTGGAAGGCGATGCCCTCCAGCGCCGCACGCACGATGTGGGCCCGGGTCGTGCCGCGGGTGATGCCGAGGATGCCGCCGCGGGCGTACATGTCCCAGTGCGGGGCCCCGAGCCCCGCGAAGGCCGGCACGAGAAAGACCCCCTGGCTGTCGGGGACGCTTTCCGCCAGCGCTTGCGTCTCCGCCGCCGTGCGGATCAGGCCCAGCCCGTCGCGCAGCCACTGCACCACGGCACCGGCAATGAACACCGAGCCTTCCAGGGCATAGCAGGGCTGCCCGTCACCGTCGCAGGCCAGGGTCAGCAGCAGCCCCGGACCCGGGTCCACGCGCTTGCGGCCGGAGTTGATGAGCAGAAAACACCCTGTGCCGTAAGTGTTCTTGGCCTGGCCCGCATCGAAACAGGCCTGGCCGTAAAGCGCCGCCTGCTGGTCCCCGGCGATGCCGGCAATCGGGATCTCAGCGCCGGCGACGGCCGCTTCGGTACGGCCGGCCACGTGGCTCGAGGGCACCACGGCGGGCAGCAGGGCCGCGGGAATGGCGAGCGCATCCAGCAGCTCCTTATCCCAAACGCGTTCGTGGATGTTGAACATCAGGGTCCGGGAGGCGTTGGTGAGGTCGGTGACATGGGTGCGCCCGCCGGTCAGCCGGGCGATCAGCCAGCTGTCCACGGTGCCGAAGGCCAGCTCGCCCGACTCCGCCCGCCGCCGCAGGCCGGGGATCTCATCCAGGAGCCACTTGAGCTTGGTGCCCGAAAAATAGGCGTCCAGCAGCAGCCCGGTGCGCTCGCGAAACATCGCCTCCAGGTTTTCGGCCCGGAGCGCATCGCATATGCCGGCGGAACGCCGGCACTGCCAGACGATGGCGTTGTGCACGGGTTTCAGTGTGCTACGCTCCCAGACCACGGTGGTCTCGCGCTGGTTGGTAATGCCCATGGCGGCGATGCGCCCGGGAGCGATGCCGGCAGAGGTCAGCGCCTGGCGCATGACCGACAGTGTGGCCTGCCAGATCGCCTCCGGGTCGTGCTCCACCCACCCCGGCCGGGGGTAAATCTGGGGGAACTCGGAATAGGCGTTGGCAACGATGTGGCCGGCGGGGTTTACGATCAAGACCCGTGAGCCGGTCGTCCCCTGGTCGATCGCCATGATGTATCTTTCTTCCATGGATCCCTCTCCTGCAATTAATGAAGTCGCTCCGAAAAAACTCGATGCTCAACCACCGGCAGAGAGCATGGGGCAAGGAGCATAGGGAAGGAACACTCTATTGATGGCTTTTCTCCCTTCGCTCTTTGCCCGCGGCCCCGTTCATTCCATCACCCGTTGCTCGTCACCCCTTCCCCCCACCGTCACCAAGTGCAACGGGTGCCCGATCAGCTGTAGGAAGCGCTCCACCGACTCTCGCGATATTACGAGCGTGCTCGTGTTCACCAATGGGTGGAACTGGAAGGCGTCCGCCTGCCAAAGCTCCTCGTCGACATAGAGCTCGACCGCGTGGGCCGGGTCGTTGAAGACCGCAAAGAGCGTCACGGCCCCGGGCTCGATCCCCAAGTGCTTTTTCAGCCGCTCCGGCGACCCGAAGCTGAGGCGGCCGGCACCGATCGCATCGGAAAGGGCTCGCATGTCGACCGATTTGGCCGCCGGCACGCAGACCAGAAAATGCCTGCGTCCCGACTTGTCGCGCAGAAAGAGGTTTTTGGTTTTAGCCCCCGGCAGGGGGGGCACCCAACGCGCCGCCTCATCGACAGTGAAGACCGCCGGGTGGTCGCAGCGCGGGCAGTCGATCCCGTGTTCGTCCAGAAATGCTAAAAGAGGCGACGGACCCATGACGATAAAGAGAGCTTTCTCCTTTTGATGGTGTTCAAGCTCCACACAGACGGGATCGCGCCTGGCATCGCGGCTGGAAGTTGCTCCCTCTCGGTTCCTGCCGCAATAACCATCCCTTGGCGGGAGGGACGAGGGGAGGGGGACCTGCAGCTAGTCTATAGATCCACCTCGGCAGAGAGGTCAACCGGAAATCGGTCTGATTTCCTTGACACCCAATCGGATCTGCCGGTATTAGGTGGATCCACTTCAAACTGAACATTGCGGAGGTCTTATGACGGCACATCAACTGTTATACCTCTCTCAGGCCGACGTGGTCGCCGTGGGGGTCACCATGGCCGAAATCATCGCGGCCCTCGAAACGGCCTTCCACGCCAAGGGCGAGGGCCGCACCGAAATGCCCCCCAAGCCCGGGGTCCACCCCGGCGGCGGCAACAACTTCATCCACGCCATGCCGGCCTACATCCAGGACCTCAAGTCCGCCGGCGTAAAGTGGGTCAGCGGTTTCCCGGAAAACCACCGGCGCAACCTGCCCTATATCTCGGGGCTGCTGATCTGGAACGACGTGGAGACCGGGCTGCCGCTGGCGGTGATGGACTGCGTGTGGATCACGGCCAAGCGCACGGGGGCGGCCAGCGCCATCGCCGCGCGCCGACTGGCACGGCCGGCGGCGGCGGTGATGGGAATGCTCGGCTGCGGGGTCCAGGGCCGAAGTCACGCCGAGGCGTTCAAGGAGACCTTCCCGCTGAAAAAAATCGTGGCCTACGACACGGACGCCGCAGCCGCAAAGCGCTATGCGGACGAGATGAGCCGCCAACTCGGAGTGGAGGTGGTGCCGGTCAAAACCCCGCGGGAGGCCGTGAGCGGCTGTGAGATCGTGGTCACGGCCGGCCCGATCCTGAAAGTGCCCCACGCCACCATTCAGACCGACTGGTTCGACGAGGGCGCCTTCGCCTCCCTGGTGGACTACGATTCCTACTGGAGCCGCGACGCCCTGGCCCAGGTAGCCAAGTTCTGCACGGACGATGTCCCCCAACTGAACCTCTACCGCAGCATGGGCTATTTCAAGGAGATCCCCCCGATCTACGCCGACCTGGGCGAGCTTGTAACGGGGAAGAAAATAGGGCGCGAGACCGCGGCGGAGCGCACCATGACCGCCAACCTGGGACTGGCCATCGACGACATGGCGGTCGCCCCGCTGATCTACCGGCGCGCCCGAGAGAAGGGAATCGGAACCATTTTGCCGTTGTAAACGGCAAAATGCAGAGGGCCTTGGGCACAGGAGAAAAAAACAATTCCCGCCAGCCGCCTTCACCCTATGCGATCTGCGCTATGCCGTTTCCATCGAAGCGTTTAGACCCGGAATACCCACAAGAGGAACTATAAAGCTTATGGGAAGCAACGTGTTCGACGTCATCATCACCGGCGGGGGCATCATGGGCAGCGCCACGGCCTATTATCTCGCGAAAGCCGACCCGACACTCAAGATCATGGTGGTGGAGCGGGACCCGACCTATGCACGCGCCTCGACCACCCTCTCCATGAGCAACGTGCGCATCCAATTCAGCCTCAAGGAAAACATCCAGATCTCCCAGTACGCCTTCGAGGTTCTCACGCGCTTCGAGGAGGAGATGGCGGTCGGCGACCAGCGGCCCAAGATCTACTTTCACCAGGAGGGCAACCTCTTTCTGGTCGGAACCGAAAACCAGGCAGCCGCCAAAAAGGCCTTCGAGCTGCAACGCAGCCTGGGCTGCCGCATCGAGTGGTGGCCGCGGACGCAGATCCGGGAGCGCTATCCCCTTTACGAACCCGGGGAAAATATCGTCGGCGCCACCTACGGCCCGGACGACGGCCACTTCGACGCCTATGCCGTGCTGATGGCCTACAAGGCCAAGGCCCGGGTCCTCGGGGCCCAATATGTCACAGGTGATGTGGCTGCCATCCGCGTTGAGGCCGGCCGCACCGCCGGGATCGAGTTGGCAGACGGCCGGAGGATGACCTCCGGCTGCATCGTTAACTGCGGGGGTGCCTGGGCGGCCGAGCTGGCCGCGACGGCCGGGGTCGAACTGCCCGTGGTGCCGGTGAAGCGCCAAGTCTTCGCCCTGGACACCGCCGTCAAGCCGGAAGGCCCGCTGCCCCTGACCGTTCTGCTCTCGGGGTTGTATTTCCGCACCGAAACCGGAGGGCTGATCCTGCTCGGCAAATCCGTGCATGAAGACCCGGTGGGGTTCAACTTCTCCTGGGACGACCAGCGCTTCATGGAGCTGCTCTGGCCGGAGCTGGCCGGGTTCGTACCGGCCTGGGATCGGCTCAAACTGGTCCGCGGCTGGGCCGGCCTTTATGATGTGAACACCCTCGACGGCAATGCCATATTGGGGGAATGGCCCGAAATAAATGGGCTTTACCTT
>JAWOHH010000093.1:0-8868 GCA_046496215.1 Desulfobacterales bacterium
GCCGCCGAGAAGCGCTTCGTCGAGCTGGCCGGGGAGCGCGTCGCAAGCCGCAACACCCACGGCACCGGCTGCACCCTCTCTTCCGCCATCGCCGCCCACCTCGCCCACGGCTGCGGGATCGAGGAGTCCGTGCGCCGCGCAAAGGAGTACATCCGCCGTGCCATCCGGGCGGGAGCGGACTACACCATCGGCCACGGCCACGGCCCGGTGCACCATTTCTTCCAATACTGGAAGTAACGCGACGGCCTTTTCAGGCCGTCGCGCTACTTTGAAGTTGTTAATGCTCTCATAATTATCGAGACGCTCTCCGCAAATCCCTCCTAACCTCCCTTTTCCAAAGGGAGGAATCACTTCTCTTAGCCAAAGAGGGGCAGGGGAGATTTTACAGGACGTGTCAATTCAATTTCAAATCGATGGCTGCGTTCAAAGGCCAAAATCAAGGCGCGCGAATTTCGCGGAGCGAGGCGTACTAAAAGTACGGCGCAGCGACTGCGAGATGAAGCGCAACGCCGAGATTGGCCTTTCAATGCAGCCATCAAGTCGTCAGAGGAAGCGGTAGTATATGCCGGACACGACGGCCCAGCCCAGCACGGCGGCCGTGATCACCAGGCAGCCGGCGGCCAGGGTTTTCTGGAAGGCGCTCTCGCGCCGGCGTTCGTGGTAGCCCAGCAGAAAGCCCAACAGGGCGCCCGCCGCCAGCCCGCCGCCGTGGCCCCAGTTGTTGATCCCGGGGACGATCAGCCCGAAGACGAACATGACGATCGCCCACATCCCCACCTGCTTGTAAACGGCGCTGCCGTAAGTCCCGCCGCGGCTTCGGCCGTAGTAGAGCACGGCGCCCACCAGGCCGCAGACCCCGGCGGAGGCTCCGATGGTCAGGCGAACCCCGGCCAGGTAGGAGACCAGGAAGCCGGCAACCCCGCCCAGGGTGAAGATGAGGAACATGCGGCTCGGCCCGTACTCCTGGATGACCAGGACCCCCAACTGGCGAAAGGCCGCCATGTTGAAAAAGATGTGGAGCACCCCGCCGTGCAGGTAGTTTGCGGCCAGAAGCGTCCACCAGCGCTGGAACCGGTCGATGGGGATGGTCCCGGTGGCCCCGAGCACGAGCAGGCTCTGGTCCGAGGGCGAAAGCAGCGTCAGCGGGTTGGCGCTGAGCCCGATCGCGCGGGGGTCAAGCAGGATCGCCAGCGCGAACATGGCGATGTTCGCGCCGGTGATCGTTTTGAGCAGCAGGGCCGGGTCCGCGAAGAGCCTCAGGGGCGCCACCCGCCGCCACCCGGCCGCAGGCGAGATCAGCCCGCAAAAAGGGCAGCGGCGCTCGCTGACGCTGATGAGCATCCGGCAGTTGGGGCAGAGGATGGATCTGCGTTGGTCCGCCACAGCCAAGCGCCCGCCTACGCGGAGACCCAGGCCAGCGAATCGGGGACCAGCGGTCCGTGGGCCTTCTCGGAGAGCTTCTCCAGCGTGTGGCGCAGTTCGCGCAGGTTGTCGTCAACGCTCTTGCGCTGGGGGGACCAGTCGGCGGGGCAGGAGCTCTTCAGCAGCTCCAACTCGGAGTCGATCGCCTGGATGAGCGGCTGAAGCCGGTCGATCATCGGGACCAGCGCCTTGCGCTCGCCGGCAGGCAGCCGGTCCGCCGCCTGGATCACCTTGCTGATGTACTCTTTCCAGCCGCTGAGCTGCTGGTCCATTTTGCTGCAGTAATCTTTGACGTCCATCGTCGCATCTCCCTGGCAGGTCTCCGTTCCACAAAACCGGTGCGGCGCTGCGGCCACCCCGAGGAAAAGAGGGTGAATGGGGATAAAGCACGTCAAACGGAAGATTGACGTGCCAATTGTAATGCAAAGCACCCGGCCGTCAACCCTGCAGCCTTTTTAGGATCCGATTCCGTTTGACACCCTGCCCGCGAACCGTGTATCGTTTTTCGGAACCCCGGTTCAAATGGAAATTGGCGCGATCCGCCTGCGTTGTCGGCACGTCGGAATCCAAACCTCGGTGCAGCCCTTCATTCATGCCTGAGTCATGCCCCAGTGTCGTCCTGCCTGCCCGCAAGGCAAACCCCGGAGGCGAGAGGTTTGCCGCCGTCGCGGTGCTGGGCTGCCTGCTCCTGATCGCTGCCGGGATCGGGCTCAGCCAGTTCAGGTTCAATTCGGCGGTGCTGAACCTCTCCGCCATTGCCCAGACTCCGCTTAAAGAGAACGGGCCCTCTCCACCCGCCGGCGCCCCGCTCATCCCGACCCCGGCCGGGCTGGCCGTGCTGACCCCGCCGGAGAGCTTCGACCGGGAGACCCTTTCCGACAAGATCGACGGCAAGGCCGAGCTCTACCTCTCGGCCGGCTTCGTCCGGCTCGACTGCCAGCGCCTGGCCCTGAGCGGGCGGCCCGAGGCGTGGCTGGAGGCGTTCGTCTACGACATGGGCTCGGCCCCCAACGCCTTTGCCGTGTTCAGCGCCCAGCGGCGGGCCGACGTGACCCCCGCGGCCGTCGGGGATTTCTCCTACCGCGCCGGCAACGCGCTCTTCGTCGCCCACGGGCACTACTATCTCGAGCTGATCGCCTCCGCCGAAGACGAGCGCCTGGCGGCGGCGCTGGAGGAGCTGGCCGAGAGCTTTATCCGCAGCCGGCCGGTCGCCGCGGCGGCCATCTCCGAGCGGGACCTCTTCCCCAAGAACGGGCTGATCGGGGAGAGCATCAGCCTGATCGCCGCCGACGCCTTCGGCGTCGCCGGGCTTGACCAGGTGTTCACGGCGACCTACAAAAGGCAATCGGCCGATCTGACCGCCTTTCTCTCGCGCCGCACCGACGCGCCGGCAGCGGCTGAGCGGGTGCGGTCCTACACCGAATTCCTGACCGCCTACGGCGGGGAGCTCGTCGCCTCGGACTCCCCGGTCCCGGGGGCTGCCGTCGTCGCGATCATGGACGCATACATGGTCGTGTTCGCCCAGGGACCCTTTTTCGCCGGCGTGCACGAGGCCGCCGACAAAGAGCTTGCGCTGGAGCTGGCCCGCGAGCTTGCCGCCGCCCTGAAGGAGCCGCAGAATGCCAAACCCTGACCCCTTGAGCCGGCGCGAGTTCCTCTCCCGCGCCGCCCGCGCCGGCGCGATCCTGGCGGCGGCCGGCGCCGTGGGCACCCTGGCCCACGACCCCTCGGGCCCCAGCCCCGCCCGGGTCAAGATCGACGGGGCGAGCCTGCCCGATTTTTCGGTCCCGGCCGCAGGCCGAAAAATGAGCATCGCCCGCGGCGCGGACCGCACCCGAACGCTGAACCTGGCGCTCGAGGCCGTCGGCGGGATCGGGGCCTTCATCCGCAGGGGCGACCGCGTGGTGCTGAAGGTCAACGCGGCCTTCGCCTCGCCGCCGGTGCTCTCCGCCACCACCCACCCCCAGCTGGTCGCCGAGCTTACGCGTTTGTGCCTGGCGGCCGGGGCCGCGTCGGTCACGGTGACCGACAACCCCATCAACGACCCGGCCAGCTGCTTCGCTCTGACCGGGATCGGCCCGGCGGCCCGCGCCGCCGGCGCCGGCGTGGCCCTCCCGGCGGAGGCCCTTTTCCGGGAAATGACCCTTAAGGATGCGCGCCTGATCCGCAACTGGCCGGTTCTGACCGGCCCGCTCGCCGGGGCCACGAAGCTGATCGGCGTCGCCCCGGTCAAGGACCACCACCGCAGCGGGGCCTCGATGACGATGAAGAACTGGTACGGGCTGCTGGGCGGCCGGCGCAACATCTTCCACCAGGACGTCCACACCCTCATCGCCGAGCTGGCCCTCATGGTGAAGCCGAGCCTCGTGATCCTGGACGGAACGACCACGATGATGACCAACGGCCCCACGGGCGGGTCCCTGGCCGACCTGAAACAGACCCACACCCTGATCGCCGGCACCGACCACGTGGCGGTGGACGCCTGCGGCGCCGCACTGCTCGGCAGGACGCCGGCGGATTTGCCCTTCATCGCCAAGGCCGAGGCGTTAGGCGCCGGCACGGCCGATTTCCGCGCGCTCAACCCCGTCGAGGTGAGCGCATGAGGATCGTCACCGCCCGGCGCATCAGCCAGATCTTCTTCTTCGCTCTTTTCATCTGGTTCTGCGCAGCGGCCACCCTGGGGGAGCGCTGGTGGCAGCTGCGCGGCTGGCCGGTCAACTGGCTGATCGAGCTCGACCCCCTGGCGGGGCTCGGGACCCTGCTTGCCACGCGCACCCTCTACGCCGGCCTGATCTGGGGGCTTGTGACCATCGGCCTCACGCTGGCCTTCGGCCGGGTGTTCTGCGGCTTCGTCTGCCCCTTCGGCGCCATGCACCAGTTCCTCGGCTGGCTGGGCCGTCGCGGCCGGGGCACCGCCGCGCAGCTGGCGCTCAACCGCCCCCACCCGGCCCAGGCCGTCAAGTACTACATCCTGGCCTTCATGCTTGCGGCCTGCCTCCTTTTGCCCGGAGGCGGGGTCTCATCCGGCTCCCTTCAAACCGGCCTACTGGACCCGCTGCCCCTGGCACACCGCTCCGTCAACCTGATCCTGATGCCGCTGGCCGACCGGCTGGGGTGGGGCCCCTCGCCCCTGCCGCGCTTTTACGACGGCGCCTGGCTGATCGGGGCCGTCTTCCTGGGCGCCCTGCTCCTGAATTTCAAAACCCCGCGCTTCTACTGCCGCTTCGTCTGCCCCCTGGGGGCGCTTTTGGGCCTGCTGAGCCGATGGTCCGTCTGGCGCATCGGGCGGCTGGAGGAGGCCTGCACCGGCTGCAGCCTTTGCGAAAAGAACTGCGAGGGCGCCTGCGCGCCGACCGACAAAATCCGGGTCAGCGAGTGCGTCATGTGCGTGAACTGCCTGGCCGACTGCCGCCACGCGGCCGTCGCCTACCAGGCGAAAGCCTCCGCCGCTGGGGAGATCCTGCTGCCGCCGGATTTATCGCGCCGCGGGTTCATTGCCGCGGCGGTCACCGGCGTCCTGGCCGCCCCGGTCATGCGGGTCGGCGGCCTCACCGGCCCCAACTGGAACCCGGCCCTCGTCCGGCCGCCCGGGTCCCTGGCCGAGGAGGAGTTCCTGGCGCGCTGCATCAAGTGCGGCCAGTGCATGCGGGTCTGCCCGACCAACGTCATCCAGCCCGCCGGGCTGGAAGCCGGGATCGAGGGGCTCTGGACCCCGCGGCTCAACTTCCGCATCGGCACCAGCGGATGCCAGCACAACTGCATCGCCTGCGGCAACCTCTGCCCCACGGCCGCCATCCGCCCCATCAGCCTGGAGGAGCGCATGGGCCGGGGCCGGTTCGCCGAGCCGGGGCCGGTTCGCATCGGCATGGCCTTCGTGGACCGCGGCCGCTGCCTGCCCTGGGCGAACGACCGGCCCTGCATCGTCTGCCAGGAGAACTGCCCGGTCAGCCCCAAGGCCATCGTGGTGCGGGAGGCGTTTGCCGAGGTTCGCTTTTCGACCGCAGCGGTCGTGGCCTTTGCGGAGCCCGGCCGCATCACTCTGACGGAGGATGCGCTCGAGGGCCGGCGCCTGGGGACCGGGGATTATTATTACGCCGTCGAGGGCGGGCCTCTCCTGCGGATCGCCGCCAACTCGGCGCGGCACATCGACGCGGCGGCCGATGCCGGGGGGCCGCTGCCGCCGGCCGGGAGCCGGGTAGCGATCAGGATCCGGCTCCAGCAGCCCTACATCGACCCCAACCGCTGCATCGGCTGCGGGGTCTGCGAGCACGAGTGCCCGGTGCTCGGCCTGCGGGCGATCCGGGTCACGGCCGAGAACGAGTCGCGCAACCCGCATCACCGGATGGTTCTCTGACAGGTTGCTGAAAAACGGCGCCTCAGGCTGTGATCCTGCGTTGTGCGGCATTTTGTAAATGCTCACATAGCGACCGCTATGCTGCGCTTTCCAAAAGGCCACACGCCTTGGCTGACAGCCTGATGCTTGTTTTTCAGAAACCTGTTATGTGAACGACGGATAGATCGCTCTCAGCAAAAACTGGCGACGCACCCGCGCCTCGCCGCCGGCAGTGAGAGACTGACCTTGTGGGAGCGGTTTCCAGCTGCGATGAAATCGTTCTTGAATGACAGAGAATCGCGGCTGGAAGCCGCTCCCACGAAAAAAATTCAACGGGTTTGAATGGAACACGGGAGGTAAAAATATGGCACAAGACAAACGCGACTACTCGCGACGGGAATTTTTGAAGACCACCGGGGCGGCCGGCGCCGGGCTGCTGGCGGCATCGGCCTTTCCGGGAACGCTCGCCGCCCAGGATGCCGGCCGGGTGCCGAGCCGGCCCTTCGGCAAAACCGGCGTCGACGTGGCCATCCTCTCGCTCGGGGGGATGTTCGACATCCCCAACAACCAGCTCCTGATGCGCCAGGCGCTCAAGTGGGGCGTCACCTACTGGGACACCGCCAACTCCTACGAGGGCGGCAACAGCGAGCTCGGCATCGGGAAGTATTTCGCGAAGTACCCGGAGGACCGCACGTCCGTCTTCCTCGTGACCAAGTCCACGGCCTGGACGCTCAAGGGCATGAGCGACCACCTCGACCTCTCGCTGGAGCGCATGCAGACCGACCACGTCGACCTCTTTTTCGTCCACGCCATCCGCAACATCGGCAGCATGGACCGCGACAAGCAGCGCTGGGGGGAGAAGGCCAAGGCAGACGGCAAGATCCGCCTCTTCGGCTTCAGCACGCACAGCAACATGGAGGAGTGCCTCCTCGGTGCGGCGAGCCTGGGCTGGATCGACGGGATCATGATGACCTACAACTACCGGCTGATGCACACCGACAAGATGCGCCGGGCGGTGGACGCCTGCGTCAAGGCCGGGATCGGCCTGACGGCCATGAAGACCCAGGGGGGTGGCCAGGTGCTGACGGGCTCCGCCGAGGAGCTGAAACTGGGGGGGCGCTTCGTGCAGGGCGGCTACACCGAGGGCCAGGCCAAGCTGAAGGCCGTCTGGGAGAACCCCCAGATCGCGAGCATCTGCTCCCAGATGCCCACCATGGCCCTGCTCTCCCAGAACACGGCCGCCGCCCTCAACCGCACCAAGTTGAGCGGCCTCGAGCGCGAGATGCTGCAGCAGCGGGCGCGGGCGGAGGCCTCCGGCTACTGCGCCGGCTGCACGGAAATCTGCGAGGCGGGCCTTCCCGCCGCCGTGCCGGTGGGCCGGGTCATGCGCTACCTCATGTACTGCCGAAGCTACGGCGACCGGCAGTTCGCCCGCAGCCGGTTCAACGCCCTGCCCGCCGAGACCCGCGCGGTGATGGCGCAGGTCGACTACACGGCGGCCGAGGCGCGCTGCCCGCAGAGGATGCCGATCGGTCGCCTCATGCGGGAGGCCGTCGAGGAGCTGGCATAAACGCCTGCGGCGGCGACAGGTTTGAGGAGCGGCTCTTCGCGCCTCACGGAACAGTTATAAAAAAACAATCGGAGCGGCCCAGAGGGGCCTTGAGGAGCGTTCCTGCGGAACTTGAGGAGCGCTGCGCTTGAGGCAAAATCGGAAAAACCAGGTTTTTGTGCAGGAGGCAGTGCGTTCGACCTTAGAGGGTTGCTTTGGTGGGAGCGGCTTCCAGCCGCGATCATCGCGGCTCCGCCAAGGCAGACGCCCACAACCACTGAAAATTTCTAAGACCGATACACCTTCAGCATCGCCTCCGCCTCCCGCCGGATCTCATCGCGCAGGGAGATGGGCTTTAACACCTCCGCCCCGGCGCCCCATTTGAGCACCCAGTGCTTGATCTCCTCGGTGCCGGCCACCTCGACCTCGAAAATCACCGAACCGTCGGCGCGCGCACTCACGCTCTGGCTCGGGTGCCACACCTTTTCGGTGATGTAGCCGGCGATCTCCTTCTTGAAACGGACCTTCACCCGCGTCGGCGGGCCGTGGAACACCCCGAAGCTCGATTTGAGAAACTCCTCGATGCTCAGGCCTTCCGGCACTTCGAAGGCCTCGTCGGTGAGATCGATCTTGCGGACCCGGTCCAGGGCGAATACCCGGATCTCCTGCCGCAGACCGCAGTGCCCCAGAACGTAGAACGACCCCTCGAAAAAAAGCAGCCGGTAGGGGGCGACCCGCCGCCGGGTGTCCGTCCGGCCGTGCATGGCCCGGTAGACCACCTCCAGGCGCCGCCGCTGCAGGATGGCCTGCCCGACCAGATCGATCATCGCGCGGTAGGGCTCGTGCGCTTTGGCCGGCGCGACGGCCACCGCCAGGCTCTCCTGGCTGCGATCCAGCAGCCTCAGCATGTCGGCCGGCAGGAGCGCCTTGATCTTGGTGAACAGGGACTCGAGCGCATCGTAAAAGACCGTGCCCTTGAGCACGCCGGCCAGGCTGCGGCCGAAGTAGAGCGCGGTCAACTCGGGCAGGCTCAAGGGGATGGGCAGGGTGTGCCGGGCCGGGTCGAGGAGCGACCAGACCATCCGGTGCCCGTCGCGCTCGGTGGTCACCGGGAACCCGGCGACCTGCAGCGCCTCCAGGTCCCGGTAGACCGTGCGCACCGCGCACTCCACCATCTCGGCCAGCTCCGGCACGGAGCGGCCCCGGCGCGAGGCGATCAGCGCCTGGATGATTTTCCACTGCCGCGCCAATTGGTCCCCACGCGCCATCGCTGCTAAGCCTCCGACTTATTACGGTCTCGAAATTGAATTGACACGTTCTGTAAAATCTCCCCTGCCCCTCTTTGCCAAAGAGGGGTGACCCCTCCCTTTGGAAAAGGGAGGTTAGGAGGGATTTTCGGAGAGCGTCTTGATAATTATGAGACCACTAATACATGCTTCCGGTATGGCCGGTTTCTTATCAAACCGGCCGCTTTCCCCTAAGAGACCGCTTACCACAAAAATAGGGTCTGTGCATTAGGTCATCCCCACGCGGCTTCCCTCGTCCAGGGGGAGACCGGGCGGGG
>JAWOHH010000144.1:0-3724 GCA_046496215.1 Desulfobacterales bacterium
ATTAGATCGGCGCTTTCGCTCTCCCCCCGGCCCTCGGGCACGGTGCGGCGGCCGAACCCATTCGCACGGCGCACACGGTCCTCCTGTCCCCCCGTTTTGATACTAGAGTCGGCCGCACCGCTACCGGACGCTCACCGGCACTCCCTCGTAAGGCGTTCGCTTTGTTGACCTGCGGTGCTTCGGGTCTCGCATCGTTTTCAGAATCTCGATGCTGCTCTTGTAGCCTTTGGCGAGCCGCGCCATGGCCAACGCCATCCCCGCCATCTGGGCCACCGCCTGAACCAGATTGACATCGTCCAGCGTGAACTCCCAGGGTTCGGCCGTGTAGACCCGCAGCGACCCGATCACCTGACCGTGGATGGCGACAGGAACCGACAGGATGGAGGCGATCCCCTCTTTTTTGGCCTCCTGGGGGTACTGGATGCGCGGGTCGTCGCCGACGTCGTAGATGGCGACCGGCCCCGTCTCAAGCGATGCCGCGATGGACTTGAGGGCGCTGAGCGGCCCCTTGGCAAGGTAGTCCCGGCTGAGGCCGTTTGCGGCGGCAAGCTCCAATTCATGATTTTTGCGGTTGACCAGAAACAGGGCGGCGCCCTTGGCCTTGAGCGCGGTTTTGACCGCCTCCACGGTGGTCACCACCACATCCTCGGGGTCTTTGCTCATCGAGATGGCCTCGGTCACCTTGAGCAGGGTTTCATAGTGAATTCTGTGCGTCCCCATGGCATCCTCCTTGCGAGTTTAGGTGAGGAGCAAACCGGCTGCGCGCGCCGGACCAACGCCGCTGTTTTATTACTCCGGCAAAAAAATACTTACAAATGCCCTATCGTTGGGATAGCCCGGCGGGAGTGAGGCCCCCATCGGCTGCAGACATCCCGCCGCGGCCGCTGCGGACGGCAGCTATCCCGCTCACAGTTGCCCGAAACAGCCCCGGACCCGGTGCTTCACGGCGGCCGCCCTCCCGGCTGCCTGGCAGGGGATATCTTGGGGGTTGCGGGGGCGTTGTCGGAGCCCGGGGGAATTGGTCTGCAGCCGATGGGGGCATCACTCCCACCGGGCGCGGCCGCAACGGACGGGTCCCAATTTGAACATGTTTTGTTAACGGTTTAATACATTTAAATGCGTTCTGAGGAAAAACCACGCGGGCCGATTCCCGCATACTGAAAGGAATTGCACCCCGATGTTCTGGGCCTTTTAAACTCGGGGAGGCCATGGTTCCGCCCCGGTATTCAGAACGGATGCCTGCGCGGAATGGATGCGAGGTGAAGGGCCAAAACCCGAGCCGCTAACTATAGCGGCAATCTATTCGGGTCCGATGGCAGTGGAGAGAGAAGGCCGCTTCTTCAAGAAAGGCAAAACCCGCTTGCGCTCATAAGATGTTTTTTCCGTCGGGCCCTTGAGCTTTCAGTTGTACGCTTCCATCACGCCGCGGCCCTCCGCCATGAGATCAGCCGCCAACTCCTTCATGCCCGTTTCATCCCAGAAGGGAAGCCTTTTCTGGGTTTCCAGGTATTTCAACAGATGATAATCCCTATTTTTTTCATCCTCCGCGGACTTCTTGTATGTTATTTTCGCTCAATGCGTGGAACGCTCTTCAGCTGCAACGCGATGCGGCTGGGGGCTTTAGCGCATGGCCAACGGCACAAAATCATAACAGTATTTTTAGCAATCGTTGTGCCAGTGTGGACGGTAGAACTCAACTTATTGAAAATGTTTAACTTAAGCGTTCTCTGGCAGGCAAGCCCCAGGGAGGGATTATTGCATAACGCACCTGCAATCCACAGGTTCAATTGTAAAATGCCCGATTCTGCTGCCGGGTGGGTCTTTCGTAAAACGTTTCCTGCAGTACTGTCTCTATAAAGCGTTTTGAACTGGTTTTTTCGCTTGCGGGGTGCTCTGCCGCCCCTAACCCGTAAAAGCGGGTTTTCTCAAAGCATTAGGGGAAGATCGACCAAAAAACTGCTTCCGCGTCCTTCCACGCTTTCAACCCGCACGTGCCCATGGTGCGCCTCAACGATGCTCTTCACGATCGCAAGCCCCAGCCCTGTGCCGATGATGAAACGGGTCTTTTCATTTTTGACGCGGTAGAACCGGTTGAAAATCCGTTTCAAATCCTCGGGCGGAATTCCGAACCCGGTGTCGCTTACGCGGATGCGGGCGTAGCCATTCTTCTCCTCGGCGGCAAGCGTGACCATCCCGGCCTCGGGGGTGTAATTGATGGCGTTTGTCAACAGGTTCGCAACGACTTCACGCAGGTGGTAGGGGTTGGCCATGACGTAAAGCCCCGCAGCGATCTGGCCGGCCTGGATCTCGATTTTTTTCTGCGCCGCCTGATCCTGGTGGAAGGCCAGCTGCTGGTGCAGCAGTTCCGTGAGATTCAACCGTTCCCGCTCCTGGGTGATCAGCCCGGATTCGATCTTGGACAAGTCGAGCAGTTCGGTGGCCATTTCGGCCAGCGCGTTCACTTTCTGGGCGCACCGCCCCAGAATTTCCTTCTGCGCATCGGAGAGCTCCCCGGCCAGTCCGTCCATGAGGGCATGGATCTGCGCCAGCACCGTGTTCATGGGGCTGCGGATTTCGTGGGAAACCATGGAGACAAAGTCCGACTTCATCTGGTCGATTTTTTTTCAGCGCCGTGATATCCTGCAGCACCATGACGGCCCCCAGGGTCCTATTCATCCGGTCCCGGAAGGGCACACAGCGCACACCGATGGCCGCTCCGTCTCCGCTGTTGGCGTCGAGACGATTCAGCTCTTCTCGTATTTCCCTGAATTCAGCAGCCGGCATGCCCAGGGCCTGTTCGAGTCCGCCGATGAGCAGCGGATCGCTCACCACCTCGGACAGGTGCCGGCCGATGACCGCAGGCCCTTCGTAGCCCGTGAGCTTCAACGCCGCCGGGTTGGCCAGCACGATTTTCTTCTGATGGTCGACGGCGAGCACGCCGTCGCTCAGGTGGTTGATCAGAACGCGCATGCGGGATGTTTCGGTGGCGATGTCCTGCAGGGTGCGGATGAATTCGATCGCCTTGGGCACCACCCGGCGCAGGTCTTCGGGGGCAAACGGCTTGGGGATGAAATCGAACGCCCCCTTTTTCATGGCCTCGGTAGAGTATTCCAAGGTGGCGTACCCCGTGATGACGATGACCAACGTGTCCGGGTGCTGCGCCCGGATTTGAACCAGGGCCTCCAGGCCCGACACGCCGGGCATCATCAGATCCAGCAAGATGATGTCGTAGTGCTCTCGCGCGAGGAGCGCCAACCCCTCCTCCGCCGTTTCGGCGGACCTTGCGGGGAAGCCCTCCTCGGTGAGCATCTGGACGCAGCCGTTGCGAATCCGCTTTTCATCATCCACGACCAGGATACTGGGGACGAATGTCATCGCCGGAATTTCAGGTGGCATCGTTGCCGGCGGCCGGGCATGGTTTTCGTGCATGATGGTCTCTCAGGTCGACAATGGCACGGAGCCATCGTCTGCACCGTCGGCGGCGTGGACCGGGGGGAACTCCAGCAGGAAGGTGGTTCCGTCGGGGCTCGTCGATTTGACGGAAATATTCCCGCGGTTTTCCTTGATGATGCCTACGCCGTGCTCAGCCCGAGCCCTGTGCCTTTGCCGGCGGCCTTGGTGGTGTAAAAGGGGTCAAAAATTTTGGGCAGGTGTTCTTCCGGGATGCCGCTCCCGGTATCCGAAATCTCCAGGCAGCGTTTCCCGCTCCGGTCCTCCGCGTAGG
>JAWOHH010000015.1:0-4932 GCA_046496215.1 Desulfobacterales bacterium
ATGCTAAAGCGCACCCTCTTTTTCGCCCGGCCCTGCAGGCTTACGGTCAAAGACCGTCAACTGGTCGCCAGCTATCCCGATAGCGATGAAAGTAAATCGGCGCCGGTCGAAGATTTGGGCTTTGTGGGGGTGCCGTCCACCATAACCGCCACCGACACCCGGGTGAGTTTGCCCGTGGGCTCGATGATCCGGCTGGTGATCTTGCCGATCTCGTAGTTCACGGTCCGGTCCTGCTTCTCGTAGGCGGCCACACCCGCCCCGGATACCGGCGAGTCGAGCGCCTCGGCCCCGGGCGTGTTGGAACGGACGCCCGGCACCCCCTGGGGGTTCGGGTCGGCGTTGCGGGAGTTCTCGCTCAGGCTCTGCTCGCTGCGGATGACGCGGTTGTCCCCCAGGTAGTGTTCCTCGGTCTTCTCCATGCGCTGGAAATCGAAAGCGCAGGCCAACCGGACGATGGCCCGGCCGTCGCCCAGCGCCTGGTCCAGCATGGACTTGACGCGGCCTTCGAGGCTCTTTTCGACCTGGGCCTGGTACTCGAGCTGGTCAACGCTGAGCGCGCCGGGCGCGGACTTGGCACGGTTTCCCGCCAGGAGCATGCCGCTCTGGTCCACGAGCGTGATCTGCTCGGGGCTCAGCCGCGGGACGCTGGAGGAAACCAGGTGGACGATCCCGTTGATCTGCTCCTGACTGAGCCGCCGGCCGTGCTTGAGCCGGACCGCCACCGAAGCGCTCGCAGGCTGCTCGTTGTCCACGAACAGGGTCTTTTCGGGCATGACCAGGTGCACCCGGCAGCCGTCGACCTCGGCAATGCGGCTGATCGTGCGGGCCAGCTCCCCCTGCAGCGCGCGCTGGTAGTTGACGTTCTGGGCGAACTCGCTCATGCCGAGCTTGGTGTTGTCGAAGACCTCGAAGCCGACCCCGCTGCCCTGGGGCAGCCCCTCGGAGGCGAGCTGCATGCGGATCTCGTGCAAATTCTCGGCCGGGACGAGCACGCTCTTGCCGTCGACCCCGATGCGGTAGGGGATCTTCTGCTCCTTGAGCCGGTTAACGATCAGGCCGGCATCGTCCGGGTCCAGGTTGGCGTAAAGCGGGCGCAGGTCGACCCCGCCCGACCAGGCCATCAACAGGGCAAACCCGCCGATGGTTGCCAGGATGAGCACAACCAGGGTGATGCGCTTGCCGGCGCTCAGACTGCCGATCAGGGCGCTCAGTTGCTGCAGGAACTGCGGAATGGCGGACATGGCGTCTCCCGGTTAAATCTGCTGCCGCATCAGGGTTTCATAGGCGTTGAGCAGCTTGTTTCGAATCTGCAGGGCCAGCTCGAAGGCGATCCCGGCCTTTTCCATGGCGATCATGGTGGAGTGGATGTCCGTCTGGCGGCCGGTGGTCAGATCCTCGAGCGATTGATCGGCCTCGGCCTGAAGCCGGCCGACCCGGTCCAGCGAGGATTGCAGGATGCTGCCGAAACTGGATTCGCCCGCCTCCGGCCGGCCATTGGCGGGTTGGGGCAGCAGCGTGTTCCCGGCGAGCTCTGGCGTCCATTCGATCCCGTTCATGCGTTTCTCCCTCTGCGATGGTTTTTTGACGACCTCGAAAAAATGTTACGTGCGCCGCCTGCGCAGGGTACCGGCACGGCGGGCGGGGTGCCGGGCGCGTTATTTGCCGATCTCCAGCGCCTTGAGCGCCATATCCTTGGCGGCCTTGATGGCGGTGACGTTGGCCTCGTAGCTGCGCGTGGCCGAAATCAGATTGACCATCTCCTCCATCATGTTCACGTTGGGCAGCCGCACATAGCCCAGCTCGTCGGCATCCGGGTGGCCGGGGTCGTACTTCGTCACCGGCGGCCGGGGGTCATCGAAGACCTTGACCGCCCGGACCTCGGCTGCCTGCGGCCCCTGGCGCGCCCGAAGCATGTCGCGGAAGGAGGCGGAGCGGGCGCGGGCCTCGAAGACCACCTCCTTGCGGCGGTAGGGCCCGCCCTCGGGCGTGCGGGTCGTGTTGGCGTTGGCCAGGTTGGCCGAGATCAGGTTCATGCGGATGCGCTGGGCCGAAAGCCCGGAGGAGCTGATCTGCAGGGCGTCAAATGTGTCCATTATTGTCTGCCTCCGCTGATGGCGTTTTTGAGACTCTGAAATTTGCGCGAAATGAACTGAGCCGAGGCCTTGTACTGGATCGCGTTTTCCGACAGGCTCCCCATGGACCGATCCAAATCCACGGTGTTGCCGTCGGCCCGCAGATCCAGCTCGGGCGGCGCGACCGCCTTGAGCGTGACCCGGTCGGCGCCGCCGCGGCCGACGGGCAGATGCCCGGCGTGGGTGCGCGCCGGCTGGACCCGGCCCGCCTCGGGCCTAAGCTTGCGCAGCTCCTCTTCGACCGCCACTTCGAAGGCCTTGTAACGGGGCGTGTCGGCATTGGCGACGTTGGCCGATATCACCCGGTGCTGAGAGGAACGCAGGTTCATGCTGCGGTGCAGCAAATCGATGGTTCCCCCGAATATCCCCGACGAGGATGGCATGGCGTTTTCTCCCGTGGACGCTTGGGTTCAGCGCACGGAGGCGCTGCGAACTTCAGGTGCAGCAAATTCCGTACCACGGCCCTTGATCGCCGCAAGCCCGTGAGCCGCCGCGGCCTGCTCCTGGTACTCCCTGAGCTTGTTTCTCAGTGTGCGGATGCTGATGCCCAAGAGCTCCGCAGCGCGGGTGCGGTTGTTCTGGACCCCGCTCAGGGTGCCCATGATGAGCTGCCGTTCCATCTCCTCGACGGTGGTCCCGATGCGGAAGGCTCCCACCGCTGCGGTACCCCGAGGGCTTGCGGCAGCGGGGGAAAGCTGCAGGTGCCGCGGCAGGATCGTCTGCCCGTCGGCGAGCAGCACCGCCCGCTCCACCGCGTTTTCCAACTCCCGCACGTTGCCCCGCCAGCTGCCGCGGCAGAGCAGATCGATCGCCTCCTCCGAATACCGGGCGACGGATCTGCCGGCCAGGGTGTTGAATTTATCCAAAAAGTGATGGGCCAGCAGCGGGATGTCGCCTACCCGCTCGCGCAGGGGCGGAATGCGCAGTGAGACCACGTTGATGCGGTAGTAGAGGTCCTCCCGGAAGCCTCCCTCGGCGACGGCCCTCGCGAGGTCGCGATTGGTGATCGCGATCACCCGGGCCTCGACGGAGATCGGCATGCCGCCGCCCACGCGGTCGATCTCCCGCTCCTGGAGCACCCGCAGCAGCTTGGCCTGCATCGGGAGGGACATCTCCCCGATCTCATCCAGGACGATGCTGCCCTTCTTGGCCAGTTCGAACTTGCCCACCTTGCGGGTCACCGCCCCGGTGAAGGCGCCCTTCTCGTGGCCGAAAAGCTCGCTTTCCGCCAGCGTGTCCGGCAGGGCCGCGCAGTTGACGGCCACATAGGGGGCCTCCGGGAAGAGCCCGTGCCGGTGGATGAAGGCGGCCAGCAGCTCCTTGCCGGTACCGCTCTCGCCGGCGATGAGAACGGTGGCCGTGCTGCGGGCCACCTGACGTGCCGTGGCCAGGAGCTCCAGCATGCGGGGGTCCTGGGTGATGAGGGCCTTGCGCGCCGTGCGCGGCTCGGAGCGGCGAGCCGGGCTGTCCGCGGCCTCGTCCCCAGCCGCGGCGGGCAGGGCTTTGTGCACGCAGGCCGTCAAGCTCTCCATACTGAAGGGCTTGAGCAGGTAGTCGGAGGCGCCGGCCTGCATCGCCTCGACGGCCGCTTCGACCGAGCCCCCCGCGCTCATGAGGACGACGGGAGTCTGTGCCTCGCGGCGCCGCAGCGCCTTGAGCAGCTCGAGCCCGCTCATGTCCTGCATGTCGGCCTCGACGACCAGCAGGCGGAAGCGCTCCCGCGACAGCCGCGCCAGGGCCTCCCGGCCCCCAGAGGCCCAATCCGCGCCGAGCCCCGCCGCCTGCATGGACCGCGCGAGCGCGGCCCCCGCTTCGGGGGTGGCCTCGACAATCAGAATAGGCTTGCTGGCTGCGCTCAATGCACCCACCTCATAAAGCTGCGGACGCGGGCGGCCGCCGGATTCGCCACCAAGGCTGGGACCCGCATCCTGATCATTTGAGCAAATAGCATGCCACCCCGGGCCGGTCTCGGCAAAGCCGTATCCCGTCGAAATCCCCGTCGACTCCGGCTATTCGCGGTTGTCACACAATTGACGCTGATCGCCGTCATTGTCCACCCATAAACGGCGTCTTATGGACACCCGGCCTTTTTAAAATTCCCCCACCCATTTTGGGCAAAAAGAGATTATTTCTGCGAGACGCGGGAAAGGGAGGCTCAGCAGGATTCGCTTTGCCTCTTAAAAGAAACGGCTCTCAGCGGACTCACACCCCGCAAGGCCGGAGCTGATGGCGCTTGATCTTTTCGACCAGGGTCGTGCGGTTCAGGTGCAGGAGCTTGGCCGCCTTGTTCTTGACCCACTGGGTCTTTTCGAGCGACTGTAGAATGAGGGACCGCTCGAACTCGGTGACCGCGCTGGTGAGGCAAATCCCCTCCTCGGTGATCCGGACCATGACCGGGGCCTCGGCCGTGCGGCTCCCGTTGCGCATCTCCGGCGGCAGGTCGCGGTGGGTGATGGAGCCGCTGCCCTTCAGCACCACCAGCCGCTCGACCAGGTTTTTCAGCTCGCGCACGTTGCCGGGCCACGCGTGCGCCGTCAGCGCGCTCAGCGCATCCTCGTTCAGCCCCTTCACCTCGCGGCGGTTCTTGCGGTTGGATTCCTGCAGAAAATAGGCCGCCAGCAGCGGGATGTCCTGGGTGCGCTCGCGCAGCGAGGGCAGGATCATCGGGATCACGTAAAGCCGGTAGAAGAGGTCCTCTCGGAAGTTTCCCTTCTGAACCTCCTCCGACAGGTCCCGGTGGGTGGCTGCGATGACCCGCACGTCCACCTTGATGGTCTTGGAGCAGCCGACCTGTTCGAAC
>JAWOHH010000089.1:0-10854 GCA_046496215.1 Desulfobacterales bacterium
GGGATCATGGCCACGCGCTGCGGGTCGAAAACCCGCTCACCGCCCGCCGCCTTGAAGACGCGGATCGCCATGGGCCCGGTGATGTCGTTGGCAAAGACGAAGTCCAGGCGCGCCTCGACGAGTTCCCCGGGCCTGACCTCTTTTTGGTCGCAGTGTGCGGCCAGGATTTTTTCACTGATGGTCATCGGCATAAGCCGTCCCCGAGTATGACTTACCGGATCGAGATCCGCCGCGCTTTGACGGCCGGGAGGCATCCTCCCCGTTCAGCGGGATGGAGGCCTTGTACACGTACCGGTCCCCCCGGTAGTACATGTGGGTCACCACCAGCGGTTTGCCCTGGTGCGAGTAGTAGATGTTCTCGACGAAGAAAAGGGGCGCCCCGTAGCCGGTGTCGAGCGCCTCGGCCAGGTCCATCTCGGCGATGATCGCCTCGACCCGCTGCTCTATACGTTCGAAACGGATGCCGGTCGATTCCTGGAAGACCTCGATGAAGGAGCGCTTGGAGAGCCTGCCCCGCGGCAGCCGCTTGAGATGCTCCCGGCGGAAGTAATTGACGAAGAACGACACGACCCGCCCCTCGTGCCTCCGGAGCCGGCGCAGCCGGCCGACCGCCTCGCCGCGGCCGACGCCCAGAATCGTGCGGATGCCTTCGGTCGGCTGGAAGGGGGCGAGGTCCAGAATTTCAACCCCCAGCCGCGGGTTGAGGCCCGAGGCGGAGTCGAACCACTCGCGGAAATTCCCGCTGATCCGGATCTCCACCTTTTTCAGCCCCGGCAGCCGCACCTGCGTGCCAGCGCCCTGGCGGGCGGCAAGGTACCCCTCGCGCGACAGCTGCTCCACGGCCTTGCGGATGGTGATGGTGCTGACGCCGAATTCCTGCGCCAGATCCTTGGCCGCGGGGATCCACCCGCCCGGCGGGTAGGCCTGGCCGAGGATGCGGCTTTTGATGGTCGCCGCCACCTTGAGGTACATGGGAACGCCCGACTGCTGCATCGCGCTGGCTGAACCTCGCCGGGGGTGGCCCACGCAACCCGACCGCCCCGGCAGAAAATTGGAGCCCCGCTTTTCCGACCGCGCCCGATGTCGGCCCCGCCGGTGCGACCGGCGGCGCAAGGATCGCCGAAGGGATGCGCCGGCTCCGTCAAGTTTGTATATTATTATAATAACCTATTATTATACTATTTGGCTGTCAAGCAAAACTTTCCGGACGAGGCTGCCGGCGGAACCGCATGAGGCAGGGCTTCACGCAATGCGGCGTTGGGTCGGTCGCAGGACGGCGCGGCGGCCCGCGCCGAGCGCCGTCAACCGCCGTAGAGGACGGCGAGAATGGTCGCCTTCTCCTCTTTGGCGCAAATGAAGTGCGGTGTCGTGGAGAGGTAGTAGGCGCTGTCGCCGGGCTCGAGCTCGAACCGCTCCCCCCCGATCTCGAGCAGAACCATGCCGTTCAGGACGAAGATGAACTCCTCCCCCTCGTGCACCGACATCTCCTTTTCGGGGCTGGTGAGAAGCTGCACCACGAGGGCTTCCATGTGGTGGCCCTTCACCCCCGGGGTGAGCGTTTTGAAGCTGTAAAGATGCTCCTTGCCCGCCTTGGTGGTGGACCGGACGGCCGCCCGGCGCTCGCTCTTGCGGGTGATCGAATAGAGCTTCTCCCCGGTGCCGGAGACCAGCCGGCCGAAGGCGCTGTGGAGCGCCTTGGAGAGCTTGATCAAGGTCCCCAGCTGGGGCTGGGCCTCGTTGTTTTCGATGGCGGATAGGAAGCCGACCTCGAAACCGGTCAGCTTGGAGAGCTCCTCCAAGGTCGTGCCGTTTTCCTGGCGCAGGGCGCGGATGCGGGCGCCGATCGCCTCCACCTCCCGGCCCGCGGGGGCGACGATATCGGCAGTGAGATTCTCGAAGAAATCCACGTCCAGAAGCGTTGTTTTGCCCTTGCCCGTCATGACTCAGCTCCTTGTAAGCTCATGTCCCGATATGAGGGTTGCATGGAGCGGGTATCCAGGTCTCCTGTCACTGATCCAGCAACCTTGAACCGCGGACCGTGACCCCGGAACCCGTATTTCATTTATAAGCATTTTGCGCCGATATGCCGCGCAATGACGACCCGCTGCACCTCGGAGGTGCCCTCGCCGATCTCGAGCAGCTTCTGGTCGCGGTAGAAGCGCTCGACGTCGTACTCCTTCATGAGGCCGTAGCCCCCGTGGAGCTGCACGGCATGGTTGGCGCACCGGTACATCACCTCGGAGCAGTATAGCTTGGCCATGGCCGCTTCCTTGGAAAAGGCCGCATCGTTGTCGCGCAGCCAGCAGGCCTTGTAGAGCAGCAGGCGCGCGCACTCGATCTCCATGGCCATGTCCGCCAGCTTGAAGGCGTTGGTCTGGAAGGTGGCGATGGGGCGCCCGAACTGCTCGCGCTCATTGGCGTAACGCACCGCCCGGTCGAAGCAGCCCTGCGCGCCGCCGAGCCCCATGGCGGCGATCGACAGCCGGCCGCCGTCCAGGGTCTGCATCATCTGGTGGAACCCGTTGCCGCGCGGCCCGAGGAGATTCTCCTTGGGAACCCGGCACTCTTCGAAGTAAAGCTCGGCCGTGTTGGAGGAGCGCCACATCATCTTGCCGTGCATGGCCCGCGCGGTGAGCCCCGGGGTGCCGGCCTCGACGAGAATGCAGGAGAGCTCCGGTTTTCCGTCCGCGCGGGATCCTGTTTTGGCCAGGACGGTCACCCCGCTGGTGATCGTGGTGGCCGCGTTGGTGATGAAAATCTTGCTGCCGTTGATGACCCACTCGTTGCCGTCCAGCACCGCCGAGGTCTTGGAGTTGGAGGCATCCGAGCCGGCGTTCGGCTCGGTGAGGCCGAAACCCCAGAGGGTCTCGCCCTTGCAAAGCTTGGGCAGGTATCTCTTTTTCTGCTCCTCGCTGCCGAAATAATAGAGCGGGCCGATCCCGAGTGAATTTTCAGCCGCCACCGTCGCGGCGTGGGAGCCGTCTACGCGCGCGATCTCCTCCACGGCGATGATGTAGGAGAGGTAGTCCATGGCCTGGCCGCCGTATTTTTCGGAGACGAACACCCCGAACAGCCCCAGTTCGGCCATCTTCCGCATGGTATCGTAGGAGAACTCCTCCTTTTCATCGAGCTCCCGGGCAACGGGCTGGATCTCGTTTTCAGCGAAACTGCGAACCGACTCCCTGAGAATCTCGTGCTCCGAGGATAGACTGAAATCCATGACCGCTCCTTCTGCTGACCGCCCTTGGCACAGGAAGTCAAAACTGGTAAGTTGACAGGCATCGATGCGTCGGTGTGATTTTCATATAAAGAAAATTAACGGATGTCAATGAGCTAAACCTGATTCAATAACTAAATTTAAGTTTTGGGAAGTTGTTATGATGCACTTCCATTTAATATGTCTCCTGTGGGAGCGGCATCTTGCCGCGATGCCGAAGCCCACTTCGCCGGTGATGGAGACCCATGCCTGAACTGCCCGAAGTCGAGACCATCGCCCGGGATCTGAATGCGGCCGGCCTCGTCGGCAAAACCGTCGCCTGCGCGCAGGTCTACTGGCCGCGGGCGATCGCCGCGCCCGGCGCGGACGCATTTTGCCGTCTGATGGAGCGGAGGGAAATCACGGCCATCGGCCGTCGCGGCAAATTTTTGGTGTTCGGCTTGGCCGGCGGCCGGAGCATGCTCCTGCACCTGCGGATGTCGGGCAGGCTGCATCACGTCCCGGCTGCAGCGCCGCGATCGGCGCACGAGCATGTCGTCATCGGATTCGAGGACGGCAGCGAACTGCGCTTCCACGACACGCGCAAATTCGGCCGAATCTACCTGCTGGACCAAACCGAAAAAATTTTGGGCAGGCTCGGGCCCGAACCCCTGGAGCCTGCGTTCACAGCCAAGCGGTTGGCGGGGCTGCTCGCCTCGCGCCGCCGCCTTTTAAAGCCGCTGCTCCTGGACCAGCGCTTTCTGGCGGGCCTTGGCAACATCTACGTCGACGAGGCCCTTTGGGAGGCGCGGATCCACCCGCAGCGGCGCTCGGACACGCTCTCGGCCGCGGAGGCAAAAAAGCTGCATGCGGCCATCCGGTTGGTGCTGCGCCGCGGGATCCGGAACCTGGGCACTTCGCTCGGCACGGGCAAAGCCAACTTCTATTCCGTCTCCCGGCGCCGCGGCCGCAACGTGGACGAGCTCAAGGTCTTCCGGCGCACCGGCGAGCCCTGCCCCCGCTGCGGCAGCGAGATCCGGCGCATCGTCGTCGGCCAGCGCAGCACGCACCTATGCCTATATTGTCAGGCGGACAGGCAGAAAGGCCACACTGCAAAAGCCAGGTCAAAGTGAGAATCGGCCCACCGTGGGAGCGGCTTCCATCCGCGATAGGCCCCTTGTAAAGATCGCGGCTGGAAGCCGCTCCCACAGTAGAACAGTAGAACTGGAATTATACCAACCCAATCGGGTCCTTGATCATGCAGGCACAAGATCGAACAAAAGCGACACCGGACTACGACCCGGACGGCTCCCACCTGAAGGTGGCGGAGCACTACTGGCAGCGCCTCGAATCCCTCGACCCTCTGCTGCTTGCCGCCCGCACCCAGTTCCAGCCGGCGCCCGACGGCAGCCTGGTGTTCCGGTTCCTCGACCGAGATGTCATGGTGGACCCCAAAGCCCGGCGCCTGCGCCTGCAAAAAGGCGGGCGGTGGGAGGCGTTGGACGACCCCCTGCTCGAACTCTCGGTCGTGCTCTACCTGATCAACGTGAGGGATCTCTACCCGCTGGGCAGGGAGATCGTCGGCCCCAACGATCTGAAGGAAGGGCACTTCTTCCGGGGCCCGCACGAATTCAGGATCTCGCCGTTGGTGGATCGATTCGGCAAAGACCCGGCGGGCTTCAGGCGGACGGCGGCGGCGCTGGGCGGAGAACCGGTCGACATGGCCGACGCCGCCTTCCGGCTGAAGCCGTTTCCGCGGGTCCACCTCTACTACCTGCTCTGGGAGGGGGACGAAGAGTTCCCGCCGCGCATCCGCATCCTCTTCGAGCGGTCGATCGAAAACGTGCTCGCCGCCGACGCCATCTGGGCGCTGGTCAACCGGGTGTCGGCGGCGCTGCTGGCGTGAAGCCACGAAAGAACGCCGCCCCCTATGCAAACGCACAGGCCGCCGCTTCGGTAAAGACCCTCCAAGGCCGCAAATTCGAGTTCGGGCCGCCGCAAACCCTGCGCGATCGTCAGAAGGAAATAATCCCTATGTAGTTCTCCGGTGTGATCTTTAGCAGCTCGTCCTTGACCGGCCGGGAGACATCCAGCGACTCGATGAAGTCTGCGATATTCTTCCGGTCGATCTTCGCGTGCGTCCGGGTAAAGTCCTTTAGCGCCTCGTAGGGCCGGGGGTAGCCCTCCCGGCGCAGGATGGTTTGGATCGCCTCCGTCACGACCGCCCAGTTCGCTTCGAGGTCGAAGCGGATGGCCTCCTCGTTGAGGATCAGCTTGCCAAGGCCCTTCCGCAGGGATTTTAGCGCAATCAGGGTGTGGGCAAGCGGCACCCCGACGTTGCGGGTCACTGTGGAGTCGGTGAGGTCCCGCTGCAGTCGGGAGACGGGCAGCTTCGCGGCCAGGTGCTCGAGCAGGGCGTTGGCCACTCCCAGGTTCCCCTCGGAGTTCTCGAAGTCGATGGGGTTCACCTTGTGGGGCATGGTGGAGGAGCCGACCTCGCCGGCCTTGATCTTCTGCTTGAAGTAGTCCATCGAGACGTAGGTCCAGATGTCCCGGTTGAGGTCGATCAGAATCGTGTTGATCCGGCGCAGGTTGTCGCAGAAGGCGGCCAGGTTGTCGTAGTGCTCGATCTGAGTCGTCGTGCGCGACCGCGAGAGGCCCAGGACCTCGTTGACCAGCCGATCGGCGAACGCCGGCCAGTCGATTTGCGGGAAGGCGGCCGCATGGGCGTTGAAGTTACCGGTTGCACCCCCGAACTTGGCCGAAAACGGCACGCCCAGCATCTGCGCCAGCTGGGTCTTCAACCGTTCGACGAAAACGAAGAGCTCCTTGCCCAGGCTCGTGGGCGATGCCGGCTGGCCGTGGGTGCGCGCCAGCATCGGGACCGCCTTCCAGGCGCGGGCCTTCTCCTCCAACTCGTCGACCACACCGGTGAGTTCCGGCTCCAAAACATCCCGCCAGGCCTCCTTCATCGAGAGCGGTAGCGCGGTGTTGTTGATGTCCTGGGAGGTCAGTCCGAAGTGGATGTACTCCTTGAACTCTTTCAAGCCCAGCGCTTCGAACTCCTCCTTGAGAACGTACTCCACGGCCTTGACGTCGTGGTTGGTGATCCGCTCGACGTCCTTGGCCCGCTGCGCCACCTGCTGTGAAAAGTTCCGGTATAACCCCCGCAGCGTCTCAAACCGCCCCGCATCGAACCCTCTGAGCGGGGGCAGCGGCAGCTCGCAAAGCGCGATGAAATACTCCACCTCGATCTGGATCCGGTACTTGATCAGGGCGCCTTCGGAAAAATAGTCGGCCAGCCGGGCGGTCTGGCGGCGGTAGCGGCCGTCCACCGGCGAGATGGCCTTCAGTGGGTTAAGCTCCATCGGATTGAATCCTCTATAGGGGACGCTCTCAATATTTCAACTTGACATTGTTTTCTCGCTTCTTTATGTATCACGTCATGCCGCGAAAATCACGCATCGATGCGTCCGGAGCCCTTCACCACATCATCGGCCGCGGGATCGACCGCAATCTGATCTTCCGGGACGATCTGGATCGGGATCGATTCCTCGAGCGGCTGGGAGCGCTTTTATCGGAGACGCAAACGGCCTGCTATGCGTGGGCGCTCATGCCCAACCACTTCCACCTGCTGCTGCGCACCGGTGTGTCCCCGGTCTCCGGACTGATGCGCCGCCTTCTCACAGGGTATGCCGTCGTCTACAACCACCGCCACCGTCGTTGCGGACACCTTTTCCAGAATCGCTACAAGTCCATTTTGTGCCAGGAGGAGACGTATTTGCTGGAACTGGTGCGCTACATCCATTTGAATCCGCTGCGCGCCAAGCTTGTCGACAGTATCGAGGCTCTTGATCAGTACCCCTACAGCGGCCATAGCGTGCTCATGGGCCATCGAAAAGCGGATTGGCAGGATGCCGATTCGATTTTAGACCGGTTCGGCCGACGCAAGCGATCGGCACGCGGAGACTACCGCATATTCCTGTGCGAAGGGATCGAACAGGGCCGGCGGCCGGAGTTGACCGGTGGGGGGCTGATTCGCAGCCTTGGCGGCTGGGAGGAGGTCAAAAAGCAACGACGGCAGAAAGCATCCATGAAGGGAGATGAGCGCATCCTCGGCGACGGGGATTATGTGGAGGAGGTTCTCAGAGCCGCAAACGAAAACCTCCAGAAAAAATATCATTTAAGGGCCATGGGCCTTGATGTAGACAAGGTCGCTCAAAGAGTCGCAACCCTTATGGGGATGCCGGTGGAGGCTGTTTGGGCCGCCGGCAAGCATCGCAGCACCGTGACAGCGCGCAGCCTGCTCTGCTACTGGGCAGCAAGGCACGTCGGGGTGAGCATGTCATCCCTCGCGCAGCGGCTGGGAATTTCACCAACCGCCGTCAGCCAGTCGGTTGCCAGGGGAGAGGTTCTGGCACAGAAAATCGGCCACACTCTTGCTTGAATATTTAAATGTTGAGAGCGTCCCTTATATAGGTTTTTAGGAAACCGATATATGAGAACCGATACTTCCCTCCTTGACCGGCCCGAGGTATTGATGTTTTTATTCCATCCCCGGAGGGATTGCAGCGGACCAAAGTCGATGTCCGATGAGAGCTCCGCGCGGGTCCCCGGCGTCACCGATCTTCTGGCACCAGTCGATGACGGGGTTTTGATCGGCCTTCGACTTCACATAGCAGATCGCAGCCATCCGAACATTTTCTTTTTCCACGGCAACGGTGAAATCGCGGCAAACTACGACGATCTCGGGCCTCTCTACAACCGCGTCGGCATCAACTTCCTGGCCGCCGACTACCGTGGTTACGGCTGCTCCACCGGCACCCCCACAACAACGGCCATGATGCGCGACTGCCACGCGGTCCTCTCGCATGTGACCGGGTGGTTGGATCGGCATGGTTTTAAGGGCCCGCTCATCGTCATGGGCCGCTCTCTCGGAAGTGCATCCGCGATTGAACTCGCCCACGCCCATCCCAACAGCGTCTCGGGCCTGATCATAGAGAGCGGGTTCGCCTACGTGGCGCCTCTGCTAAGGCGTTTAGGGGTCGACCCGGCAGCAATCGGCTTTCGAGAAGAGGAGGAGACGACTTTTCGGCACATCGAAAAAATCGGCCGCTGGCAAAAGCCGCTGCTGGTGATCCACGGCGAGTTCGACAACATCATCCCCTTCTCAGACGGCCAGGCGCTGTTCGATGCCTGCCCCTCGGCCGGCAAACAACTTCTCCGCATCAAGGGCGCCGACCACAACAACCTCTTTCTTCATGGGTTCGGGGAGTACCTGGCTGCCGTCGCCCGTCTGGCCTCTGCCTGCTCAAACCTGCCCGGGGCCGATTGATGCTGGGCTGCGGCCGCCACCCTTCATATCCCCAGTGATCAGTAAAGAAGGCTTCGTCAAGGCGGTCAGTGTCTATAGCCGAAAGTCTTTCGTCACGTGCTTCCGTGGGGTCGATGAAGGGACGAGCGCCATGTTTTCAGACAAAAAATCGATGTAGTCGTCGAGGCTCCCCTCTTGGCTGATCTTCCGGGCAGCCGCGAAGACCGCCCTGCGTTCCGGATCGCGGGCATCGATCAGCATTTCGCGCTTTTCTTCCTCACTCAAGATTATGGAGCCACTCATCTAGCAGTTTCTCCCTGTCAAAGACGCGGAAATACTCCCGTACGAGGCCCATGTCCATGCGGCTTCGTTGCAGTTTGAGCAGCTGTTGGATGTCCGGCGCGTCAACTGAGTATCGATTTTGGGGATCGTTCGCAATAGCTTGGATTTTCAACCCGATCAAATCCTCGGGCAGCAGGGCCTTTACCGTCAACTCCCCATCCAGCACCGGCAGGTTGTGCGCCCGCTGCAACATGGCCCGGCTGTACTTTCTGCGAGCCACAAGAAAGTCAACCTGGCCAAACACCTTTAACGGCGAAAAATAGGACACGATCTCCTGGCTGCTGAAAGCCTGCTTCTCGTAGCCGAGTTCCGCCATGATGCGATCGACGGCCTCTAGGCTCTCCTCCGGGATCACGAAGTCAACGTCCTTTGTGAACCGAAAAATACCCATCGTGCTAAGCGCCAAGCCGCCTGAAAGAGCAGCCTCAACCCCCGCCGCCGAGAGCCGCTCGAGCAGACTTTTCAGCACCACCTTGAAATTCATACCCATGATTTAAAATGCCGTCATTTTTAAAATTAAATCGTGAGAGCGTCCATTTAGTATGACAGCCCCGAGCAGACGTAGGCGGCCGGCAGCGGCACCGCAGACGTTCCGCTGCTGGATTTCCAGCCCCACAGGTCGCAATGCTGAAAGAGCCGACCGTTTCCCGGTGGGAACATACCGCGATCGGTCACAAGGTATCATCGATGCACTGAGGATTGGCCTTGATCCAGGCGATGAGGGCCTCTCGGATCGTCTGCAGATCGTCAAGTTCGAGAGTACAGATCTGGTAAACCTCGTTGAAGGAAACTTCGTGATAAAAGTGAACGATACGGTTTCTGTAACCTGCCAAAATCCTAAGTTTTCGGGCGTGCTCATGAGATAGAACGCCCTGCAATTCCAACTCGTCAGCGATTTTCTTGTATTCGGTCACCGCCTGCCCGAAGACCTTCGCCAAGATATGTCGTCCTAAATCGAGCAGGGCCTCGAGCGATCGCCGCAGGCAGGATTCAGCCGCTCCGAAATTGCGTCGGTCCTGGGCGAACTGCTCCAGGCTCTCCAAGGGAAGCGCGCGGATGTCGGCGACCATGCGCATGATAAAATCGAGTCGATCGGCGATTATCTTCCGGTTTGCCTTGCCGCCCGCCATCAGACCTCCAACGGTTCTTTGAGGGATAGGATGGATCGTATTCGCTGGCGCTCAAATCGCTCCAGATCTCCCGCCCGCCGCAGGATAAGCAGTTCCAATTCATCCGCAGCGGTTTCGTCGACGCAAAAGAGCCGTTCACCACGGATGATGTTCACCGCCATAAAGGGGTCGGCGTCGCGCAGAAGAACCAGGTCCACGCGGTTGGAGCCGAATAAATCCTCAATCTCGATGGCGAACTCTGCCTTTTCACGCGCAGAAAGCGGCGTGGGACCGTTGGAGTCCACCGCAACGTCCAAATCAGACGGATTGCCCGGGTCCAGGTTGCCAGCGCCCTCCGCGATGCGTCGAGCTTCCTTGGCCCTGCTGCCGAAAACGTAAAAAAGCTGAACCCGAAACCTGCGGCATAAGCTCTCGAGCTTCCGGCGGAACACATCTGATGGGTGAGGGGGCTTCATTGTCGTCATTATAGGCCCACATCGAATATGAAATCAAATTGTTCGGCCTAAAAGAGCTGGTGCTCAACCGCATGCCCATCGACATACACCATCGCCGCCTGAACAGGAATGCATGCCAACGCTGCGCACTCATTTACACGGCAATCGGCTGTGTTAGGTTGAAAATAAGCTTTGCAGCAGCAGCCTAAGATTGAGGAGAAAAAAATGAAATTGAAAGTTGTTATCGAGCCCAGTGATGATGGGGGCTATACGGCCTACGTTCCCAGCTTGCCGGGTTGCATCAGTGAAGGCGATACGCGGGAGCAGACCATATCCAATATCAGGGAAGCCATCTAAAAAAGTGATTGTGCCCTCCAATGCGCTTTCGCTTTCCGTGTCCGATCTGCCGGTTCAGGGGCGGCCGAAACAGTTTGCCGG
>JAWOHH010000139.1:0-73309 GCA_046496215.1 Desulfobacterales bacterium
TCGGTCTTCTTGGCCCGCGACAGCTCCTTCACCAGCAGGATCTGGGCCGTGTCGTAGAGCTTGCGCTCCCCGAAGGAGAGGTCTTTGGTGAGTTTGAGGCGGAATAGATCTCGAAACACCTCGGCCACGTCGTAGAGCGAGCCGGTTTTGATTTTTTCCATGTATTCACGATAGCGGCGGTTCCAAGTCTGGTTGTCGGCCAGCAGCTCGCGCTTGGTCTTCATGACGGCGTAGACCTTGGGGACCTCCTTGGCATCGATCAGGCAGCGCAGCCCGACGGATTCCACATTCCCGATCGGGATCATGATGACCATCCCGTTTTCCAGAACCCTCAGGATGTAGAATTCGTGGGTTTCTCCGTTGACGACCCGGCTCTCGATGGCCAGAATCTGCCCGACGCCGTGCGCCGGGTAAACGGCGAGGTCGCCGATGCGGAACTTCCGGATTTTTGCCTTGGGCGCCGCCGGGACCAGGCTGGGCAGTTTGCCGACCACGGTGCCGCCTTTTTTGGCAGCGAGGCCGCCGATGCGGAGTTTTTGGATTTTGGCCTTAGGCGCCGCGACGACGTTGGGGGTTTTGCCGAAAACAGCCTTCCCCTTTTCAGGGGCGGGGGCGGCAGTCCGCAATTTTCCGGTTTTGGAATTGGGCCGCACCGATGCTTTTTTGGGCGTCTTGCCGGCCACGTTACCACGCTTTGCAACGGATGGTTTCCTAGCGGAACTCATGGGAATTCAGCCCCTCCAAGCTGAATCTATATACCACAAGCGCCATCAGCCGTCAACAGCCGCCATCGAAGCCTCCAGAACAGCGCCCATGCTGAGCGCACCGCAAAAACGGCCGGCGCCTCGCGGCGCCGGCCGTTTCGATCCTGCAGTGTCTCAGGTGCCGGGCTACATCAGGAATGGCACCATCAACAGCGCGACAACGTTCAGGATTTTGATCATCGGGTTCACGGCCGGACCGGCGGTGTCCTTGTAGGGGTCGCCGACGGTGTCGCCGGTGACGGCCGCCTTGTGCGCATCGCTGCCCTTGCCGCCCAGGTGGCCGTCTTCAATGTATTTCTTGGCATTGTCCCAGGCCGCGCCGCCGGTGGTCATCGAAATGGCGACGAACAGACCAGTGACGATGCTGCCGATCAGAAGCCCGCCCAGGGCGATCTTGCCCAGAAGCAGGCCGACGATGATCGGGGCCACGACCGGCAGGAGGGCCGGGATCATCATCTCTTTCAACGCGAACTTGGTGACGATGTCCACGCAGGCCGCGTAGTCGGGTTTGCCGGTCCCCTCCATAATGCCGGGGATTTCGCGGAACTGCCGCCGCACTTCCTCGACGACCGCGCCGCCCGCCTTCCCGACCGCCATCATGGCGATCGAGGCGAACAGGTAGGGCAGCAGGCCACCGATGAACAGCCCGATGATGACCTTGACGTCGCTCAGGTCAAAGCGAAGCTCCCCGGCGCCGCCGAGCAGGGCGAACTCCTGGGTGTAGGCGGCAAAGAGCACCAGGGCGGCCAGGCCGGCCGAACCGATGGCATAGCCCTTGGTGACGGCCTTGGTGGTGTTGCCGACGGCGTCCAGCGGGTCGGTCACGGCCCGGACGCTGTCTTCCATCTCGGCCATCTCGGCGATGCCGCCGGCGTTGTCGGTGATCGGGCCGTAGGCGTCGATGGCGATGACCATGCCGGTCATGGAGAGCATGGACATGGCCGCCATGGCGATCCCGTAGAGCCCGGCGAAGTAATGGGACAGCCCGATCGCCAGGCAGATCACCAGGACCGGCGCGGCGGTGGACTGCATGCTGACGCCCAGTACGGCGATGATGTTGGTGCCGTGCCCGGTGCTGGAGGCCTGGGCCACACTTTTCACGGGGCCGTACTTGCCGGTGTAGTATTCGGTGATGATGACGATGACCACGGTCAGGACGAGGCCGACCAGGGTTGCCAGGTAGATGTTGAGGGTGGAGTAAGGCAGGCCGACCATGTAGGTCTGGGTGGCGAAGAAGAAGGCCACGGCCGCGATGATGGCGCTGCCGAACATCCCCTTGTAAAGGGCGCCCATGATGTACTCGTTTTTGCCCAGGCGCACGAAAAACACGGCGATGATCGAGGCGATGATGGAGATGGCGCCCAGCACCAGCGGGAACTCGGTGGCGATGGCGACCTTGGGGAAGAGCAGGTTTCCGAGCAGCATGGCCGCGACCGCCGTGACGGCGTAGGTCTCGAACAGATCGGCCGCCATGCCGGCGCAGTCTCCGACGTTGTCGCCCACGTTGTCGGCGATCACCGCCGGGTTGCGCGGGTCGTCCTCGGGGATGCCGGCTTCGACCTTGCCCACCAGGTCGGCGCCGACGTCCGCACCCTTGGTGAAGATGCCGCCGCCCAGCCGCGCGAAAATCGAGATCAGGCTGCCGCCGAAGCCCAGAGCCACCAGGGCCACGACCGCATCACGGCTGGAGACGCCCATGTTGATCAGGATCGAGTAATATCCAGCCACCGCGGTCAGGGCCAAGCCGGCCACGATCATGCCGGTCACCGAGCCGCCCCGGAAGGCGAGCTGCAGGGCCGCATTCAGGCCCTTGCGCGCCGCCTCGGCCACACGCACGTTCGCCACGACGGAGACACGCATCCCGATGTAGCCGGCCAGGTAGGAAGCCACAGCGCCGACGAGGAACCCGATGGCCGTCGAGAATTTCATCGTGACGGCGATGATGATGAAAATGACGATCCCGGCAATGCCCATGCTTTTGCCCTGCCGATTCAGGTAGGCGATGGCGCCTTCCTTGATGGCGCCGGAGATCTGCTGCATACGCTCATTTCCCGCGGGGGCGCTTTTGACCATCCCGGCCACGATGATGGCGTAGAGCACCCCGACCACCCCAATCAGTGTACACACCAACGGTAGATAATTCATCCTCTCCTCCCTGAAGTCATGAGTGAAACGCGTTAAGGGTAGCTGGATTGACGTTGAACTGGTTCATTCCCACCTTCGTCCCCTGCACAAGGATGGTGACGACGGCATCCCGGGCCCGCTGGATGACTTGGGGCAGCATGGCGGTTTCCTCCCGTCCAAACCGATCCAACACATAGGCTGCCGCATCCTGTCCGGTTCCGGAGCGCCCGATGCCCAGCCGCAGGCGCGTGAAGGCCCCGCTACCGAAGGCGTCGATCACCGACCGTATGCCGTTGTGCCCGCCGTGCCCTCCTTTCTCTTTGATTTTTATGCGACCGAAAGCCAGATCGATATCATCGTGGATAACCAGCATATCCTGGCTGGATATCTTGAAAAAATCAGAGAGCTGGCGCACCGGCGACCCGCTGCGGTTCATGAAGGCCACGGGCTTCGCCAGGACCACTTCGACCGGCCCCAGGCGCCCTCGGCCGAATTCCGCTTCGAATTTCCGCCGGCCGATGTCGATGGCAAACTCGTCCGCGAGCCGGTCGACCACCCGGAACCCGATGTTGTGGCGCGTCGCGCTGTAATGCGGGCCGGGGTTGCCGAGGCCGACCACCAGCCGCAACCGCCCGTCCGGCGGACCGCTACGATTCGCATCCATGCCTGTGTCCGCTCCCCGGGGGCAGGACGCCGCAGGCCGGTCCGGCCGATCAGTCAGCGGCCTTCTCGGCCTCCGCCGCCGGTTCGGCCGCTTCGCCCTCGGCGGGCTCTGCCGCCGCTTCGGCCGGGGCCGCTTCCGCCTTCTGGCTGACGACGGTGAACACGGTGTAATTGTCCCCCGGCGGCAGCTCGACGCCCGCCGGGAGCGCAATGTCATTCACGTGCAGGGTGCCGCCCACCCCCAGCTCCGTCACATCCACTTCCAGGGCCTCGGGGATCTCGCGCGGCAGGCAGAGCACCTCGATCTCGCGTTCGATGATCTGCAGCATGCCGCCGAACTCCTCCCCCTTGGCCTTGCCCCGGGTCACCACGGGGATCTTGACCCGCAGCTTGCGGTCCATGGCGATCTCGTAGAAATCGACGTGCAGAAACTGCCCGTTCACCGGGTTCTGCTGGAGCTCCTTGATGATGGCGGTCTTGGCGGCGCTGCCGCCGTCCTGCATGGCGAGGGCGAATATCGTCCGCCGGACGTTGCCTTTCTTGACGGCATTCTCGAAATCCCTGCCGTTGACGGTCAGCTTGACCGGTGCGGTGGCCGGTCCGTAAAGCACGGCGGGAATCAAGCCCTGCTGCCTCAGACGGCGCGCCGGCCCGTTGCCCACCGTTGTCCGAATGGTTGTGTTCAGTTCAAACTGTTTCAAAAGGAAACCCTCCTTGACGGATTAAATCAACCACGCGCGCAGGCGCGTTCAAATGAACAGCGAGGTGACCGAGTCACCGTGATAGCTTCGGATGATCGCCTCTCCCACCAAGTCGGCGATCGACAACACATGGATCTTCTTGCACGATTCGGCATGCGATTTCAAGGGGATGGTGTCGGTGACCACCACGCTCTTCAGCGCCGATCCCTGTATGCGGTCCACCGCCGGGCCGGAGAGCACCGCGTGGGCACAGCAGGCGTGAATTTCCTGCGCCCCCTCCCGCGACAGCGCCTCGGCCGCCTCCACGAGCGTGCCGGCCGTGTCCACCATGTCGTCCAAGATCACCGCCACCTTGCCGCTCACGTTGCCGATGACGGCCATGGCCTTGGCTTGATTCGGCGCGGAGCGGCGTTTGTCGATGATCGCCAGGTCCGCGTCCAGGCGTTTGGCAAAGGCCCGGGCACGCTCCACACCGCCCGCGTCGGGCGACACGATGGCCAGGTTGTGGTCGAAATGGCTGCGAATGTATCGGATCAGCACGGGGGCGCTGAACAGGTTGTCGACCGGGATGTTGAAAAAGCCCTGGATCTGGCCGGCATGCAGGTCCATGGTGATGACCCGGTTGGCGCCGGCCATCGTCAGCATGTCCGCCACCAGTTTGGCGCTGATCGGAACCCGCGGGGCGACTTTCTTGTCCTGACGGGAGTAGCCGTAATAGGGAATCACGGCCGTGATGCGCCGGGCCGAAGAACGCTTGAAGGCGTCGATCATCAGCAGCAGCTCCACCAGGGTGTCGTTGACCGGCGCGCAGGTGGATTGGACGACGAAAATGTCCTTGGAACGCACGTTCTCGTGGATCTCGATCTGGATTTCGCCGTCGCTAAAGGTGGTCACCTTGGCGCCGCCGAGGGTCAAGTTCAGGTATTCGCAGATCTTCTTGGCCAGGGCCGGGTTCGAGTTACCCGCAAACACGAAAATGCCGTTGTCGTCCATTTTGCCACCATCACTTGTTCGATTGGGTCTGCTTTCAGCCGGTAGTTCGCCCCCTGCCGCAGGGGTGCCCTCGTCACCGGAAGGCAACCGCCGCGTCATGGCCGGAAAGCCTTCCGCAAATGGCTGGGGCGGGAGGATTCGAACCTCCGAGTGCAGGAACCAAAGTCCTGTGTCTTACCACTTGACGACGCCCCAAATTGAGCACTTTGGCAACCGCGCCCGTTGGCGGCCCCCCATGGCATGGCACCCAGGGTCGGGATCGGACTAAGCGTCCTGGACCAGCGCAACCGGCCCGGTCAGCATCTCGGCTGGAAAAACGCGCCAGCCGTCCGGCAACACCAGCGAGCCCGCCGCCTGGCCTGCATCGCCCGCATTACCGAACAGGCCGAAAACACCACCACCGCTTCCGGTCATGAGCGCCCCCAGCGCCCCGTGGCCGAGCAATTGGCGCTTGACGGCGATGATCTCCGGGTGCAGCCCCAGCGTCACCGTTTCCAAGTCGTTGCACAGATGCCGCTTCGGATCGAAACCTTCCTTTTTAAAACGAGCTTTTGTAAGTTGTTTTGCGCAATTTGTCAATCTCAAATTAAACCGGCGATAGACCTCCGCAGTGGACACGGCAAATGGCGGGCAAATCAAAATTATGTGGAACATCGGCAGGTTCGGGAAGGGCTCGAGAATTTCGCCGATTCCGGAGACCAGCGCCGGCGTCTCGCAGATGAAAAAAGGCACGTCGGCTCCGAGGCGGCGGGCGAGCCGCCTCAGGCATGCGGGGGAGAAGGGGAGACCGCTCGCGTGGTTGAGGCCCATCAGGACGCTGGCCGCATTACTGCTGCCCCCGCCCAGGCCGGCTGAGACGGGAATGCGCTTTTCGAGGGTGATCGCGACCCCTCCGGCGCGGCCCAAGGCCTCGAAAAACAAAACCGCCGCACGCACCGCAAGGTTCGACTCGTCGCGGGGCAGGCAGGGGTCCGAACACTCCAGTCGGATGTGGTCCGAAGCCGGCCGCAGGCGGATCTCGTCAAACAGGCTGACGCGGCACATGAGCGACAGCAGGTTGTGATAACCGTCGGCACGCCGGCCGGTTATGCGCAAAAACAGATTGATCTTGGCGGGGGATAAAATCCGAACCATCATCGCCGGTGCCGCGGAGCGGCCCCGATCATCACCCTTTTTCCTTAACGTAGAGGATCCGCAAGTCGTAGAGGATGCTCTTCAGCATCGCCTCCTCGTCCGTGGTCAGGTTGCCGGAGGTCTTCTCCTGGAGCATGCTCAGGATATCGATGGTCTGTTTCGCCATGGGCAGGTTTTTCTCCGCCGTGCCGGATACCGGATCCTCGATCACGCCCAGGTGGACCAGGGCGGAGGCGTTCAACGAGGCCACGAAAGTGGGGAAATTGATCTTCGGCAGCGGCGCCTGGGCCTGCCCGCCTTTGGGTTCGGCGTCCGCCGTTGCATCCTTTTGCGCAGGCTCGGCACGCGGCGCCTCTTCCGGCCGGCCTTCCTCGGAAAACATGCGACGATCTTTGACCACAAATCCCTTTTCTTTCTCTTCGGACATATCGCCTCCTGCGGAGTGATGCGGTTCGAATGCGACGGCAGCGCGGAGCCGATCAGCCGTGACCGGCGCGGGTTTTTTAATTAACCTTGCCGAACGCGTATTTGCTGATCAGGGACTCGATATCAAGCGCGGGCTCGGTCTCCACGATCAGGTCGCCGGGCTTCAGGAGGGTGTCCGACCCCCCGGGGGAGAGCTGGATGAACTTGTCCCCCAGCAGCCCGGCCGTCTTGACCGAGGCGATGGAATCGTCCTGCAGCAGGATCCCCTCCCGGATCTTGAGGCGCACCATCGCCACCAGGTCCTTCGGCTCCAGGGTGATGGCGTCCACCTGCCCCACCTGAACACCGGCGATTTCGATCTGGGCACCGGTCCTGAGCCCGGTCACCGCCTTGAAGCGCGCATTGAGGGTGTAGTGCTTGTCGCCCAGCACCTGCACCTCGCCCAAACGCAGTGTGAGATAGCCGATGCACAACACCCCGAGCAAGACGAAAATACCGACTCCCAGCTCGACCGACGATTGTTTCATGAGGCCTCCCGACTTTTGTAGAATACCGTTTTGCTCTGCTCCGCCTCGGAGATCAACTCCTGCAGGCTGCTGTCGATGCTTGCCTGGGCGACCCCGGCGCTCACGGTGAAACCGAACCCCTTGAGCGCTTCACCGGCACTGCGCTTGATGTGGCTGTTCAGGGTCCGCGCCAGCTTGCGGCAAAAATCCCGGGCCTGCGTCTCGGCGGTGTCCGGCAGCACCACCATGATCTTGTTGATGGCTTGGCGAAAACAGGTGTCGGTGATGTATGTGTTCTGGATCACATGGCCGGCAAACGCCCTGAAGAGGGCCTGGCCGGCCATGTGGCCCGCAATCCGGTCCACGCCGTCGACGCTCTCGACCACCAGCAGCACAACCGAAAACGGGATGCTGAAGCGCTGCAACCGGCTCATCTCCTGCAGCAGCCGCGTCTGCCCGATGGCCGCAGAGTCGATCCCGGTCAGATCGTCGTGCGGTGTTTCGAGCCCTTCGATGAAGTTGCGGACCTCCCGGCTGGAGGAGGACTGGACCTCCTCGGGGGTGCCTTCGATGAGGATGCGCCCCTCGTCGATCATGGCCACGCGCTGGGCGATGAAAAAAATGTCAGGGATCTCGTGGCTCACCACCACTCCGGTGAAGCCGAAGCGCCGCTGGTAGTCCAGGATCATGCTGTGCACCGCGTTCTTGCGGATCGGGTCCAGCCCCGTGGTCGGCTCATCGAAGAGCACGATTTCGGGTTCGGTGATCAGGGCCCGGGCAAGCGCCACGCGCTTTTTCATGCCGCCGGACAATTGCGACGGGTACTTGGTTTCGACATCGTGCAGGTCGAGCTGGGAGAGCTTGGCGCGCACCCGCTCGGCCACGTCCGATTTGGGCATAACGCGCCGCTCGGTCAGCGGCAAGGCGATGTTTTCGAACACGTTCAGAAAATCGAATAGCGCGGTGTCCTGAAAAACGTATGAGAATTTACGCTTCGCCGCACTGCGCTCGGATGCATTCATGGCGGATCGCGGTTTGCCGTCGAAGAGGATCTCCCCCCCGTCGGGCTCGATCAGCCCGATAATATGCTTCAGCAGCACACTCTTGCCCGAGCCGCTCTTGCCGATGATGGCGGTGATCTCTCCCCGGTGCAGGCTCAGGTTGACCCCGTCGAGCACCCGCTGGGCCCCCAGCGATTTCGCGACATCCTGCAGTTGGATTAACGGGTGATCGGCCATTGCCCCAACCTTTCTCAGAGCAGAAAGGTGGTCAGCACATAGTCGGTGACCAGGACCAGGACGCACGAGATGACGACCGCGCGCGTCGTGGACATGCTGACCCCCTTCGCGCCGTACTCCGCACGCGTGTGTGTGTAGTAGCCTTGAAAACAGCACACGGTGAGCACCACCATGGCAAAGACGATGGACTTGACGAACCCGCCCAAGATGTCGCTCATCTCGACGCTCGATTGGGCGCGTGCGAAGTAAAATGTCGGGTTGAGACCGAGCAGGACCGATCCCGACAGGTATCCGCCGTAAAGCCCGACGACATCGAAGAGCGCCGTGAGCAGGGGAAAGCAGATCAGGGCGGCGGCGATGCGGGGGCTGATGAGAAAGCGCATCGGGTTGATATCCATGGTTTCCAGCGCGTCGATCTGCTCCGAAACCCGCATGATGCCTATTTCCGCCGCCATGGAGGAGCCGGCCCGGGCGATCACCATGATGGCGGTGAGCACCGGTCCCATTTCGCGCACCAGGGAAAGGGCCACGGCGGAGCCGAGCGCGGCGGTAGATCCGTACTTCACCAATGCGTAATAGCCCTGCAGGCCGAGCACCAGCCCGGTGAAGGCGGCGGTCAGGCAGATGACGAAGACGGACTTCATGCCGATGAAGTAGATCTGTTGTCGTATTTTATCGAACTGGAACGGCGGCTGGAAGATCAGTAGGAACCCCTGCATGAAGAAAAGGAACATTCGGCCCATGAGCCGGATGAAGTCCAGCACCTCCCGCCCCACGGCGGCGATCGGTGATCTCAGAGTGACAAGTGCGGCCATCGGTGATAGAGGGGTCCCGATCCGGGCGATGGGACGCATCCCATTACGCTCGGAAAGTTGATGCGTTCGTTCAGATCCGCCAATGTTACGGAATATATCAAGCTGATATCTATAGATTGAGTCCCATGGCAAAGTCAAGACGTGAAACCGCCCCCCCGCTGACCCCGGAGGCGGTTTTAGCGTTGCAGAGACCCCCGACATGATCCGTGCCGAAAACCTCAGCAAGAGCTATGGCGGTCGGACCCTTTTCGACCAGATGTCCTTCACCCTCAACCCCCGGGAGCGGTTGGGCCTTGTCGGGCGCAACGGCCACGGCAAGACCACCCTTTTTCGGTTGATCAGCGCAGAGGAGCATCCGGACTCGGGCGCTGTCATCATCCCCAAGAACTACCGCATCGGTCATGTCCGCCAAACGATCGAATTCACACGTGAATCGATACTAGACGAAGCCGTCTCCGCGCTCCCCCCCCACGCCCGCGACCAGGTGTGGAAGGCCGAAAAGATCCTGGCCGGCCTGGGCTTCGCCAAGACGGACATGGACCGTTCGCCGGCCGAGTTCTCAGGGGGCTATCAGGTACGCCTCAACCTCGCCAAGGTACTCGTGTCCGAGCCCGACCTGCTCCTGCTCGACGAGCCCACCAACTTCCTGGACATCACCTCCATCCGCTGGGTCGAACGCTTCCTGGTGGCCTGGCCGCGGGAACTGATGGTCATCACCCACGACCGCAGCTTCATGGACCGGGTGGTCACCCACGTGATGGGCATCCACCGCCAGAAGGCGCGCAAGATCGCCGGCGCCACCGATGCCTACTATGGCCAGATCGCCCTGGATGAGGAGGTCTACGAAAAGACCCGTCTCAACGACGAGCGCCGCCGCAAAGAGGTGGAGCTTTTCATCACCCGCTTCCGGGCCAAGGCGCGCCTGGCCGGCCTGGTTCAGTCCCGCGTCAAGACCCTGCAGAAAATGCAGAAGAGAGACAAGCTCGAGCAGCTGAAAGAGCTCGAGTTTTCCTTCCGCGAAAAGCCGCTGCCCGGCAAGTCCGCCCTTCAGGCGAAAAACATCGGCTTTGCCTACGCCCCGGACCCGCCGCTGTTCACGGATTTGTCGATTACCGTCCTGGCCGGGGAGCGCATCGGCATCGTCGGGCCCAACGGCAAGGGGAAAACCACCCTGCTCAAAATCCTGGCCGGCGCGCTTGCGCCGCAGACCGGGGAGGTGCTCTACCACCCGGCCGTCGACAGGGGCTTTTTCGAGCAGACCAACGTGAGCCATCTCATCCCCAACCGCACCGTCGAGGAGGAGATCCTCTATTCCGACGCCGGTGTGGACCGCCAGCAGGCCCGCGACATCTGCGGAGCCATGCTGTTTTCAGGCGACGAGGCCCTGAAAAAGATCGCCGTGCTCTCCGGAGGGGAGAAGAGCCGAGTCCTGCTGGGGAAAATCATCGCCACCCCCGTGAACCTGCTGCTCCTGGACGAGCCCACCAACCACCTCGACATGGAATCCTGCGATGCGCTGCTCTCCGCCCTCGACGCCTTCAAGGGCACCCTGGTGCTGGTCACCCACAACGAGATGTTTCTGCAGGCGCTGGCCGAGCGGCTGATCGTGTTCCGGGAAACCGGGGTGGAGCTTTTTGACGGCAGCTACCAGGACTTCCTCGACAAGGGTGGGTGGCAGGACGAAAAGCAGGCATCAGCGGCGGAAGCGGACGCCGCCGGCGCACCGGCCGAAAATCTCAAGGCCGCGCGCAAGGAGCTGCGCCGGCGGCGCTCGGAGATCGCCGCTAGGCGCACGCGGAAGCTCAAGCCGCTGGAGGAGGAGATGAAGCGCCTGGAAAGGGAGATCGAGCGCCGGGATGCCGAAACCGCCACGCTTTCCCAGGCCATGCAGGCTGCTTCCGAAAACCGCGAGGGGGCCGTGATCGCCGACATCGCCCAGCGCCTGCACGCCGGCCAGAAGGAGGTCGACCGGCTCTTCGACGCGCTCGACCGCGCCACCCGGGAGCATGAAGGGTTGTCCGCCGGATTCGACCAGGAACTGGCGGAGCTGGAGGCGGAGGCGGGCGGCATCGTATGACCGTCAGGTCCGGCTGGACCGGATCGCTTGAAGTGATCTTCGCAAGAAGATGAGTATCTCCGATTGATGGCTGGCATGGATGGGGATTGGATAGGAGGCAAATATGGCGAAGTCGGAAATCGTCTTTCAGCTCAAGGCCACCCTTCTTGGGAGCAGACCGCCGATTTGGCGCCGAGTGTTGGTTCCGAGCGACCTCACGCTGTTTAAGTTTCATGCAGATGACACACTTCCCGTGCTATATTTACGCTAATGCAGTCCACCACCTTACTCGGCCTTCATCTTTTCCACGACGGCATAGTTGCCGAGCATCTTGAGGCCCGGGTCGGGTTTGATCTCGACCTTGTCCTTATTGGGTGATAGCCATGAAGTCAATTAGCCACACCAAAGCGTTTACAATGTTTGTTCCTATCGCTAAGCTGTTTCCATTGTTCACTCCTGAAGGCGAAAAGGAATGGGTTCCAGGTTGGGATTACGAGAATGTGATGGGAACATCAGATCTGTCTGAGGATTATGTATTCTTGACAAAAAAACATGATCATGGAAGTTCAAATGCAATTTGGATCGTAAAGAAATATGACTCCACCTCCCATTTCGTACAATATTACAAGATTGAACCGAAAACCAAAATTGGTATAATTTCAGTCAAGTGTGTAGAACTTGGAACAGCCAAAACGGAAATTCAGGGCACATACAAATATCTTTCTCTATCAAAAAATGGAGAAGTGTTTGTTTCTAAATTCAGTGAAAAGGTATACAAAGAATTTATCGGTGAATGGCAAAAATTGTTAGTGAATTATTTTAATAACTGACGGTTAATAATCGCATCGACTCGATCTAGCGTTAGATAGTTGGTTACTATTTGATATATTGTTGGACATTCTGAAATGCCATCCGACATATCTGCAAGGTGCTACTTATTGTAATATTGTGTCATATCGAAATCTCAAGAAAACATGTATAACCAACGAAAAAAAACATACAACAGGATTCAACCCTAACTTCATATTTGTTTCAAAAACCGGGGGCAGGTCGAATATGAGGTACGAGAAGCAAGACACATCCAAGGCTGATCACAAACTTTTCGAAAAAATTTTTGCTTTAGAAAAGAGAATCCAAGAACTGGAGCACTCAGAATCCGAGCGCAAACAGGTGGAGAAGGAGGCATTGGCGAATCAATTGAAATTCCAGCAAACACTTATCGACACCATACCCCACCCGATCTTCTTCAAAGATGTGGAGGGCCGGTTTGTTGGATGTAACCGAGCTTATGAGCGGGAATTTGGTACCACACGCGATTACATGATCGGAAAAACAGTATTGGACCTCGATTATCTGCCGTTAGACGAGCGTCAACGCTTTCAGGAAGAGGACATGAGGGCCATTCGCGAGGTAGGCCGATATAGCTATGAACTGCCTATTGTTTATGCAGATGGGCAGATACACATGACGCTTTACTCGGTTGATGGTTTTGCCCTTGCTGACGGCAAACCTGGTGGATTGATCGGGATGCTGGTAGATATCACGGAGCGCAACCGGGCGGAACAGCTTGAGAAAGAGCGGGTAGAAGGAGAATTGCGAATTGCCTATAATATTCAGGCCAACATGCTGCCCAAGACCTTTCCGCCTTTTCCCGAAATGGCGCATGTGAGCCTTTACGCTACGATGAAACCCGCACGGATGGTGGCTGGCGATTTTTTCGACTTTTTCGTTCTGCAAGACAAAAACCTCTGTTTTTGTATCGGCGATGTATCGGGCAAGGGGGTCCCGGCAGCGCTTTTCATGGTAAACACTATGAACGTTCTTCGGCAACAGTCTGCACGCAATTTTTCCCTCGATCAGGTATTTCACCAGGCCAACGCCGTGCTGTGCAGCGGAAACGAAGAAAGCATGTTCGTGACCTTGTTCATGGGAATCCTTAATACGAAGACTGGGCATTTGGAATACATCAGCGCTGGACACAATCCGCCGCTGATCTCACTTGGTAAGAGGGATTTTGAGTTTCTGAAAGTTGAGCATAGTCTTTTGATGGGTATAACCGAAGAGATCTCCTATCGCTCCTGCAAAACAGTCTTGGAGCCCGGGGACATGTTGTTTCTTTATACCGACGGAGTTACCGAAGCGATGAATGCCGACCAAGAGTTGTTCGGAAATGATCGCACAATCTACGCATTAAACGATCTAAAGGGAAAACCTGTCCGAAAGGTGATCCAGGGCATGCGCGAGGCAATCGATGTTTTCACGGCTGGCGCTCAGGCATCGGATGATGTCGCCATGATGGCGGTGACGCTAACAACTCTTTGATCAATCTAAGCGCTTAACTCTCTGTTATACTGCAAAAAGTCATTCAAGGGGTTTTATAAAGAAACCATCTAATCATTGTTGTGCCCACTGACCACTGAGATATGGAAAACATCAAAACAGAAATTAGAAACGCAATAACAACACTTGGGGATTCCACTATTGTTTGTCGTGAGCTGCCGGAATCCCAGGGTGAGGAAGTCTTTCGGGAAGCCTTGGCGCATTTCGTTGCATCAGGAGACTGCAGGTGGTGGTGGGAGGACTTCCGGAAACCCAGCACAGCAATCAAGCTGCAAGATGCTTTCCGTATCCTTCCATCACTGGTTCCAGATAAAGCTGAACTTGTATGGTTTATTGCCGAAGACGACCAACTCCCTTTTTTTCCCGTTTTCGAGTCCAACGTGCAATCAGTATCTCAAATTGTTGGCGAGTGCTATGGATTCGAATACTACATTGTGCAAAAGCAATTTGAGTGGCTTCTCTGCGAGAACCACCATGACACACTGTTCGGGATTGGCAAAGTCGTTGAAGTGAGAATCAAGGAATTGGCGGCACAACAATCGGCTGCAGGCGACGCATAAAAGCCGCGCGGCTGAGCCAAAACGTTTTAGATATTACAGTAAACTCGCCTTCCAAGAAAGCTGTTATACTGACAGCCTGTACGTCTCTGGGTCAGTTTCTGGTTGGGGAGAGTAAAATCAGGCAACATTTGCCGAGCGAATTTGAGTTGCGAGCTTGTGACGAGCTTCAACCGGTCGACCTAAGACGCTGCTTCAAGGAATCCTCTTGCGAGAGAGGCCCCAGTAGAGAAGCCCGGCCGCGACCATCGATGGGATGGAGCCGCCGACCGGCAGCTTCAGTAAAGCGATCGCCTGATAAACAGCAAACCCCACCGCCCACGCCGCGAGCGCAACGGGGTTGACCCCGCGCCGGTACCAATAGAGCCCCCCCTCCCGGTAGAGCTCGCCCGCATCCAGCTTCCGCCCTCTCAGGACAAAATAATCGGTCAGCACCACCCCGAAGAGCGGGATAAACATGGCCCCGATAAAGAAGAGGAAGTTCTCGTACTGCTCCATCGGGAAGACCAGCGCCACCAGGATCGAGAGGGCGCCGGCCAGCCCCATGACCGTGCGTGCGCTCAGCCTGCGGGAGATGTTGAGCATGGAGCAGGTGGCCGAATAGACGTCGGGGAAATCGGAGGTGATGGTGGAGAGCACGACCATCGCCAGGGCGGGGACCGCCCAGCCGACCCGCCCCATGGTTTCCAGGACCACCTGGCCCGGGTCCGCAGCGCCGGTCAGAAGCGTCACCTGCAGGCCCAGGACGTACATCCAGGAGGAGACGATGAAATAACCCCACCATGTGTTCCAAAAAGCGCTGCGCGTGCTGCGGGCGGAGCGCGCGTAGTCCGCCACCAGCGGCATCCATGAGATCGGCATGGCGATGACAAGGTCCAGGGCCGTCATGAAGGCCAGCGGCGCGGCGGCCGGCTTGTCGTGCGCCGGCACGAGGCCGGTGAACGCAATCCAGGTCATCAGGGCGATGACGGCCAAAAGGGCCAACACCGAGACGGTTTGCAACAGCTTCCAGACGGCTTTGCCCGTCCACAGGGCCCAGAGCAGCGTCACGAGGCCGATGGCCACCACCCAGAACCCGTCCATTGCCAGCAGGCCGCCCGCGGGCGCCCCCAGCATAGCACCGGCGCGGCCGCCGATGATCAGCATGATGGCGGCCCAGCCGATGAGCTGCACGATGTTGAGCACCGCGGCGAAGTTCGACCCGCGAATCCCAAAGGCCGGCCGGATCGAGACCATCGACATGATTCCGTGCTCGGAGCCGATGATTCCACCGAGCCCCATGAGGGTGTTGCCGATGAAATGCCCCAGTAGAATGGCCCAGAGCCCGGCCCAGAAACCCAGCGGCGCCAGAAATCCGCCGGCCCAGATCTCGGCCAGCGAGATGGCCACCCCGGCCCAGAGCCAGAAAAAATCCCGGCCGCCCAAGTTGCGCTCTGCTGCCGTTACCGGTTTTATATCCATTTACCCCCCCCCAAAAAAAAATCGTTCCCCACGAGGGAAACGATTTTTTTTGCGCCTGCCGGCGCCGCACGCCTTCTCGTTTCCCTACGCTGGCATTACCCAGATCAGGTTCAACGGGTGTAATCTCAGGCCTTTCTCAAGGCCACCCCGTGTGCGGCAATTTTTGCAAATGTCTTTTTATCGATTAGAGCCCGAAGCCTGTCAAGAAAAAAGATCGGCAGACGGCACCGGCCCAGCCCTCGTTGTTCCTCTTTTTACACCACCCCCTGATCCATCATGGCATCGACCACCTTGAGGAAACCGGCGATGTTGGCGCCGGCCACATAGTTGCCCGGCTGCCCGTAGGCCGCCGCGGCGTCCAGGGCGGACTGGTGGATGCTTTTCATGATCATCTTGAGCCGCTGATCGACCTCCTCCCGGGTCCACGAGAGCCGCATGCTGTTCTGGGTCATCTCCAGCCCGGAGACCGACACCCCGCCGGCGTTGGCCGCCTTGCCCGGCCCGTAGAGCAACTTGTTCTCCAGGAAGATGTGGACCCCGTCGGGGTCGGTGGGCATGTTGGCGCCTTCGCAGACCAGCTTCACGCCGTTTTTAACCAGGTTGCGCGCGTCGTTGCCGTTGATTTCATTCTGGGTGGCGCTGGGGAAGGCGCAGTCGGCCTTATGGTCCCAGAGGGGGTTGTGATCGGCCGCCGGGTCGGCGTCCTGGTATGCGGCCGTCTCGTATTTTTCCGCATACTCCTTGATCCGGCCGCGGCGCACGTTTTTCAGCTGCATCACGAAGTCCAGCTTCTCCCGCGTGATTCCCGCCTCATCGTAGATGTAGCCGGAGGAGTCGGAGAGGGTCACGGGCGTGGCGCCCATCTGCAGGAGCTTTTCAACCGTGTACTGGGCCACGTTGCCCGAGCCCGACACCAGGCACACCTTGCCTTCGAGGGTCTGGTTGCGGGTGGCCAGCATCTCGGCCGCAAAGTAGACCGAACCGTACCCGGTTGCCTCGGGCCGGATCAGGCTGCCCCCCCAGTTCAACCCCTTGCCGGTGAAAACGCCTGAAAACTCGTTTCGCAGCTTCTTGAACATTCCGAAAAGAAACCCGATCTCCCGGGCCCCGACCCCGATGTCGCCGGCGGGCACGTCCGTGTCGGCACCGATGTGGCGGAACAGCTCGATCATGAAGTTGTGGCAAAAATGCATGACCTCGTTGTCGGACTTGCCCTTGGGGTTGAAATCCGACCCCCCCTTTCCGCCGCCCATGGGCAGGGTGGTCAGGGCGTTCTTGAAAACCTGTTCGAAGGCCAAAAACTTCAGGATCCCCAGGTTTACCGACGGATGGAAACGCAGCCCGCCTTTGTAAGGCCCGATGGCGCCGTTCATCTGGATCCGGAACCCCCGGTTGACCTGGATGGTGCCCTGGTCGTCCACCCAGGGCACCCGGAAGAGGATCACCCGCTCCGGCTCCACCAGGCGTTCAGGTATCTTTGCCTTGCGATAAATCGGGTTGCGGTCCAGCACCGGCTTGACCGACTCCATCACTTCGCTCACCGCCTGGTGAAACTCCCGCTCCTGCGGGTCGCGGTTTTTCACGTATTCCATGATCTCGGACATGACGGCTCCTCCTCGTGTTGTCGGTTGGCAGGTCGTGAAGCGTATAATTCCGAAACAGTGGTCACTCCGCGTACAGGGCCAGCCCCAGCTCCCTGGCATTGAGAACACTTGGTGCCGCCGGTGGCGGGTTGGCCCCCAGAAAAAGCATGATGTCCGCCCGGTTCCACACGGGCTTTCCGGTCAATAGCCCCGCCACGTTGGCCGCCGCCAGAATGGCCATCCCCTCCCGGGTCCAGCGGGTGGCGGAGGCGATGTGGGGAACGATGACGACGTTGTCCAGCTCCGCCAGGCCGGGGGCCAGCTGCGGCTCGTTCTCGAACACGTCCAGCCCGGCGCGGAAATTCGGATGGGACCGGCAGTGCGCCACAAGGGCCGCCTCGTCGATCACCGGCCCGCGGCTGGTGTTCACCATGACGGCATTGGGCTTCATCCGGGCCAGCCGCTCGGCATTGATCATGCGGCGGGTGGAGTCGTCCAGGACTGTGTGAATGCTGACCACGTCGGCGGCCCGCAGCAGGTCGTCCACCTGCGCCGCCCGCCGGCAAGTCACGGGCCGTTGGCCGTGGGCCAACAGGAAGCGGCCGTAGTCCGCCGCGTAGCGCTCGAGGGCCTCGTTGCGCTGAAGGTCGAAGTAGAGGACCTCCATCTTGTGGCCCTCCATCATCATCCGCGCGTAGGCCTCCCCGATGCGGCCGGCGCCGATGAGGCCCAGCGTCTTTCCTCGGAGCAATTCGCCCAGAAAAAGGGTGGGCAGCCAGGCGCTATAGCACCCAGCGCGCAGGAACCGCTCGGACTCGCCCACGCGCCGCGCGGCGGCAAAGGTCAGCGCCACCGCCATCTCCGCGGTGGTTTCCGTGAGCACGCCGGGCGTGTTGCCCACCGGGATCCCGTGGCGCGTGGCGGCGGCCAGGTCGACGTTGTTGAACCCCACGGCGTAGTTGCTGTAGGCCCGGCCTCCCGCCGCCTTGAGGGCCGAGAACAGCTCCTCCCCCCACTCCTCGGTCAGCTGCCCGATGGCCCCGTCGCAGCGAACACCGAAAGCGGACCGGATCTCGGCCCGGCTCAGCACCGCCTCGGAGGTGCAGACCTCCACGCGGCAGCCGGCGGCGGCCAGGATCTCCACCCAGCGCGTCCCCGGCAGATCCTTTGTGACGATCACCCGCATCGGCCCGGTGGGGTGATGGGTTTTCCAGGCAGCTCCAGCCATGCCGACTCGCCCTTTCCTGCTTTCCCCGCGCACCGGCGTCACGGCGGCGCTTCCACGCGCACCGGCGCAGCGTCCGCCCGGCCGGATGGGTTGGTGTACATGTCGTTCAGTTTCTGCACGTAGGCCTGGGAGTCCTCAAGCACCTTCGCAAGGCTGCGGGCGGAGCGGCGGCCCCACCCGGCCGGTTGGCGCCGTAAAAGGGTCCGGAACCAGCGGCTGTTCTTGCGGAAGGCCTGCAGGGTGCCTGAAAGCGCTCCGTTTGCGGCCTCGCCCGAGGTGAGCCGACGCGCGATTCGCCCGGCCGCCCAGCGCCGGATCGTGAAATGCACATAGACGGCGGCGGCGGCCAGGATGACCAGCAGGGCGGTCCGAACCGCCGGGTACGGCGCGAGGGATTCCCACGGCGGCAGGCGCAGCCGGAGGCCCTGCCAGTAGCCGCCGTGCAGGGTGCCTGCGAAAAACAGGAGCAGCACGGCGCCCAGCAAAACGCCGTCCGCCCAGAGCGTCAGCCGCCGCCACTCCGACAAAAAGCGCTGCAGCCGCGGCACGGCCTCCTGCGCCAGCATGCGGGCGGTCTGCTCCAGCATCCCCACGATGCGATAGGCCCGCTCGACGCCCACCTGTTCGATCCGCTGGTAGATGGCGCTGAGGTGAACATCGCGCTTGCCTTCCATGCGCGCCCGGGTGGCCGCATCCGCGATGGGCAGGGCCTGCTCCGGGATGTAGACGGCATAGCAGCGGCCCGCCGTGAGCCCGGATTGGGCCAGGGCCCGCTGCCAGGAGGCGAACACCTCCTCGGCGTTGTCGTCTTGGGCCGTGGCGTCGATCTGGTTGAGGATGTAGAGGAACTTGCTGGAATCCGGGCGGCCGACCGAGCGCCGCACCAGATGCTCCAGGGTGTCCTGCATGGAGCCCGACTCCGGGTGGCGGGCGTCGAAGAACACCAGCACCAGGTCGGACAGGTCGATGATGTGGTCGGTGATCCGCAGGGTGGCGGTGCGCTGCGCGTCGGCATCGAACCCCGGGGAGTCGATCAGGATTCGGCCGCGCACGCTTTCGCTGGGGCAGGTTTTGAGCTGAAGATAGGCGTCGATCCGCCGTCCCTCCCCCTGGGCGACCTCTTCGATCGCCCGGCTCATGCGGTAAAAGGGGAAGCGCGGGTCGGCGTCGAGCGCCAGCCCCGGCAGCACACGCACCGATTTTTCGTCGGCGAAGCAGATGACCGTGAACTTGTCGTCCACGGCCTGGTTGCCCACGGCCTGCAGCCGGTAGCCGAGATAGTGGTTGATGAAGCTGGATTTGCCCGAGGAGTAGACCCCCAGCACCGCGATCAGCGGCCACCAGGAGGTGCGGTCGGTATGGGATTCGTTTCGCCCCAGCAGCCCGAGGCGGCGGCTGATTCGATCCAGCTCGCGGAAGCTGTCGACCACATGTTCGAGGACCGGGTTCTCCTGCTTGAGGCGCCGCTTCAAATCGCGCAGCTTCTTGCCGACCTGGGATTCCGGTACCATGGGATCGCCCCGTTCCATTCCGTGCGCGGCCGGCATCGGACCGGCGGCGAGCCAGCGCCGTCCCCAACGCCTGCCGCAGGTGATGCTAGTACACATAATTGCTGGCAGGCGCAACTGCTTTTTCGTTCAGCACCGGGCGCCGTGCGAGCACCCGCGGCCCCAATTTCCGGCGGGATGCGGGCAGGCAGGTGTGCGGGGTTTTCCCTGTCCGGTGAACCGACGGCGGCCGGCGGGCGGCTCGATCGGAGGCCCCCGGCGATCAGGCGGCGAGCGGCTCGATCGGGAAGCTGAAATGAAAGGCGGCCCACGCGCCGGGCTCGGACTCCGCCCAGGCCCGGCCGCCGTGCAGTTCGGCGATGTGCCTCACCGTGAACAGGCCGATGCCGCTGCCGCGCTTGCTGTGGGTGTTTGCGTCCCGCACGCGGTAGAACTTATCGAAAAGACGCTCCGCCTCGGCGCGCGGGAACCCCGCGCCCTCGTTCCGGACGCTGATCGTGACGATACCCGTCTCCACCGCCACGGCCAGGCTCGCCGGGGCGTTCTCCCGGCCGTATTTGGCGGCATTGGTGAGGAAGTTGTTGAGGGCGATGCGCAGCAGTCCCGGATCGGCCGTAACCGGCAGTTCGGCCGGGCAGCTCACGCCGAGGGTGATGTTGCGGGAGCGGAAAAACAGGGCCGTCTGGTCCACGGCCATTTCGACCACTGTCTTGGTCAGGTCGATGCGGGATTTCACCGCGGCGAGCTCCCCGCGCTCCAGGCGGGAGAGGTCCAGATAGTCCCGCACCATGTCCTGGAGCTCTTCGCAATTGCGCTGGATGCGGGTGTAGAAGTCGGAGACCTGGGGCGACACCGGCCCGAGGTAGCCGTCCACCATGGTTGCGATCAGCATCTGGATCGCGGCGAGCGGGGCCTTCAACTCGTGCGTCACGAAGCCGAGGGTCTGCATGTAATTCTTGTTGGACTGCTCCAGCTGGCGGTTGGCCAGGCTGAGCTCCTCGTTGCGGGCGCGCAGCTCCTGGTCGCGTTTGCGGATGGCCGCCCGCATCTCCGCAAAGGCGCCGGCAAGGCGTTTCAACTCGCGGTAGGTGTGCGGGATGGGGGCCACATGCTCCAGGTCGCCGGTGGCGAGCCGCGAGGCGGAGTGACTCAGGGCGAGCACGGGGCGGGTGATCCGGTTGACGATCCACAGGGCGGCGCAGACGGCGATCAGCCCGACGGCGGCCACGGGAATGAGAAAGCGCGTGATGAGGCGGTCCTGGATGTCGTCGTAGGGATCGCGCAGCAGCCCGACGTAGATCATCCCGACCGTCTTCCCGGAGGGGTCCCGCAGGGGTGTGTAGGCGCTGAGATACCAGGCGTCCACGACCAGCGCCTCGCCGCTGTAGTTCATGCCCTTTTCCAGGACGGTGTCCCGGACGGTTTCCGAGACCCGGGTGCCGATCGCCCGGGTGCTGTGCTGAGTGAGCACATTGGTGGCAACGCGCATTTCGTCCAAAAAAATGGTCACGGTGCCGCGCGGCTTGCCCTGGTAATCCTTCTCGCTGAAAACGGTATCGCGCAGGTTGTCGACCAGACCGTAGTTGAAGTTCAGCAGCCGGCCGCCGTAGATCAGCGCCGTTACCAGCCCGTTTTCGTCGGTCATCGGGCGGGCGATCCACCACATCAGGGCCGAGCGGCCCACCGGTTCCCGGCCCCCCTCTTTTTCGAAAACCACGGCCGCATTCTGGAGCGCCGCCCCGCCTTCGAGCTTGAGGCGCTCCGGCTCGAGCAGCACCGTACCCCAGGCCGTTTGGCCCTCGAGGGCTTTGCGCAGCACGGGGTCGCGTTCGAGCGGGATCCGCCGGGCCGGGTCGGAGTGGGTGCCGGCAATCGGCCGCCCATCGCTGTCGCAGAGGTTGAGAACGGTGAGGTTTAGCTCGCGTTTGATGGCGGCGAGCGTTTCAGACAGCCCGGCGGGTCCGGAGGCGACCCGACCGGCAGCGCTCTCCAGGGCGTAGGCCAGGCGGGCCAGCTGGTCCCGATAGGCCGCCGCCACGATTTCAAGGTCCTGGTTGACCCGGGACTGGGCCTCGCTGCGCACGCTCGTGTTGATGCTGACCACCCCGATGGCCCCGATCAGAGCGGCCGGGACGAGGGCCACCGCCAGCATCGACGCCACCAGCACGGTCCGTATAGAGAGGGAAAACGGCCTGGGTTTCAATTGGTCATCGTCGAATTTCGGGTGCTGGTCCAGGGCCTCAGCCTTCGTTGAGCTTTGCGTCTGCCGCTCTGGCAACCATAGCATGGAGCAATAGAAACCCAAACGAAATTTTCCCGCCGCAGGCGGGAAGATTCAACGCCGAAATTGGGCTTCCGGCTTCGCCATCAAAGGATGGTTTTTAGCTCCCGGCGTATGCCGTTCAAGTGGTCCCGCATCCACTCGGCCGCGCCGCGGCCGTCCTCGCGTTCGATGCAGGCGAACACCTGCTTCAGGGTGCGGATGGCATGGGCCCGGTAATCGGCCGAGATGAGGGTGGTCCGGAACGTTTCGTGGTGGCCGACCACTTTTTCGAGCAGAAACCTCAGCATCTCGCTGAAAATCGGGTTGAGGGTTGCATCTGCAAGTGCGGCGTGGAATTCCACGTCGGCTTTCAGGAACCGGCGGTAGTCTTCGCGGCTCTCCTCCATCTCCCGCAAGGCGAGTTTGAGCCGCTGGCGGTGAGCGCTCTCCGCTCTCTCCGCGGCGAGCTCCCCTGCGCGGCACTCGAGGGCTTCGCGCAGCTCGAGGAGGTCTATGAGGCTTCCGGCCCGCAGGGCGGCCTGCAAGGTGGAGGCGGGCAGGTCGTTGGCGGGCGGCTCGCGGGCGACGAACGTGCCCCGGCCCTGCTGAACGTCCAGGTAGCCCATCACCGCCAGAGCATTCAGAGCCTCCCGCAGGGAGGATCGGCCGACCCCGAAACGCTTGGCAAGCTCGCGCTGGGAAGGAAGCCGGGACCCGGTGGTGATTTCGCCGCTCTTCAGTTTTTTCAGGATCTGCTCGACCACGATTTCGGGGGCCGTATTCCTGCGGACCGCTTCGAAAACCATTCGATTTGCCTTTTCAAAATCTCGACCGGTAAAGAGACGATGGTGGTTAAGCGGGTATCCGAGCTGGATTCATCTAAATGCCATACCCGCAGCTTGACACCAGCAAGAATCCCTTGTAATATCAACTCATCAGGTCTTCAGACCAATTATTATAACAATTTGAAATAAAAGTCAATTATGAATAATTTATATTGCTCTTTTTCGTCGCGCAGTCTGTTGGAGGGACCCACGCCGGAGGTGCAGGCAAGCGGTTTGATCTTCAACGTCATGCGGTTTTCCACCCATGACGGACCAGGAATCCGTACAACAATCTTCCTAAAGGGCTGCCCGCTGCGCTGCTGGTGGTGCCACAACCCGGAAAACTGGAGCGACGTGCCAAGCGAGGTGTTTCTGGCCGCACGCTGCAACGGATGCGGGGCCTGCATCGAAGGCTGCCCCGAGGGGGCCTTGTCGCGCACCCCGCAGGGAATCACGGCCGACCCGAGACGCTGCCGGCACTGCGGCCGGTGCGTCGAGATCTGCCCGTCCGAAGCCCGCGAGCGCACGGTGCGCGAGGCAGGTGTGACCGAGTTGGTGCAGGCGATCGAGAGAGACGCCCCGTTCTACGAGCAGTCCGGCGGCGGTGTGACCTTTTCGGGCGGCGAGCCCCTGTGCCAGCCCGGCTTCCTGCTCTGCCTGCTCGAAGCCTGCGGCCGCCTGGGGATCCACTGCGCGGTGGACACCAGCGGTCATGCCGAAACCGGGCTGCTGCTCGCGGTCGCCCGGCACACGGATCTTTTTCTGTACGACCTCAAGGCGCTGGATCCGATTCGCCACCGGGAGCAGACGGGGGTGGACAATCGCGCAATTCTGGACAATCTGGAGCACCTCTCGGAATCCGGGGCCGAAATCATCCTGCGCATCCCGCTCATCCCGGGGCTGAACGACGATGATGCGAGCATCGATTGTATCGGGGAATACATCGCGGGGCTGCCCTGCAGGCACGCGGTCGACCTGCTGCCCTTTCACCGTGCGGCCAAGGGCAAGTATCAAAAGCTCGGGTTGTGCTACCGCGGGGAGAGGACTGCCCCGCCCGAACCTGCGCGCATCGCCGAGATCGCAAAACGCCTTTCCGGATTCGGCCTGAACGTGAACGTGGGGGGGTGAGGCCATGAACGAACGCGTCGAACGGCTTCGACAAGAGAGCCAAAACACCCGGCCCACCGTCTCCATCGAGCGGGCCCTGCTGGTCACCGCCTTCTACAGGGAGGAGGCCGGAAAGCACTCCACGCCCGTCATGCGGGCCCTGAACTTCAAAAACCTCTGCGAAAAAAAGACCCTATATATCGGCGAGCCGGAGTTGATCGTCGGCGAGCGCGGGCCCCGGCCCAAGGCCGTGCCCACCTTCCCGGAGCTGACCTGCCACAGCGGCGAGGACCTGAGAATTTTGGACTCGCGGCCCATGATGCGCTACGGCATCTCGGCGGAGGAGATCCGCACCTACGAGCGGGAGGTGATCCCCTACTGGCGGGCGCGCAGCATGCGCGACCGCATCTTCAGCCGGGTGCCCGACGAGTGGCAACGGGCCTACGAGGCCGGGCTGTTCACCGAGTTCATGGAACAGCGCGCGCCGGGCCACACGGCGCTGGACGGCACGATCTACGCCAAGGGCATGCTCGACTTCAAGGGCGAGATCGCCGCCGGCCTCTCCGGCCTCGATTTTCTCAACGACCCCGACGCCACGGCCAAGGCCGAGCAGCTGCGGGCGATGGACATCGCCTGCGACGCCGCCATTCTGTTTGCAGAGCGGCATGCAATGCTCGCCGAGGAGATGGCGGCCGCCGAGACCAACGCCCGCCGCCGGGCGGAACTTGCACGCATCGCAACGGTCTGCCGCCGGGTGCCGGCCCTCGCCCCGCGCGATCTCTGGGAAGCCCTGCAGATGTATTGGTTTGTACATTTGGGTACAATAACTGAGCTGAACGGCTGGGACGCCATGACCCCTGGGCACCTCGACCAGCATCTGCAGCCGTTCTACGAGCAGGGCCTCAGAGACGGGACCCTCACGGCCGAAGAGGCCAGGGAACTCATCGCCTGCTTCTGGATCAAGGTCAACAACCACCCGGCCCCGCCGAAGGTCGGAGTCACGGCCCGGGAGAGCGGCACTTACAACGACTTCACGAACATCAACCTGGGCGGCCTGACGGGCGACGGCGAAAGCGCGGTGAGCGAGCTGAGCACCCTCATTTTGGAGGTGGCCGATGCGCTGCACGTGCTTCAGCCCCAAGCGAGCGTGCACATCAGCGACAAGACCCCGGAGCGCTTCCTCAGGGAGGCCTGCCGCGTGATCCGAAGGGGTCGCGGGTTTCCTTCCGTGTTCAATGCGGACGCCACGGTGCTCGAGATGCTGCGCGCGGGCAAGCGCCTCGAGGACGCCCGGGAGGGCGGCTGCAGCGGCTGCGTCGAAACCGGGGCCTTCGGCAAGGAGGCCTACATCCTGACGGGCTATCTCAACGTGCCCAAGGTGCTGGAGCTGGCATTGAACAACGGCGTCGACCCCCGGACCGGCAAAGCGGTCGGGCCGCCGACCGGCGCCGCTGCCGAGTTCACCTCCTTCGAGCAGCTCTATGCGGCCTTCGAAAAACAGCTCGAGTGGGTCGTGGACCTGAAGGTCCGGGTGAACAACTTCATCGAGCGCATGTTCGCCGACCATTCACCGGCGCCGTTTCTCTCTGTCGTCATCAGCGACTGCATTGCCAAGGGGCGTGACTACTATGACGGCGGGCCGCGCTACAACACCAACTACATTCCGTGCTGCGGCATCGGCACGGTCACCGACAGCCTCTCCGCCCTCGACACCCACGTGTACAGGGAGAAGACGATCGGCATGCCGCGGTTGATGCGGGCCCTCGCCCACGACTTTCAGGGCGAGGAGGCCCTGCGCAACCGGCTCAGGAACAAGACCCCCTTCTTCGGCAACGACGACCCGCGCGCCGATGCCATCATGCAGCGTGTCTACCACTCCCTGTTCAGCACCATCGACGGCCGGCCGAACACAAAGGGCGGAAACTATCACTTGAATATGCTCTCGACGACCTGCCATGTCTACTTCGGCAAAATGCTGGGGGCCACCCCCAACGGCCGCCTAGCCGGGGCCCCGGAATCCGACGGCACCTCCCCGTCCCACGGCGCGGACCGCTGCGGGCCGACGGCGGTGATCCACTCGCTCGCCAGGATGGACCAGGTCAAATCCGGCGGCACGCTGCTCAACATGCGCTTGCTGCCGAGCGCCCTCGCCTCCGAGGGCGACCTGGAAAAGCTCGCCCACCTCATCCGGACCTATTTCCGGATGGGCGGCCACCACATCCAGTTCAACGTGGTGGACACCGAAACCCTGCACCGGGCACAGACCGAGCCCGAGAACTACCGCGACCTGCTCGTGCGCGTGGCCGGCTACAGCGACTACTTCGTCGACCTGGACGTCCACCACCAGGAGGAGATCATCAACCGCACGGCACAACCTGTCTGGTAGGAAAAAAGGGGGGAATAAAGGGTCCAGAGTTCAGGGTGATGGATGCGGGGTTCAAGGTTTATGGTTCAAGGTTGGTAAAACAATCGTTCGGAATTGTTCAAGCGATGGGAACGGCGCTGTTTACCCTGACAAAGCGCAATTATTGTACATAAAATTACAAATAACCTCTAAAATTGTACAGATAAATACAAAAAATGGTCTCCGGATTTCCCAGCATTTACAACGATGTGATCGGCCCGGTGATGCGGGGACCGTCGAGTTCGCACTGTGCGGCCGCCGTGCGCATCGGCCGCTTGGCCCGCGACCTGATGGGCGGCCGCATCGGCCGGGTTTTGATGGAATTCGACTCTAAGGGATCCCTGGCCTTCACCCATGCGAGCCAGGGGTCCGACATGGGGTTTTTGGGCGGCCTCATGGGCTGGGATGCCCGGGACGATCGCCTGCTCGATTCAGCGACCGCCGCCCGGGACGCCGGGATCGAAGCGGAAATCCGGGTCACCGACTTCGGCGACCCCCACCCCAACACCTACCGCCTGACCCTGAGCAACCCGGCCGAACGCCACACCATGGTCGCCCTGTCCACCGGGGGGGGAATGATCGAGCTGGTCGAAATCGACCAGGTGCCGCTTTCGATCAAGGGCGACTATTTCGAGACCCTGGTTGCGGTGGGCTCGCCGACCGAGGGCTTCGCCGGTCTGGCAAATCTGGCAAAGGCGGCTGCCGAGCAAACCCACGTGCGGCAGGGGTCTAAAATGGCCCTGGTCCAGATCCAGAGCCGGGCGCCCCTGCCCAACTTCGTCATGGCCGGCCTGGCGGCTTGGCCGGGAGTCCTTTGGATCAGAGCCCTCGCGCCGGTACTGCCGATCCTCTCCCGCCGACACCTGCGCGTGCCTTTCATCACCAGCGCCGAGATGCTGGCCTACCAGCCGGAGGAGGGGCTCGACCTCGGCCGGCTGGCCTTGCGCTACGAGAGCGCCCGGGGCGGCATCCCCGAGGCCGAGGTGTTCCGGCGCATGGTAGAGATCGTGCGTACCCTGCGCGCCTCCATTACCGAGGGGCTCGAGGGCACGGCATTCCAAAACCGAATCCTCGGGTTCCAGTCCGGCGGCTATGTCTCCGCCAAACGCTCAGGCCGACTGCTCGACGCCGGCCTGATGGACACCGTCATCGCCTACGTGACGGCCCTGATGGAGGTCAAGAGCGCCATGGGGGTCATCGTGGCGGCCCCCACGGCCGGCGCCTGCGGCGCGCTGCCGGGGGCCGTGATCGGGGCCGCCGACGGAATGCAGCTGGACGAGGAGGAGATGGCCCGGGCCCTGCTGGCGGCCGGCATGCTGGGCGTCTTCATCTGCGCCCGCTCCACCTTCGCCGCCGAGGTCTGCGGGTGCATGGCCGAGTGCGGGTCCGCCGCGGGCATGGCCGCCGCCGCCCTGGTCACCCTTGCCGGCGGGAGCGCCCACCAGGCCGTCGATGCGGCCGCGATGGCCCTCCAGAACATGGTCGGCCTGGCCTGCGACCCGGTGGCCGGCCGTGTGGAGGTGCCCTGCCTCGGCAAGAACGTGCTGGCCGCAGCCAACGCCCTCGCCTGCGCCAACATGGCGCTCGCCGGGTACGACGCCGTCGTCCCCCTGGACGAGGTGATCGCCGCCATGGACCGGGCCGGCAGGAGCCTGCCCATGGAGCTGCGCTGCACGGGCCTGGGGGGACTTGCGACTACCGCAACCTCGCGGACGATCGAAAAGAAGCTGGCTGCGCCAACCACCGCAGTCAAAACAGGAGGCCGTCCATGAAAAAACCCATGCGCATCATGACCGAAAGGCCGCTCAACGCCGAGACCCCGGCCGAACACCTCACCTCCTGGATCACCCCCAACGCGCTCTTCTTCGACCGCAACCAGGGCGCCATCCCGCCGCGGCGCGTCTCCCTCAAACGCTGGCGGCTGACAGTGGAAGGGGCGGTCGCCAAGCCGCTGGTGCTCGATTTTGAAGCCATTCGGCGCATGCCGAGAGCCATCGCGGCCGACACCCTGGAGTGCTCCGGAAACGGCCGCTCGCTCCTGGCCGAGAAGGCCGCCGGCAACCCCTGGACGATCGGCGGCGTGGGCAACGCCGTCTGGGGCGGGGTCTGGCTGCGGGAGGTCTTGCACACCGCCGGTCTTGCACCGGAGGCCCGGCATGTGGCCTTCGAGGGATTCGATGCGCCCCTGGGCTCCGCCGGCGTGAAATTCGTACGCAGCATCCCGATCGAAAAAGCGCTCGCATCCACCCTGCTCGCATATGAAATGAACGGCGAGCCGCTCCCGCTCAAGCACGGCTACCCCCTGCGGGCGCTGGCCCTGGGCTGGACCGGCGCCAATTGCGTCAAGTGGCTGAGCCGCATCGTCGTGCTGGACCGCCCCTATGAGGGCTTCTTTATGGACAAGGTCTACCGGGTTTTCCAGAAGGGGCAGGATCCCAAATCGGGCGAGGTCGTCGCGGGCCTCAAGCTGAAGTCCATCATCACACAGCCGCGGCCGGGTGAAAACCTGCCCGCTGGCCGCACCGTCGTGCTGGGGACCGCCTACGCCGGCGAGTCCGATGTGGTCCGGGTGGATGTCTCCGTGGACGGGGGGACAACCTGGCAGCCGGCTGAATTCACAGGCCCGCACGAGCCCTTTGCCTGGCGGCAGTGGCAGTTTCTCTGGCCGGTGCGGGAGCCTGGCAGCTACACCGTGATGGCCCGTGCTACGGACACGGAAGGGCTTTTCCAGCCGCTGCACTCCGAGTGGAACGTCCTCGGATACGGCACCAACGGCGTTTACGAGCATGCCGTCACGGTGACCGTCGCGTGATGTCGCCCCGGCAGCGGACCGGACGCCACAGCCCCGAGCCGTCGTTCCAGACCCGTGAAAACGGAGCCTCAGCATCCAATACCCGGGGCTCCGCAGCCCCGGAGACGATCTCGGACGCCTCCAGCCCGTACTGCGGGTCCCAGGGCATGAGGATGACGGCCTGAGGGGATTCAGGAATCGGCACCAACCGGGGCAGGATGCCCGGGCTCCACCTCCGGTAGGCTGCGGCAGCCTGCAGGGATGAAACGGTGGGGTGGTGCGCCAGCTCCCGCAGTGTTACCAGGCCCGGCGGGGTGAGGGGCACGGCGCCCGTGAGATTCGCCGCGAGCGCCTCTTGAGGGGCCAGCCAGCCCCCCTCTGTCGTTTCGCGCATATCCGGCAGGCAGAGCTGGCCCGGCGGCAGGGTGGTGATGAAAAAGCGGGTGTCGAAGCGCCGCGGCATGGCAAGCGGCGTGACCCAGCGCTCCCAGCGCCAAAGCGCGGAAAGGCTCAGGATCCAGCCGCCGGAGTCCACCAGCCGTTTGAACCAGCCGCCCTCGGTGCCGTGCGCAGCGCGAAAGGCGCAGGCGGCCCCAAAATCGCACCCGGCCGCATCGCGGCGATGCGCCAGCAACGCTTGCGACTCTTCGAAGGCTTCGCGCACGGCCGCAACCGCATACGGCAAGAGATCGAACCCCCCCGCCTCCCCCAGCCGGGCGGCGATCGCCTCGGCCGCCAGGTCCACCCGTTTCAGCCAGAACCCCGCATCGTCGTCACCCGCATCGACCAGCCCGCCCGGGAAGACAAAGCTGCCCGGCATGAAGCCGCTCGTGCGGCTGCGGCGCAGCAGATAAACCTGAAGGCGGCCGGCAGCCTCCCGGACCAGGATCAGGGTCGCGGCCGGCACCGGTACCGGGGGGACTGCTTCGTCTGCCATCGCGTCCGCCTCAGGCCGGAGTCAAAACGTGGATGCCGACGTTCTTCACCAGCCCCTGGACCTTTTCGCGGTAGCTCAGCATGTGCGGCGCCTTCAGGTGGGCCTGCAGCTCCTCCAAGCCGTCCCAGGCCTCGATGATCGTGACCGTTTCGGCCCGCGGGGCAGCCTGGACCGGTATCCCGGATTCGAGGTCCACGGCCGGCGTGTACCCGCGGCAGCCCTTCTCTGCCAGAACCAGCGGCACGTTCTCCTTGAGGATGCCGAGAAATTTCTCGCGGCTGCCCTCTTTCAGCTTTATTGTGGCGATCACGTGGATCATGGTGTTCCTCCTTTTTGTTTGCGATCACAGTATACGGCCTGCACACCCAGGTCAATGGCCACAGGCGGCTGGAAAGGGACGAGGCCCGGCCGCAGCCGATCAGATGTTGCGGCGCGGGCCCTTTTCCATTGACAAGACCCGGCATCGGCATTAAAGATCTGCCTCGGTTTGTTGAATACCACTCACATCACACGCGGTTGTTTGAAGGCAACTCTTATCCAAATTCAGCCGGCAGGAGGGAGCTATGGGTTTAACATCTGCATCGCGGAAATTGTTAACGGCATTCTGGATCGTCTTGACGGTCGTGGCCTTTGCGGGCGCCTCCGGCGCCTGGGCCCAGACTCCGGCGCCGGCCACGGAGCAGCCGGCCGCCGCGCAGCCCGCCCCGGCCGCCGCAAAACCGGCGGAAGCCAAGCCCAATGTCGTCGGGGACACCCTGGGGCTTCCGGCCAAGCTAGGCCAGGAGATCGCCAAAACCCCCGTAGGCACGGGCAAGGGCCAGATCGACCCGAAGGCGCCGCGCGGGGCCTTCGGGATCCCCGGGGCGCCACAAGTCAGTTACATCCTTGCGCTGCTATGGGCCACATGGGTGGGATGGATCTTCTCGACTGTAGGGGCGTTCGGCGGAATCATGGCCGGGGTCGGGCACATGACGGTCTACGGTTTGGGCGACTATGTCCGAACCTTCAGGGAAACCGCGCCCGCTCTGAACAAGACCCTGACCGACAGCCTGCGCACATCCAACCAGTTCCTGGTCGGGCTTTCCTCCATTCTCAGCGTCATCAACTATCTCAAGTCCAGAAGAATGTCCTGGCCTCTCGGGCTTGCCCTGGGCGCGGGCTCCATCGTCGGCGCCTATTTGGCAGTGGCGCTGACCGGCGGCAAGATCAGCTTCAGCCAATACCAGGGATGGTTCGGCGTATTCGTGCTGGTCGTGGGATTCGTGTTGATCTATGAACTGACACCCAAGGGCCAGGCCGGCAAGAAGGCTGCCAAGGCCGCAGCCCAGGCATTCGAGAAAACCGTCAAGGAGAAGGCGGACATTGCCTCGGCCGGCGTGAAGATCAATTCGTTCGGCGTCACCAAGGCGTCCATGACCTTCTTCGGGACCGAATTCACCTTCAACCCCATCGCCGCGTTCTGCGGCGGCGTGGTCATAGCCGCCATTTCGGCCTTCATCGGCGTGGGCGGCGGGTTCCTCTACGTGCCCTACCTGACCAGCATCGTCGGCCTGCCGATGTTCGTCGTGGCCGGCACCTCCGCCTTGGCCGTTTTCATCAGCATGGTCACGAGCATCGGCACCTACATCACCCGTGCCGGGGCCGGCATGGACTGGGCCCTGGTCGGCATCCAGCTGGTCGGGGTCTTCATCGGATCGATGATAGGTCCACGGACTGCCAAATACCTCCCGGAGAAGTGGCTGAAGCTCATTTTCATCGTTCTGGCCCTGTACGTCGGTATCGGGTACCTGAGCAAGGGCTTCTTCGGCAGGGCTTGGGTCCCTATGTGATCAGTTAGAATTTGCTATGGTACTCCGGCCCGGGCCCTGTTTGAGGGCTCGGGCTTTTTTCTGCAAGAATCACCCACCGGCCAGCAGCGTGGACTGAGTTATGTGGTATTACTGGGACCCCTACCTCCTGGCCCTCTACCGGCTGACGGGCGTCGAGATCTTGGACGGGTTCATCGGCACCTTCCTGGCGGCGCTCCTTGCGGCCGTTGTCGGGGAGTTCACCATCTCCATCGTTTTTCGAATCAACCGCAAGCATCTCGACCGGCTGAACGACGACCTCAAAAAATACAGCGACCTGTCGCAGGAGGCTCAGCGCCGCGGGGACTCCGTCAGTTACAAGGCATTGAACAAGCAGGCCAACGATGCCTACGGGCATGTTTTCTTCAACAAGTTCGGCCTCTCCGCAGCTTCTCTCTGGCCGGTCTTCTTTGCCTTGGACTGGATGCAGCCGCATTTTTCGGAAAATGGGGTCCCCGTACCCTTTTTCCCCGGGGGCGCCAACTACGTCGCGGTCTTCCTGGTCTGCTACATCCTGGCGCGGATCGTCTTCGGCCGCCTCAAACCCCACCTGCCCTATTTCAAGCAGCAGCACGCCATGCTGATGTCCTACGGGAAAAGAGAGCGGCCCGCCGAGGAGCCGCCCCCGTGATCACCTTCCTTTTGGAGCTCGGCTGTGCTATTGTCTAAAAATACGCTTTGTAGCGGGCCGCGTGGTTTTTGAGCCGCCCGGGCGCCCCTCCGGCCCATTGGAAAAACAAGAGAGGTTTCAGTGGAAGCAGTTGCGTTCATGATCGACTTCATCCTGCACATCGACCGGCACCTGCAGGCGCTCTGCGCCAGCTACGGCCTCTGGGTCTACGCCATCCTGTTCGTCATCGTCTTCTGCGAGACCGGCCTGGTCGTCACACCGTTCCTGCCGGGCGACTCGCTGCTCTTCGCCGTGGGCTCGATGGCGGCCATAGGCGCCCTGGACCTGACCTGGGTCATTTTGATCCTGATCGCCGCAGCCGTCATCGGCGACTCTGTGAACTACACCATCGGCAACCGCGTGGGGCCCAAGGTCTTTCACCAGGAGCACGGGCGGCTGCTCAACAAGGAGTACCTGCTGCGGACCCACGCGTTTTACGAAAAACACGGCGGCAAGACGATCGTCATCGCCCGCTTTCTGCCCATCATCCGCACCTTCGCGCCCTTCGTGGCCGGGATCGGCAGCATGGCCTACCCCCGTTTTCTCTTCTTCAACGTCTCCGGCGCCATCCTGTGGGTCCTGATTTTCATCCTGGCCGGCTTCTGGTTCGGCAACATCCCCATGATTCAAAACAACTTCAGCCTGGTGATCCTGGCCCTGGTGTTGATCCCGGGCATCCCCAGCCTGGTGGAGATCATCCGGATGCAGCTGTCCCGCCGCCGGGCTAAACGAGCGGTGGCGGCCGGCCAGATGTAATCCCGCCCAACAACCTTTTTCTTCACTTAGGATGGCGCGCTGCGCCATCCTAAGTGGGCAGTGACGCGTCCCCCTTGTGGGTGAGGCTCCCGGCCATCGTAGCCTGCACTTCGGCGGAATAGGCTCCAGCCGCGATGAGGCCTCCGTCCCGCCGAATCGAAGCTCCCGCAGAAAAATTTCGACTTCCTCAGGAATAGATCAAGACGCGCCGGACACAAACCAGTCGATCAGGCGGCGGGCGATGCTGATGGGGGGCGGGATCTGGGGCAACGCCTCGGCGGGGAACCAGCCGGCGTCGGCGATCTCCGCCGGGTTCACCCGGATCTCGCCGGCGGCGTATTCGGCGGTGAAGGCAACCATGAGGGAATCGGGAAACGGCCAGGGCTGGCTGCCGAAATAGCGGATGTTGTCCACCCGGATGCCCACCTCCTCGAGCACCTCCCGCCGCACGCACTCCTCCAGGGTTTCACCGGGCTCGACAAAGCCGGCGATAACGCTGTAGAATTTCGACGGAAACCGCGGGGAGTGAGCCAGCAGGAGGCGGCGATCCCTGACGACGGCGACGATGACGGCCGGGGAGACCCGCGGGTGGTTGATCAGGCCGCAGCCCGGGCAGATCTTCGCCCGCTCAGCAGGGTGGTCTTCGGTGGGCTTGCCGCAGGTGCCGCAAAAGCGATGGTTGCAGTGCCAGTGTACCAACTGGCCGGCCCGGCCCGCCGCCCACACCAGCTCCTCCTCGATCAGCCCGAAGAGCCCCCGCAGCCCCTTCCAGGCAAACCCTGCATGGACCGGCGGGTCCGGCGTCAGACAGACGGCGCAGCAGGCGCGCCCGCCCCACTCCCCGAAATAGTGCGCCCAGGCGGCCGGCAGCCCGAGCGACAGAAGCTCGGCCATGGTCGGAATGGCGAGCCCCCGCTCCTGCTCTTTCACCAGCATCCTGCCGGCATGGAAGCCGAAACAGAGCGCATCGGGCGGCGCTGCGGTGTGGGCGTGGAAGCCCGGGGTCAAGCGCATGGGCCCCCCTCACCGGAAACGCTCGACGCTGAAGGGGGCAGGGTCGATGTGCGGCGGTTCGCCGCAGACCAACTCGGCCACCAGCTTGCCCGTGGCCGGGGCGGTGGTGACCCCCAGCATGCCGTGGCCGGTCGCCAGCAGGAGGTTCGAGAACCCGGGCGCGCGTCCGATCACGGGCAGATCGTCGTAAGTCATGGGCCGCAGCCCGGCCCACTCCTCGAGGATCGGCTGCCCCAGCGGCTGCCTCAGGTAGTCGCCGGCCGCCGCTTTCAGGCCGTCCAGCCGGCGGCAGTTCAGATCCGTGTTGAAGCCCGAAAATTCCATGGTGCCGCCGAGGCGGTAGCCGCTCTCCCAGGGGGTGGCCACCACACGCCGCTCATGAAGGTAGCAGGGAATCCGCGGGCAAACGGCCGGCCGGCCCATGGTGATGCTGTACCCCTTGCCCGGCTGGATCGGAAGCTTGACCCCCAACCGGCCCGCCATCCTTGAAGACCAGGCCCCGGCCGCCAGGACGACCTCCCGCGCCCCGATCGGGCCGATGCGGGTCTCGACCGCCTCGATCCGGCCGCCCTGTGTGCGAAAGCCGGTCAGCTCGCATCCCTCCGTGAAAACGACCCCGTCGCGGACCAAGCGCTGTCGCCAACTGCGCACCAGGGCATCGGGCCGCAGGTGGGCGTCGGAACGATGATGCCAAGCCCCGAAGAGATCCGGTCGCAGGGCCGGCTCGGCTTCGACCAGGGATTTTCCGACCAGCGGCGTCGCCGCCAGGCCGAAGGGCTCGAGCAGGCGGTTGGTGGAGACATAGGAATCGAAAGCGGCCTCGGAGCGATAGACCAGAAGCACCCCGCGCCGTTCGAAGTCCGCCTGGAGCCCGCACCCGGCGAAGAGCTCATCGAAGAGCCGCGCCGAGCTGCCGAGAATGCTCTCACGCACCCGCATGGAGGCCTGAAGACGGCCGGCGCGGCAGGCCGCCGCAAAGTGGACCAGCCAGGTGATGAGGCCGAAATCCAGCCCCGGCTTTACGACTAGGGGCGAGGTCCCCCGGAGCATGCCCGCGATCTCCTTGCGGACGGCGCCGGGCACGCACAGGGGCACCAGGTCGCTCGTGAACACCAGCCCGCAATTGCCGTGGGAGGCGCCCTCCCCGACCCTGCCCCGGTCGATCACCCGCACGCCGCGCCCGGCCCGGATCAGGTAGTGGGCGCAGGCCAAGCCGATCACCCCCCCGCCGACCACCAGGACATCGTCCTCTTTCGATTTGCCCTGCACCAAAGCCCTCACGCCTTGATTTGACAGCCCATCTGCTTTTTGACATAGGTTGCCAGCGCAAGTCACGCGATTTCCTGCAACTCTAACGGCGACGCTGCCGACCATCACGCTGGTTTTTCGATTTGGGAGCCCGGCTCCGGCAGCAGCGAGAAACTATCGCGGCTGGAAGCCGCTCCCACACGGGAGAGTAGTTGCGCACACGGTGAGGGCGACCCTCGTTGCGACTCGCTATCAAGGAGAAGAACATGATTTTGCCATTCGGCGCCAAACAGCCCCGGGTCGGAGCAAATGTTTTCATCGCACCCACCGCCGTCGTCATCGGCGACGTCGAGCTTCAGGAAGGAGCCAGCGTCTGGTACGGGGCGGTCCTGCGAGGCGACATCGCTCCCATAACGGTCGGCCGCAACTCCAACATCCAGGACAACTGCACCGTTCACACCGAGATGAGCTGCCCCACGCACATCGGCGCCGGGGTGACGATCGGCCACCACGCGGTCATCCACGGCTGCGTGATCGAGGACGATTGCCTCATTTCGATCGGCGCCGTTCTGCTGAACGGGTCCGTCATCCGCCGCGGCTGCATGGTCGCCGCCGGTGCGGTGGTCAAAGAGGGGCAGGAAATCGGGCCCGGGCAGTTGGCGGCGGGTGTGCCGGCCAAGGCCAAGCGCGCCATGACCGAAAGCGATCGGGAGCTCGTTCGGCAAGCGGTCCATGTCTACTCCGATTTGGCCGCACGGCACGCGAACCTGACCGCCCGAACCAAGACCCCGGACGCCACCCCATGATGGACACGGCGAAGCTGTTGACCGTGCTGTGGATGAGCTCTACATCGCCTGCCGGCGCTGGGGCCTGAAGAAGATCCTCGCGATCGTCACTGCCGAGGACCCCGAGTCCTTTTACATCACGGAGATGGCGCGCGACGTGCGCAAGGCCATCCGGCCGCTGTCGGTGGAGTTCACCGGGTGGCGCGCGGTGTTCAAGCGCAAATGAGCCCCCGGCTTTGCACGCCGGGGGAAGGAAAGTCTGACGAAACTGCCCGTCAGTGCGTTTGCGGGAGGTCCGCCCGCATCGATGCGATCAGCTTCTGCTTCATCTGCCACATCTTCTCGCTGAGCGACACGTGATAGATGTGGGGGTTCATCAAACGCTTGACGCCCGGGTCCAGCCGCTCCAGGTCCGCCTGGCGCACCTCGCGGATCTTCGCAATCGGGGGAAAGTCGTATGTCGGCCGGCCCTGATCCAGAATGGTCTCGAGCAGCGGCTCGGCCTCGACGATGTCCGCCTTCCGCAGCGACCGCTGCAGACGGGCTTCGGTCATGTGGCGCAGAACGATCTCGGGCATGTCGGCCGGAGATTCGTCCTTGCCGGTCAGCAGGTCCGCCGTGGCCCTGCCGCGCCGATCGTAGAGCCGATAGACGCGTTTGTCCCCGGGGTTGGGGATCTTGGCGGGCGAATCCGAGAGCTTCATCGCCGGGACCCACCGGCCGTCGCGCCGCAGGGCCACGAGTTTGTAGACCCCGTTCAAGGACGGGGCGCCGGCCGAGGTCACCAGCCGTGTCCCCACCCCGTAAGCCAGCCGGCCGGTGATGCGCTCGGCGTCTTTGCCGTTGCGGGCCGCCTCCTGCCCGATCTGGGTCACGATCTGCCAGATGCTGAGCTCGTCCAGTTCGTTGGAGAGCACGATCGTCGCCTCCGGGAACCCGGCGTCATCCAGCATACGCGCGGCCTCGATGGCCAGGTGGGCGAGGTCGCCCGAGTCGAGCCGGATCCCCACCGGCGTGTGGCCCTTGCGCCGCAGCTCCTCGAAGACCCGAATGGCGTTGGGGATGCCGCTGCCCAGCGTATCGATCGTGTCGACCAGCAGCACGCAGTCATCCGGGTAAGTCTCGGCAAAGGCCCGGAACGCATCCAGCTCGCTCAACCCCATCGCCAGGAAGGCCTGGACCATGCTGTGGGCGTGGGTGCCCTTGGGAGGGAAGCCGAGCGCATGCGAAATGCCCACGTTGGAGCTGAAGTGCGCCCCGCCGATCAGGGCTGCACGGGTGGCGGCGGTGACGCCCTTGCCGTGCCCCCGGCGCGCGCCGAACTCGATGATGAGCTGGCCGCGGCAGCTCTCGTGAATGCGCGCGGCCTTGGTGGCGATCAGCGTCTGGGTGTTGAGGTGGTTCAGGAGCGAGGTTTCCAGGATCTGGGCGATGGCCAGCGGGCCCGTGACGACCGCCAGCGGCACGTTGGGGTGCACCACCCGCCCCTCGGGGATGGCCCGCATGGTCAGCGCATCGAAGTGTCCGTTGCGCTCCAGCCACGCCAGGAAATCGGCGCTGAACAGGGGCCGGCCGCCCCGGCCGGTCTGGCTGCGGAGGCATTCGATCTCCTTTTGCCGAAACCGGGAGGAGCGCATCCAGTCCGCCAGCCACTCCAGCCCGGCGTTGATGCAGTAGCCCGCCTTGTGGCCGCCGTAATCCGGGTAGTCTCGGAAGAAGTAGTCGAACTGGGCGGGCTTCTCGTGCAGGCCCATGCGAAAGTACATCTGGGCCATGGTGAACTGGTACTCATCCGTAAACAGGATCCCCTCGGCCAACTGCTGCTGTGCGGAGTTCATGGGGGACTTCTACCCGACCGGGCGGGGAAATTCAACCGGCAGGGTGGCGCCGGCCGGGATCGAGGCGCGCATCTCTATTCGTCGATCAGCTTTTTGCGATTCTGGATGTAGCCGTTGCGGATCGCGACATAGGGGTCGAGGGAGGCCTTTTTGATCGCAGCGTAGTCTCCGATGCGAAAGGTGGTGTCGTTGACGGCCTCGCCGCCCCGGAGGCTCAGGGACAACGTGAGGTTGGAGTACCAGAAAAAGGGGTCCAGGAGGCTGTCGGGCAATCTCCCCGCGGCATCGCGGATCGTGGCGGGACCGAAAAAGGGCAGCGTCAGGAAGGCGCTGTCCTGCCAGCCCCACACCGCCAAGGTCTGCCCCATGTCCTCGGGGCTCTTCGCGAGCCCGGGATAGGCGGCGGCCACATCGGCCATGCCCAGCATCCCCACCGTGGTGTTGACGAAAAACGCGGCGAATTCATCCCCGCTTTTTTCCCATTTGCCCTGGAGCAGGCAGTTCACGAAGCGCACCGGGAAACGGATGTTGCGCAGGACGTTGCGGAAAATCGTGCGGAACTCCCAGGGCACGACGGCCTTGACGCCCTTGGCGGCGGGCTCGAGCACGTAGAGCAGCAGAAAATCGTTTATGACGTACATATCGCGGTTGAACGGCTCCAGCGGGTCCCTCACCGTCGGGCGCCGACCGTTGTCGTCCTCGTCCTCGTCCTCCTCGTAGGCGTTGGCGACCGAGGCGGCGGCAGCGGTCGGCGGGGGCTCCTTGGCCAGGGCCGGCAGGACCGGGCCATGGCACACCCAGAGGGCGGCCAGCAGAAGGGCGGTAAGCGGGAGTCTAACGCGCATGAATTGTTTTCCCCTTCAGGCGTTCTATTTGGTTTTCTCGATCCGGATGGCCAGTGCCTCGGTCAGCCGCAGGACGACATCCTCGCCCTTGCGAACGTCGCCGAGCCGCTTGAAGCTGCGATCGACCGTGACGGTCTTGCGGCCCCCATCGGCCTCCAGGATTGCCAGGGTGTGGGCTTTGAGGTCAATCGCCTCCACCTTGGCCGGCATCTGAATGGTCTCGACCAGTAGGATCGCCGGCCTGGCGCCCTTCGGCGCCACCGAAACCAGACGCGGCTCGAGTGCATTCGGCGGAGCGTCGGCCGGGCGCACCAGAACGGCAATGGACTCGATGCAATCCACCCGGACCCGATCGCCCCTTTTCAGGCTTTGGAAGTTCTTGACGACCTTGTCCGCCTTGAAGCTGAAGGACCTGCCCTGCGGGTTCTTCAGCCGCACGATGCGCTTGGCGGAATCGATCGATTCCACGACGGCGCGCATCTCCAGCACATCGGTCACGACGATTCCCGGCTTCCCCGCGTATTTGTCCGCGGCCGGCGCCGGTCCACCGGCCGATGCCGCTCCGACCCCCACGCACAGGACCACCGCAATGGCCAAAACCAGGTGTTGCATGAGCACCTTCGACGTCGGGCCTCCCCGAGGGGGCGCATTCGGATACATCATTTAGATTCTATCGGTTTTGGATTAAAAAGGCCAGCACCATTTTGGCACCCAAAATCCGCGCCACCCCGCAAGGGTTGAACCGGGCCGACAAAAAAGCTGTTAAAAAAAGCTTGACAGCTTTTTGAAATACGATATGGTGTGCGCCCGAGAAAGGCAGATCCTGTGAAGATCGAACCGATTCAGATCCCTCGCGACACGATATCCGGACAGTGGTGGTGGCAGGTCGCTCCCGCGGAGTAGCCTGCACGACCGGCGTTTGACATAAAGGATCGTGGGCCGCTCCAGAGGCCCACGGTCCTTTTTCAGTTTTGACGAAAGGCTGTGGGCTCAAAACCCCACAGCCTTTCTTTTTTTCGATCAGTTCACCGCGGCGGGCACAGGCCACCGCCATACCGATGGAGGCTTTATGATACTCGGTCGTTTTCCCGAACAGAGCAAATTCCTGAAGCTTGCCGAAAACTACGACGTGGTCCCGGTGTGCGCCCAGGTTTTGGCCGACATCCACACGCCGGTGTCCCTCTTCGGCCGGTTCTACGACAACAAGGGGCCGATCTTCTTTCTGGAGAGCGTTGAGGGCGGCGAACGCTGGGGGCGCTATAGCTTTCTGGGCTTCTCCTCCCACCTGATCGCGCGGGTCTATGCGGACCGGTTGGAGGTGGAGCAAAACGGAACCGTGCGCAAAACTCACCACGCCGGCAAGCCGTTCCAGGCGCTCCGGGCGCTCCTGGCGCCCTACCGACCCGCCGACCTGTTCAACCTGCCCCGTTTCTGGGGCGGCCTGGTCGGCCACATCAACTACGAGATGGTTTCGTTCCTGGAGGCCATCCCGAACCGCTGGCCGCCCGACCGACCGCTGGCCTGCTTCATGATCCCGGGAGAGGTGCTCATTTTCGACAACGCACGGCACACACTCCTCATCGTGGCCATCACCTTCCCGAAGCAAGAACCGGCGGCGGCCTGGGTCGACGCCGAGGCGCGGCTCGAGAGGATCCTGGAAAAGATCTCCGCCCCGCGGGTGCGGCGCCCGGACGTACCCGCCAACGGCAAGCCGGAGCTCGTCGCCACCCTGGCCGAGGAGGAGTTCCGCGCCACCGTCCGCACCGTCAAGGAGCGCATCCGGGAGGGGGAGATCATTCAGGCGGTGCTCTCCCAGCCGTTCGCCTGCGCTCACACCCCGGACCCCTGGCGGCTCTACCGGGCCATGCGCTTCATCAACCCCTCGCCCTACCTGTTCTTCGTGCACCTGGACGACACGGTCCTGGTCGGCTCATCGCCCGAAACCATGGTGCGGCTGGAAAACCGCGTGGCCACCCTGCGGCCCATCGCCGGCACCCGGCCGCGCGGGCGAGCCGAGCAGGAGGACCGGAAGCTCGCCGACGAGCTGCTGCGGGACGAAAAGGAGCGCGCCGAGCACCTGATGCTGGTCGACCTGGGCCGCAACGACCTCGGCCGCGTGGCCGAAATCGGCAGCGTCCAGGTGACCGACCTGATGGTGGTCGAACGCTACTCGCACGTGATGCACCTGGTCTCCAACATTCGCTGCGACCTCAAACAGGGCCTGGACGCCTGGGATCTGCTGGCCGCGACCTTCCCGGCCGGCACCCTGACCGGCGCCCCCAAGGTCCGCGCCATGGAGATCATCGCCGCGCTCGAGCAGGAACCCCGCGGCCCCTACGGCGGCTGCGCCGGCTACCTGTCGTTCAGCGGGAACATGGACATGGCCATCACCATCCGGACCGCCTGCATCACGAACGGCCGGCTCTCGGTCAGGGCCGGCGCCGGCATCGTAGCGGACTCGGACCCCGAGCGCGAGCGCCAGGAGACCGTCAACAAGGCCAAAGCGCTCCAGAAGGCGCTCGAGCTCGTCACCCCGGAAGCGACCCGATGAAGGAGGACAGGCCATGCTGGTCATGATCGACAATTTCGATTCCTTCACCTACAACCTCTACCAGTACCTGATGCAGATGGGCGCGGAGGTGCGCGTCGCCCGCAACAACAGCCTCTCCGTGGAGGAGCTGGAGGCGCTGTCCCCGCGAGGGCTGATCGTTTCCCCCGGCCCCGGCCGGCCCGAAGCGGCCGGGATCACCCTTTCCGCCATCCAGAGGTTCTCCGGCCGCATCCCCGTCCTCGGGGTATGCCTGGGCCACCAGGCCATCGCGCTCGCCTTCGGCGGCCGGGTCGTCCCCGCCCAGCGCCTCATGCACGGCAAGACCTCCGACGTCACGGCCGACGGACGCACCCTCTTTCAGGGCATCCCGAGCCCCTTCCAGGCCATGCGCTACCACTCCCTGGCCGTGGCGCGCGACCCGCTGCCGGCCTGCCTGGAGATCAGCGCCGAATCCGACGACGGGGAGATCATGGGCATCCGCCATCGCAGCCACCCCACCGAGGGGGTGCAGTTTCACCCCGAATCCATCATGACCACTGTCGGCAAGCGCCTTCTGAGAAACTTCCTCAAGATGACGCACCAGCCGATGCCGGTCTGAGCGTCGGCCACGGAAAGGAGCCGCTCATGTTCAGAGAGAGCCTTCAAGCCATCATCGCTGGAAAAGACCTTTCGGAATCGGAGATGTCCATGATGATCGAGGAGATCTTTTCCGGCGGCGCCTCCGACGCCCAGATCGGCGCCTTCATGGCCGCCCTCGCCGCCAAGGGCGAAACCTTTGAGGAGCTGGCGGGCGCCGCCCGGGTCATGCGGCGCAAAGCCGCACGGATCCAGGCCCCCGGGGCCACCGTGGTCGACACCTGCGGCACGGGTGGCGACGGCGGGGGCACTTTCAACATCTCCACGACCACGGCCTTCGTGGTGGCCGGCTGCGGGGTGACCGTGGCCAAGCACGGCAACCGCTCGGTCTCCAGCCGCTGTGGCAGCGCCGACGTGGTGGAAGCGCTGGGGGTAGACCTCGACGTCGCCCCTGAGGTGGTCGAGGAGGCCTTGGGCGAGGTCGGCATCGGATTTCTCTTCGCTCCCCTCTTCCACGGCGCGATGCGGCACGCCGCCGCCGCCCGGCGGGAAGTGGGCATCCGCAGCATCTTCAACATGCTAGGCCCGCTCACCAACCCGGCAGCTGCGACCTGCCAACTGCTCGGCGTCTACGCCGCGCCGCTGACGGAAATGTTCGCGCAGGCGCTGCGGCTGCTCGGCACCCGGCGCGCCTTCGTCGTCCACGGGCACGACGGCCTGGATGAGATCAGCGTGTGCGCCCCCACGCGCATCTCCGAGCTTGACGGGAACCTCATCCGCACTTACGACGTCACCCCCGAGCAGCTTTTAGGCCGGCGGGCCGACCGCGCGGAGATCGCGGGCGGCGACCGGGCGTGCAACGCCGCCATCACCCGCTCGATCCTAAACGGCGACCCCGGCGCCGGCCGCGACGTGGTGCTCCTCAACGCCGCGGCGGCCCTCGTCGCCGCCGGCCGGGCCGAAAACTTAGATGCGGGCATCCGGCTGGCCGGGGAATCCATCGACTCGGGGGCGGCCTGCGGCAAGCTCGAGGCCCTCGTGCGCTTCACCCGGCAGAACGGGTAGAGGAAAGCCGATCATGGCGACTGACATCCTCGAACGAATCGTGGCCGCAACGCGCGCGCAGGTCGACCTTGCCCGCCGCCGGGTGCCGGAGAAGCGCCTGCGCGCGGCGGCCGAACTCCGGCGCGACGTCCGACCCTTTGAAGCAGCGCTGCGCCCCCCCGGGCCCTCCGGCGTCAATGTCATTGCGGAGATCAAGCGGGCCTCGCCTTCCAAGGGAATGATCGCCGCCGGCCTCGACCCGGCGCTCCTGGCGGCCGATTATGCCGCGGGCGGCGCGGCGGCCCTCTCCGTTTTGACGGAAACCGAATTTTTCCTGGGCTCGGCGAAGGATCTGGCCCAAGCCCGCCGGGCCTGCTCGCTGCCCGTGCTGCGCAAGGATTTCATCATCTGCCCCTACCAGCTCTACGAATCGGCGGCCATGGGAGCGGATGCGGTGCTTCTGATCGTGCGCATCCTGCCGGAGCGGGACCTGCGCCGGCTGATCGAACTGGCCGCCGGTCTCGGCCTGGCCTCCCTGGTCGAGGTTTATTCCGAGCAGGACCTCGAGGCGGCCGGCCGCGCCGGGGCGCATCTGATCGGCATCAACAACCGCAACCTGAGCTCGTTCGTGACCGACCTCGACCACACCCTGCGGCTGCTGCCGCGGCTGCAGCCGGGGCAGGCGGCGGTCGCCGCCAGCGGCATTCGCAGCCGCGCGGATGTCCTTCGCTACCGGGAGCGGGGGGTATACAACTTCCTGATCGGCGAGAGCCTGGTTCGTTCAGAAAACCCTGCGGGTTTTCTGAAGTGGTTGAGAGGAGCGAGCGACGGATGACGCCGGACAAAATCCTTCGCGGGAAAGGGGAAAAATCGCCGGGCGGCCCGGTGCAGGTCAAAATATGCGGGCTGACGCGTGTGGACGAGGCCGTGACCTGCGCCGGGCTCGGCGCCGCGGCCGTCGGCTGCGTCTTCTTCGAACGCAGCCGACGCTGCGTAACTCCCGCGGTCGCCCGCGACATCCGCCGCGCACTCCCGCCGCAGGTTGCCTGCGTGGGAGTTTTCGTCGACGAGCCCTTCGAGCGCATCATGGCGGTGGCCGCCGAAACCGGCATCACTGCCGTCCAGATGCACGGCAGCGAATCGCCGGAGCTGGTTCAGCGCCTGCGGCGCGAGAGCCTATTCGTCGTCAAAGCGCTTTTCGCCGACCGGGAGCCCGGCATCGAACAGGCGCCACACTATCCGGCTTCGGCCATTTTAGCCGAATGCGGCCGGGGGCCGCTTCCCGGAGGCAACGCGCAGGTCTGGGACTGGAGCCAGGCCGCCGCTGTCGGCAGGCACCATCCCCTCGTCCTGGCAGGCGGTCTCACCCCTGAAAATGCCGCGCAGGCGTGTCGCGCGGCATTGCCGGACGCGCTCGACGTGAGTTCGGGCGTTGAAACAGCACCCGGACGCAAGGACCTTCGCAAGATCGCACAATTCATTGCCGCCGTCTCCGACGCCGGCGCACGAAGGAGGATATTCCCATGATCTCAGCGCAATCGCCAGCAGCGCCCTCCGGCGGCCGGATGCCCGATGCCGCCGGCCACTTCGGCGCCTACGGAGGCCGGTATGTGGCCGAAACGCTCATGCCGGCCATTCTGGAGCTCGAGGAGGCCTACCGGGGGATCGCACCGGACCCGGACTTCCGGCAGGAGTTCGCCCGCCTGCTGCGGGACTATGTCGGGCGGCCGACCCCGCTGTTTGAGGCCGAGCGGCTCACCCGCCACCTGGGCGGCGCCGCCGTCTTCCTCAAGCGCGAGGACCTGGCCCACACCGGGGCCCACAAAATCAACAACACCGTCGGCCAGGGCCTGCTCGCCCGCCGCATGGGCAAGCGCAAGCTGATCGCCGAAACCGGGGCCGGCCAGCACGGGGTCGCAACGGCCACTGCCGCCGCCCTGTTCGGGATGGAGTGCCGCGTCTTCATGGGCGTGGAGGACATTCGGCGCCAGGCGCCCAATGTCCAGCGCATGCGTCTGCTGGGGGCGGAGGTCGTGCCCGTGGCCGGCGGCACCGGCACGTTGAAGGACGCCATGAACGAGGCCATGCGCTTCTGGGTCGAAGCCGTCGACGATACGTTTTACGTCATCGGCTCGGTGGCCGGCCCGCATCCCTACCCCATGATGGTCCGGGACTTCCAGCAGGTGATCGGGGAGGAGGTCGGCCGGCAGCTCGCCGCCGCCGGCCGGAGCGCGGATTGCCTAGTGGCCTGCGTCGGCGGCGGCAGCAACGCCATGGGCCTGTTCTATCCCTTCCTGGAGGACGAATCGGTGGAACTGGTGGGCGTCGAGGCCGCCGGCAGCGGGATCGCCACCGGCAAGCACGCCGCCGCCCTCGGGGCCGGCCGCGTCGGCGTTTTACACGGCTCCAAATCCTACCTCCTCCAGGACCCCGACGGCCAGATCCGCGAAGCCCACTCCGTTTCCGCCGGGTTGGATTACCCCGGAGTCGGGCCGGAGCACGCCTGGCTCAAGGAGACCGGCCGCGCCCGCTACGTGGCGGTCGAAGACGGCGCCGCGCTCGAGGCCTTTCAAACCCTCTGCCGTCTGGAAGGCATCATCCCAGCCCTGGAGAGCTCGCACGCGCTGGCCTGGGTCATGGCCGAGGCGCCGCGGCGGACCCCGCGCGACACCCTGGTCGTCAACCTGTCCGGGCGGGGCGACAAGGACCTCGGGATTGTGATGCCGCGCCTGCAGCCCGCCGGGGTCGATCGAAAGGAGACCGCATGAACCGCATCGCCCGGACCTTTGAGCGGCTCGCCGCGAAAAACGAAAAGGCGCTGGTGGGCTTCATCACCGCCGGCGACCCGGATGTGCCGACCTCCCTGGCAGGGATCGAAGCCATGTGCCGCGGCGGCTTGGACGCGCTCGAACTGGGGGTCCCGTTCTCGGACCCGACCGCCGACGGGCCCACCATCCAGCGCTCATCGGCCCGCGCCATCGCCGCCGGCGTCGGCCTGAGGCGGGTGATCGGCATGATCGCCTCCGTCCGCAGGTTCACCGACATCCCGGTCATCGTGTTCAGCTACTACAACCCGATCCTGGCCTACGGCGCCGATGCCTTTTACCGCGACGCGCTGGCTGCCGGCGCGGACGGCGTGCTGGTCGTGGACCTGCCGCCGGAGGAATCCGCCGAACTGACCGACCGCTGGCCCGGAGACGAGCTTTGCCTCATCCGCCTGTCGGCGCCGACCACGCCGCCGGATCGTCTCCGGCAGATCGCCGCGTCGGCCTCCGGTTTCGTCTACCACGTCTCCAAACTGGGCGTCACCGGCAGCCGGGGGGTGAACGTGCCGGAGGTCGAACGCCAGGTTCGCGCGTTGCGGCGCATAACCCGGCTGCCGGTCTGCGTGGGCTTCGGCATTTCGACCCCGGAGCAGGTGGCCGCCTTCAGCGCCGTCTGCGACGGGGTGGTGGTCGGCAGCGCCTTGGAGCGGCTAATCGAGGAGAACCTGGGCCGGCCGGAGCTGCCGCGGATACTGGGCGATCGGGTGGCCGCTCTCAAAGCCGCCACGCGGGGGCGGGCAACGGCGGGCGATGGCCTCTCCTCCGGGAATTGACTTTTGCGAGGCCTCCACGCTATGTTCCACGGCAGCCATGCTGCTCCCGGAGGATCGCCCCAAACGCCGTCGCATCTGGATTGCGGGGCTCAGCGCCTTGCTGGCCCTTTCGGGCGTGTGCGTCTGGACCACGGCGGTCCGAATCCCGCAGGAGATCTCGGCGCGCGCGGCAGCTGCGCTCCAGATTGCAGGCATCGCCCCGCGCGTCGCCTTGGCCGTGGACGGCCGCACGCTCATCCTCAGCGGCGAACTCGCGGACGCTTACACACGTGCCCGCGCACTCGCCGTGGCCGGTTCCATCCGCGGGGCGCACGCGGTGGTCGATCGCATCCGCCTGACGCCGGCGCAGACGGCCTCGGCCGAGCGCTCGGACCCCGTTCGCATCGACGCCCCGGGGCCGCCACCCGCCGCCCTCCCCGGGGAGCCCCCCGCTAAAACAGCGCCGTCTGAAAGCCCGGCCGCCGCGGGTCACGGCGCCACCCTGCCCCTCGGCACGACCAACGGCGGACAGGCGGAAAACACCGCCGCCACGGGAACCGGAGCGCGCCCGTCGCCCGACACCCCTGAAGCGCCACCGCCGGCCCGCTTGGCGGAGACCCCTGCACAGGCGACGCCGGCACCAGCAGCGGCTCCCCGTACGCCCGAAAACCCAGACCGACCGGCGGCGTTGCCGCCGAAGGTGGCGGTGCTGCTCTTCGGCTTCGACAGCGCGCACCCAAACCCTGAGAGCGAGCCCCTGCTCCAGGAGGCCATCGCTCTGCTGAAACAGCGTCCGGGGCTCCGCGTCGAAGTGGCCGGCCACACGGACAGCTCCGGGGCCCCGCTCTACAATCAGCGCCTGAGCGAACGCCGGGCCGCAGCGATCGCAAACCGCATGATCGCCGCTGGGGTCGACGCGGCGCAGCTCCAGACCCGCGGGTATGGCGAGACGCAGCCCAGAGCCGGGAACCACCTGCGCCAGGGCCGCTTGCTGAACCGTCGGGTGGAGATCACCGCAATCCCATGAAGGAGGTCTCGTGGCCTATCTGGTCGGGGAAATAGCGCTCTTCCTGCTCGCCGCGGCGCTGATCGGCGCGGCGATGGCCTGGCTCCTGCGGGGGTTGCGCTCCCGCGCACGCGAACACCGGCTCACGGCGGAACTCGAAGCAACCCGCTCCGCACGGGATGCGGCGGAAGCATCCGCTCAAGCATTCGAGGCCTCGCTGACGGAGCTGCGGGCGGAAATGGAACTGGAAACCAGCCGACTCAAAGCCCGGGTGGCCGAACTCCAAACGCTTCAGCAGAGGATCGGAGCCGGCGCACCGGCGCCGGCGAAGGCCCGCTGGATGCCCGTCGCGGCCGGACTCTGGCGGTTTCTGCTGACGTCGGTGTCGGCCCTGGTGCGGTTGATCTCGGATACGGCCCGCCGGTTTTTCCGGTAGCAGCGGTGCCTGCCGGAGGATCGTCCGCAGGTTGCGCAGCGGAAGGCTCCGCCGCTCCGCGAACAAAACGCCGCCCCGTGTCGCGCACGGAGCGGCGTCTCGCTCTTCGGTAAAGGCCGCGGCCAATCAAGCCTTTTCCAGCTCACCCAACTTGCCGTGCCACGAACATCTGTTGCAGTAAGTCTCCGTTGCTTCCTGGATTTCGGGGGCCGGCGCCGCCGGCTCATCCGCCTCGAAGCTCACCGCGCCCGAGGCCACGCTGAACCCGTGGGTCTCGAACTCGTCATCCGGATCCTTGACGAAAAACTCCTGACAGCCGCACACGGGACATTTCATTGCCGCCCCTCCCAAAGGTTTTCCGCCGCGGGCGGAAAATCTCAGTCGACTTTCCTGAAAGCCTTCTTTTTGGCCTTGCACACCGGGCACTCCTCCGGGGCCTCGCTCTCGCAGGTGTAGCCGCAGACCGAGCAGACGTAGTAGTCGACGGCGGTCGCCCCTTTCCCAAGGTGGTCGAGCGCCTTCCGGTAGAGGGCGGCGTGCACCTTTTCGACCTCGTTAGCGTAGGTGAAGGTCCGCACGGCGGCCTCGTTGCCCTCGGCTTTGGCCGCTTCGATCATGGGCGGGTACATGGACTCGAATTCGTAGGTTTCCCCCCCCAGCGCCTCCTTGAGGTTCTCCAGCGTACTCTTGACCCCCTTGAGCGTGCGCAGGTGCGTATGGGCGTGGACCGTCTCCGCCTCGGCGGCGGCGCGGAACAGCTTCGCGACCTGGGGAAAGCCTTCGGTGTCGGCTTTCTGGGCAAAGGCGAGGTACTTGCGATTGGCCTGGGACTCGCCGGCAAACGCCTCTTTCAGGTTCTTCTCGGTCTTGCTCATTTCATCTCCTCCTTCTGAGTGGTTGTGACTCTGGCGAATATCAATGCTCTAACAAATTGCCCCATTGCATTTTGAGACAACCATGGCCCGATCAGGACGCAGCCGATTTCTCTTTGAGAGCGGCGTGTGCAGCCGCAAGGCGCGCGATCGGCACGCGGAACGGCGAGCACGAGACGTAGTCCAGCCCCAGCTTGTGGCAGAGCTCGATCGATGTCGGGTCGCCGCCGTGCTCCCCGCAGATGCCGCACACCAGACCGGGTTGGACCCCTTTGGCCTTTTCCATGGCGATGCGCATGAGCGCGCCCACCCCCTCGGGGTCGATGGTTGCAAACGGGTTGTCCGGCAAGATGCCGGAGGAGATGTAGGGCACCAGAAAACTGGCCTCGGCGTCATCGCGCGAGATGCCGAAGGTCGTTTGGGTCAGGTCGTTGGTCCCAAACGAGAAGAACTGGGCGAACCCTGCAATCTGGTCGGCGGTCAGCGCCGCCCTCGGGATCTCGATCATGGTGCCGAACTTGTAGTCCACCGCCAGGTGCTGCTCCTGCATTACTTTTTTCGCCTCGGCCTCCAGCACCTCCCGCTGGCGTTTGAGCTCGTGCACGTGACTGGTGAGCGGGATCATGATCTCGGGATGCACCTGAACGCCCTCTGCCGCGACGATGCAGGCGGCCTCGAACACCGCCCGCACCTGCATGCGGGTCAGCTCCGGGATCATGATCCCGAGCCGCACCCCGCGCATGCCGAGCATGGGATTGGCCTCATCCAGGGCCCTGGCACGCTTGAGCAGGTTTTCCTTGAGCCGGATCTGCTCGAGAAAATCATCCACCTGCGCCAGGTTGGGCGCATGCTGCAGCCGGATCTTGAGATCGGCCAATTCGTGCATGAGTTCGGAGATGTTCGGCAGGAATTCGTGCAGCGGCGGGTCGATGAGACGAATGATCACCGGCAGCCCGTTCATGATGCGAAACAGCCCGGCGAAATCGTCGCGCTGAAACGGCAGCAGCGCTTCGAGGGCCTCCCGCCGTTCGATCGCCAAGTCGGTCATGATCATTTTTTGAAATAAGGCCAACCGCGTAGGCTCGAAAAACATGTGCTCGGTGCGGCACAGCCCGATGCCTTGCGCGCCGTATTCGCGCGCACGCTGGGCGTCGCGGGGATAATCGGCATTGGCCCGCACCCCCAGGCGGCGGAACTCGTCGGCCCAGCCCAACAACCGGATCAGCCAGGGGTCCTTGATGTCCGGCACCACGGTCTTAAGCTTGCCGAGGTAGACCTCCCCGGAGGTCCCGTCGATCGAGATCCAGTCCCCCTCCTTGACGATTTTGTCCCCCACCCGCATGAGCCGGTCGTTCAGGTCGATCTCCAGGGACGACACCCCGACCACCGCCGGCTTGCCGAACTGGCGCGCCACCAGGGCCGCATGGCTGGTGCGGCCCCCTCTGCTGGTCAGGATCCCCTGGGCGGCCAACATGCCGTGCACGTCGTCGGGTTTGGTCTCGGGCCGGACCATGATGACGGACTTGTTGTCGTCGCGGGCCCAGGACTCGGCCAGGTCGGCGTCGAAGGCGACCATTCCCACCGCCGCCCCAGGCGACACGTTGAGCCCGGTCGCCAGGAGGGACCCGCCCGCTTTGGCCTCCTGCTTGGTGTGGTGGTCGAACTGGGGGTGCATGAAAAAGTCGACCTGCTCGGGGCTTACCCGCAGCACGGCCTCCTCGCGGCTGATGAGGCCCTCTTCCACCATGTCCACCGCGATGCGCACCGCGGCCTGGGCCGAACGCTTGCCGCTGCGGGTCTGCAGCATCCACAACTTGCCCTTCTCGATGGTGAACTCGACGTCCTGCATGTCGCGGTAGTGCTGCTCGAGGCGCTGGGCGATCCCCAGGAACTCGGCGTAGGCCTGCGGCATCTCCTTGATCAGCTGGTTGATGTCCTTGGTCATACGGATGCCGGCCACCACATCCTCGCCCTGGGCGTTGGTGAGGTAGTCGCCCTCAATGTCTTTCTCCCCGGTGGTGCCGTGGCGGGTCATGGCGACGCCCGTGGCGCTGGTATCGCCCATGTTGCCGAACACCATCGCCACGATGCTGACGGCCGTGCCCAGATCGTGGGGGATTCCGGCCGCGTTGCGATAGTCGACGGCACGCTTGCCGTTCCAGCTTTCGAACACCGCCGCGGTCGCCATGCGCAGCTGCTCGTAGGGCTCAGAGGGAAAGTCGCGATTGGACATCCGGCGGAAAATTTTACGGAAGTCGGCGATCACCTCCTGGAGCTGCGCGGCGCTCAGCTCCGAGTCGACCTTGGCGCCGGCCTTGCGCCGGGCGCGGGAGAGCACCTCCTCGAAGGGCTCGCCCGCCAGCCCCATGACCACGCTGCCGAACATCTGGATCAGGCGGCGGTAGGAGTCGAACACAAAACGCGGGTTGGCGGTGAGCGCGATCATGCCCTGGCAGGTCTCATCATTCAACCCGATGTTGAGAACCGTGTCCATCATGCCCGGCATCGAAAACTTCGCGCCCGAACGGCAGGAGACCAGCAGCGGGTGGTGCGGGTCGCCGAACTTGCGGCCGCTAACCTCCTCCACCTTTTCCAGGGCGGTGATCGCCTGATCCCACATGCCTTCGGGAAAGACGCCGCCGTATGCCAAATACTCGTTGCAGGCCTCGGTGGTGATGGTGAACCCCGGCGGCACCGGAACCCCGATGCGCACCATCTCCGCCAGGTTGGCCCCTTTGCCGCCGAGAAGCCCGCGAACGGCCTCCCGCCCGGCACCGACACAGCCTTCGGCCTGGTCGAGTTCGTCGAACAAAAACACCCACTTTCGGTTCATTGCGGTCTCCTCTCGGGTTGGATCCCGAACCGTCGCTGAAAATTATTCGGCATCGCCGTCCTGAACCACAACCTCATCGGGGGCCCCCTGCTCGGATCGGGAAAATGGGGCGAAACTGTTTTTGGCGTGCGCTTGGGCGAAAACAGTGTTACATCAGAGGACATCGACAAGTCAATTTCTATCGATGCCCCGGCCGACCCCGGCGCCCGACGGGGCCATTCTTGACAAGAGGCCGTCGACTTCCATAGGATGCCGCTGCGGGGCAGTCCGTCGCCGTGGCGAGGCGATCCATCGCACCCACTCACTCGAACGCTCATCGGAACCGGAAAGGAGTCAGCCATGAAAGACGTCGTCATCGCATCCGCCTGCAGAACAGCCATCGGGGCATTCGGCGGAACGTTGAAAGAGATGCATGCCGCCCGGATCGCCGGCGTGGTCATGAAAGCGGCCGTCGAACGGGCCAACATCGAACCGGCGCGGATCGATGACGTGCGCTTCGGGTGCTGCATGGAGCCGGTCGACACCCTCAACGTGACCCGGGTCGCCGCCCTGATGGCCGGCATCCCGGAATCGGTGACCGCGGTCACCATCAATCGCGTCTGCATCTCCGGGATGGAGGCGACGTTGTCGGGGATGGCCATGATCCAGGCCGGCATGGCCGACATCATCCTGGCCGGCGGGGTCGAGCACATGTCGGGCGCCCCCTATTCGGTGGCAAACGCCCGCTGGGGCTGCCGGCTCCAGGACCAGGAGTTCGTGGACAACATCATCCGCGGCCTGCACTGCGGCTCCCACCTGATCCCCCACCCCGAGGCCGGCCCCGTCGATGCCACCCAGCCGCCCCTCAGCTTCTTCAAGGGCAAGCCCTACATCATGGGGCACACGGCGGAGTTCGTGGCTCAGCACCTGAACATCGATCGTGCGGAGATGGACGCGGTGGCCCTGCGCAGCCACCACAATGTCGAGCGGGCCACGAAAGACGGCTCTTTCAAGGCGGAAATCGTGCCGATCTCCATCCCGCAGCGTAAGGGCGACCCCATCGTCTTCGACAAAGACGAACACTTCCGGCCGGGCATCACCCTGGAGCAGCTGGCCAAGCTGCCGCCGGCCTTCATTACCAAAGGCGGAAAGGTGACGGCCGGCAACTCCAGCGGGATCAACGACGGCGCGGCCGCGATGGTCATTCTGTCGGCGGACACGGCCAAGGAGCTCGGAATCACACCCCTGGCCCGGATCACGGCCGTCGGCCGCGGGGCCTGCCACCCGTCCGTGATGGGTCTCTCCCCGGTGCCGGCCGTGCAGGACCTCACGGCCCGCAGCCGCCTCACGATCGGGGATTTCGACCTGATCGAGGTGAACGAAGCCTTCGCCGCCCAGTACATCGGCGTGGAACGGGAGCTCGGCCTCAACCGGGAGATCACCAATGTGAACGGGTCCGGCATCGGCCTGGGCCACCCGGTGGGCGCCACCGGCGCCCGCATCATGGTGACGCTGATCCACGCCCTGAAACAGAAAGGCAAGGGCCTGGGGTTGGCCACGCTCTGCGGCGGCGGGGGGGTCTCGATGGCATGCGCCATCGAAATGCTGTGATGGCAAACTGAACCAAGGGGGAGGGAATATGCGCAAGCTAACGGCAATCGTGGCGGTTGTGTGCGGATGCGTCACCTTCTTCAGCTGGGCGGTTGCGCCGGCAGCCGAACTCGAGGCGGCGGACCGGCTCTTCGCGCTGGGGGGGCTGGAAAACGTTCAAAAGTCGATCCCGCTTTACACCCAGGCGGCCGCAAAGGAACCGGGCAGCTTCGAGGCGCTCTGGAAATGCGCCCGCGCCCATCGGGAATACGCCAATCTGGCCAAGCAGCAGGCAGTGGCGGATTGGAAGAAAATCTGCGCCGAGCACGGCAAGATCGGCATGCAGTGCGCCCAGAAAGCCATCGACCTCCAGCCCGACAAGCCCGACGGGCACTATTACTACGGAGTCAACGTCGGCATCTACTCGGACGGGGTGAGCATCGTCACCGCCCTGGCCGAGGGCCTGAAAGACAAGACCCAGAGCAGCTTCGAAAAAGCCTATGCTCTCGACAAAACCTACCGGCAGGGCGGCCCCATGCTCTCGCTGGGACGCTTCTGGTCTGTGCTGCCCTGGCCGATGCGCGACCGCCAAAAAGGGCTCGATTACTTCCGCGAATACCAGAAGGCCGGCTTCTTCGACGGCAACATCGAGGCCCACCTGTTCCTCTCCGAACTGCTGATCCAGATGGGCGGCGACGAGCACAAAAAAGAGGCCCGCGGCTATCTGGACAAGGCCGCCCAGTCCCCGGACCGGTATTTCAAGGAGTGGACCGCGCGGCTGCTGGCGGAACTCAAGTGATCGTTGAAACGGCTCCTGACATGGGCCGCGATTGCTGTGGCGCTGGCGGCCGGCCTGCTGGCGGCCGCCTACGCCGGGCGGGACCGGCTGTTCGCCGCGCGCCTTGAGGCCCTGATCCGGGAAACCCTGCGCGAGGAGACCGGGCTGGAGATTTCGATCGGCTCCGTGTCGGGCTCGTATCTGCGCGACCTGGAGATCCGGGAGATCCGGACGCTCCGCCCCTCCCCCGCCGGCCCGATCGCCCGCCTCGCCGCCCAACGGATACGCCTGCGCTACTCCCTGCCGGCGCTGGTGGGCGGGCTGAACGAATTTATTTCCGCAACGACCGTCGACGCCGAATCGCTGTACCTCGATATCGACCTGGATCAGTGGGAAGCGGCGGGAAGACCCGCCCCGGCGGGCAGTGACGCCGGGGCGGGTCTTCCCGCCGCGCTGCCCGCGCTGCGCCTGCACGAGGCGACGATTGTTTTGCGCTCGCAAGACGTGCGGGTCCGCTGTGAAGGCGGGTCGCTGGAGGTCTTGCCCGCGGCCGGACAGCGCATCACGCTCGCGCTGTCCGTACCCCGGATCGAAGCCGGCCGGCGCCTCCACCCCGATGACGAAATCGAGCGCGCCCTCGCCGGCGAGCTGCATCTCCAGGCGAACTCCTCCTGGCCGCCGAAGGGCTTGGAATCGGCCTCGGGACGGATGTCGCTGCGGTTTTCGGGCCGCAGTTGGCCCGACGGCCAACCGGTCCATGCGGAGGTTGCCGCCGCCCTGAACCACGGGCGGCTTTGGATCGACCGCTTCGATCTGGCGGCCGCCCGCAGCCGCGCCGTCGTCACGCAGGCGGAAATCCCCTGGAGCGCCATCGCCGCCGGGGAGGCCTGGCCTCTGCTGCAGGCAGCCTCCGGTGCCTTCTCGCTCTTCACCGACGATCTCCCCCGTCTTTTGGCCGCAGCCGGCGTGACGACCGCAAGCGGCATGCACCCTGCACCGGATCATCACCTGGCGCTGGAGGGGCGGCTGGACGCCGGGGCACTGACCGTTTCCCAGGCCGATTTCGTATCGGACGGCGCAACCATCCGACTGGAGCGGCTCGAAACACGCCTGGATCCCGACACGTCGGCATCGCCCCTCGCGGCCGCCCTGACGGTCGATGCACCCGACCTCTCGTCGATCTCATCCATTTTCAACGGCCCGCCGATCGAGGGCAGCCTGCAGGCGCGGGTGGTGTTGAGCGGAACGCTGGGCAGTCCGCAGGGCCGCACCGATCTCACCGCCCGGAGGGTTGCCATCGGCCGGTCTCCCGTCGCCGAGGTGCGCCTCAGCGCAACGGCCGGGCAGCAGCAGGTAGAGATCGGCTCGTGCGAAGTGACCAGCGGCGACGACCGGCTCTCCCTGCGGGGACGCTACGACATCACCGCCCACGCCCTCGGGGCCGTGAAGCTCGAACTGACGGCAAGCGACATCGCCCCCTACCTGGCGGCGTTCGGCGCTACCCCGCCCGCCCTGTCGGGGCGGACCGTGCTGAACGCCGAGGGGTCCGGGCCCCTGATGCAGCCGGATTTCAAGCTCGAGGGGTATCTGGAACGGGCGCGCCTCGGCGAGGCGGACGTCACCGGCACCCGCATCCGGGCGACAGGCGCCGGCGGCAGGATCCGCGTGGAAACCATCGAAAGCCTGACCCCGATCGGAAACCTGCGCCTGGCCGGCACCGTGGTTCCCGATACAACGGCCGGGGCCTTCGCCGCGACCCTCGAACGCTTGGACATCCAGGGGGACCTTTCCCTCACCCTGACCCGCCCCGCTTTCTTGCGGTACACCCCCCCCGGCACGCTCACGATCGCCGATTTCGAGGCCGCCGGGCCCCAGGGCGGCCTCGCCGCGCAGGGGACGCTCTCCCTCAAGGGGATATCGGATCTCTCGTTGCGTCTCTCCGAGGTCTCGGGTCGCGGCTGGCTTGCCAAACGGGTCGGCGCCCCCATCCGGCTCGCAGGGTTGAATGCAACCCTGCGGGCAGCAGGCCGGTTGGGTTCGCCCGACATCTCCGCCGTCGGATCCATTCAGGAGCTCGGGATGGAAAACACGGCCGGCTTCGGCACCGCCCGCTTCGACCTGGCTTACTCCGGAGACCGGCTGCGGATTCAAAACCTCACCCTGGCCGGCGCCGAAGGGGAAACCCTACACATCACCGGGGTGCTGCCCGTGGACCCCGCGGCCTCGCCCGCCCTCGGGCCGGGGCCGCTGACCCTGAAGGCCGACCTCCGCATCCCGGACCAGGAGCGCATGCGCGCCCTCATCCCGGCTTGGCCGTTTGTTTCCGGAAGCATGGGCGCCGAGCTGGCCGTGAGCGGCACCTGGCAGGCCCCGGCCGCCAGGCTGCAATGGACCGGGCGCCATCTGGCGCCATCCGATGCCTACGTCCTGCCGCCGGGGCCCTATGAAGCCCGGGGAGAGGCCTCCCTGCAGGACCGCCGGTTGAAGATCGAGTCCCTGACGCTCAGCGGATCGGCGGCCGCACTCGAAGCACGCGGGGAACTCAGCGATGTTCCCCGCTGGCCGGACCTGCTCGCCGGCCAGGCCGGCGAGCACCGCGGGCGGGTCTCCCTGACCGCCGCGCTGCGCATCGCCGACCTCGGCTGGGCGTCCCGCGCCCTCGAAGGGGTCCGGCGCACCGCCGGGCAGATCGAGGCGGACATCGTGCTCGAGGGCCCGCTGGAAGACCCCCGACTCACAGCCGACATCCGCCTGATGGGCGGAGAGGTGAGGCCGGAGGCCGGCCTGCCGCCGCTGCACCGCCTGGAGCTCACGGCCGCGCTGCGCGACCGGCGCCTGGCGATCCACTCCCTGCAGGGTGAGCTGGGCGGCGCCCCGTTTGAGATCACGGGTGCGCTCCAGACCGACCGGATTTCAGGGCAGCAGGCGGACTTCGAACTGAAGGGCGACAATCTGCTGCTCTTCCGCAGCGAGACGGTGACCCTGCGCGCCGACGCCCGCTTGAGGCTCTCCGGGCCGGTATCCGGTTTGAAGCTGGAGGGCGAGGCGGCGATCACGGATGGGCGCCTCTCGACGCGATGGCGGTTCCTCGACAGCTTTCTGAAGCCCGGGAGGCCGGCCTCCGAGAGCGGCCTGCGGCTCTTCTCCATCCAGACCCCCCCCTTTCGCGACATGCAGTTCCAGGTGCGGGTTTCATCCCGCGCCCCCTTCCAGGTGCGCACCAACGTGGCCCGCGGCGAGGTCCGGCCCGAGCTTCTGCTGGCGGGAACCGGCGAGGTCCCGATTCTGACCGGGGTGGTTTACGTCGACCCCGGCCGGCTGTCCCTGCCCTCCACCCACCTGAGGATCGACTCCGGCCTGATTCGCTTCCGCGAGGCGGAGCCCGAGCGGCCGGTGGTCGACCTGGTGGGCTCCGGGCGGGTCTACGGCTACGACATCACCCTGCGGGTCGAGGGGCCCTACGACGCCCCGGAAATCTTTCTGGCCTCTGTCCCACCCCTGGCCCACGAGGAGCTGCTCTTGATGCTCCTGACCGGGCAGCCCCCCCGGGACGCCGCGGGCATGACCGAAAGCCAGCAAGCCGGCATGAAGGTGGCGGTCTTCGTGGGGCGCGACGTCCTCACCCGCTGGCTGGAATCCGCCCTTCCCGAGTCCGACGAATCCCTCTTCGACCGGCTGGAGGTGGAGGTGGGCAAATCCCTGAGCCGCACCGGGCAGCAGACCGTCGATGCCCAATTCCGCCTCGCGGAGGGGTTCATCCGCAGGGGCGACACGCTCTACCTGACGGGGGAGAGGGACGTCTTCGATTCCTATAACGCCGGAGTGAGGCTGGTTTTTCGATTCAAATGAAGGCACCGACGCGGCCATCCCGAAAGGAGCGAATGCCCCAGGCCCTGCACCGTGCCCGCCGCCTGGCGGCGGCATGGATCGGCCTCGCCGTGCTTCTCCTGCCGCCGCCGGACGCGGCACACGCGCAGTCGGGGCAGACGCCCAAGCCCGTTGAGATCCGCTTCGAAGGCCGGCGCGAGCTGGGGGAGCAGGTCCTGCGCAAGGCCGCCGCGGAGGAGCTAAGCGCCGTAACCCAGCGGGGCGGACGCCGTGCCGACATCGACGATGCCGCCTATCGGATGGAGCTCGCCTACCGGCAGACCGGTTTTGCCTTTGCCGGGGTCGACTATCACGTTGAGGAGCACCCGGAAAAAATCGTGGCGACATTTCGGATCGCCGAAGGCCCCCGAGTGGTCCTGGACAAAATCGAACTGGCCGGCCACTCGGCCTTCGGCGGCAGCGACTTGCGGTCTTTTTTCGAAAAGGAGAGACGGGGGCTGTTGGACACCGGCAAGCCGGTGTTCATCGAGGCGGACGTCAAGGCCGCCGCGGCGGGGATCGCCGACTTCTACCGGGAGCAGGGGTATCTCGACATCGCCGTCGATCCGCCCGAGGTTAGTTTCTCGGAGGATCGCACCCGCGCCGCGGTGCGGGTCGCGCTCCGCGAGGGCCCGCGCTACCTGCTCCGAGAGCTTCGCTTCGAGGGCGACCTGCCGGCGGAAACCCGGGAACCTCTCGCCGCCTTGCGGCGGGACCTGCTGGGGCAGCCATTCTCCAGCCGGCGAAGGGCTGTGCTGCAAAACCGGATCCGGGAGATCTTTGCCGAGCACGGCCGGCCGGACGCCACCGTGGAGCTCCTGCAGCCGCCCGTCGGCGCGGACGGGGCGGTCCTCCTGACGGCGGTCGTCCACGGCGGCGAGGCCGTTACGATCCGTGGCATTTCGGTCGGCGGCAACGAGAGGACCCGCCAGGGTTTCATCTTGGACCGCATCCCTTTCCGGCCGGGAGAACCCTACAGCCTTCAAAAAGAGCGCGAGGCCTTTCGGGCCCTGTATCGCACCGGAATTTTCACCGCCGTAACGGTGGGGCTTTCCGAGGAGCCGGGACCGGAGAGAACGCTGGCCGTAGAGGTGGTCGAAGCGCCCTCCCGGGAGGTCTTCATCGAGCCCGGCTGGGGGTCCTACGAGTTGCTGCGGCTGAAGATCGGACTCCGCGAGAGAAACCTGCTGGGCACCGGGATGAATTTTGGCACCGAGGCCAAGGCCTCCCTCAAGGATCAAGGGGTGAGCGCCAGCCTGACGGACCCCTGGTTCTTGAACACGGAGACGACCGCCAGCCTTACGGGCTATTTCACGCACCGTGCCGAGCCCTCCTTCACCCAGCAGGAACTGGGGGGTTCGCTGTTTTTCAGCCGCAAATTCGCGGAGCATCTGACCGCGACCGCCGGCTATCAGCTGCGAACCGTCGCCCTGTCCCAGGTCGATGCGCAGGAGATTTCCGAGTCCTCCGACCGGGATTACGATCTCGCGAGCGTCAAGGCCCTGGCCGTCTACGACAGCCGGGACAATCTCTTCTTCCCGGCCCGCGGCCAGAGGAGCAGCCTCACGGTCGAACACGCCGACAGCGCCCTCGGCGGAGACATCGGCTTCACGCGCTTCACCGCCGGCGCGCGCACCTTCTTCCAGCTCTCCCCTTCCACGGTTCTCGGGCTGCGCTACGACACGGGGCTGATCCTGCCGGCGGCCGGCGAGGTCGGCGTGCCGGTTTCGGAGCGTTTCTTCAACGGCGGGGAGAACACGGTGCGAAGCTTCGCGCAATCCCGGCTCGGCCCGGTGGACGATTCGGGAAAGCCGACCGGCGGACTGGCCTACAATGTGCTGAACATCGAGCTGCGCCAGCGCATCGTCGGCAATTTGATCGGGACCCTCTTCCTGGACCTCGGCAATGTCGCGCCCAACCGCGCCCCCTCGGAGCGGGATCGACCGGCCTACGACAGCCGCTCCCAAATCCTCTCCGACACGTTTTCCGATTACTTCAAAGACTTCCGGCCGGGGGTCGGGTTCGGGCTCCAATACCTGCTGCCGGTCGGGCCGGCGAGGCTGGACCTGGCCTTCAACCCCGACCGGGATCCCCGGCGGGATGAAGACCGCTTCGCGGTTCACTTCAGCGTGGGCATGGCGTTCTGAATCCTATCCCGAAGGCGGGTGAGAGTCAGGCGTCGGAAGCCGCGGGCGTGTCTTTTTCCAGGCCCGTACCCTTGGCGCGCTTCTTCAACTCGCCCTGCATCCGGACAATGACCCGTTGGGTCGTCGGCTGACGGTAGAGGGTTTTCTGGTAGAGGCTTTTCGCCGGGCAGATCTCCACGCAGACCCCGCAATAAACGCAGGCGAAGGGGTCGTAGGTCCACACGGCCGCCTTGCGGTCCACCGCGATGCACTGCGAGGGGCATTTCACCTCGCAGGTGCCGCAGAACACGCAGCGCTGGATATCGTTCAAGAGCTCGCCGCGCACCTGGCCGAAGGTCTCCCGCACGTCGTGCGGGTAGCGCCGGGTCGACTTCCTGAGCGCCAGGTTGCGCAAGATGTTGGGCGTCATCTTGAACATGAGTCAAATCCTCCCATCGGATGGATTCGCTTGCGGCCCGGGCGCAAGGCCGAAATCGGGCCTCCAGCACATTTTCTCTCGATGACGTCGCCCGAGGCCTAAGATCCAGGCGCGCGGCGCTTCCGCCGAGCGCGGGGCGACGTCCCGCCTGTGGCGAGACCGAGTTTGGGCCTCCGGCGCATTTTCTCTCGATGACGTCGCCCGAGGTCCGAGTTCAAGGCGCGGCTTGTTCCCGCCGAAGGAGGCGTACTCCCTGTACGCCGACTGAGCGCGGGACAAGCCGCAACGCAGAAATCGGGCCTCCGGCGAAGTCATCTCTCGGTACAGCTGATGCACGGGTCGATGGACAGCGTCACCACCGGCACGTCGGACAGATACACCCCAGGCAGCATGGCCAGCAGCGGCGGGATGTTGGCGAAGGTCGGGGTGCGGATCCGCACGCGGTCCAGGTTTTTTTCGCCGGACCCCTTGATGTAGTACACCAGCTCGCCGCGCGGCTGCTCCACCCGGACAATGGTTTCGCCGAGGGGGGGCTTGGTGCCTTTCACCTTGGCCCTGACTTCGCCCGCGGGCAGCTTGTCGACGGCCCGGCGGATCAGCTCGATGCTGGAAAAGACCTCGCGGAACCGCACATTGGCGCGGGCATAACAGTCACCGCCGCTTTCAACGACCGGCTCGAAGTAAAGTTCCCCGTAGGCTGCATAGCCGGTCTGGCGCGTATCCTGGGCCACGCCGCTGCCGCGCGACGTTGGGCCGACGGCGCCCAGTTCGTAGGCCTGTGCGCGGGTGAGAACCCCCTTGCCCACCGTGCGCTTCTTCACGGTGTAATCGTCCTTCAAGGTGGCTTCCAGGCGCTTGACCTCATCCTCCACCCACTCCAACTGCCCCAGCATCCAACGCAACTGCTCGGGATCCAGATCGCGGCGCACCCCGCCGATGACGTTGACCGAGACGATCACGCGGTTGCCGGTCGTGGCCTCGCTGATGTCCATGATTTTCTCGCGGATTCGCCAGAACTGCATGAAGAGGCTCTCGAAACCGAAGCTGTCGGCGAAGAGCCCCAGCCACAGGAGGTGGCTCTGGATGCGGTGGACCTCGGACCAGACCACCCTCAGGAACTGAGCCCGCGGCGGGGCCTCGACCGCCATCAGTTCCTCAACCCCCATGCAATAGCAGTGCGCGTGAATCATCGAGCAGATCCCGCACACCCGCTCAACGACCTGGATCATCTGATGGAAATCGCGCACATCGGCCAGCCTCTCCAGCCCTCGGTGGACGTAGCCGAGATTGGGGATCGCCTCGATGATGCGCTCGTCGACGACGGTCAGTTTCAGATGGATGGGCTCGGGCAGCACGGGGTGCTGAGGGCCGAAGGGGATGACGGTGTTTCGCATGGGGTTTCTCATGTCTGTGTGAAACGCGGCCGGCGCGCGCGGCCTATTCCGGCCGGGGCCCGGACGGCGCGTCCGCCAGCTCCGCCGCTGGGGCCGCGACAGCCGGTTCGGGCGCCTCCAGTTGCCGGACGCTGAAGCGGCAGAAAGGGGTTTGGAGCGCCTCTTCCTCCAGGTACAATGTCCCCTGGTAATCCACCACCAGGCCCTGAAAACGGATGCCGAACAAGTCCTGTATCTCGTTTTCGATCAAGAGCGCCGCAAAGTACACGGGCGAGATGCTCGGCACGCGCTCGGTCTTCGCCACCGCCAGGCGCAGGTGCGTGAGCGCCAGGTCCTTGTCGAAGTGGTAGAGAAGATCGAGGGTGTTTGGGTCGATTTCGGTGCAGGAGAGGGTGACTAAACGATAGCCTTGGATCTTGAGCTTGGCCACCTCCCCCACCAGGTTTTCCCCGCAGACGGGTGTGATCGTCTCGCGCATGGCGCTATGCCTCTCTCCGCAGGCCGAGGTTCTTGAGTTTTTCCAGCGCCGCCACGGCCCCGTCGATGATCGCCTCGGGCTTGGGCGGGCAGCCCGGCACGTAGACGTCCACCGGCAGCACCTTGTCGATCCCGCCGACCACGTTGTAGGCGTCGCGAAAGATGCCCCCCGACAAGCCGCAGGCGCCGATGGCCACGACCCCCTTCGGGCCGGGCATCTGCGAATACAGGTTGGCCAGAACCTTTCGGTTGCGGGGGTTGACGGTACCGCTCACGAGCAGGAGGTCGGCGTGAAAGGGGTTGCCGACGTTGACGATGCCGAAGCGCTCGATGTCGTAGACCGGCGTCAGGCAGGCAAGAATCTCGATGTCGCAGCCGTTGCAGCTGCCGCAATCGAAGTGCAGCAGCCACGGGGACCTGACCCGCATCCGATTGATGAAGCGCTTGATCGCTTCCATTCTGTAGGTCCTGGATATGTTGTCCTTAACCCGACGCGGATGACTTTGCCCGAAGCCCAAGTTCAAGGCGCGCGAGCCTCCGCTGAGCGAGGCGTACTTCTCGGTACGCCGCAGCGAAAGCGGAGCGACGCACAACGATGGAATTGGGTTTCCGGCAAAGTCATCCTCCCTGGGTGAGCCAGATGAGGTTCACCACCGAGAGCGTCAAACCCACCCCCCAGACGTAGCTCAACATCCAGCGCCAACTCATCCGCGAGGTGATATTGTCCACCAGGACCTCCAGAAAATAGGTGGCTGCGAGCAGGACCCCCATCCCGACCCAACTCGTGCTCCAGAACAGGGTGCACAGCCCCAGCAGCAGCACCACCTCGAACCAGTGCCCGACCTCGGTCAGGGCCAGAAACGGCCCGGAGTAGTCGGTCAGAAGCCCCTTGACGATCTCCTGGTGCCCGTGGTGGCAGGTGGAGAGGTCGAAGGGGGATTTGCGCAGCTTGATGGTCAGCGCATACCCCAGCACGACGAACAGGAAGGGCAGCCTGGGCAGCAGCGGATCGGGCCAGTGGGTGATCTGGGATAGTTTGAAACTGCCGGTCTCGATGTAGATTCCCACCACCACCAAAACCAGCAGCGGCTCGTAGGAGAGAATCTGCAGCAGCTCCCGGTGGGCCCCTATCTGGCTGAAGGGCGAGGTGGAGGAGAGCGCGCCCACCACCAGCATGACGGCCCCGACGGCCTGTACGAAGAGGATCAGCAGCAGGTCGGACTGCAGGAAGAAGAGCACCACGGCGATGGACGAGGCGACCACGTAGACCCAGGCGCAGAACACCTGCCAGACGTTGACCACCAACGGCTCTTTACCGAAGAGCTTGATGACGTCGTAGAAGGGCTGCAGCGGCGGCGGACCGATGCGGGACTGCATGCGTGCGGTCAGAATGCGGTCCACACCGCTCACGAGCCCGCCGAGGATCGGGCCGATGATCAGGCCGCAGGCGATCAGGATGGCGGTCCGCGTCACAGGGCACCTCCGATGATCAGGGTAAGCAGGATGCCTGCGCCCAGGTTGAGCCAATCGCTCAGGCGATTCTCACCGAAAATGGAGTCCAGGTAGTAATTTTTCGCTCCGGCCTTGACCGACTGGTTCATCGGCCCCTTGAACATGCCCGGCTCGTTGGTCTGGATCCCGCTCAGGTAAGCCGGCACGATTTTGGCCCTGAACGCCCGCCGAAGGGCGATGAAGGCAACCAGGAGCCCGAACAGGGCCGCCACACACAGCGGCAAGACGGCAAAGCTCCCGGTGGCGTTTTCCAGGATCCCGCCCGCCGCGGAATAGCTGGGCACGTAGCTTGCGCCCAGGACCGGCACGATCAGGCGCATGTAAAGCCAAGGCGCAACGGCGCTCAGGGCGGCCGCGGCGGCGCACAAGGGCACCAGGGCCATCCAGGTCAGGGCCGGCTGACGCTCGCGGTGGAAGCGGCCTGCAAAGGGGTCGCTCATCAGAGTGCCGGCCCAGCGCGCCCAGTACATCACCGTGAGGGCGCTGCCGAGGGCGACCATGATGATGACATAGAGGTTCTTCGCGGCGGCCTGCATGGCCATCCACTTGCTCAGCAGCACGCCGAAGGGGGGCATGATCATCATGCCCACCCCCGCTACCGCGATCAGTGCCGTGACCGGCATGACGGCGTAGAGCCCGCGCATGTCCTCAATGTCCCGGCTGGCGATGCGCTGTTCGATCGCCCCCACACTCAGAAACAGCAAGGCTTTGATCACCGCGTGGAACACCAGAAGCAGCATGGCGGCGGTCATGGCCTCGGCCGTGTCGAGGCCGGCACAGGCAAAGATCAGGCCCAGGTTGCTGATGGTGGAGTAGGCCAGCACTTTCTTGCCGTTGCTCTGGCCGACGGCCAGCGCGGCTCCGGCCAGAAAGCAAAAAGCGCCGAAAACGGCGATGCTGTGGCTGAGCAGCGTGCCTTCAAACCCCGGCGCCAGGCGCAGCACCATGTAGACGCCCACCTTGACCATGGTGCTCGAGTGTAGCAGGGCGGAGACCGGAGTGGGCGCCACCATGGCGCCCAGCAGCCAGCTTTGGAACGGGAACTGGGCGGACTTGACGAAGGAGGCCACGCAGAGCAGCGCCAGGGCCGGCAGGTATACCCCGGGGCCGGCCGACCCGGAGGCTGCCAGGACCTGCTGCAACTCGAGGGTCCCGGTCGCACGGTAGGCGGCAACGATCCCGAGGATGAAGGCGGCGCCGCCCAAGCTGTTCATCCACAGCGCCCGCAGGGCGTTTTGGGTCGCGATGGCGGTGCGGTCATGGCCGATCAGCAGAAACGAGCAGAGTGTGGTCGCCTCGAAGAAAAAATAGATGAACGTGAGGTCGTTGAAAAGAACCAGGCCGTTCATGGCGCCCAGAAAGATCAGCATCACGAAGAAAAAGCGCGGCTGGTGCGAATGCGCCAAGCGATAGTGACGCTCGTGCTCCTTCATATAGGGGATGGCCTGGCAGCAGATGATCGAACCGACGGTGGAGATGATCAGAACCATCATCAACGCGAGCTGGTCGCAGATGATGCGCTGCAAGGCCCGCGCTTCACGGATCAGGAAAAACTCCAGGACCAGTAGCATCACCACCTGAAACACCCCCAAGGCGATGATCGCCGCGTGCCGGTGCTTCATCCCGTAAAAGAGAATGACCGCCAGCAGCAGGAAATCCCCCGCCTGGATGACTCGGTGCAGGTCGATTCCGTAAAGGGACCCGCCGCTCAGCTTGAAAGGGGTTAGCGGGATCAGGAGCAGGGCGGCCAGCGCCAGCACGAATCCGGTCGACAGCACGACGGCGGACCGCAGGGCGGGGGGTCTCAGCAAGGCGCACAGCAAAGCGCCGACCATGGGGGCGATCACCAGGAGGGCGACAAGCACGGTACGGGAGTCCATGGCGCCAAGCCTTTCCCTGTGCGGGAAGTCACCTCGAGGGAGCCGACATTCGTTTGCGGCTTGACGTCATAACCAGCAAGGCTTGTGCCAATTCTCACACCTGGCCGGAAGACTCACAGCCGGCGATTTTAGGGCCAACGCTTGGATTTACGATTGATGCAACCGAGGAGGGGTGTCAGGATTTTTTTCAACCTGAAAAGGCCGGATGGGCGGCAGCCTGATGGAGGAGTCAGGAACCAGGCGGTGCGTGCGGGTCGATTGCGATCACGAACGGGGTCGGGTCAGAAACTCGCGACAGTGCCGCAGCATGGCGCTTGCATTCCGAGGGGAGAGCCAGACGATACCGGAAATCGCCCTGAACCAGGTCAGCTGGCGCTTGGCGAAGCGCCGGGTGTCGCGCTTCAGGGTCCGCACGGCCTCCGGCCGATCGAGGCGGCCGGCGATCAGGGCGGTCATGTGGCTGTATCCGATGGACTGCATGGGTTTGAGCTCCGGCCCGTAGCCCCGGGAGAGAAGCCCACGGACCTCCTCCTCCAACCCGGCCGCGAGCATGGCATCCACGCGCCGGTCAATGCGCTCGTAAAGAGGCTCGCGTTCCAGGTCCAGTCCGATCATCAATGGGTCGTAGGGATCCTCATTGAAGCGATGGGCGCGGTGGAAGGCCGAAATGGGACGCCCGGTCGCCTCGAACACCTCCAGGGCGCGCAACACCCGGGCGGTATCGTTGGGGTGCAGCCGGGAGGCGGTCTCGGGGTCGCAGGCGGCCAGCCGGGCATGGAGCCTTTGGATCCCCTCCGACTGGGCTTCGGCCGCCAGACGCAGGCGCACGGCGGAATCACCGACATCGGAGCGAAACAGGCCGTGCAGCAGGGACTTGATGTATAGCCCGGTTCCGCCGACCACCAGGGGCACTCTTCCGCGCCGGAGCAGCGCAGTCACCTGTTCCCGAGCCAGGAGGGCATAGCGGGCCGCATCGAAAGGCTCGTCCGGATCGACCACATCGATCAGGTGATGGACGGCGGCGGCGCGCTCAGCGATGGTCGGTTTGGCCGTTCCGACGTCCATGTGCCGATAGACCTGCATGGAGTCGGCGCTGATGATCTCCCCGTCCAGCGCCCCCGCCAGTTCGATGCCGACGGCGGTCTTGCCGGCCGCCGTCGGCCCGCAAATGACGAGGACCCTTGGCTTGCACACCGGCAGTGGCGCTTGATCCGACGAGGCTGTTTTGCTGATTCCCATGACGCTGCGTTTCCGCAAACCGAGGCTATCCGGTCGGCGTGAGGGGACAGAGGCGAATCACCGGCGCGCCGCTTCCGCCGGCCTGGCTTGTCCCCCGGCAGGCGCCTGCCGCGGCAGCGTCAGGCGAAAGCACGCGCCGTGCCCTGGCCTGGACTCAACGGCGATCTGGCCCCCGTGCTGGCGGATGATCCGATCGGTGAGGAAAAGCCCCAGCCCGGTGCCCTGGCTTCCCTTGGTCGAAAAAAAGATGGTGAAGAGCTTCTGCAGCTGTTCGGCGCTCATGCCGATGCCGTTGTCCTCCACCGTGATGGCCACCGTCTCGGCGTCGGCCTCGATCCGCAGCACCGTCCGGGGCTCGCGGTAAAGACCCTGGGCGACGCAGGCGTCGACGGCATTCTCGAGCACGTTGACGAGCGCCGACCGCAGCATGTCGGCGTCCACCTCAAAGGAGGCCGGCAGGCCTTTGAAGTCGCACTCCAGCAGGATCCCCTTGCCGTCGAACAGCGGATGGACGGATTCCACCACCTCCTCGGCAAAGGTGCGGACGTCGACGGTGGAGCGCTGAAGCTCCCGCTCCCGGGCGCAGAAGAGAATGTCCATGATCATCTTGCGCACGCGGCCGACCATGCGCCGGACCACATCGAGGCCGGTCTCGATCTGAGAGTCGTCCCTTTTTTGGAAGCCCTTGTCGAGCAGATAGACGCCGGCGTCCAGGCCCGTCAGAACCCCCTTGATGCTGTGCGAGATGGAGCCGATCATCAGGCCCAGGGAGGCGAGATTGCTCTGCAGCTCCCGGATCTGGGTGATGTCGAGCAAGATCAACAGCACCTGCATGAGCTTGCCGGCCGCCGTGGAGATGGGGGAGGTCCAGACCAAGAGATGGTATTGCCGGCCGTTGGGCCCCACCAGGGTCATCTCCCCCTGCCGGGAGCGTGCGTCCCGGAGCGTCTTGTGGACGGGCGAGGCGAGAAAGTCATCCTCGCCCAGTTGGAACACATCCCGGAAGGCCGTGCCGGTCCGGTTGCCGAATTCATGGATGAAGGCCCGGTTGTTGGCTGAGAAGAGCAGGTTCCGATCCAGCACCGCCAAGTAGCACGGTACGGCGTCGAACAAGAGCTGATAGCGCTGCTGGGTGTTTTGCGTATCCTCCCGGAGCCGCTTGATGTCCTGGGTGCCCGCGGCGACTTCCAGCACCAGCTCGACGTTCCCGTCGTTGTCGTAGAGGGGGGCCGTGTGGACGATCACCGGCACCTTGGCGCCGCTGCGGTAGCGCACGATCTCTCGGGACTTCAGGGCACTCGCCGAACGCAGCGTGCGACCCACCGGGCAGCCGTTGGAATCGCCGGATGCGCCTTCGTAAATCGAACCGCTGCCGTCGCCGGCGTGGGCGCCGAGCAGGGTACGGTAGGGGCGGCTCGCCGCGAGCACCCGGGCCCGGCGGTCGTGGATGGAGACGAAATAGGGCATCTCGTTGAAGTAGCGCACTCCGCCCTCCACGTCCCGGGCGATGCGGCCGATGAAGGTCGAGATCTTGTCGACGATCTGCTTGACGGCGAGAAACCGCTCGGTCTCCAGCTGCTGCCGGAAACGCTTTTGGAGGCGGCGCTCGATGCGCGCGGGTTGCTCCCGCAAACGCCGCCGCAGGTCGACGCGGTCGCAGGCCCCGCGGACCATGGCCTCCAGGCCGAGGGGGGAGGTGGCGGACCCGACAAACCCATTTGCGATCCGCCGCAGGCGCTCCATGACCCCGGTCCGATCGGTAAGGACCAGCACCTCCGCCTGTCGGCAGCGGCGCTTGAGCAACCGCGCGAACCTTGCCAGGTCCGTCTCCGGCAGAGAATCGCCGATCAGCAGGACCTTCGGCCTTCCGGTCGATGCGGCCTCAAGGGCCCCGGCAGCGTCGGTTGCCGCAAGGACACGGTAGCCGGAACCGGAGAGCATCGTCTGCAGTCTCGCCTTCCGCTCGCTATCTGTGTCAACGACCAGCACGGTCTCAGGCATGGTGGCTTATCTCGAAATCAACTCTGGCGGTGGCGATGAATTCTGGATGCGCGGCTGCCCTATTTGCAGCGCCTGAAGCCGACGCGGGCGTCCTGCCGCGAGTGAGCGTCAATAGCGGAACAGGGGGGTACGCCCGATGGCGGGAGTCATCCTCTCAGGCCGGGTGCAAGGCCGACCCGTCAGCCGATGGTGTTCTTGATGATCCCGATCAGCTTCTCCGGGTCGAAGGGCTTTTTTATGAACGCGATGGCGTCCTTGATGGCGTGGTCACCGTCGATCCCGCTGATGACGATGACGGGGGTGTTTTTCAACTCCTTGTCCTGGCGCAGCTTGCGATAGAACCTCGGGCCCCACTCCCCGGGCATCTGGATGTCGAGCGTGATCAAATCCGGCTTTTCCCGTCGGACCACATCGAGCCCTTCCATGCTGCTGGTGGCCGTGCAGGTGGCATAGCCGTTGTCGCTGAAGACCGCCTGAAGGTACTTGACGATCACCGGATCGTCATCGACGATGAGGATTTTTTTCGGCATCAGCCCCTCCCTTACTTGCCGGCGGCCGGATTCGGCCGCCAGACATGGCATTGACCGCACATCACGGGACCCCTCTTTTGCTGAAGATGGCATCCCTTGCAGTTGGCGTGAAACGCCTGCGTCAGGCCGGGGACACGGCCCTGGGCGTCCGGACCGTGGCAGTCGGCGCAGCGCTGGTCGATCGAGTGTTCATCTTCGACCTTTTTTCCGTCCTGATACACGTGGTGGCACTCGGCGCAGTCGTCGATGCCGGCCTTCTCGTTGTGCGCATCGTGTCGGAAGAGCGAAGGCGGCCGCTGGGGCTTCTCGAAGGGGCTGGTGTCCACCACCACCATGTCCTCCTGAGAGAACACGGGGGCAAGGGCCCACAGGGAGAGTACCGCCGCCAGGAGTGCCAATACCCATCGTTTCATCGATCCACCTCCTCTTCACCCGGCCGGTTTCTCGATGACCTGGTAGAGAATGTCGCCGAGAAACTTGACCTCGAACCCGATGTGATAGTGATGGTTGATGTCCTCCAGACCGCTGTGGCAGTTGTGGCAGGGGGTGATCAGCACCTTGGCGCCCTTGGCCTTCACCGCAAAGAGCTGCTCGGCCTTGACACGGTTACCGGTGACGCGGTCCAATTTGTAGGGCGGGCCGCAGTTGATGACCCCGCCGCCGGCGCAGCAGCAGATGTTGTGCTCGCGGTTGGGGGTCATCTCTATCAGGGTCTCGCACATCATGTTCACCACGGCCCGCGCCTTGTCCGCCAAACCGCCGCCTCGCACCACGTTGCAGGGGTCGTGCAGGGTCACCGGCTCATCGAACTTCTTGGCCACTTTCAGGCGCCCCTGCGAGAGCAGATCGTGGTAGAAATCGATGGCGTGCACGATGGGGATGGGCGGCATGCGCCAGCCCAGCCAGCGATTGCCCACGTCGTAGACGGAGCGAAACGCGTGCCCGCACTCGCCCATGACGATCTTCTTGACCTTGAGCCGCATGGCGGTCTCGAAGTGCGCGCGCTTGATCCGCCCCATGATCTCGTTGTCCCCGGTGAACATGGCCATGTCGCTATTGTCCCAGCCAGGGGTGGCCGGCATGGTCCAGTCCAGGCCGGCCAGGTTCATGAAAACCGCCGCCTGATAGATCAGCTGGGCCTGGAACTTCGGCTCGGGGCCGATCACCGAGTACATGATCTCGGCCCCCTCCTTTTCGAGGGGGATCCTCAGGCGGGGGACCTCGCCCCGGGCCTCGTCCTCCTGCCACTGCAGGGTGTCGATCCACTCGTCCTCCTTGACCCACATCTGGTTGGTGGTGACGGAGTGGCTGTTGGCCGTGTCCTGGATGTACAGGGGCGTGACTCCGAGCAGGTGGCATATCCGGCGAACCACCAGCATCAGGTAGGCCACGTCGATGCCGAAGGGGCAGTACATGGCGCAGCGCTTGCAGAGGTTGCATTGGGTGGAGGCGATCACCCGCGCCTGCTTTATAAACTCCGGATTCACTCTGCCGCGCTTTTTGATCATCTCCCACAGGGTCTGCTTGACCTTTCCCACCGGCGAAAACCGGGGGTCCCGGTCGTGGGAGAGAAAGTAGTGGCAAGCTTCCGAGCACAGGCCGCAGTGCACGCAGGTCTCGACATACGCTTTGAGCCGGGCGCCGGTCTCCGAATCCAACACCCGGTTGATGACCTTCTCGATCCGTTCCTGGGTGAGGCCCTGGATTCCCCGTTCGAGCCCTTCGTCCACCTGCTTCTTCTGCTCTTTCGCTTCGGATTCCGCCATTTCACCGCTCCCAGCCCTTCGGCTATGGTACCTTAGGTCAGTTTTTCTTACAGCACTTGCTCATCGCCGCGCCCAAAGCCCACGTTCCCCGCTGAAGCGGGGCAGGCACGGCGCGTGAGCCTCTGCGGCGCGAGGCGTATCCCGCCGAGGCGGGACCGCAGTGCCCGCAAAGCGAAACGCAACGCCGAAATTGGGCTTTCGGCTATCTTACACGGCGGAGCCCAAAGCCCGGATTCAAGGCGCGCGAGGCCCGCCGAGCAAGGCGTACTCCGGTACGCCGCAGCGAGCGCGGGCCGATGCGCAACGCCGAAGCCGGGTTTTCGGCTCCGCCGTGGGGGGCTACCAGTCGCGGGCATGCCGCACCCCCCCAAACTCGCTGCCCATGTAAGCTCTTGTGAGGGGAGCAAAGAGCATGTGGACCAGCCGGGTAAAGGGGATGACCGCCAGCAGGATCTCACCCGACAGGATGTGCAGGATGAACATCGTCTCGTAGGCCACCCACTGGTGGTAAGCCAGAAACCCGGTCACGAACGGCGCAGCGACAATGGCCAGGATGATGAAATCCGAGGCGGAGGTCACGTAGCGGACCTCCGGCCGGGTCAGCCGGCGCACCAGAAAGTAGCCGCAGCAGGCCATGACCACCACGGTCAGCACGTCGGCTGCGGCGTCCGGCAGGGTCCACCAGCTCAGGCCCCAGGACTCTTCCCAGAGCAGCACGTGCGAGAGGAGAAAAACGGGCGTCAGGATGAGGCCCAGATGAAAAGCGAACGTCACGACCGTGAGCGTCCGGTTCTTGCGCATGTTGACGGCGGCAAACGGCGTGATCCAGTGCAGAATGGAGCGCAGGCTGTACTTCCAGCTCATGTAGGAGTAGATGAACCGCTCCTTGCGGTGGACCAGCACCAGAAGTCGAATCAGCCGGTAGAGGCATCCGCCGAAAAAGAGCGCAAAGGCGGCCCAGGCCAGCGGTCCCCTTACGAAGGCATAGAGATCGTGCATCGTCCTCCTCCTTCAACCGGCGATCTCGGAGACGGGAATCACCCGCCGGATGTAGCTGCCGTTCTCGATGGTCCGTAACATCAGCTTGCGGCCGTCGGAGCTGAACACCGGGTCCCAGGCGGTCTCGGCCGCCTCGTTCCAGACCCGGCCGTCGACCGCATAGGTGAGCTTGCCGCCTTTTTCGACCTTGGCGGCCGCCTGCCGGCCGTCCGGGCTGAACACCGGCTTCCAAGCCATGTCGAAGCTCCCGGGCCACACCGCGTCGTCCACTACCACACGATAGGCGCTGCCGCTCTTGCCGATGGCGGCCACCCGCCGGCCGTCCGGGCTGAACACGAGCTCCGACATCAAATCCTTGAACTCGGTACGCCAGGGGCTGCCGTCGACCGCGATCGTCCAGCGGCCGTACGA
>JAWOHH010000151.1:0-3269 GCA_046496215.1 Desulfobacterales bacterium
GGTCTGGGAGGTGCGGGACCGCCGGATCGGCGAATTGTCCGGCGGGCAGCTGCAGCGGGTGTTCATTGCCCGCGCGCTCGTCTCGGCGCCCGAAGTGCTCTTCCTGGACGAGGCCATGGCCAGCATCGACGCCCAGAGCCGCGGCGAATTCTACGAAGCCTTGACCGAGCTGAACCGGACCGTGACTATCGTGGCCGTAAGCCACGACATGATGATCCTCTCCAGCCACGTCAAGTCCGTGGCCTGTGTCAACCGCGACCTGCACTACCACGGCTCGGGCGAGATCACTCAGGAGATGCTGGATGCGGCCTACCGCTGCCCGGTGGACCTGGTGGCCCACGGGGTGCCGCACCGGGTGCTCTGCCGGCACGAGGGCAAGCCTCATGCTTGAAGCGCTGCAGCTGGAGTTCATGCGCAACGCCCTGGTGGCGGGGCTCCTGGTCAGCGTCGTGTGCGGCGTGATCGGGACCCTCGTGGTCGTCAACCGGATCGTGTTTTTGGCCGGCGGCATCGCCCACGCCGCCTACGGCGGAATCGGACTTGCGTTCTTCATGGGGTGGCCCTACGCGGCCGGCACGACGGGCGTCTCGCTCCTGGCGGCTGGGGTGATGGCCGCCGTCACGCTCAAGGCCAAGCACCGGGCGGATGCCATGGTCGGGGTGATCTGGGCGGTGGGGATGGCGGCCGGAGTGATCCTGCTCGACCTGACGCCGGGCTACCATGTCGACCTGATGAGCTATCTCTTCGGAAGCATCCTGGCGGTCCCGGTCGAAGACCTCTGGCAGATGGGAGTTGTCGGGGCGGCCGTCATCCTGATCGTCGCCTGGTACTACAACGACTTTCTGGCCATGTCCTATGACGACGAGTTCGCCCGCCTTAGAAACGTCCCGGTCACCTTCCTGTACTGCCTGCTCCTGGGCATGATCGGCCTCACGGTGGTGATGATCATCCGCGTGGTGGGGCTGATCCTGGTGATCGCGCTGCTGACGATCCCCCCCTTCATCGCCGAAAAATTCACCGCCTCCCTGCGCGCCATGATGGCGGTCTCGGCGCTGTTGAGCTGCCTCTTCACTGTCGCCGGGCTTTGGCTCTCCTACTGGTGGAACCTGACCTCCGGGGCGACGATCATCCTGGTGGCCGCCGTCGGGTTTTTCGGGGCGCTCGTCTGGGGCCGGTTCCGGCCCCGGGGCGCAGCCCTCACTGCCCAAGCTCCGGGCACCACCCCATGAGCGGAGCATGAACTTCAGAGCCATCCTGTCGGAGTATGCAGTGTTGTTCCTGTGGGAGCGGCTTCCAGCCGCGATTTCAAATCGCGGCAAGATGCCGCTCCCACAAAAAAACGGGATTTTCATCGAAGGAGAAAAAAACCGCCGTGTGCCAGCGCTGCAATTACGCCGAGCTGCTCGAAGGCCGTGGCCTCGAGCCGATCGTAAACCGCATGAGGGTCCTGGAGGTGATCGGGGGCAACCCTTCCCCGCTAAGCGCCCAGGAGATCTTCACGACGCTCAGCCGCACCGCCGGCATCAACCGGGTCACCGTTTACCGCATCCTGGATCTGCTGGTGGAGAAGGGGCTGGTGGACCGCCTGAGCAGCGGGGGCCGAAGCCAGGTTTACGGCATGGCGCCGAACCCGAACCACCCCGCCCACCCGCACTTTCACTGCCGCAGCTGCGGCGTCATGCAGTGCCTGCAGCCAGGAAGCCTGAAGGTTGACCTGGCAGGGGTCGAGCGCTCGTTTGCCGGCGAGGTCCAGGCCGTGGAGGTTCGGCTGGAGGGGATCTGCCGGAACTGCCTGAAGGCGGCCCGACGATAGGCTCGGTCTGCCAATGTGAGCATTTCGGGCCGGCTTGCAACGCGGCCATCGGGCTTTCAGCGAAGCCGTCTCAGCCGCATTTGTTGAAGCCACAGAAATGGCACGTCATGCACCCCTCCTCGAAACTCACGACCTGCCCGCACTCGGGGCACTTCTCGCCCAGCAGGCTGTACTCGGTCTTGCGGAACAGGCGGGCGTTCTCGCCGGTGAGGTAGCGTTTTTCGAGCACCCGGGCGATGGCGTCCGGAATCGAGAGCACAAGACCCCCGTCTTGGAAGATCGGGTGCTCCCCGCCGATGCCTTTCAGCTGATCGACGATCTTGTCCACCGTGACCCCGGCCCGCAGCGCGAGCGAGACGAGCCGGCCGATGGCCTCGGTCTTGGCGGTGGTGGAGCGGCCGGATTTTCCGATCGTGGCGAACACCTCGAAGGGCCGGCCCTCGAACTCGGTAACGGTGACATAGAGCTGGCCGTAGCCGGTCTTCATCTTGGTGGTGAACCCGAAGAGGGTCTCGGGGCGGTCCTGGACGGCGCCCTGCAGCCGCTCGGCCAGCTCCTTGCCCTTCTGGCCGAAGGAGAGCACCTGGTTCTCCTTGCTGCCGTCGCGGTAGATCGTCACCCCCTTGCAGCGCAGCCCGTAGGCCAGGTCGTACACCTTGCGCACGTCCTCCACCGTGGCGTCCCGAGGCAGGTTCACGGTCTTGGAGACGGCGTTGTCCGTGTGCTTCTGAAAAGCGGCCTGCATGCGGATGTGCCACTCGGGCAAGACGTCGTGGGCGGTCACGAAGACCCGGCGCACATCCTCGGGGATCGCCTCGACGTCGTGGATGCTGCCCTTGCGCGCCACCTGGTCCATGAGTTCCGGGGAGTAGAACCCGCGCTCGCGCGCCACCTTTTCAAAGACCGGGTTGACCTCCATCAGCTTGTCGTTGTCCATGACCGTGCGCACGAAGCTCAAGGCGAACAGGGGTTCGATCCCGGATGAGCACCCGGCGATGATGCTGAGGGTCCCGGTGGGGGCGATGGTGGTGGTGGTCGCGTTGCGGGTGGTGAGCCCCTGGCCCTTGAAAACGCTGCGCTCCCAGTTGGGGAAGACGCCGCGCTCCGCGGCCAGCGCCGCGGAGGTCTCATGGGATGCCTTCTGGATGAATTGCATCAGCTCCTCGGCCGTCTGCAGGGCAGCTTCGGAGTTGTAGGGGATGCCGACCTGGAAGAGCAGGTCGGCGAAGCCCATCACCCCCAGGCCGATTTTACGGTTGCCGCGCACCATCTCGGTGATCTCCGGCAGCGGGTAGCGGGACATGTCGATCGTGTTGTCCAGGAAGCGCACGGACCAGCCGATGGCCTCTTTGAGCTGGGCGTAGTCGATCACCGGCCCGGCGGCGGACGGGATCACGAACTTGGCCAGGTTGATCGAACCCAGGTTGCAGGCCTCCAGCGGCAGCAGCGGCTGCTC
>JAWOHH010000061.1:0-7040 GCA_046496215.1 Desulfobacterales bacterium
GCCGCCCGGCCCGATCGAGTCGCCGGAGCACATGCGCACGCCATATTGGGCCGAGATCTCGCAGTCCAGGCCCCTGTACTTGACCGTGTCCACGGCAAAGCTGAGTACGACAAAATCCGCGCCGGACAGCACGTCCTTGCGCTCGGTCGAGGCCTCCACGGCCAGGGATACGCCCTCGTGGGCGACGACCTTTCGGGCCAGCGTGGACATAGCCTCCAAGCGCTTCTCGTCCGTGTCCACCAGGGCCAGGGTGCCCGGACGATGAAGGGGTCGTCGCCCGCGCCCACGATCTGGGGCCGGGTGGTGCCGTCCACGTGGGTCACGGCCGGGACTTCGGCGGCCTCGGAGGAGACGACGTAGGACATGAACTTGCTGGGCACCCCGAGCTCGCCCAGCACCATCGGGGCATAGGGGCGGTACCACTCGCGCTGCTTCACCTCCCGGTTCAGCCGCTCCTTGCCGTCGGGGATGCGCGGGTCGAGCAGGATGCTGCGGTGCCCCAGGGCCCGTGGGCCCGACTCCGCCCTGCCGTAGCAGACGCCCACGCTCTTGCCCGCCTCCAGGAAACGAACGATTTCCGGGATGACATCGACGCCGATGAGGCCGGCATCGCTCCCCAGGTAGGGGGCGAGGGGCTTGGGGTCTCTGCGGTTTCCCAGCACGTGGTGCCAGACGAAGAGGGCCTGGCCGAGGCTCAGCCCGCCGTCGTGGGGCTGGGCCTGGACCCAGGTGTCGGAGAAAAGCCCGCTGTGGTGGACGGCGGTGTTGGCGACGCAGTTCATGGCGCACCCGCCGGTCAAAACGGCCCGCTCCACCTTCCAGCGTTCCTTCAGCCGGGCTGCGGCCTCCAGGAAAAGATCGGTGGTCAGCTGCTGCAGGGAGGCGCACACGTCCTGGGCGAAGCGGTCCCGGGGGTCCAGGCCGAGCTCCTCCCCGCGCCCGAACCGGAAGGTCTGGAATGGGGCGTAGGGGTAGTAGAGCATCTGCTCCCTCAGCGCCGCCGCGATCTCTTCCTGCGGGGCGCCGTAGCTGGCCAGCCCCATCAGCTTCCCCGCCCCCTCCAGCCGCTTCATCCCGAAGTTGTATTCGCCCAGCGAGGCCCACACCGCCCCGATGTTCAGCTGCATCTTCTTGTTCTCGTATCCCCAGCCGTACTCGATCTCGTGGAGGCGGTGGCCGCTGCCCCAGGCCAGGGCGCAGGCCCGCAGGTCCCCGCTGCCATCCGCGGTGAGGATGCCGGCAGCTTCGAAGGGCGAGGTGAAGAGCGCCCCGGCGGCGTGCGCCAGGTGGTGGTCCACGGCATAGCCCTCGACCCAGCGGCCGAAGAGCCGGATGCGGTGGCGGCTCATGCGCCCCTCCGGCGGGCCGGCCCACCCGTCCTGCTTGTAGTCGGGCCGGTGGTCGTAGCGCTCCCCTTCGAGCTCCCACGCAAACGGCCTGCCGTCCCGGGCGGGCCTCAAGTAGGGGTTGATGACGACCCGGTCGACGCTCTCGGGACTCCAGCCGTACTCTTCCAGGATGGCGTCGAGATCCATCGGGCCCTGGTCGTGCTTTATGCGGGTCAGCCGCTCCTTTTCCAGGAGAACCACCACCTCGCCCTCCTCCAGCAGGGTGAGGTTGGCGTCGTGTCCGTAGTAGAGCGAGAGAATCCTCATACCGGCTCCGGTGTCAATGTGGGGTGCACCGCGGCAAAGTAGTCACTGTAGGGAAAGGCCCTGTTCGTGTCAATTCAATTTCTGCCTGCGCCGAGATTGATTAACGCCTCCGGTGGTGCTAAATGAAGCGGGTACAGGCATAATGCTCGAACGCCCTTTTCCCCTCAAAACCCGAAGGAGAACCCCATGCCCGAGAAATCCAGAGACGAACGCCGGAAGAAAGTGATCGAGGTGCTCAACAAGGCGCGCGCCATGGAACTGCACGCCATCCACCAGTACATGAACCAGCACTACAACCTGGACGACAGGGACTACGGCGAGCTGGCCGGAAAGGTCAAGCTGATCGCCATCGACGAGATGCGCCACGCGGAGATGTTCGCCGAGCGCGTGAAGGAGCTCGGCGGGGAGCCCCTGACCGAACACGGCGCCAAGGTCCAGAAGGGCCAGAAGGTCGAGGCCATGTTCGCCTTCGATGCCAAGCTCGAGGACAACACGATCGACGTCTACAACCAGTTCGCCGCCGTCTGCCGTGAACACGGCGATGCCATCAGCATGAAGCTCTTCGAGGCCATCATCGACGAGGAGCAGATCCACTACAACTACTTCGACAACGTGGACGGCCACATCGCCGACCTGGGCGACACCTACCTGGCCAAGATCGCCGGGACCCCCTCCGCGACCGGCCTGACGCCAAAAGGCTTCGCCGTCGGCACCGGCGGGGCGTAGGCGGCACCCTCCGCGGAGCATCTTCGGGCGCTCGAACCGCCGCGGCCGATACGATCCGCCGCGCACGGTTCGCGCGCCCGGCCCCCCGTCCCGACAGGCTGCAGGCGATGACACGAAACCGCATCATCGCGGCCCTGGCTGCGGCGGCAGTCGTGGCGCTGGCGCTGTGGCTCGCCGCAGACCCCGGGTTGCGCGCCGCTTTGGCCGAGTTCTTCGCCCGGATCATGGACCGGATCACCGACCGGGAGTGGGTCCGGGCCCGGGTGCAGTCCGCCGGCTGGGCGGCCCCGCTGGTCTTCATCGGGCTTCAGATCGCCCAGGTGATCGCCGCGCCCGTCCCGGGCGAGGCCACCGGCTTCATCGGCGGCTACATTTTCGGAGCGGCGCAGGGCTTCCTCTTTTCGAGCGTGGGGCTCACCCTCGGGTCGCTGGTGAACTTCGGCATCGGCCGCGCGCTGGGCCGGCGCTACGTCCGCAAGCTGATCCCTGAAAAGAGCTTCGAGCGGCTGGACCGCCTGATCAACCGCCAGGGGGTCCTGGTCGTCTTCCTCATGCTCCTCATCCCCGGCTTCCCCAAGGACTACCTGTGCCTGCTGCTGGGGCTGAGCACCCTGCCCCCGAAGCTCTTCCTCCTGCTGGCCTCCATCGGGCGCATGCCCGGCACGCTGCTCCTGAGCGTCAAGGGCGCCGCCCTCTACGACCAGGACTACCTGCTGCTGGGAATCGTGGCCGCTGCGGCCCTCGTGCTGGTGCTGCTGGCGGTCTTCTTCCGGGAGCGCCTCTATCGGTGGCTCGAAACGTTCAACACGTGACGATTCTTAGAAACGAGTGTTGAGCGGCCATGACCGATCCATCAGGGCAACCATCGTGTGGGAGCGGATTCCAGCCGCGATTCCGTGAATGCCCAACCAAGAAATCGCGGCTGGAAGCCGCTCCCACAAAGTCTTTTTATCTAAATAAGGCATCGGGCGCTGGGGCCGGCCCCAGCGCCTCCCGGTAGATCTCGGCCAGCCGGCCGACGAGCCGGCGGTTATCGAAATCGCTGAGCACCCGGTCGCGGGCGGCGGGGATGACGCGGCGGCGCAGCGCGGCGTCCGTCAGCAGCCGCAGCATGGCCTCGGCCAGCTCCTCCGGCCGGCCGGGCGCCGCGAGCAGCCCGGTCTTTCCCGGCTCCACCAGCTCCGGGATGGCGGAGACGGAGGTGGCCGCCACCGGCACCCCCATGGCCATGCTCTCGAAGAGCACGTTGGGGATCCCGTCCCGGTCCCCGTTGGCGGCGATCTCGCAGCCCAGGACGAAGAGGTCCGCCTGCCGGTAGTGCTCGAGCACCACGTGGTGCGGCTGGCTGCCGGCCCAGCGGCACCGACCCTCCAGCCCCAGCCGCGGGATGTGGGCCAGGATGGCCTCCCGGTCCTCACCGTCGCCGATCAGGGTGTGGCGGAAGTCGACGCCGCGCGCCTTCAGGATGCAGAGCGCCTTCAGGACGGTGGGGATCCCTTTCTTTTCGGTCAGCCGGGCCACGGTCAGCAGCCGGTAGGGCGGAGAGGGCGGCGGCCGCTCGCGGCCGTCGCCGCCGAAAAGCTCTGTGTCGATCCCGTGGTAGATGCGGTGGATGGGCGTGGGGGCGCCGCCGGCCAGCCCGCGCAAGTGGCGCCGGTTGTACTCGGTGCAGGTGACCACGAAGCGCGCGCGCGCGATCTTCTCCCGCAGCTGCTCGGGGTCCGTGGTGTAGATGTCCTTGGCGTGGGCGGTGAAGCTGAAGGGCAGCCCGGAGAGCGCCGCGGCGTAAAGCGCAACCGATGCGGGCGAGTGGGCGAAGTGGGCGTGCAGGTGGGTCACGCCGCTTGCCGGCAGACATGCCTCCACCAGCCATCCCGCCTGCAGGAAATGCCGCAGCGAGGCCGGGTTGCGCGTGCGCCGATACCGGCGGCGCAGGGCCGCCGCCCCGGCCGCATAGCGCCGGGGGTCCCGGATCAGCAGGCAGAGGTTGCGGCCGATCAACCGGTGGGCGTTGCGCAGAAAGGTCTCCGGCAGATAGTCCACCCGGGCCCGGATGCGGCCCACACTCTCGTGGGCGAAGGCTTCGCGCCCGGGGCGCATGGAAAAGATGCGAACGCGGAACCCGAGCCGCTCGAGCAGCAGGATCTCGTTGGAGATGAAGGTTTCGGAGATCCGGGGATACCCTTTCAGGATCATCCCCAGCACAGGCCGGGGCAAAGCGCTCATGGCTTGCGGTCCCGGAACTCCAGGATGCGCTGCTGCATGGTCTCGATGCCGGTGAACCGGAACCCGGCGATGGCCTCGCGGTAGGGCGCGGGGTTTGCCAGAAGAACCAGCAGGTGGTCGCGCAGGCGATCCGGGGAGAGCTCGTCCCAGGGGATGAAGTCGGTCAGGTTGCGGCGCTTGAAGGTCTGGGCCCGGATCAGCTGCTCCCGGCGCGGGGTCTCGCGCGGGATGACGAGGCTGACGGTGCCCTGGTTGAGGATCTCGCTCAGGGTGTTGTAGCCGCCCATGCTGACCACCACGTCGGCGGCGGCAAAGATCTTCTCCATCTGCCGGTAGAAGTGGTACATGCGCACGCCGAGCTTGCGGGAGCGCTTGTAGGCGCTCTTGCGCTCCGACTTGGGCATGAAGGGCCCGGTAATGAGGATGCTCTTGAAAGGCGGCAGCCCCGGCGAGGTCTCGAGCATGCGCAGGTAGGCGTCCATCACGGCGTAGCCGTCCCCGCCGCCGCCGGTGGTCACCACCACGAGTTTGTCCTCCTCGCCCAGCCCGTGCTCCTTGCGGATGCCCTGCACGTTCTCCGCCGAGGGCACCTTGCGGGGGATGTAGCCTGTGAAGACGACCTTGCGGCTGGCCCCCTCGTCGATGGCGTACTCGGCCACGGGGTCGTACATATCGCGGTTGCCGTAGATCCAGATCTCGCTGTAGAGCTCCTCGAGGATCTGGTAAACCCCCTTCTGGCGCCACTCCCGGCGGGTCGTCTCCGCGTCGTCCATGATGTCCCGCAGCCCTAAAATCGTGCGTGTGCCGGGCCGGTTGCGCTTGAGCCACTGCAGCGCCGGGAGCACCTCGCGTTTGAGGCCGAGGGGCTCCTTGTCGACGATGAAGAGCTGGGGCTGGAAGGTCTTGACCGTGGCCGTGATGATGTTTTTTCTGATGTCCAGGGCGTGCCGGGCGTTGATCTTGATGGAGAGCGGCAGGTACTCCTCGTTGGTGCGCTTGATCATCCCCGGGATGCGCACGAAATCGATCTGCTCGGGGAAGGAGAACCGGCCGGCGATGGGGGAGCCGGTCAGGATGAGGATGTTCACCCGCGGGCCGAGCAGGTGCGAGGCGATCGCCATGCTGCGGCGGATGTGCCCCAACCCGTAAGTGTCGTGGGAGTACATCAGGATGTTGTAGGTCGAGTTGCGGGCCATGCCACCCCTGAAATTTAGGCTAATACAGACCGCCTAAATTTCAGTTTTATAGTTGAATTCTCCATAGGTTGTCAATGATCCGATCCGTTCCGAGCGGGTCGCTTTTTTTCCCGCCCCCCATCTGGTATAGTTTCTTCGTTTTCTAGTTTCCCGGTTTGTTATCTCTGGATGAGCCTCTGGTCGTTTTCAGAAACAGGCGGCTTTAATCGAAACCCGAGATCCCCGCTGAAGCGTGGCAGGCACGGCGCGCGAATGACGCATGGCGAGGCGCACTATCAGTACGCCGCAGCCATTGCGGCATGAAGCGCAACGCAGAGATCGGGTTTCCAGTAAAGCCGCCCTATAGGTGGTGCATGGCCCGCTCCGACGTCCACCCCGTCCACCGCTTCGAGCCCTGGCAGGTCTGGCCGGGCTCGTTCGACAACCCTCCCGCCGACGGCAATTTTCCCGCGCCGCCGGGCAAGGGATTTGCCGTCACGCGCGCCACCCGCATCGCCTCCCTCGGCTCCTGCTTCGCGCGCGAGATTAAGCGCCGGTTGATCCAGCGCGGGTTCGCCTACATCGCCGAGGAGACCCACCACCCGGCGGCCGTGCACGCCAGCGCCGCCTGGGAGCGGGTCTACAACACCTTCTGCATGCGGCAGATCTTCGAGTACACCTTCGGGCAGTGGGCACCCACGGTCCGCTGGTGGCGCGCGCCGCGCTCAGGCAAGATCCAGGACCCGTACCGCCGGGTCATCCTCTACGACTCCCTATCCGAAGCGGAGGCCGATTTCGAACGCCACCGCGCCTGCTCGCGCCGCGCCCTGGCCTCCGCCGAGCTTTTGATCGTCACCCTCGGCCTGACCGAGGTCTGGCGGGACCGGGAAGACGGAACGGTGATCAGCCTGCCGGCCGGCCCCTACGTGAACGAGGGCGGAGAGATGGGCCGCTACGAGTTCCGCGTCAGCCGCACCGCCGAAAACCTTGCCAACCTGGAGCGGATCCACGCCCTGATGGCACGGCACAACCCCGGCTGCCGCATTCTGGTCACGGTCTCCCCCGTCAACCTCTGGGCCACCTTCCGCCGGGACGCCGACGTCGTCAGCGCGAGCTGCAACTCTAAGAGCACCCTGCGGGGTCGCCCTCGAGCGCCACCGGGCGGCCGGCGAAGTGGTCCGAAACGTTGGCCTGGTCGGTCGCCAGCACGCTGACGCCGTAGCGCGCCCGCGCCTACGGGATGCTGCCGGCGCTGGCG
>JAWOHH010000132.1:0-23876 GCA_046496215.1 Desulfobacterales bacterium
GGCGCAGTTCGAGGAGCTCGCTGCCAGGCTCACAGAGTGCCAAACCCTCGACATGGGCCGCTTCGAGGAGCTGGTCGGCCGACTCGCTGTGGCCGAAGCTGACACCGTCGGCCGGCGCATCGAACAGCTCAAAGATGCCGCCTGGTGCCTGACTAACGAGGTGCTCGGCAACATCACCCGGGTGCATGACCTCGCGGCCGGTGCCGATCGGTCCTCTGAAGCAGTGAAGGTCTTTCGCGGCATCAACACCGTTCTCAACAGCCTCGACCGCATGGAGGTTCGCGGCCGGGACTCGGCCGGGATCTCGCTGCTGTTCATGCTGCGGGCGGCCGAATACGAGCAATTCAGCGCCGCCCTGAGCCGCAGCGGCTTCACGGGGGACTTCACCCGCCGCCTGGACCTGCGGCCGCTCCGCAACCGCTCCATCGCCGTTCATCGCCACGAGGCCTCCGTGGCCGCGGCCTTCACGTACAAGGTGGCGGTTGAAATCGGCAGCCTGGGGGACAACATCCGCTTCCTGCGGCGGGAGATCGCAGCCGACCCCGTGCTGCACGCGCTCGCCTCGCTGCCGGCCGAATTTCACACGGTTAACGCCCACACGCGCTGGGCGTCGGTCGGGGCGATCACCGAAGCCAACTGCCACCCGGTCGACAACCGGGCCGCAGAAGGCGCCGACGGCGCCACGGGCATCATTCACGCCTGCCTGAACGGCGACATCGACAACTTCCTGGAGCTCAAGGAGGCGTTCGAGAAGCGCGGCGGAAGCATCCACGCGGAGGTCACCACCGACACCCAAATCATTCCGCTGCAGGTCGAGCTTTACCTGCGGCAGGGGTACGAGGTCGCCGAGGCCTTCCGGCGCGCGGTGGTCGATTTCAAGGGCTCCCACGCCATCGCCATGCACACGAGCCTGGCCCCGGGAAAGCTCTTTCTCGCCCAGAAGGGCAGCGGCCAGGCGATCTTTGTGGGGATCGCCCCGGACCACTACATGGCCACCTCGGAAGTCTACGGCTTCATCGAGGAGACCTCAACCTACATCCGGCTGGACGGGGAGTCGGTCGTGGAGGGGCCGGCCGGGAGAACTCAAGGGCAGCTGGTCATTCTGGATCAGTCGGCCCCGGGCGGCCTGCAGGGCATCCGCGCCATGCGCTACGACGGCAGCCCCGTTGCGCTGGGAGACCGGGACCTCAGGCGCACGGAGCTCACCTCGCGCGACATCGACCGCCAGCACTACCCGCACTACTTCCTCAAAGAGGTCTCCGAGTCGCCGGCCTCGGTCGAGAAGACGCTCCAGAACCGTTGGAAGATCTCCGAGGCCGACGGGAATCATCTCGTCACCGCCCTGGACGAAAGGGCCGTGCCGCCCGGGGTCGACCGGGCTCTCGCCGACGGATCCATCCGCCGCATCTTCTTCATCGGCCAGGGCACGGCCGGGGTGGCGGCCCTCGCCTGCGCCCACATCCTGCAGCATTACCTGAACCGCCCGGCCGTCCACGTCCAAGCGCTCAAAGCCTCCGAGTTCAGCGGTTTCGCGATGAATGCGGACGCCGAAGCGGGCGCCATGGCGGACGCCCTCGTCATCGCCATCAGCCAGTCCGGGACCACGACCGACACCAATCGCGCCGTCGACATGGCGAGAGCGCGCGGGGCCAGGACCCTGGCGATCGTCAACCGCCGGGACTCGGACATCACCTTCAAGGTGGACGGCGTGATCTACACCAGCAGCGGCCGCGACATCGAGATGTCGGTGGCTTCCACCAAGGCCTTTTACGCCCAGATCATCGCCGGGGCGCTGCTGGGGCTGCACATCGCCCGGCTGAAGGGCCTGCGCGACGCCCCGTTCGTCTCGGAGGAGATCCGACGGCTGCTCGAACTGCCGGGCCACATGCGCCGGGTCCTCGGCTTGGCGGGGCGCCTGCGGGACTCCGCCCGGCGGCTGGCGGCCACCAAGACCTACTGGGCGGTCGTCGGCAGCGGGCCCAACAAGGCCTCGGCCGACGAAATCCGCATCAAGCTGAGCGAGTTGTGCTACAAGACCATCTCCTCGGACTTCGTGGAGGACAAGAAGCACATCGACCTCTCCTCGGAGCCCCTCATCGTGGTCTGCGCCGCCGGTACGCGGCCCTCGGTGCTCGGCGACATCGTCAAGGACACCGCCATTTTCAAGGCGCACAAGGCCACGCCGGTGATCATCTGCGATGAAGGCGAGGAGCGGTTCGCGCCCTACGGGGGGGAGGTTTTCCCGGTGCCGGCCGTTGCCGAGCACCTGGCGCCCGTCCTGAACACGCTTGCCGGCCACCTGTGGGGGTATTACGCCGCACTGTCCATCCACGAGGGCTCGCAATTTCTCTTCGGGCTCTACGAGTACCTCCAGCGCGCCGTCGGCGAAGCGCCCCGCCGGGGCGTGGACTTGTTTGAACTGGTGCTGGAGACGGGCTTTCGTGAGAAAATCGCCGCCTTCTACGCCGAATTCCGCGCGCTGCGCCGGGAGGGGAAGTTTCCGGCCACCGTCGGCTACGACGCCAGCTCCGACCTCACGCTGCTCCTGAAATACCTCGCGGGGCGGCTGCCGGCGGCGGATTTCATCCTGGACTTCGGCCTGCAGGGGACCGCCCACCATATGGTGGCGGTGCTGCTCGAACGGCTGGGGGAGGCGATCGGGTTCCTCGCCCGCCCGGTGGATGCCATCAAGCACCAGGCAAAAACCGTCACCGTCGGGACAAGCCGCATCAGCGAAGAGCCCGAAGGGGTCCTCTTTGCGGCGTTGGCCGCAGATCATTTCTCGACCGCCCACCTCATCCCGGTCAACGTCGCGGTGCTCAAGAACCTGCAGGCGGTCGTGCGCGAGGTGCAGGGCGCGGTCCTCTACCGGATCGCCGGCCTGAACGCGCTGGGCGAACCCGAGGAGTCCACCACCATCGAGATTCTCGGCAAGCGCGGCGGCACCCGCCACCTCCCCTCCCGCGTGGAATCCGACGCAGCCCTGAAGGGCACCAAGCGCATCATTGTCCGGGACGGCAACGTCTACATCGGGAAAGGCCGCAAGGACGACCGCAGCATCCTGGTGATCCCCCTGATGTCCGCCGCGCCGTCCCGCTCGAACCGCATCGAGCACCTGCTGCTGCTGCACATCGCCTTCCGGGAGCCCGTGCTCCTGGATGCCAGGGTCCGGGCACTGGGCGGCAAGTACGAGAACATCAAGAACATCGTCCAGGAGAACAGCGTCCCCTGGAGCGACGATCTGCTGGAGCGCATCGCCATCGACGAGCTGTTCGGCCGCTCGGCGGAAAAAGTGGCCGAGTCGATCGTGGCCGGATTGAAGGCCGCCGGCCCTTCCGGGGGATCTTGAGGCAGTTGGCGTTCCGGGGCTATCCGTGGTATAAGGTGGGGTATCGTTAACCTTCAACGCAGCGGCGACATGAAAACCTACAACGTATTGCTGGTGGACGACGACCCCTTCATCCTGGAGGGGATCGGGGAGGACCTCGAAAACCACGGCTACCGTGTCACCCGGGCAAACAGCGGCGACATGGCGATCAAGATCCTCCAGCGCTCCAGCTTCGACTTGATCATCACGGACCTGGTGATGGAACGCACCGACGGCATCCAGGTGCTGAAGCGTTCGAAAGAGATTGACGCCACCGTGATGGTCATCGTCTTGACCGGCTTCGGCGACATGCTCTCCGCGATCGAGGCCCTTCGGTCCCAGGCCGACGACTACCTGCTCAAGCCCTGCGAGTCCGCCGAGGTCTTTTTCCGCGTGGAGCGCTGCATCGAAAAACTGGAACTCGCCCGCCGCATCTCCCTCTACCAGAAAATCCTGCCGATGTGCTGCGTCTGCAAGAAGATCCGGGACGACACCGGGAAGGAGCCGGGGCGGGGGCCGTGGGTGCCCGTGGAGCAGTTCATCCACGAGCGCGCCAAGCTGGACATCACCTCCAGCTATTGCCCGGCATGCGCTCAGCGGACGCTGCAGGAGTTCATCAAACCCTGACGGCCTGCCGGAGGGCCGCCGTCTCTCAGTGCGAACGCGAGGCCGCGCAGTCCAGGGCGGCGCGGATGAACTCCCGGAACAGCGGGTGGGGCGCCATCGGCCGGGACTTGAACTCCGGGTGGAACTGGCAGCCCAAAAACCAGGGGTGGTCCCTCAGTTCCACGATTTCGACCAGATCCCCGCTGGGGGAGACCCCGCTGAAGACCAATCCCTGCTCTTCCAGCCGCTGCCGGTAGGCGACGTTGAACTCGTAGCGGTGACGGTGGCGCTCGGAGATCGTCTCCGCCCCGTAGGCCCGCAGCGCCAGGCTTCTCGGTGCGAGCCGGCAGGAGTAGGCGCCGAGCCGCATGCTGGCCCCCTTCTGCGAGGATGCATCCCGGTGCTGGAGGCTGCCGAGGCGCTCGTCGAACCACTCGGTCATGAGATAGATGACCGGGTCCGGGGTGAGCTCGTCGAACTCGGCGCTGTTGGCACGGGCCAGTCCCGCCGCGTGGCGGGCGAACTCGATCACGGCGATCTGCATCCCCAGGCAGATGCCGAAATACGGCACCCGGTTTTCCCGCGCAAACCGGGCGGCGCAGATCTTGCCTTCCACGCCGCGGCTGCCGAAACCTCCCGGGACCAAAATCCCGTCGGCCCGTGCCAGGATCTCCGCGCAGTTGTCCGGCTGGAGCTTCTCCGAGTCCACGAAATAGAGCTCCACCTTGCTGTGGTTGAACGCCCCCCCGTGCCGCAGGGCTTCGTTCAGGCTCTTGTAGGATTCCGTCAGGTTCACGTATTTGCCGACGATCGCGATGGTGACCTGGTGCCGGGCCTCCTGAAAGCGCCGCACCGCCTCCTCCCACGAATCGAGTTTGGGGGCCCGGGTCCAGATGTTGAGCAGCTCGATGATCTTGTGGTCCAGGCCCTCGTGGTGGAAGACCAGCGGCACCTCGTAGATGCAGTCCACGTCCTTGGCAGTGATGACCGCATCCACGCCCACGTTGCAGAACAGGGCGATCTTGGACTTGAGCTCCTTGGACAGGAAGCGGTCGGTGCGGCAGAGCAAAATGTCGGGTTGGATGCCGATGCTGCGCAGCTCTTTCACGCTGTGCTGGGTCGGCTTGGTCTTGACCTCGCCGGAGGTGGGGATGAAGGGCACCAGCGTCAAGTGGATGTAGAGGACGTTCTCCTTGCCCACATCCGTTCGGAACTGGCGGATCGCTTCCAAAAACGGCAGGCTTTCGATGTCCCCGACCGTTCCGCCGATTTCGACGATGACCACGTCGACCCCGTCGGCCACCTGCCGGATGCAGGTCTTGATCTCGTCGGTGATGTGCGGGATGACCTGCACCGTGCCGCCCAGATAATCCCCCCGCCGCTCCTTGGTGATGACCGAGTGGTAGATCTTGCCGGTGGTGACGTTGTTGCGCTTGCCCATGGTGGCACTGGTGAAGCGCTCGTAGTGGCCCAGATCCAAATCGGTCTCGGCGCCGTCGTCGGTGACGAAAACCTCGCCGTGCTGAAACGGGTTCATCGTGCCGGGATCGACGTTGATGTATGGGTCCAGCTTCTGAAGGGTCACGGTCAGCCCGCGGCTCTCGAGCAGAGCGCCGATGGATGCGGAGGCCAGGCCTTTGCCGAGGGATGAGAGCACACCGCCCGTCACGAAAATGAACTTGGTGGTAAACGGCATGCGCGCTCCTTAGAAGATCGTCCGGCAGAAGCTGCCCGCCTGACCGAGCTGTTCTTCGATACGGACCAGCTGGTTGTATTTGGCGACCCGGTCGCTGCGGGACATCGAGCCGGTCTTGATCTGGCCGCCGCTCACCCCGACGACGAAATCCGCGATGAAGCTGTCCTCGGTCTCCCCGGAGCGGTGGGAAATCACCGTGGTGTAGCCGGCGCTCCGCGCCAGCTCCACCGCCGCGATGGTCTCGGTGACCGTGCCGATCTGATTGAGCTTGATCAGGATCGAGTTGGCGATCCCCTGCTCGATCCCTTTCCGTAAAATCGCCGGGTTGGTGACGAAGATGTCGTCCCCCACCACCTGAACCGAACCGCCCAGCCGATCGGTCATGGATTTCCACCCCTTCCAGTCCCCCTCGGCCAACCCGTCCTCGACGGAGATGATCGGGTAGCGCTCCACCATCCCCTCGAGCAGGTCGATCATCTGTGTTGAGCTCAAGCGCTTCTTTTCCGATTTCAGAACGTAGCTTCCGCCCTGGTAAAACTCGCTGGCGGCCACGTCCATCGCAATCCCGATGTCTTTTCCGGGCCGGTATCCGGCGTCGGCAATCGCCTGCATGATCAGGCGCAGGGCCGACTCGTTGGTCGCGAGATCCGGAGCAAAGCCGCCCTCGTCGCCCACGGCGGTGTTCAACCCCTGCTTCTTCAGGATGGCTTTCAGGCTGTGGAAGGTTTCCGACCCCATCTGCACCGCCTGTGCGAAAGAGGACGCCCCGAACGGTACGATCATGAATTCCTGGAACTCCAGATTGTTGGCGGCATGCGCCCCGCCATTGATGATGTTCATCATCGGGATGGGCAGGGTGCGTGCCATGATGCCGCCGAGGTAGCGGTAGAGCGGCAGGCCGTAGGCCTCGGCCGCAGCGCGCGCGGCGGCCATGGAGACCCCGAGAATGGCGTTGGCGCCGAGCTTGGCCTTGTTGGGCGTACCGTCCAGCTCGATCATGCGCCGGTCCAGAGCAGCCTGGTCGGCGGCATCCATCCCGAGGATTTCCGGGGCGATACGGTTCATGGCGTTGGCGACGGCCGTGGCAACACCCTTGCCACCGTAGCGTTTGGAGCGTTTGTCGCGCAATTCCAGGGCCTCGCGGCTCCCCGTCGACGCACCCGAGGGGACCGCCGCGCGCCCCAGGGCGCCGCAGGCCAGGTGCACGTCGACTTCGATGGTCGGGTTTCCGCGAGAGTCGAGGATCTCTCGAGCTTTGATCTCAACAATGTCGGTCATGGGTTCCTCCAGGCATGGGCCGCGGTGAAAAACGGGCTGTCGATGGGGTTTCAGCGGTTGACATATTGGCAACAGATGGTACTCTCATGGCTCAGGCAAGTCAAGCCAACAGGGCCGGCGGCGTCCCTTGCCGCCGCAGCATGATTTCGGTTCGATATGGCCTCCAAACCGCTCGATCTTTACTGCGAATCCCACCTGTTCGTCGCCGCCATCCGGCTCCACGAGCACCTTCACGGCGTTCCCCCAACGCTCGAGGAGATCGGCCGCCTTCTCGGCTTTTCTGGTGAACAGGCGGGTTTTGTATCGCGACGCCTGACCGAACTGGGCATCCTCGAGGCGGTTCAGGGCTCTTTCGGCACGCGTTTTTTCATCCGGGACCACCGCAAGATAGAGGAGATCCCCCGCGGCGACGCCGGCCGGAGGCTCGAAGAGGAGGTCAAGAAATTCCAGGACCTGCAGAAGACGATCACCCGCCGCGTCGAGTCGTTCCAGGCCGAGCAGGCGGGAAAAAAGAAAAACCTGTTCGCCGAGATGGAAAAAAAACTCAAGGAGGAGATCGAGAAAAAATCCAAACCCCACCCGTGACCCTTCCGGGCCTTTTGGACAACCGTTCGGGATTCTATGTTTTTATCGCTTGGCCGAACCCGCATACTATCTTTTAAGCGACGACGATGGCGACCCCGTTGAATACCGGCGACAGCATGCACTACCGCAAGCGGATCCGCAAGGACTTGCAGCCGGTCTCGTTGAACGCGGACATGATCCGGCTGCTGCTGGTGATCGATGAAAGCAAGAGCCTCTACCAGATATCCGCCGAAGCGGAAATGGATGCGGCCACCTTCAAGCGCACCCTGGCCGGCCTCCTGGCCCAGGGGCTGATCGAACCGGTCCAGCGCGAGGTCCCGCCGCTCGACCGCTCCTTTCTGGACGCCATGCGTTCCAGCCTGACCCGCGTCGTCGGGCCCATGTCCGAGATTCTCATGGAGGAGGTCCTGGGCGAAATGGGCCTGGATGCCGCCCGCATCCCTTTGGAGCAGGCCGCCGAAATCATCAACCGCATCGCCCTGGAAATCCCCGAGGATGCCGGGCGGATTCAATTTAAGAAATCGATGATCCCGATCCTGAACAAAGTTAAACCCTGAGACAGGAGCGCCCCCATGATGGATATCGCCTGCGACGCATGCGGAAAGCGTTATCGGATCGATGAAACCAAAATGAAGGCCGACACGGCCAAGGTTAAATGCAAGGCTTGCGGCCGTGTGATCCGGGTGACGAAACCGCCTGCGGCAGACGATCTGCCGCCCGAGTTCGATTTCGACCTCCCGCCGGTGCCGGCGCCCCCGCCACCCCCGGAGATGCCCACTGCGACCGTGGCCGCCCCGCCCGCTGCCGTGCCGTCGAAAACGCCCGAACCCGCGCTCGACGCGGCGCGCGCCGAAGAGCCCGACCGGCCGCCCCCGGCCGAGGAGCGCAAGATGCGCTTCGGCCTGTTCAGCAAGACGATCTTGGTGATGCTTGTCGTCAGCCTGCTTCCCTTCGGCCTTTTCTGGTTTTTGACCTTCCGCGAGATGAACGATCACATCCGCAGCGATTCGGAAGCTTTGATGGCCCAGACCGCCAAAGGGATGGTGGACCAGATCGACGCCTGGCTGAACAGCAACGCGTCGCTGCTGCGCATGGCCGCCACGCTGCCCGAAATCGCCTCCATGGATCGTGAACAGCAGGAGACGGCGCTGAAAGCGATCCACCAGGCCTATCCGTTCATGTATCTGGTGTTCACCGTGGACCCGAGCGGCATGAATGTCGCCCGCAACGACAGCCAGCCCCTGGTGAGCTACGCCGACCGCCAGTATTTCAAGGACATCATGGCCGGCCGGGCCTTGAGCTGGCAATCGGTGGTCGGGCGGACCTCCAAAGTCCCGGCCCTGGTTCTGGCCGTGCCGATCCGACAGGGCAACCGCGTGGTCGGCGTGATGGCCGCCGCCATGACGGTGGAGGACATCTCAAAGAGAATCGCAACCTGGAAAAAAGGGGCGACGGGCTTCGCGTTTCTCGTGGACGAGCAGGGCTACGTGATCGCACATCCGCAGAAGCAGTTCGGGGAGAAGCGGGAGAACCTGAACGCCTCCCCCCTGATTTCGGCTTTTCGCAGCAAGGGGTGGACATCGGCCACCGCGGCGTTCAGCGGCGAAAACGGGCGGCCGGTCATCGGTCACGCCCGCAGCAACAGCACCGGCTGGGTGCTGGGCCTGCAGCAGGACGAGGGCGAGATTCTCGAGACCCTGACCATGATCCAGCGCTTTGCCTGGACGCTCCTGGCCGTCACGCTGCTGTTGGTCCTCGCCATCGCCTGGTTCTCGGCCCGCGCCCTGGTGACCCCGATCATGAAGCTGACGGATGCAGCCGAGCGCATGAGTCTCGGCGAACTGAACGTGAAAATCGATATCGGTTCCCGCGATGAAATCGGTCTGCTGGCCCAGGCCGTCGGCCGCATGCAGACCAGCCTGCAGATCGCGATGCGCCGCCTGCGCAAAAAAAAATGATGCGAGTCGGAAGTGTCTAAAGCAAGCTGCAGCGGTTGGCCTCCAGCGGCCGGAGAATAATTGCCGGATGCGATCCGCCGGTGCGCCCCTTTTATTAATGGTCTCATAGATATCAAGACGCCTTCCGAAAATCCCTCCTAACCTCCCTTTGCCAAAGGCAGGGATCACCCCTCTTTGGCAAAGAGGGGCAGGGGAGATTTTACAGAACGTGTCCATTCAATTTCGAGACCGTTAATAACTGTAGGCATTTTAGGCACTCGAAACTTCAGGCACTTTTATCACTGCAGCCCCATGTCCCAGTTCCACCTGCCCGGGCGCTGTTTGAGCTTGACGGAGTCCGGCAGCGGTTCGACCAACTGCACGAAAAGGCGATAGCCGGCGCGCTCGAGCTCCCCGCGCCGGTCCTGCAAGTCCAGCCGCCAGTTGGGGTAGACCCACATCAGCGGTCCGTGCCGCACCGTCCAGGCCTCCTCCCCCTTGGGGCTGCGGAACGGCGCGTCGAGTTTAAGCTCGGCCGCAGCGCTCCGGGCGACGCAGAGCGGCCAATTGCCGCCGATCACCACCCCCAGCGGCAGGGGGCTGGAACGCGGCAGCGCCAGAAGATCCGCATCGCCGAGCTCCGGGCTGACGATGGCCCCCTCAAAACCTAGCGCGGCCGCCGTTTCCAGCGCCAGCGGATTGGCCAGGTTGCAGAACGGACCGGCCCATACCCGCTGTCGGTTGCCGATGGAGTCGAACAAGCCGACCTGCCAGGGGTCATTGAGCACAAACGAGCGGCCGCCCCGCGCGCAGGCGGCCGCGACCAAGGCACGGATCGCCTCGGCGTCGCTCGGGAAGATCACCGGCGGAAGCCACCACCGGGTCTGACGGCAGCTCCGTTCGGGCAGATCGGAGAGGGCCGCTGCGCTGAGCCACAACCCGTCGCAGCCCCCTTCCCCGCCGGCGCCGGGATGGCGGCAGACTCTCAGGTCACGGGGCGGCATCCCGCCCCGATAGGGGGCGGGCAGCTTCGACTGAAACAAGGCGGGCGGATCACGCGGGGGACTGCGTTGCGGCATTTCGGCCTCAAGGCCTCTGATCAGATCATCCAGGGCTTTTTCGCGCCGGTCGATCAGGAAAACGGCCGTCCCCTTGGGAACCGGCCGCGCGGACGCCGAAAAAAAGTGGCGCCCCCCCCGGGGGACGGCGCGGCCGATACGCTCGAGGCCGTGCCCCGGCTCGTCCTCATACCCGACCCGCAGCAAGTCCCCTTTCAAGAGTTCCTCGCTGGGGTTGAAAAAAGAGGTGCGGCCGCCGCCCTTGACTCGGCCGATCAGCAGCCCGGACCCGGTCGTGTCCCGGGTGTCGACCGGGTTCTGGGGCCTTTGGGACAGAAAATGGTAGTGGGTCCCGGGGCGACCCAGGGCCCGTGCTAGCAAATCGAGCGCCGCTTTTTTCATCCGGCTGTCGCCGGGATGGTCCCGCAGCATGCGGTAGGCGGCGACGGTGTAGTAAACATAGTGTGGTCCCTTTTTGCGCCCCTCGATTTTCCACGCGCGGATCCGGGGAATCGTCAGCAGCACCTTGACCAAGACATCCAGGTTCAGGTCCCGGCAGGAAAAATACCGCCGCTGCTCGCCCCCCTGCGCGTACACCCGCCGGCACGGCTGCACGCAGCGCCCCCGCAAACCGCTTCTGCCGCCCAGGAAACTGCTCCAGTAGCAGCGCCCGGACACCCCGTAACAGAGGGCGCCTTGGACGAACACCTCGAGGCCCAACCCCGGGGGGCATGCAGCCGCCATGGTTCGGATCTCGTCGACCGTCAGCTCCCGCGGCAGGACCACGCTGTCGACAGGCAACCTGGCGCGGATGGCGGACAACGCCTCCGGGAAACTCACATTCGCCAACGTGGACCATACAACCTCCCCCACGAACCCGGTCTGCCGCACTAGCCCCGCCATCGCAAGGTCCTGGACGATCAGGGCATCCGGGCGCACATGCCGGTTCAACTGGTCAAGCAGGCGGCCGGCCACATCCAGTTCGTCCGGCTTGATCAGCGCGTTCAGCGTCACAAAGACCCGCGCGCCCTTTGCATGCGCCAGACCCGTGAGATCCGCCAGTTCGTCCAGGCTGAAATTCTTGGCCTCCATGCGCGCCGAGAACGCTTTCAGGCCGCAGTAGATCGCCTCCGCGCCGGCCGCGAGGGCGGCCAGAAAAGAGGCGCGGCTCCCGGCCGGCGCCAGTATCGCCGGCGGCCGGGCGTCAGCGGTTGCGGCCTCCATTCGATTATCGGTCATGTTCGTTCACCCGTTGCAGGTCAGGCAACTACCAGTAAAAACGTTTATTTCAAAGCTGAAATTTGATATAGCCTACAATAAACTCGACCCATGTTGCAGTCAAACCTGGAATCGGACCAAAGAAAGGCCTCCATGGCATCAACGATCGACGCTCAGGTCGGCGGATTGGTGGATGAGACGCGCGCGGCGCTGTTGAAGGGGATTGCCGCCAACATGTTGGACATCACCCTGAGCGACCGGCAGATGTGCGACCTCGAGATGCTCGCCACCGGCGCTTTTTCACCGCTGCAGGGGTTTATGACCCGGGCCGACTACGAACCGGTGCTCGACCGCATGCGGCTGGCGGGGGGGGACGTCTGGCCGGTGCCAATCTGCCTGGACGTGCCCGAGATCAAGGCCCGCCGCCTGGAGGCAGGGCAGTCGGTCGCGCTGCGCGACCCGGAGGGGTTCCTGCTCGCGGTCCTGCACATCGAGGATATCTGGCCGGTGGATCGCGCGAAGGAGGCGGCCCAGGTCTACGGCACCCTGGACCCGTCCCATGCCGGTGCGGACTACCTTCTCAACCGCACCGGTGATACCTACATCGGCGGCCGACTCGAGGTGATCAGCCTGCCGCTGCACTATGATTTCCGCAAAATCCGGCTCACCCCGGGCGAGATCCGGACGGCCGCCCTCAAGCTCAACTGGAAGCGCATGGCGGGCTTTATCACCGAAAACCCCATCCACCGCCCCCAGTTCGAAATGACCCTGCAGGCCATGCGGCAGGCCCGCGCCAACCTCCTGATCCTACCCGTGGCCGGAATGACCAAGCCGGGGGATTTCGACCACTACACCCGGGTGCGCTGCGTCCGCAGGGTCGTCCAGCACTACCCCCCCGACGCCTACCTGCTCAACCTACTGCCCCTGTCCATGCGCATGTCCGGGCCGCGTGAGGCGCTGCTGCACGCCATCGTCTGCCGCAATTACGGCTGCACCCATATTATTGCCGGCCGCGACCACGGCGGCCCCGGCTGCGACCCCAGCGGCAAGCCCTTCTACGGCCTGGACGATGCCTGCCGGCTGCTCGAGGAGCACGCCCGGGACATCGGGATCGAGATCGTCTCCTTCCCCGAAATGGTGTACCTGCCTTTCGAGGACGAGCACCGCAGCGCCGACCAGGTCCCGGCGGGGACCCAGGCCATTTCCCTCTCCGGAACCGACATCCGCCGCCGGGTGCGCGAGGGCCGGCGGATCCCGGAGTGGGCCACTTTCCCCGAGGTCATCGCCGAACTGCAGCGGGCCTACCCGCCGCCCGATCGTCAGGGGTTCAGCATTTTCATGACCGGCCTCTCCGGCGCCGGCAAGTCCACCATCGCCCGGATCCTCTTCTCCAAATTCCTGGAACGCGGCGAGCGGCCGGTGACCCTGCTGGACGGCGACATCGTCCGCCAGAACCTGTCAAGCGAGCTCAACTTCTCGAGAGAGCACCGGGACATCAACGTGCGCCGCATCGGCTTCGTGGCCTCCGAAATCACTAAAAACCGGGGCATCGCCATTTGCGCCCCCATCGCGCCCTACGCCAAGACGCGGGCCGAGATCCGTAGCGCCATCCAAGCCTACGGGGGGTTCATCGAAGTCCACGTGTCGACCCCGATCGATGAGTGCGAGAGACGCGACCGCAAGGGCATGTATGCCAAAGCCAGGGCCGGACTCGTCAAGGGGTTCACCGGCATCGACGACCCCTACGAGCCGCCCGAAGCCCCCGAGGTGCGGATCGACACCACGCACCTCAGCCCGGACGAGGCCGCGCAGGAGATCCTGCTCTACTTGGGGCAGAGAGGGTATATATGAACATCCTGGTCACGGGCGGCGCCGGCTACATCGGCGCCCACTGCTGCAAAGAGCTCGCCGCGCAGGGCTTCCACCCGGTTGTCTTCGACGACCTCTCGAAAGGCCGCCGGGAAAACGTCCGCTGGGGCGACTTCCATCAGGGCAGCACGTGCAGCCCCGGCGATCTTACGGAGTGCCTGGGGCGCTTCCGGGTCGAGGCCGTCATGCACTTTGCCGCCTTCATCGAAGTCGGCGAGTCCGTGGCCGATCCGGCGGCCTACTATCGGAACAACGTTTGCGGCTCGCTCAATCTCCTGCACGTCATGGTGCAGCACGGGATCCGGCGCCTGGTCTTCTCGTCGTCAGCGGCGGTCTACGGCAGCCCGGCGCAGGTGCCGATCGACGAAGAGCACGGCCGGTCGCCGCTCAGCCCCTATGGCTGGAGCAAGCAGATGGTGGAGACCATGCTGGCGGGCTTCGACACCGCCTGGGGGCTGCGATCGACGGCGCTGCGCTATTTCAACGCCGCCGGCGCCGACGCCTCCGCCGAGATCGGGGAGCAGCACACGCCCGAGAGCCATCTGATTCCCAGGCTGTTGACGGCCGCCATGACCGGCACCCCCTTCCAGGTCTACGGGACCGATTATCCGACCCCGGACGGGACCTGCATCCGGGACTACATCCATGTCACGGATCTGGCCCGTGCGCACGTGGCGGCGCTCGAGCATCTGCTGAACGGGCGTCCGAGCGGCGCCTTCAACCTGGGCCAAGGCCGGGGCTTTTCGGTGCGAGAGGTCATCCGCAAGGCCATCGAGGCGACCGGCCGGCGGATCCAGGTCCACACGGCCGCGAGGCGTCCCGGGGATGCACCCGTGCTCATCGCCTCCAATGAAAAAGCCCGGCGCGAACTGGGCTGGGCGCCCAGGCACAGCAGCCTGGAAAACATCATTGCCACCGCGTGGCAATGGCACCAGCGCATGCGGCGCTGAGGGATCTACGATGCCCGAACGCATCCTCATCATCGGCGAAATCGAGGGCGAGGTCGACGCTTACGCCGACACCCTGGCGCAGGATTACACCCTCAGCCTCGCTGCCGGCATTCTGGATGCCGGCAGGCGTCTGCAGAAAGAGGCGTTCGCCCTGATCCTGTTGGACCTGCGCGACGAGCGCGCGGACATCACTGAAATCATCAGCGCGCTCCAGCAGCTCTCGCCCTCCACGCCGATCGTCATCGTTTCCCAAACCGCAGACGCCCGCCAGATCGTGGCCGCTGTCCGGGCCGGCGCCGCGGATTTCGTCACAAAGCCCTTCGCCGCAGAGAAACTGCGCCTTTCGGTGCGCCACGCCCTCGAGCACCGCAGCCTTAAAAACGAAATTGATTATCTGCGGCGCGAGCAGGATGTGGTCTACGACCCCCAGCAGATCATCGCCACCAGCCCCGCGATGCAAAAGACCATGGCCGGCATTCAACGCCTGGCCCAGACCGAGTCCACCATTTTGATCACCGGCGAAACCGGGACCGGCAAGAGTTTTGTCTCCGGCAACATCCATTTCAACAGCCCTCGCCGCCAAAAACCCTTCATCAAGGTGAACTGCGCCAACATCCCGGAGACGCTCCTCGAGAGCGAGTTGTTCGGCCACGAGCGGGGCGCCTTCACCGGAGCCGATAAAACCCGCAACGGCCGCTTCGAACAGGCGCACGGCGGAACGCTCTTCCTGGACGAGTTCTGCGAGCTGTCCTTCGGGTTGCAGTCCAAACTGCTGCGGGTCCTCGAAGACAAGTCATTCGAGCGGCTGGGCGGAAACAAAACCATCCAGGTCGACGTCCGTGTCATCGCCGCCACTAACCGTGACATCGAGTCCCTCGTGCGCCAGGGGCGGTTTCGGGAGGACCTCTACTACCGCATCAACGTGCTGCGCATCCACCTGCCTCCGCTGCGGGAGCGGCATGCGGACATCGAGCCGCTCTCGCTCTACCTCCTGAAGAAGCTCAGCCGCTCGCTGAAGAAGGCCGCCACGGGGTTTGCCCCGGAGGTGATTCGCATGTTCCAGGAGTACCCTTGGCCCGGCAACATCCGCCAGCTCTCCAACACCATCGAACGGGCGGTCCTGGTGGAGGAAGGGCCGCGCATTCAGTCCGCAAACGTCTCGCTGCCCGAGCTTCAGAGGCCGGCGGCAGCCGCGGCGGCCGGCCCCCCACCGGGCCTCAAGCTCACGGCCGACCAGGAGAAAGATCTCATCTTCAAGGCGCTCCAGGACAACCTCTGGATCCAGAAGGACGCCGCCCGCCAACTGGGGATCTCCCCCCGGGCCCTGAACTACCGGGTCAAGAAGCTCGGCATCAGCCACCACCGCTGGCGCAAGAACAAGTGATGCGCACCTCGTGACGATCCAAGGCCTGCTAAGCCAGTCCCGAATTAAAAATCGGGCAACAGGATTGCCACGTGTCCAATCTCAATCTGTCCGGCTTTCTCCCTGCCAAGGTCATAGCCGCTCCTTTTTGAAGACCGTCCTGGTTGAGAACCGCCTTTGCTGTTGGGAGAGGATATCGGCCCAAATCCTGTGGAGTATGCCCTTACCGCCCTTGCAGCACGTGTGACCACCTCGATCGTATACCATGCGGCGGCCAAGGGTATTAAATTGTATTCGGTGGAATCCCGACTGGAGGGAGATATCGATCTTCAAGGATTTCTGGGTCTATCCAAAGAGGTACCACGGGGATATAAAGAGATCAGAATGTATTCAAGATCGATGCCGATGCCCCGGATGAAAAACTTGAGGAGATCGTCCAACTCGGGCCTACGTATTCTCCGGTATTCGACACAATCACAAGAGCCGTCCCCGTTTCTGTGAAACTTGAAAAATAGCGACAGCACGGCTTCAAATAGCCTAAACGCACTAAGTGATGACCTAAATATGGCAGGGCGCTTACCTGAGCAAGGGACAGGGCCCTGCCTTTTTTATGATGACGTTCTCGCTTTTCTGACCAACCTATCCGCCGCTGCAAAACCGGCCGCCTTGCTCCGGAACAGGTGGCCGCCTTCCTTCGGAATCAGTGGCCGGAATCAGCGGAATACGCAGTGACAACTAAAGCACTCTGGCCGGACACCGGACATTCAACTCCTACCTTGATTTATTGTTCGACATGCCTTAGGGCGCATCTACGGTTAATCGATTGCGCCAAACCAGCCGCGTCGAAGCATCCATTTCATAAGTTCCATGACGGGGAATATGGTACTCGCCGCTATTAGGATTGCAACCCATTCCGAGGATTGAAGGCCATATGTGCTAAAGGCCTCCTGCATGAAGGGTACATATAGAACCGCTGCTAAGGGCAGCAGTTCCCAGGCGACAGCGAGGTTAAGCCATTTGTTAGCGAAAGGCTTATAGAGCAACGAGACTCGCTCCGACCTGAAGTTATACGCCATCAAAAATTGTATCAGGACCAAGGACACGAATGTCATCGTCATGGCCTGCTCGCTGCTGTAACCAGAACTCAATGCCCATGCAAACAGGCAAAGGTTGACTGTCGCCGACCACAATCCGCCAGCGATCATAAGGGTGACAATCGGACGGGTGAAGATACCGCTGCGGGGGTTTCTCGGCTTGCGAAGCATGATGTCCCGTTCGGGCGGGTCGACCGCCAGCGCCAAGGCCGGAAGGCCGTCCGTCGCCAGGTTGATGTACAGGATCTGAACGGCGGTCAACGGCATCGGCAGGCCCAGCAGTGCGGCGCCGGCCATCAGGACGATCTCGCTGGTGTTGGCAGAAAGGAGAAACATGAGATATTTCTTGCAGTTGTCGAAAATCCCCCGGCCTTCCTCCACCGCTGCCACGATGGATGCAAAGTTGTCATCCGTGAGCGTCATGGCAGCAGCCTCTTTGGACACATCCGTGCCGGTGATGCCCATCGCCACGCCGATATCGGCCTTTTTAAGAGCAGGGGCGTCATTAACCCCATCGCCCGTCATGGCGACGATGTGCCTTCTTTTTTGCAGCGCCTCGACGACGCGCAGTTTATGTGCCGGAGACACTCGGGCATAAACATCTATCTGCTCGGCCTCAGCTTCCAAGGCTTCATCGCTGATTGCCTCCAGTTCGGCACCGGTGACGACGCGCCCACTCTTGAGAATACCCAGTTCACGCGCCACCGCCTGGGCGGTGACGGGGTGATCCCCTGTAATCATGACCACCTTGATGCCTGCCTGTTCGCACTTCTCGATGGCGGTTTTGGCCTCCGGTCGCGGAGGGTCGATCATGCCCACCAATCCGAGGAAAATCATGTCCCGCTCGGCATTTTCCATGGTGGCTTCGGGTTTAACGGCAATGGCAAGCACGCGGAGTGCATCCGCCGCCATTCGGCGGGCAGCCTCCAGTATCTCTTCCTTTCCAGCAGCCTCGAGCGCCACCCTCCCGGATTCGTTGAGCACTCGCTCGCTGGAGCCAACGATGGTCTCCGGCGCCCCCTTGGAATAAGCCATCCCACCCTCCGGAGCCGCATGCAGCGTCGTCATTCGCTTGGTCTCGGAGGTAAACGGGATTTCGCCGGTGCGGGGAAATTGAGCGTCAAGATCGCTTTTCTCCAAACCCGCCTTTGCTGCGGCGACCACCATGGCGCCCTCGGTCGGATCCCCCTTGATCTGCCAACGCTTATCCGAAGCGCTGTAAGTGACCACCGCGTCTGATGCCAATGCGGCGGCTTGCAGCAGCAACTTGAGGGATTCGTCGGGGGCAATGACGGTTCCGTCGTATGAAAACTGGCCGCGTGGCTCATAACCGGCCCCGGAGACTTCCAGCATTTTCCCGCCCACATAAATTCTACGCACGGTCATTTCATCTTTTGTGAGAGTGCCGGTCTTGTCCGAGCAGATAACCGATGTGCTGCCGAGGGTCTCCACGGCCGGAAGGCGGCGAATGAGGGCATTGCGTTTGACCATTCTCTGGACGCCCAAGGCGAGTGAAATCGTGACCACTGCCGGCAATGCCTCCGGAACAACGGCCACTGCCAGGGCAATACCGAAAATGAGCATTTCGATGAAAGGCGTGCCTCGAAACAATCCGACGGCGACAATGAGCGCCACGATTACGAACGCAGCGCGTGCCAGGGTGTGGCCCAACCGATTGAGATTCTTTTGCAAGGGGGTTTTGCCGGATTCAATCGTTTGGATCATACGGGCGATCTTGCCGAACTCGGTGTTCATGCCAGTCGAAACGACCACGGCACGGCCACGCCCATAGGTGGCGGCAGTGCCCGCATGCACCATATTTTTGCGATCCCCGATGGGCGCTTCCCCGCTGATGGGGGCCACGTGTTTTTCAGTCGGGACGGATTCGCCCGTGAGGGGAGCCTCCTCGACCTGCAGGTTGACGGACTCGAAGAGCCTCGCATCAGCCGGCACTTTATCCCCTGCGCGTAGGAGAAACACATCGCCTGGAACGAGGTCGCGCGCCGGCAGCTCGACTTCTTCGCCGTCTCGTATGACGCTTGCCGTCGGTGCCGCCATTTTGCGCAAGGCCTCGATCGCGCGTTCAGCGCGGTATTCCTGCACAAAGCCCAGCACCACGGCGAATAACACGATGATGGTGATCGCAGCCGCCTCGACCGCATGCCCGAGAAATGCAGAGGCCACCGTTGCAGCTAACAGGATCAGTATGAGGATATTTTTGAGCTGCTCTAAAAGTATTCGCCAGGGCGAAATGCGTTTTGCTGCCTGCAGCTCGTTCGGGCCATATTCAGCCAGGCGTTTAGACGCCTCTGCATGGGTCAAACCCAAAGGAGATGATTTCAGTTTTGAGAAGACGGCCTCGTAAGACTGCGTAGACCAGAGGGGGGCTATCTCCCCAACGGATGGTGTCGCCGGGTCTGATTTTTGAAGCATTGACATGTCTCTTATCCCTATGTTGGGCAAATTGCGCCTTCAGCAAGTATCAAACGGCACCTGCTACGGCTCACTGTGCTGCCATAGGCAGATCGCTGCACTTCGACCTCGGGTGGGTGTGTCGCCTAAGGTTCCATTGCAAATAAGGTAGGAGGAGGCCGCGGTTGTCGGATAAAGAGATTGTTGTCATAGGAGAAATACGAATTGGCGAGCTTCAATCTTTTACCTCCAATGTGAATGCATTGCAGGTAAAAGAAAAACCTTTACCCGCTGCAATAAATGCATTGGATAAAGGTCTGGCAAAAACTGCAGTGCTGCAGAAATTCCATTTCCGGGTGGATTAATCCACCGAAGTGTCGGAAGGTGGACTACCTATGCTTTTTCAGGTAGCTGCTACTCCCCTTTATCATTTGGATAATATAAACTCGATTATGCTGAGTGTCAAGCCAGCTGCCTCCAGCGAGCGGGATGACTATTTTGACTCCACCGGTACATTTGCCTTTTTGACCTTCCTTTCAAGCGGCCACTTCAACTGAAATTCAACCTCCTCTTCAGACGATCCGCGTTCATGCTCAATGCTGATGGTTGCGGTCGGAGGTATCATGATTTTTTCTCCTGCCACCTGAACTAGAAAACGCTTGTTTTGCTCAATACAGTCGGCCAACCGACGCAACTTGGCAACGAACTCCCCTTTCCAATAACTCTTTTCGATATCACGGCCTGGTCTCTTCTTTTTCTTTTTCACTTTGACATCCTTTCGTCCAAAGATTTGCAGACTGGCTGAGTCCGCCTTGCATGCTTCCTACTGTAGAACATTTATCCTCAGTTCTATGACGTCGGAACACATAGGGAAATCAGGACTGCACCACCTAAAAAGTTTAAGATCAACCCTAACACCGCCATGCTCGCTTCTCCTCATTTTATTTTTTGCCGGGAATTTCCTTTTAAAGGCTGAAATCAGAGAACATGTAAATCAAGCAGACAAATCGAAAAGTTCATGCTGACAGCCCAGGGACATGCCGCAGCATCTCGCGGATCAATACGCCGCCCCCTGCAATGAGAAACATAAAATAAATAATCGTGGCAACGTTTACAAGATGTCCCAGCAGTATACAAACCCCGTCGCGCTGCAAGAACCCGATGGCAAGCAACAGGAGTGCCAGCGCCGGCAGGGTGTTGCTGAAAGGTATGAGCCCGAAGGGTGCCATCAGCAGCAACGCTCCGGCAATCAGCGAACAGCTATTCAGGGTGCCGGCGACTTTGCCGGTTGTGAACCACTTAAGGCGAAACGGACGGGCGATCCTTTCAATGCGCTGGACAACCATCAGTCCTCGAGTAAGGCCGGCGCGCAGCTTGTTGGCGGGTATGGTCCGCTGCTCGATTCGCTTCGGCAGCCACAGCTTGCGGCCCAGGAGGCGGCTGACTCCGATCAGCAGGATGGCGACGCCGAACACGGTACTGACCCCGGGTATCGAAACAGGGATCATGAACGGCATGGTCAGAAAAACGGAAAGGAGCATGAGGCCTTCCTGTCCGAAAAGGTCGCGGATGTCGGCCACCTCAACCCTGCCCGGCGGCAGGGCATCGATCACCACCTTGAGTTTCGTCGAAAGGCTCTCTTTATCCAATTACGGCTCCTGTTGCATGCTGAGATGATTCTGATTAACCGGCTTATTGATGGTCTCAAAGATATCAAAACGCCTTCCGAAAATCCCTCCTAACCTCCCTTTGCCAAAGGGAGGGATCACCCCTCTTTGGCAAAGAGGGGCAGGGGAGATTTTACAGAACGTGCCAATTCGATTTCGAGACCGCTTATAACAGGTGCCGGTCACTTCGTTCCGAGTCATTATACCATGTGGGGCGCCCGAATATTGATCCGAAGGTCTCATTTCATCAAGAGCAGGCTCAGCGCCATGACAATCATGCCGCCGATGAGGCCATAGAGACTATCGTGCCCTTTGCCATAGGCCCGGCTGGTGGGCAACAACTCATCCAGGCTGATATAAACCATGATACCGGCCACCCCCGCAAAAAGCACGCCCATTACCTGAGGTGGAATGGCACCGGATCCACCCCCGACGAAAAACCTCAGCGCGAGATAAGCAACAATGGCACCGACCGGTTCGGATAAGCCGCTTAACAATGAGTATACAAAAGCCTTCTTGCGATTGCCGGTGGCATAAAAGATCGGCACCGATACACTGATGCCTTCGGGAATATTGTGGAGCGCAACCGCCACTGCGATCGCTATCCCCAGGTTCGGGTCCTGCAGCGCCGCCAGGAAAGTGGCCAGTCCTTCCGGAAAGTTGTGGATGGCGATGGCAAGGGCCGTGAACAGCCCCATGCGCAAAAGCTTCTTGTCCTGCCTGCCGTGGTCGTGGCGGCCGAAAGAAGGCTTTTTCCCGGCCAAAACGCTATGGTCCGGTAAGACTGCTGACGGGTCATGGAGGGGTGCGGTTTCCTCCTCCTCGTGGATCTCATGCGGGTTCTTGCCCGATGGGATCAAATTGTCGATGGCGCCGATCAGGAACATACCGCCGAAAAAGGAGGCTACATTGATCCAGTGCCCTGCGGTCTCTCCGTACGCGGCGGCAAGCGAATCGACTCCCTTGTAAAAGATTTCAACAAAAGAGACATACAGCATGACGCCAGCGGAGAAGCCGGTTGAAATTGACAAGAAGCGGTAGTTGGTCCTTTTGGCTGTAAAGGCGATGACGCTGCCGATCCCGGTTGCCATGCCGGCGAACACCGTCAATCCAAAGGCAAACCAAACATCGCTCATCGCTCAGTCGTCTCCTGCCCGACCCGGTCAGACAGGTAGAATCTCGAAAATATTTTCTGCCGCTGCATGCCCGCTTCAAAGACGTGTCCCCGCCGAAAGTGATCTGGGGCAGAGAGCTCATGCCCTGCTCCAGATCACTTGTTTTTGACGAATTCGGCGAGGAACGGTTAAAAAGTTCAAAGGTGTATTAGTTCAGATTCATCGCTGTGTAGGTAACAAATAACGTTTGTTCAAAAAAGTATAAGCGAGAGCGAATCAAATTTTTCGTTTTAAGATTTGAATAAATGATCCTTATTTCCGGTTCATTTTTTCTCGTGAGATTGTTTTGCTAACTTGAGAACTTTCAATAAGTCTCCAACCAAATTGCCCTGCTGGGTTCGATGTCTTAAGGGTAGGTTTCGTTTAATGCTGTAATTCACCCTGCGCCCCTCCCGTATTTTTGCGATGTATCCTCCTGTTTCCAAGTCTTTGATGATCCTGCGCACCGCGCGTTCGGTAATGCCGATGTTTGCCGACAGCTCCCGGGCGGTGATGGATGAGTGGTGGGACAAATAGCTCAAAACGACAGCATGGTTTGTTATAAAGGTCCAAGTTGCCATGGCAAGCTCAATGGGTATTTATTGTATATTTAATATACTGAAAAAATTAATAATATTATTGTTTTGAAAATGAACATACACCAACTTAAATTAAAATGCAAGTTTCTGATTATTTACTTAATTCCGATACGATCGTAGTTCAAAATTAATTATTGACAAAACCAATCAGAAACCATCTATTCATGATATTATTAGCATGAATAATAGTTCAGGTTAACTAAAATGTACCCGAATGGACTTCAGCCTGAAACTTCCGCGGGTCTCACGGTTGTCCGGGTACGGTTCCTTTTCCGGGCAGCCAAGAGGAGGAAACTGCTCGGGCACAAATTGGGTTCCATAATGACAACGCATGACATCCAAATATGGAGGCCTCATGGAACTCTTCTACGGAGTATTGATGATCTGCTGTGCTGTGGCTCTCTTCGGCGAGTTGATGCTCGCAACCCGTAAACCTCAACAACCCGCCTGGATCGGGGGATTCATTCTCACCAGCATTTATTCCATCATCGTTATCTCTCTGCCGATTCCAGGCATCTTTTTCGTGGTTCGATTTGCCGAATTGCTGGCCAGTGGGGAATTCAGCATACTCGAGCTGTTGCTTAGCTTTCTGTTCTTAGCGGCAACTCTGCTGAGGTTAAAGCAGGTGCGACGGAAAATTTTCGCTTATACAAGGTTTGCCACTGATAACGAAAAAGCCGGCACTCAGGAGCATCCTGTATTGCCAGCCGATTCATACCACGGGCGTAACGCAGCATAATCAGGCGGAGTGTGTTTCAAAACTCGAACGCGATCATAAGCACGCACCCCTTCGATGGGTGGGTGTATGATCTAAATATGATTTGAATCGGACAAGGTGGCCCATGCGAAAACTCAAAGGTGGTTGGAATGTGCTCCTTTGTCTGCTCATCGGCCTGTGGAGCGCCTTTTTGCTCGTCACTGCGCTGTATATGGCGCTGCACCCGCTGCTCATGGGCGCCATCTCCCTGATCTTCGGGTTGTCGATCGTTTTCATGGTCTACCCGATTTACCCCGGCGGGCTGG
>JAWOHH010000152.1:0-29860 GCA_046496215.1 Desulfobacterales bacterium
ACCCCCTCTACCCATTAACGAGTTTATGAAATCAGGACCTATCGATGTCGGCAGGCTGCACCGGCTTTGCCGACATCGATAGGTCCTGATTTCATAAACTCGTTAATGGGTAGAGGGGGTTATTTTCGCCTCAAATAAATTTTCGAGCTGCGACGGTAAAACCAGGAGGAGGCCATTAGAGAGTCAAAAAGGACCCGGGCAGGTTGGAAATGCGGTTGGAAATTATTTTAAATGGAAAAATAAAAGGGCTTAGAATCTCTCCTAAGCCCTTGATTTTATTGGTGGCGTCCCCAACCGGATTTGAACCGGTGTTGCCGACGTGAAAGGCCGGTGTCCTGGACCTGGCTAGACGATGGGGACGAAGCTTGTCCGTGTGTGGCTGGTGGGCCGTGCTGGACTCGAACCAGCGACTCTCTGCTTAAAAGGCAGATACTCTACCTCCTGAGTTAACGGCCCCTCCGGAACGGCTGTATATATTCAAGCAAACGGATTTTGTCAAGATCGCCCGGCGGTTTTTTATTTACGGTAAAATTCGGGGACGATGAGAATGAGCAGCGTGTAGATCTCCAAACGCCCCAGGAGCATGCACCAGATCAGGATCCACTTGGCCGTCTCGGGGAGATGGGCGAAGTTTTCCGTCGGGCCGACGCTGCCGAACCCGGGCCCGATGTTGCCCAGTGTGGCGGCCACGGACCCAATGGCCGTGGTGAAATCGACGCCTGTCCCGGCCACCAGCACGATGCCGGCCGCGAACAGGCCCACGTAGAGGGCCAGGAATCCGATCACGCTTCGCACTACATCCTCGGAGACGGCCTTCCCGCTCAGCTTGACCCGGCTGACCGCATGCGGGTGCAGCAGCAGAAAGAGCTCCCGGTAACAGTACTTGAGCGCCACGATGACCCGTAGGCACTTCATGCCGCCGCCTGTCGAGCCGGCCGAGGCGCCCACGAACATGCACAAGAGCAGGATGAGCTGCGAAGCCCCGGGCCAAAGCTCGTAATCCGCCGTGGCGTAGCCGGTGGTGGTCACGATCGACACGACCTGGAAGGAGGCGTAGCGCAGGGCCACTCCTAAGCTCTCGTAGACCGTGCCGTAAATGTCCCAGGCCACGACCGCCGTGGCGGCCAGCACGAAGCCCAGGAAAAACCGGCACTCGGTATCGCGCCAGAAGGCCAGCGGCCGTCCTTTGACCATCAGGTAGTGCAGGGAGAAGTTGATGCCGGCCAGCAGCATGAAGACCATGACGACCACGTCGATGTACAGGCTGTCGAACCGGGCGACCGAGGCGTTCCAGGTGGAGTAGCCGCCGGTCGGCATGGTGGTGAACGCGTGGCAAAACGCGTCGAAGAGACTCATCCCGCCCAGTAAAAGCAGCAGCACCTGCACCAGGGTGAAAAGGGCATAGACCTTCCAGAGCACCTTGGCGGTGTCCCGGATATGGGGCCTCAGCCGGTCCGGCACCGGGCTCGGGACTTCGGCCTTGTAAAGCTGCATCCCCCCCAACTTGAGAAACGGCAGGATGGCGATCGAGAGCACGATGATCCCCATGCCTCCGAGCCATTGGGTCTGGCTGCGCCAGAACAAAAGCCCCTTGGGAACGGATTCGATGTCGGTCAGGATGGTGGAGCCCGTCGTCGTAAACCCGGAAACCGATTCGAACACCGCATCGACCGGCGCAAGGTCCATCCCCAGCAAGAACGGCAAGGCCCCGAAGGCCCCGATCGCCACCCAGCCCAGCGCCACGATGGCCATGGCCTCGCGCGGGGTGAGCACCTCGACCTTGACCCTGCGGAAGGCGAGGTGCAGGACAAGCCCGAAAAGGAGCGCGACCCCGATCGCCATCGACAGAGGGAGGACGCTGGCGTCGTCGAAGAAAACCCCGACCCACAAGGGCGCCAGCATGGTCAGGCCGCTGAAGAGCGTCAGCAGGCCGATGACATTGAGCACATACCGCCAGCGCATCAAAAATACTCCAGCTTCACCGACAGGATCTGCTCGACCTTGGGGATGGCCTCGCGGTGGGCGAAGATGACAACGCGGTCGCCGGCGTCCACGACGCTCTCCCCGTTGGGGATGATGATGCGATCGCCGCGGAGGATGCTCACCACCATCGCCCCTTTCGGGAACTCGATCTCCTTCAGGGGCCGGCCGACCATGTCGGAGGTCTCCAGGGCGACCGCCTCCATCACTTCGGCCTGCTCGCCCTTGATCGACATGGCCGAGAGCACCTTGCCCTTGCGGATGTGCAGCAAAATGGAGTTGATGGCCGACAGCCGCGGGCTGACCACCTGCTCGATGCCGATGGCCTTCATCAGCGGGAAATAGCCGAACTTGTCGAGCTTGGCGATGCTCTGGCGGGCCCCCATCCGCGTGGCGAGCAGGGCGGCCAGGATGTTGGTCTCCTCGTCGTCGGTCAGGGTGACCACCACGTCCATGTCCTTGATGTTCTCTTCGTCGAGCAGGGACTGGTCCGACCCGTCGCCGCACAGCACGATCGATCTTTCGAGGTTCTCGGCCAGAAAGGTGCAGCGCTCGGAGCTCTTGTCGATCACCTTGATGGCAATCGACTCCTTCTCCAGCAGGGAGGCCAGCCGAAAACCGATCCGGCCGCCGCCGATGATCAGCGCCCGCTTGACCGGCTCCTCTCGCTTGTCGAAAACCGCCAGCGTTTCGAAGAATTTTTCCTCCTCGCTGATGAAATAGATGAGGTCCCCGACCTGCAGCCGGTCTTTGCCGCGCGGAATGATGAGCTTGTCCTCCCGCACCACCGCCGCGATGAGCAGCCGGACCGGCGCGGTTTTCGCGGGCAGATCGGAGAGCCGCAGCCCGGCCAGGCGCGAGGCGGCATCCAGGTAGACGCCGACGAACTTGAGCCGCCCGCCGGCGAACTCCCCCACGTCCGCGGCCCCGGGCACGCTCATGAGCCGGTGGATGGTCTTGACCACTTCGATTTCGGGGTTGATGATGGTGTCGATGCGCGGGGACTGCTGCTGGAATTTTTCGTGGAACTCGTCGAACCCGGCGTCGCGGATGCGCGCGATCTTGGTGGTGTTGGGGGCCAGCAGGTGGGTGACCATGCAGGCCACGAGGTTGGTTTCGTCCCGGTCGGTCACGGCCAGCATGATGTCGGCCCCCCGGATGCCGGCCTCTTTAAGGATCAAGGGACTGCTCCCGGAGCCGCTGATCGTCTGCACGTCGAGGTGGTCTGAGACCCGCCGGATGGCCTCGGCGTTTTCGTCGATGACCACCACGTCCTTGTTCTCCATGGCGAGGTGGTGGGCGACATGAAACCCGACCTCGCCGGCGCCGACGATGACGATCTTCACTGGAGGGCCTCCTCCGACATGGGACAGGGCGGATGGTCGGCACCCGCCCGCAATTTGCGCCATCACGTCCTTGCTTCGAAAGCCGCTCGGGCCGAAGGCGCCCACTTACTACTGGAAGCGCTGTGCAATGTCAATTCGGCCGGGTCAGACGGCCAGTGCGACAGCCAGCAGGCCCAGCCCGGCGCCGAAGGAGAGCCAGTCCCGGCCACTTAAGTCTAAGTCGGGGCCCGTCCGGGACTCTGAATAGCAGCGGGCCTCCATGGCAACCGCCAGGCGGTCGGCGGTCTGAACGATGCGGCGGGTGAACGGCAGGCCGAATGCCGCCAGGCACCCGACCGGGCTGCGGCGATGGTCCGCGAGCCGGGCGCGCTGGGCGTCGGAGGTGCGGGCCGCCTCCTCGAAAATCACGGGGATGAAGCGTGCGACCAGTCCCAGCATGGTGGCCACCCGATCGGCCGGGACCCCGGGGATCAGTCTCAGAAACCACTGGACCCCGGCCTTGATCTCCGCTGAGGGCGTCAGGACGATGAACACGCCCCCCAGCATGAAGACGAATGCAAGCCGCAGGCAGGCGAGCACCCCCTCACGCACTCCCTCCCGGGCCAGCGCCACCGGGCCCAGGCTGACGATCGGCGTACCTTCGGTGAACAGGAGGCGGGCCACGAACACGAGCGCCAGGATCCAGAGGACCCAGCGCAGCTCTCGAAAACGAACCCCGAAAGCGGCCCTGCGAGCGATGACCACGGCTGCGAGCGGCGCCGTCAGCACCAGCAGCCCGGGGATTTGCAGGCTCAAAGAGGCCAGCGACGCCGCGCACAGCAGCACAAGCTTGAGCCGGACATCCAGCCTCAGGGTGGGCCGGCGGGAAGCCGATGAGGTCAGCTCAGCCACGAAAGCCTCCCGGCCGCCAGCGGCGGGCAGCGCACGCCGAAGGCTTCGCCGGCGGGGGCGACCGCAGCCGGCTCCCCGTCGCCGACGACCCGGCCGCGATCCAGGAGGATCAGGCGGTCGGCATGCGCCAGCACCTTGTCCAGGTCGTGGGTGGTCACCAACAACGTGCGCCCGGCGCGGTGCAGGTCGACCATCCGGCCCAGCACCTGCCGAACCCCGGAATAATCCAGGTTGGAGAAGGGCTCGTCGAAGACCAGCACCTGCGGCTGCATGGCGAGGACCCCGGCGATCGACAACCGGCGCTTCTCGCCGCCGGAGAGCCGGTGCGGCCGCCGGTCGCCGGCCGCATCGAGCCCGACCGCATCGAGGGCCGCGGCCACCCGCCGCTCGACCTCGGGCCGGGGGAGCCTCAAGTTTTCCGGCCCGAACGCCACGTCTGCGGCCACGGTCTCGCCCACGATCTGACTCTCCGCATCCTGGAAGATCATGCCTACCGCCATCCGCGCCCGCAGCAGGTCCTGCTCCACGGACAGGCCGGCCACCCGCACCGACCCGGATGTGGGCCTGAGCAGTCCGTTCAAATGGCGCAGCAGAGTCGTCTTGCCCGACCCGTTCGCGCCGGCCAGCAGCACGAACGACCCCGCCTGGATCTCTAGCGAGATGCCGTCAAGGCCGGTGGTGCCGTCCGCAAAGCGGTGCACCAGGTTGCGGATTTCGATGATCGCTGCCATCGCGCGTTTTCATTCCCCCATTTTTTTCCGCCGAGGTAACGTCGAATTCACCCCCCCCATGAGACCTCTGCCTGGCCGGCCCGCGAAGTCATCGCGGCTGGAAGCCGCTCCCCACAAGGGCCCCGCCGCAGCACCCGAGGATAGCCAGCGTGCCGGCTGTCAGGGCATCCGCATTACCGGCCGCAGGGACCTGGCGATAAACGCCGCAGCGGCGATCTTGAGGGCGTCTCCGGGAAGAAACGGGAGCACCCCCAGCGCGAGCGCCTTGTCGAAAGGCATTCCGGTGACGAGCTTGAGCCAAGGCGCCCCGCAGGCATAGAGCAAGAGCGCACCGGCCGTCATAGCCGCGGCATCGCGTGGCATCGAGGCCGGCCGCCTCTCGGTCAGCCGGCCGACGAGAAACACCACCGGCAGGTAGCCGAGCAGGAAACCGCCGGTCGGCCCGAAGATACGGCCGATCCCCCCGCTGCCGCCGGCAAACACCGGCAGCCCCGCGATGCCGGCCAGAAGATAGACCCCAACGCTAGCCGCCCCCCAGCGGCTTCCCAGGAGCAGCCCGGACAAGAAGACGAACATGTTCTGCAGGACGATGGGCACGGGGCCGACGGGGATCGCCAGGTAGGCGCCGGCGGCCGTGAGGGCCGCAAAGAGCGAGGCCAGCACCATCGGCCGCAGCGCCCTGGAGTCGAGATGGGTCGTGGGGGGGCCTTCCGGATTCATCGCCTGCCGACACCCTTCATGCTCAGCCCCCCTCTACCCGGCCGCAAAACAGTCGCCGTAAACGATCTTTTGCGTCGACCCGCCGGGGGCCTGAAGGATGAGCGCGCCGTCCACGTCCACATCCACAGCCACGCCGCGCATCTCATCCCGGCCGGCCTCGATCCTGACAGGGCGGCCGAGGGTCACCGACAAGGGCTTCCATTCGGCGATGGCGGATTCCCAGCCGCCGGCAGCCACCCTGGGCTCGAATTCATCCAGAAAGCTTGCCAGTATCTCCCGGCGCGCCACGGACCGGCCCAGCAGCGCCTTCATCGAAGTCGCCGGCGGCTCGACTCTCGGGACCCGGTTGTTCACGTTGATCCCGATGCCGACGTTGAGGAACGCCAACCGGTCGCTCTCGGCTTCCATTTCAGACAACAGGCCGCAGAGTTTACGGCCGTTGACCAAAATGTCGTTCGGCCACTTGAGGCCCGCCTCGATCCCGTAACGGCTTCGCAGGACGCGGGCCAAGGCGGCCGAGGCCAAAAAGGTCACCCGCGCGCTCTGCAGCACGGGGATATCCGGCCGCAGCACCAGTGTGAAATACAGACCGCCCGCCGCGGACTGCCAGACACGGCGCAGCCGGCCCCGGCCCGCGCTCTGGCTGTCCGCCGCCACCACGGTGAAGGCCGGGCAGCCCCTGCGGGCCAAGTCCTTGGCGACATCCATGGTGGAGGGGGCCTCGGCCAGGTGCACGATGCGCTCTTCGCGGCCCGGAAACTGCCAGGGGAACAGGGTGTCCGGCTCAAACACCAGCCGGTAGCCCTTGGGGCCGGAGGCGATTTTGTAGCCGAGCGCCTGCAGCCTCCTGACATGCTTCCAGACAGCCACCCGCGAAATCCCCAGCTCGGAGCAGAACTCGCTGCTGGAGACGAAGCCCCCGGAGGCGCGCAACCGGTTGATGATTTTCGCTTTCATCGGGAAACGGATTTTGGTTAACCGAATTTTAATGGCAAGTTAACGCAACGGTTCTCGCGAGTCAAGCCGTTGAGCGGGGGGGGGTGCGGCAGGGAGCGACGGGGCCGGCGGGTCACCGGCGAGCGGGGCTGTTCAACACCGCCTGCCGCTTGCTGGAAAGCTCGGAGATGGTAGAATTTACAAGGTGTTGAACTCGAATCAAATACGATTGCCTCGATTCATTTCTTGAGGATGACCGGGTTCGGCTCGTAAGTTCCGGCGGTCACCTGGGCCCAGAACGTTTTCTCGTCCTCCATCCAGCGGGAGCCGAATTTCTTGTTGAAGACCCCGCCCAGGCGCTGGAACATTTTCTTCAGGTTCGAACCGTGCTCCAAGGTTATGACGTCTTCCAAAAAGGCGGCGATGTCGATCATCTTCTCCTTCGGGATGTAGGCGCGGGCCCCCATCTCGATGGATTGCTTGAGACTAGCGGCGGAGAGGGCGTGGGCCGTGAGCATCACGGTCGGGAACCCCAGCTGGACCGATATGGCGAGAAGGTCGAAGCCCCTCACGCCGCTGATGTCCAAAATAACCGCATCGTAGGTCCAGGACCTCAACAGGTGAAAACCGCTCTCGTAGTCCGTTGCACGGTCGAACACCAGGGATTTGTAATCTGCAAGCAGCTCTTGCAGGGTGTCCAGCACGTCGGTCTCATCATCCACGGCCAGAATGCGCTTGCCTTCCAGAATGCTCGAAGTCATGCTCGTCGCCTCCCCCTCAGGACCCACTCCTCGCAAATGTTCACGCCGATCGCATAGCGGCCGCTCGCACCTTTATAAAATTGTTCTCGGCCGGTCCACCTTTACGCTAAAATTTTATTATACCCGCTTCGAGGTCGACGGGCAACCTTGAAATCGGCTCGAAAAATCGATTAACCGCATCTCATCTTATAAACTGTCATTCATTTTAAATATGACCTTGCAAAATCTATGGTCGTGCCAAAACTCAAATTTTACACCAAAACAATGGTCTTGACTTCGGAGAAGTTAAATTGTAGCTGTCGCGTATCCAAAGGAACTTGACCTCATACGAAAAAACCTTAACGGAGGCCGCCCATGAAAAAAAGACCGATCAGCTGTTGCCTGGTTGCACTCGCCGCGGTGGTGGTTCTGCTTGCCGCTGTGAACGCCCGAGCTGCCGAACCCATCATCGTTGGCGTGCCCACGTCGCTCGGATTTCTCGAGGGCAAGGAAGCCCTAAAAACCGTGGAGATGGCTGTCGGCGAAATCAACGCCAAAGGCGGTGTAACCGTGGGTGGGCAAAAGCGGAAGATGGAAGTGGCCACCATGGATATCCGTGATGCCGCCCCCGGGGTTCCCGTGCCGGAGGCCCTGCTCGGCATCGAGAAGCTTATTCTTGAAAAAAAGCCGGCTGGCATCGTCGTGGGCCCCTTTCGCTCCGAAGCCCTGGTCGCCGCCATGGACCTACTCTCAAAATACAAAACGCCCATGATCGGGACCATCGCCATGACCCCGGCCTCCGAGGCCAAGGTCAAAGAGGATCCCGAAAAGTATAAATATGTCTTTCGCACCTGTCTGAATGCGGTCTACCTGGTCAAATACCTGGTCGGGACCATGGAGGCCATCAACAAGGATTTCGGGTTCACCAAGGTCTACATCATGCATCAGGACGTTGCCTGGGCCAGGGCAACGGCCGACGGCGTCAAGAAAAGCTATTTTGAAAAAGCCGGGTGGGAAGTCCTCGATCAGGAAGCCTACCCGACCGGCACAGGCGATTTTTCATCGGCCCTGATGAAAGCCCGCTCCAGAGGCGCCCAGGTGATCATGCCGATTTTCGACATGCCCCAGAGCGGCATCCTGGTCAAGCAGTGGAAATCGATGGATGTGCCGGCCCTCATGGCAGGCTTCATCTCGCCGCTGGCGGGGACCGATGCCTGGAAAAGCTTCGACGGGAAAATCGGCGGGGCCATCAACTGCGTCTTCGAGATGGGCAGCGCCATCGCCAGCGACAAGCTGCCCCAGTCGGTCGAGTTCTACAACAAGTACACGAAAATCAACGGCAAGGAGCTGCAGGCCGGGCACGGGCCCGCGCCGGCCTATGAAGCCGTCTACATCCTGGCGGAGGCCATCGAGCGCGCCGGCAGCCTCGATCCCGACGCGGTCGTCGCAGAGCTGAAGAAGACCGACCGGATGGGCGTCATGGGCCGCTCCCGTTTCGACCAGGGCAACCAAGTCGTCTACGGCTTCGACCCCAAGGAAACAGCGGTCGCCGCGGTGTTTCAATGGACCGACGACGGCAAACGCCGGATCGTCTTTCCCGAGTCCCTGGCAGAAGCCAAAATCCAGCTCCCCAAGGGCCTGAAGCCGGCGAAGTAAAAAGGGTCTGAGCCGGCGGCTCAAAAGAGAGAAACCGCCTGCGTTGGCAGCCCAAGCACATTTACACTCACGGGCTTCGGGCTGCCTTATCATTCTGCGGGCGGCACAGGGGCTTACTCGGAGATCGGCCGAATGCTTACCGGGACCATCATTTACGGGCTGCTCAACAGCGCCATCCTGGCCCTGATGGCGATCGGTTTCAATCTGACCTTCGGCATCAGCGGCGTCGCCAACTTCGCCTACGGCGCCATGTACATCTTTGCCGCCTATACGAGCTGGATGTTTTTGCACCTGGTCGATCTCCCCTACTGGCTGGCCATTCCGGTATCGATCGCGGCGACGATGGTGCTCGGGGCCCTGATGTATCGGTTTGTCCTGCTGCGGGTCCGCGGGCAGGCCCTGTCGGAGGTGATCGCCACCTTCGGGATCGGGTTGGCCATCCTGGAGCTGTTTCACTACCTGGGGTTCGTGGGGTTCGAATACACCCTGCCCGTGCTGATCGACGGCAGCATCATGATCGGCGGCACCATGGTCGACTGGCAGCGGATTTTAGCCACGGGGGTGGCCGGCCTGCTCGTGGCGGGCCTGTGGGCTTTCACGCATTACACCCGGACAGGGCTGGCCTTCCGCGGTATCGCCCAGGACGAGCGCACCGCCCTCACCCTGGGCATCGAATCGGACCGCATGGCCATGCTCAGCGTGTCCCTCGGCTGCGGCCTGGCTGCGCTGGCCGCAGCCGTCATCATCCCGCTCGGCAGCATCTCGCCCAGCGAGGGCTACGAGGTGCTGATCAAGGCCCTGGCGGTTTGCATCATCGGTGGTCTGGGCAGCACCGGCGGCGTCATCGTGGCCAGCTTCATCATCGGTTTTGCCGAACGGTTCACCGATACCTATGTCAGCTCGCACTGGACTATGATCGTGAGCCTGGCCGCCATTCTCCTCGTGTTGGGGTTCAAGCCCTCAGGGCTTTTCGGCCGGCAAAAGGAGCTCGAGGAAAGGATCTGACCGCTTTGGAGAGACGCAAAGAGCGCATCGACAGGGGCATCAAGGTCCGCGCGGGGGATGTTTTCGCCTTGTGCTCGTGGCGTGAGATGCTCTATTTGCTCGCCCCCCGGCTGATCCCTGTGCTGGGCTTTCTGCTTCTGCCCCTGGTCCTCGACAACTACTGGCAAAAGGTGCTCCTGTCGGTGGCCGCGTTTGCCCTGCTGGCGATCAGCTGGGACATTCTCGCCCAGTCCGGCATGATCTCCCTGGGCCAGGCCCTCTTCTTCGGCCTGGGGGCCTACTGTTCGGGGGTCCTGACGCACACCTTCGGCTGGCCGCCCCTGCTGGCCTTGCCGGCGGCCACGCTGCTGGGGGGGCTGCTGAGCACTTTGTGCCTGCTGCCCGTGCTGCGACTGCGAGGGGTCTATTTTTCAATGGTGACCCTGATCATCCCGCTGATGCTGGTGCGCGTCGTCGAGGCCACCAAGATCTTCGGCGGCACCGAGGGCCTGAGCGGCATTACCCCCCTGCCCTCCAAATGGATCGAACTCTACCTGATCGTGGGTGTGCTCCTGGCGGCGCTCTTCGGGTTCCGGCGGATGCTGGAATCCGACTATGGGCTGGTGCTCAAAGCGATCAAGGACAACGACCGGTCGGTCATCAACGCCGGCATCAACATCTACTGGTTCAAGACCCAGGCGCTTTTCATCGCCAGCAGTCTTGCGGCGCTCACCGGGGCGTTCATGACCCACGTCTACATGTTCGTGGGCATGCCGGTGTTCGCGCTGGACTACTCCATTCTGCCGATTGCCGCCGCGGTGGTCGGCGGGCCCGGCACGCTGGCCGGAGCCACCCTCGGGGCCGTCATCCTGGTGCCGCTCTCCGAGGCCCTGCGCGGGATCGGCGGGCTGCGCATCGTTTTTTACGGCTTGTTCCTGGTGGTGTTCATCGTGGCGCTGCCGGAAGGCATCTTTCACTACGTCAAACGCAAATACCACCAGTTCGAACGCTGGGTGGAGGTTGAGTGATGGCCGCCCAAACGCTGCTCGCGCTCAAATCGCTCAGCAAGAATTTCGGCGGGATCCTGGCCATCAACGACCTCAGCTTCGAGCTGGCCAAGGGTGAGCTGCTCGGCCTCATCGGGCCGAACGGCTCCGGCAAGACCACGGCGGTGAATTTGATCACCGGGTTTGTCAAGCCCACCAGCGGCGAGGTCCTCTACGGGGGCCGGAACATCATCGGCATGCCCCCGCATGCCATCGTGCGGCTGGGCATCTGCCGCACCTTCCAGATGGTCAAACCGTTCTACCAGCTGCCGGCCTACAAGAACATGATCATTCCGCTCTATTCGCCGCGGGTCAAGCGGATGGCCGGCGGGAACTACGGCGACCGCGACGCCGTCGCCCTCGACCTCCTGGAGGAGGTCGGCTTCGAACGCGATGCGCAGGTCGCCTACAAGAGCGCAGCCGCGCTGCCCCAGGGCTACCTGAAGCGCCTGGAGCTCGCGAAGGCCATTGCCCTCAAACCCGATGTGATCATCCTCGATGAGCTGTTCTCCGGCCTAAGCCTGGCCGAGGTGGCCAGCATCGTCCCGATCATCGAACGGCTCCGGCTGGAGGGCAAGAGCATCATCATGATCGAGCACCGTCTGAAAGAGCTCTTCCGGATCGCCGACCGGGTGGTGGTGCTCAATTTCGGCCAGAAAATCGCCGAGGGCAACGCGCAGGAGGTGATGGAGAGCGACGCGGTCCGGAAGGCCTACCTGGGGGTCGAGGCGTGAACACGTCCCAATCAAAACCCGAATCCCCCCGCCCCCTGCTCGAAGTTCGGGAGCTGATGGTGTTCTTCGAAAACGCGATAGCCGTCAACGGTCTAAACCTGGAAGTGCATGCGGGCGAGCTCGTCGGCGTGATCGGATCCAACAGCGCCGGCAAGACCACCCTGATGAACGCGCTCTCGGGGCTCATCATCGACATGCGCACCAAGGAAAAGCGCCGCGGCGGCGAGCGCATCACCCTTTATGGAAGCGTTTTTTTCGACGGCGAGGAGATCACGGAGAGCCCCCCGAGCGAACGGGTCAAACGGGGCATCGTGCTCTCGCGCGAACGGCACCCGGTCTTTCCCGAAAGCAGCGTCCTGGAGAACCTGAGGATTGCAGGCTACCTGAGGACGCGCGCGCAGATCAAGAAATCCATCGCCTACGTTTTCGAACTTTTTCCGCACCTGGAGCGGCTGAAGAGCCGCAAGGCCGGCTTCATGAGCGGCGGCGAGCAGCAGATGCTCGCCATCGGCATGGCGCTGGTGGTCCAGCCCCGGTTGCTGCTCCTCGACGAGCCGCTGCTCGGGCTGAGCCCCATCATGCAGCAGGCCGTCATGGAGGCCGTGGTCAGCCTGAAACAGCGCTTCGGCATCACGGTATTGTTGAGCGAGCAATTCGCACGGCCGGTCCTGCCGGTGATCGACCGGGGGTATGTGGTCGAAAACGGCATGCTCGCGCTGTCGGGCACAGGGGCGCAGTTGATGGACAACCCGGAGATCAAGTCCGCCTATTTTGGGATTTAAGCGTGTCATGCCGGAGCTGAGCGCACAGTCCATCTTTTCGGTGTTTGCCGAAACCGCCGAGCGGCGCGGGGACCACACGGCCGTGATCTATCTGGGCAGCCGGTTTTCCTACCGGCGCGTCAAGCAGCTGGCCGACGCCTTTGCCGCGGCCATGGCGGGCCTCGGGGTAACCGCCGGCCAGAAGGTGATGCTCTACATCCCCAACAGCATCCAGTGGGTGGTGGCGTGGCTCGGGCTCCAGCGCCTGGGGGCCGTGGCCGTGCCGATCACCCCCATCTACACGCCGCACGACATCATCTACATTGCCAACGACAGCGGCGCCGACACCATCGTGTGCGCCGACACCAACTTCGGCTACGTGAGCAGCGCCTTGCCCCATACGGGGTTGAAGCGGGTCATCTTCTCCAACATGGCGGACCTGCTGCCCGCCTGGAAGCGGGCGTTCGGCTATCTCTTCGACGTGGTGCCGCGGGGCCGGACCCGACGCAGCGCCGACGCGCACGCCTTCCAGCGCCTGATCGCAGGCTCGGCCGGTAAACCGGCGCCGGAGGCCGGCGTGCGCCGCGGCAGCGACACGGCCGAGATTCTCTACACCGGCGGCACGACCAAGTTCCCCAAAGGGGTCCCCATCTCGCACGCGTTTTTCCTGGCCTCCGCGGACGAACAGATCCGCATCAGCACGCCGCTCTTCGCCCCGGAGGAGAACGTGGTCATGGGCAACGCCCCTCTCTTCCACGTACTGGGGCAGACCTGCAGCCTGGCCGCACTCCTGGTGGGAGGCTCCCTGATCATCCAGCCGCGGATCAACCTGGATGCGGCCTTCGATGCCATCCAGCGTTTCCGCGCCAGGACCATGATCGGCGTACCGGCGCTCTACCGCATGATCCTGGATCATTCGCGCCTGGACCAGTACGATCTCAGTTCGCTGAAATACTGCTTCAGCGGCGGCGACGTTCTCCCGACCGATCTGGGCCGTCGCTGGCTGGAGAAGTTCGGGCACCCCATCCGCCAGGGCTACGGCGCAACCGAAACCTGCGGCGGTGTGGCCATGTGCCCGGTGGACCGAGATAACCCCCCGAAAAGCGTGGGGCGGGTGGTCCCCAGCAAAAGGGTCAAGCTCGTCGATCCGATCGACCTCCGGGAGGTCGCAACCGGGGAGCCCGGGGAGCTTCTGGTCTCAGCACCCCACATGGTCAAGGCCTACCTCAACAAGCCCGAGGAGACCGCCGCCGCCTTCGTGCAGATCGCGGGCGAGACCTGGTATCGGACATCGGACATCATGTCCATGGATGCGGAGGGCAACCTCTTCTTTGTGGACCGTACGGTGGACACCATCAAGCACAAGGGCTATCGCATCTCCGCCTCCGAGGTCGAATCCGTGCTGCAGGAACACCCGGCGGTCATGGCCACCTGCGTGGTCGGCGTGCCGGACACGAAAGTGGGCGAGCGCATCAAGGCCTACGTCGTGCTCAAGCAGGACATCAAGGGCATCAGCGGCTACGACCTCATCAAGTGGTGCCGCACCACCCTGGCCCCCTACAAAATCCCCCACTACATCGAGTTCCGCGACATGCTCCCCAAGTCCAAGGTCGGCAAGCTGCTGCGCCGCGAGATCCGGGAAGAGGAGAAGCGCCGCAAAGAAGTGTGAGCATCCGGCGGGCAGGGTCTGGAACAACCCATCATCGCAGAGGACGGCATGGATTTTTCTCTCAGCAAGGAGCAGCAGGAGATCGTCACGGCGGCCCGCAAATTCGCCGCCAGTGAGTTTCCCGACCGCGCGCTGGAGTTCGACCGCGAGGAGAAGTTCGACCTTTCGCTCTGGAAAAAGGCCTGCGAGCTCGGCTTCGTGGGGGTCTTCATCGACCGGCAGTACGGGGGGCTCGGATACGGGTTTCTGGAGCACTGCCTGATCAACGAGGAGTTCTGGGCCGTGGAGCCCGGCATCGGCTCCGCGATTCTCTCGACCACCTTCGGCGCCGAGCTGATCCAGATGTTCGGCAGCGAGGAGCAGAAGAGAACGCTCCTGCCGCAACTGGCGGAGGGTACGGCCATCATCGGCACGGCCATCACCGAGCCGGATGCCGGCAGCGACGTCACCATGGCCGCCACGACCGCCGTGAGAGAGGGCGATGCGTGGGTCATCAACGGCTCCAAGATGTTCGCCACGAACGGGACCCTGGCCCACGTCATGAACCTCTTTTGCCTGACGGACCCCGAGAACCCCGCGCGGCACAAGCGCCACAGCTTCATCCTCGTACCGACCGCCGCCCCTGGCTACAGCGCCGTAAAGATCCGCGGCAAACTGGGGATACGGGCCTCCGACACGGCGGAGCTGGTCTTCAAGGAGCTGCGCGTGCCGGCCGCAAACCTGATGGGCGTTGCGGGCGAGGGGTTCTCCCAGCTGATGGCCTTCTTCAACCACACCCGTCTGCACGTCTGCGCCCAGGCCGTGGGGCTCTCCCGGGCGGCGCTGGAGGAGGCGGTCCGCCACGTCAAGGGCCGGGTGCAATTCGGCCAGCCGCTGGCGGCCTTCCAGTCCACTCAGTTCAAGATCGCCGAGATGGCCACCCGCATCCGGGCGTCCCGCAATCTATACTACGAGGCGGCCTGGGGGGCAGACCGGGGCAAACTGGACCACGGCCTGGTGGCGATGGCGAAGTGGTTCTCCGGCAGGACCGCCGTCTACTGCGCCGACGAAGCCCTGCAGATGCACGGAGGCTACGGGTACATCGACGAATACAAGGTCCAGCGCCTCTACCGCGACGCCAAGATCCTTGAAATCTACGAGGGCACCAAGGAGGTCGAGAAGACCATCGTCGCGCGCAGCCTGCTGCGATAGGCGGAAAACACCCCCCCCGGGCATGGACCCCGAACGGAGACACGCCCTGCTGCGCTGCATCCCCGGGTTTCGCGGCTGAACGACTCGCCGTCCGGCGGGTTGTCAGAGCGAGGCCAGCAGCCGCTCGTGGATGTTGTCGAAGCCGCCGTTGGACATGATCACCACGACGTCGCCGGGGACGGCGATGTCGACAAGATGGTCGATGATCTCCCCGGTTTCGGCAAAAAACCACGCCGGCTTGCCGCGGGCGGCCAGCGCCGCCGCCAGGGCTTCGGAGGAGAAGCGCTCAGGTTCGGGCACCTTCGCTATCATCGAGGGTCGCCGGATCAGGACGAGATCGGCCGCGTCGAAGGCCGCGGGGTAAACCGCCTGGAAGACCTTGCGCATGCTGGTGTTGGTGCGCGGCTCGAAGACCGCTACGATGCGCCGGCCGGGAAAAGAGGAGCGCACAGCCGCCAGGGTCTCGCGCACGGCGGTGGGATGGTGGGCGAAATCGTCCATCACGGTGACGCCCCGCCGCTCGCCGCGGATCTCCTGCCGCCGCTTGACGCCCTCGAAGCTTTCAAGCGCCGCGGTCATGGATGCGGCGGGCACGGCGATATGATCGGCCACAGCGATCGCAGCCAGCGCATTGAGCAGGTTGTGGGCCCCGATCAGGCGCGTGCGGAAGCGCCCGAAGGGCTGTCCCCGTTTCTGCACGCCGAAGATCGTCCAGGGCGGTTCGATCTCCACCCCATCCAGCCGCCAGGGGGAGTCCTGCCGCAGGCCGTAGCGCTGCACACTGGCAGGAGTGGCATCGATGACCTCGGACACATTCGCATCATCATCCCAGACCACGAGCAGGCTCTCCGCCGGCAGCCCCTGCGCCAGGCGCCGGAAGGCGCTTTTGACGTGCGCGAGGTCGCGGTAGATGTCGGCGTGGTCGAACTCCACCCCGGTAATCACCGTGGCCTGCGGGGTGTAGTGGAGGAATTTCGGCCCCTTGTCGAAAAAGGCCGTGTCGTACTCGTCGCCCTCGAGCACGATGAGATCCCCACCGCCCAGGCCGTAGTTGCGGCCGAAGTTCTTAAGGATGCCGCCGATGACGAAGGAGGGCTTTCGGCCTGCGACCTCGAGGACCCAGGCGAGAATGGCGCAGGTGGTGGTCTTGCCGTGGGTGCCGGTCACCATCAGGGTGCGCTTGCCGGCGGTCGCGAATCGGTGGATTGCCTGGGGCATGGAGCAGTAGGCCAGCCCCAGCCGGTCCAGCTCCACCGCCTCGGGGTTGACGCGGGTGACGACGTTCCCCACGACGACGAGCTCGGGGCAATGGCCGAGGTTCTCCGGCCGGAAGCCCTCCATGACACGGATGCCCCGGCCGGCGAGAAAATCGCTCATGGGCGGGTAGATCTTCTGGTCTGAGCCGCTGACCTCGCAGCCCAGGTCCTGGAGCATGCAGGCCAGGGCGCCCATGGCGGTCCCGCAGACGCCGATCAGGTGCACCCGCCGAGCGCCGGGGGGGATGGTGTTGAGGGAGGGGTCCATGGATCCGCGCTATGCGCCAAGCCGCGCCAGCACCCTCTCCGCCGCCGTCACCGTGGCCGCGATCTGCTCGTCGGTGTGGGCAGCGGATACAAAAAGCGCCTCGAACTGCGACGGGGCGATGTAGATCCCCTCTCCCCGCATGCCCTGGTAGAACTTGGAGAAGAGCGCCAGGTCGCATCGCTTGGCGTCCGCGAAGCTTGCGACCGGCTCAGCGCAGAAGAAGATCCCGAACATCGATCCCACATGGTCCACCCGGGCGGCGATGCCGGCCTTGGAGGCCGCCCGCGCCAGCCCAGCCGCAAGCGCGGCACTCTTCTTCTCGAGTTTTTCGTAGAAGCCTTTTTTCTTGAGCTGCTTTAACGTGGCGATCCCGGCCGCCATGGCGAGCGGGTTGCCCGAGAGAGTCCCGGCCTGGTAGACCGGCCCCTGGGGCGCGATGTTGGCCATGATCTTTTTGCTGCCCCCGTAGGCCCCGACCGGCAGCCCACCGCCGATGATCTTGCCGAAGCAGGAGAGGTCCGGCCGGATCCCGTAGAGCTCCTGGGCCCCGCAGTAGGCCACGCGGAAGCCGGTCATGACCTCGTCGAAGATCAGGAGCGCACCCTGGGCGGCGGTGGCGCGGCGCAGCGCCTTCAGGAACCCGGGGGCGGGAGCCACCAGCCCCATGTTGCCGGCCACCGGCTCCACGATCACGCAGGCCACCTCGCCCCCGCGCTTGGCCATCACTTCCTCAAAAAGGGCAGCGTCGTTGTAGGGCAGCGAGAGCGTCTGGGCGGCCACGGCCTCCGGCACCCCCGGGCTACCGGGGATCGCCAGGGTCGCCACCCCCGAACCGGCGGCGACGAGGAGCGTGTCGGCGTGGCCGTGGTAGCAGCCGTCGAACTTGATCACCAGGTCGCGCCGGGTCACCCCGCGCGCCAGCCGCACGGCGCTCATGGCGGCCTCGGTCCCGGAGTTGACCATGCGTACCATCTCCACCGAGGACACGGCCTCGACCACCATGCCCGCCAGCTCGATCTCGAGGTCGGTCGGGGCCCCGAAGCTCGTGCCGCGGCCGAGCACCCGGGTGATGGCCTTGACCACGGCCGGGTGGTTGTGGCCCAGGATCATCGGGCCCCAGGAGCCGATGTAGTCGATGTAGCGGTTGCCGTCCGCGTCCACGATGAGGGCGCCCTCGGCCCGGCGGATGAAGAGCGGGTCTGCACCCACGGACTTGCAGGCCCTGACCGGACTGTTGACGCCACCGGGGATGAGCTTCACGGCCCGGCGGTAAAGCTGACAGGATTTGGTGACAGAGGTCATGTTGTACGATCCTTTCACGGCGGCTTGGGATGGGCGGAGCAGTTGACTTTTGATAACTGATTGCAATATCAAACGCTTTGAAGTGGGTCAAGCAAATGAGCCCATTGGGTTGAAGGGTGGGGGAAAGGGTTCGAGGGGTCCAGGGGCCAAGGGTCCAGGGGTAACCGCCGATAACTTGTCGATCGAAGCATATGGCTCCGACTCACGACTCCGACGAAGTCCCTTGAACCCCTGGCCCCTGGGACCCTTGGACCCTTTCCTTTCTCGACCCATAGTCAGGCATTGAGCATGGCCGTTTCGCGCAGCCCGAAATATCTCGCCAAGATCCTGACCACCATGCTGGCTCGGGCGCCCGGGGAGTTCGCCCTGGTGCCCGACGCCGAAGGCTACGTCAAGATCAAGGACCTTCTAAAGGCCCTCCAAGAGGAGGGCTTCGGCTACGTCAACCGGTCGCACCTGGATGAGGTCATTTTGAGCGTGCCGGGCGCACCGATCGAAATTTCAGAAAACCGCATCCGGGCCAAGGACCGCAGCCGACTCCCCGCCCCGGCGCCGTCCGATGAACCGCCGGCGGTGCTGTTCGCGGCCGTCAGGCGCCGCGCCCATGCCTTCGTGCTGGAAAACGGCCTGCGCCCGGCCGCGGACACCGGGGTCGTTCTCGTCCCGTTGCGGGACGCGGCCGAGAAGATTGGGCGGCGCATCGACGCAGAGCCGGTGATCGTGACGGTGCATGTTGCGGCCTGCAAGCGCCGTGGGGTGGAGTTCCACCGGGCCGGCGAGGGGCTGTTTCTCGCGCAGAGCATACCGCCGGGGTGCTTCTCCGCCCCGCCGCTGCCCAAGGAACGGCCGAAACCCGACCGCGGCGCGGCGGCGGTCGAGACCGAAACCCCTCCGCCCCAGCCGGCCGGCAGCTTCACCCTCGACCCCGAGGACATCGCCCACGCCCCGGGGGCGGGCTACATCAAGCGCACCGCCAAGGGCAAGAAGATCGATCCCAAGCGTTTCAAGCGGGATGGCTGGTCGCGCGATACGCCCCCGTGGCGGCGATAAGCAGGAGCGGCATCCGGCTGCGACGTCATCGCGGCTGGAAGCCGCTCCCACGAGGAAGGAGCTTGCTTTCCGGCAAAGAGAGGCTGAGCGCCAGAAGGCGCTTGCGGGGAAAAACCGTTTGACAAGCACGGCCGAAGCCGGTATATATCGCGGCCGTGTCTGATTTGGCGGCAGTTTGTGGGCTGCTAGCTCAACTAGGCAGAGCAAATGACTCTTAATCATTAGGTTACTGGTTCGATTCCAGTGCAGCCCACCACCTCTTGAGGTTAGCCTGCTAACCTCTTTTTTTTTCCCCCCGGCGGCCACGGCTCGAGGAGACGAGAACAAGTTTCATGTTGACCGGATTGCCGGGAATTGATATCAAGACAGGATTTTAAGCGAAATAATCGCCTGTCCATCCTTGCTCTGGAGCATCGGCATCCAGGGCTTTACACCCGAGAGGAGGATTTATGCGACGGTTCGAAACGTTTATCATCGTCGACCCGGATCTTTCCGAGGAGCAGCGAACGCTCATACTCGAAAGAGTGAAGGAGATCCTGGGTCAAATGAACGGGTTTCTCATCCGCATCGACCCCTGGGGTCTTCGCAAACTCGCCTACCCCATCCGTAAAAAAGAGCGCGGTTACTACGTTCGCTTCGATTTCTGCGGCACGGGTCAGCTCGTGAACGAGATGGAGCGCTTCTTCCGGATCGACGAGCGCGTGCTCAAGCACATGTCGGTGCTGCTCGACAAGCAGCCCAACCTCGAGCGCATCCAGGAAGAGATGGCCAAGGCCGAGGAAGCGGCGAAAACGCCCGCGGAGCCCGAGGCGCCGGCCGCCATCGCGCCGGCCGCCGCCGAGGCGGCCCAGCCGACGCAACCCGAGACAACCCCGCAGGAGGCCTAACCCCATGCCCGCACCCGCACCTCGAGACCGAGACCGAGACCGAGACTCCAGACCCGCCGGCGGCGTCAAGCGCAAACGCCGGGTATTCCACCGCCGCAAAGTCTGCCGCTTCTGCGCGGACAGCAGCCTGAAAATCGACTACAAGGACCCGAAGATGCTGCGCTACTTCGTGACCGAGCGCGGCAAGATCATCCCCAAGCGCATCTCCGGCTGCTGCGCCAAGCACCAGCGCTCGCTCACCGACGCCATCAAGCGCGCCCGGACGATCGCGCTGCTGCCTTTTGTCGGGTCGGTCGACAGCTACTGATCGGCCGGGGCGGCCGCCCGCAGCCGACACACCCTGACCATGAGAACGGAAATCGTCACCGGCATTCTGGTCACGTGCGCCATGATGGCGGCCTGCGCCTTGATTCCGATCCTGGGGCTGGTGGGGACCGTGTTCCTGCCCATCCCGATCATGGTGTATCGCGCCAGGCTCGGCCGGCAGCCGACCGCCATCATTGCGGCGGCGGCCTTAGGGTTCGTGGGGCTGCTCGGCGGCAGCTGGGAGATATTGTTTTTCGGTGAGTTCCTGCTGATCGGTTTCGTGCTGGGCGAGCTGCTGCCGGCGGGGATTTCGATCGAAAAATCGGCGCTGATCGCCTGTGCGGCGGTTTTCGGCACAGGGATTGCCGGCCTTGCGCTCCACGGGCTTATGAGCGGGATGGGTCTTTTCGAAGTGGTTTCCGAGGCGGCGCGCCACAACCTGGAGCTGACCGCGGCGCTCTACCGGCAGATGGGGGTCTCCGAGGAGCAGATCACGTTCTTGGAGGAGGCCATGCCGGTCATCCAGAACGTCCTGGTCGGGATGATGCCCGCACTCGTGGTCGCCTCGACGCTGATGGTGGTCTGGGTGAGCCTGCTCGTTGCCCGGCCGGTTTTTCGGCGCTACGGGCTGGCCCCCCCGGACTACGGGCCGCTCGACCGTTGGAAGGCGCCGGAGCCCCTCGTGTGGGCGGCCATCGCCTCCGGGGTGCTGCTGCTGCTGCCGGGATTCGGGCTCAAGATGCTCGGCCTCAACGGGCTGATCGTGCTCATGATCGTCTACTTCTTCCAGGGCATCGCCGTGGTCGCGTTCCACCTCGGCAAAAAGCAGGTCCCGCGGCTGGTGCGGGTGATGCTCTACTTCATCATCGCCGTGCAGCAGCTGGTGATGCTGGTCGTCATCGGTGTCGGCTTCTTCGACACGTGGTTCAATTTTAGAAAATTGGGAAGACCGCCCGCATCGGCCTGAGCGCGACCATCGTCAGCGGGGTCGAAGGCGCGGCGGAAACATAACAGAGGGGGTCTCATGAGGGTCATACTCACGCAAACCATCGAGTCGTTGGGCATCATCGGCAGCGAAGTCGAGGTCAAGCCGGGCTACGCCCGCAACTTCCTGCTGCCCCAGAAGAAGGCCGTGACCGCCACGCCGGAAAACCGCCGACGCCTGGAGCAGGAGAAAACCAAGTTCGAGCTGCAGATCGCCAAAGAGCGCCAGATGGCCGAAGAGATGGCCAAGCGGCTCGAGGGCGTTTCGTGCAAAATTTCCGCCAAGGTCGCCGAAGAGGATCGCCTCTACGGCTCGGTCGGGGTGCGGGAGATCATCGAGGCGCTCGCCGCCCAGGGCATCGGGGTCGAAAAGCGCATGCTCCTGTTGCCCGAACCCATCAAGCAGCTCGGCTCCTACCGGGTCCCCGTGCGGGTCTACAAGGGGGTCGAGCCGGAAATCACGGTGGAGATCGTCGCCGAAGGCTGATCGTTCGACACCCGGGATCGCCCCCATGGCCGAGAACCGCCCCGCAAGCGGCAGAGAATCGGACCCGCTCAACGTCCCGCCCCAGAATTTGGAGGCGGAAGAGTCTCTGCTGAGCTCCACCCTGGTGGACAACACCTCCCTGCTGGAAGTGGTCGACATCCTGGCACCGGCCGATTTTTATCGCACGGCGCACCAGCGGGTGTTTGCGGCCATGACCGACCTGTTCAACCGCAGCGAGCCGGTCGACCTGGTCACCCTGGCGAACCATCTCAAGGAAAAGGGGCAGCTCGAGCAGGTGGGCGGCGCGGCGGCCCTGGCGCGGCTGCTCGACGCCCCCCCCTCCGCCAACCCCGCACATCATGCCAACATCGTCCACGACAAGGCGGTGCTGCGCCGGCTGATCGAAAAGGCCAACGCCATCACCAAGCGTTGCTTCATGGAGCAGGGCAGCGCCGACGACATCACCGATTTCGCCGAGGCCTCGATCTTTGAGGTCACCGACAAAAAGACCCGCCAGGCGTTTTACCCTTTAAGCAAGCTGATCGACGGCAACATCGACTTTCTAGAGGAAAAGCAGAAGAACAAGAGCCTTGTCACCGGCGTGCCCACCGGGTTCACGCTGCTGGACAACTTGACCTCCGGCCTCCAGAATTCGGACCTCGTCATCCTGGCGGCCCGGCCGAGCATGGGCAAGACCGCGCTCGCCCTCAACATCGCCCGCAATGCCGCCGTGGACGCCGGGGTGCCGGTGGCGGTCTTCTCCCTGGAGATGTCGAAGGAGCAGCTGTCGCTGCGCATGCTCTGCGCCGAGGCAAGTATCGACTCCTCCCGGCTGCGCAGCGGGTTTTTCAGCATGGATGACTGGGAGCGCGTCACCGACGCGGCCGGGGTCCTGTCGGCCGCCCCCATCTTCATCGACGACTCGCCCAGCCTCTCGGCCATGGAGGTCCGGGCCAAGGCCCGCCGGCTGAAAATGGACAAGAACATCGGCCTGATCATCATCGACTACCTCCAGCTGATGACCGGCCGCGCCGACGCCGAACGCCGCGACCTGGAGATCTCCGAGATTTCGCGCGGCCTGAAGGCCCTGGCCAAGGAGATCAACCTGCCGGTGCTCGCCCTCTCCCAGCTCAACCGGATGCTGGAGCAGAGAAACGACAAGCGGCCGCGGCTGTCGGATTTGCGCGAGTCCGGCGCCCTCGAGCAGGACGCCGACGTGGTGGCCTTCATCTACCGGGACGAGGTCTACAACAAGGAGGAGGCCAACCCCAACCGCGGCACGGCCGAGGTCATCCTGGCCAAGCAGCGCAACGGGCCCACCGGCGAGGTGCTCTTGACCTTCCTGTCCGCCTACACCCGCTTCGAGAACCTGGCCCCCGAGGCCGCGCGCGGATGAAGAAGCCATACGGTCACACGGCCGGGCTGAAGGCCGGCCAGCTCCGCCGCTTGGAAAACCTCTACCGCCGCCGCATCCCGCCCGAGCAGGTCGTCACCCCGGAACTCGCCCGCGAGCTGAGCCTGCTCTCGCATGAGATCCGCCGCCAGATCGGACTGCTGGTCGACCGCCAGGGGCGCCCTGCCTTCGTCGTCGTCGGCGACCCTCGTAAAATTCTCCTGCCGGAGACGGACGCATACCGGGCGGCGCCCGGCCGCCTCAACGGGCTGCGCTTCGTCCACACCCACTTGAACGAGGAGCCGCTCACCCGGGACGACCTAACCGACCTCGCCCTGCTGCGTCTGGACCTGATGGCCGCCATCAGCCAGAGGGGCGACGGTGAACCCCTGGCGGTGCACGTCGCGCACGTGCTGCCCAGGCCTGTCGAACGCCTGCCCCACCGCGTCCTGCCGCCCTTTCAACCCTGGGCCGTCGAGATCGACTGCCTCGCCCTGGCCGAGGCCCTGGAGCACGAACTGGAGCGCGTGGTGAGCGGCCGCCGGGCCGCCGCCGGCCGCGAACGGGCCCTGCTGGTCAGCGTCTCCACCGGCTCACGGCGCCGCGCAGTCGAGTCGATGGCCGAACTCAAAGAGCTGGCCCGTTCGGCCGGCATCGAGACCGCGGGGGTCGTGATCCAGCAGCGGGACAAGATCGATTCGCGCTATCTAATCGGCACCGGGAAACTGCAGGAGCTCGCCATCCAGGCCCTGCAGGAGGGGGCGAACCTGATCGTCTTCGACCAGGAGCTGAACCCCTCGCAGATCCGGTCCATCACCGACCAGGTCGACCTCAAGATCATCGACCGCAGCCAGCTGATCCTGGACATCTTCGCCCAGCGGGCGCAGTCTCGGGAGGGAAAGCTTCAGGTCGAGCTGGCCCAGCTGCGCTACATGCTGCCGCGGCTGGTCGGCCGCAACACTGCGCTCTCCCGGCTGGCCGGCGGCATCGGCGGGCGGGGCCCGGGGGAGACCAAGCTCGAAGTGGACCGGCGGCGGGTGCGCGACCGGATCGCCCGGCTGGATGATGAACTGGAGCAGGTGCGCCGGCACCGCCGCCAGCGGCGCGCCTTGAGGGGGAAACGGGCGCTGCCCGTCATCTCCATCATCGGCTACACCAACGCGGGCAAGAGCACGCTGCTCAACACCCTGACCAAGAGCCGGATGCTGGCCGAAAGCCGGATGTTCGCCACCCTGGACCCGGCCAGCCGTCGCTTGAAATTCCCGCGCGACATCGAGGTCATCATCACCGACACGGTCGGGTTCATCCGCGAGCTGCCCAAGGAGCTCATGGTCGCCTTCCGCGCCACCCTGGAGGAGCTTGAAAGCGCCGACCTGCTGCTGCACGTCATCGACCTTGCCAACCCGCGGTTCGAGGAGCAGATCCGCTCGGTGGACGGCGTCCTCTCCGAGCTGCACCTGGAGCAAAAACCCTGCCTCAAGGTTTTCAACAAGTGCGATCTCCTCGACCCCGAAACCGTCGCCGGCCTCTCCCGACTGCACGATGCCGTGCCGATCTGCGCCCTGGAAGCCGCCACCCTGAAGCCCCTGATCGATCGCATGCAAAAAATGATTGCCGGGCGCTGAACCGCGCACCTCTCTGCCCGGGCAGCCTGTGATGCGCCATGGCCGGCGCCTCTCCCACCGGTCCGGCGGTAGGCTGCGGCGGCGACCGGCCGCGGACATGCGGGAGCCTCCCGCGACCACAACCGATTGTGGTTGACATCGATCTCAGGTGGGATATAGTTTGATTTCAATTTTTACGAGCTGCGAGACACGCCGAGGCCGCGCAGCGTGCAATGCAGCCGCAGCGGGTCCCGACGGGAGGTTTCTCGGGGTCGGATGGGCGTGGATCGGATCATGCGGGTCGCCGAACGCGCCGCCTTTCGCGGGGCCGATGTTCTGCGGCTGCGCTTCGGGCGACTCGACCGGGTGGACGAAAAGGCCCCGTTCGATTTGGTCACCGACGCCGACACCGAGGCCGAAAATGCGATCACGGCCGTCCTGCAGCCGTGGGACACGGCGGCGGGCTGCCTGATCGTGCGGGAGGCCGGCGGCCGGGTCACGGATTTCGAAGGCCGACCGTTTCTTATCGGCGAGGGGGAAATTATGGCGACCAATCGGCGGGTTCAAGACGAGATGGTCGCTCTCATGGAGGCGGATCAGACTTGACCATTCAACGCAAAGCCAGACGCGTGTCGGCGCACATTCACGTGGGGTGCTTCGGGAACTTCCGGATCGAGGACCGGGTGTGCCGCAACCACTGCGCCGTTCGAATCCGTTGCGCCATTGAACGGGATCAAAGTACCTTCCTGGAGGTCATCGAAGAGATGGAGGCCGACAGCGGCGAGCATTTCATGCGATCGCAATGACCCGCGCGGTCGGCCCGCCGCGCCCTGTCGCCGCGGGCCCCTTCAAGCCGGCGCATTTGCCGAGCCGCGGCGGCGGCATTGGCCGGAGCCGAAAGAAGCCTCGGGGACGGGTCGGTCTAATCGCGGGGGGACTCCAGCTTTTGGCGGAAGAACTCCACCTGCTGCCGGATGGCGGCGTCCTGCTTGATCCCCCGCTCGATGCACTGGATGGAATAGAGCGCCGTCGCGTGGTAGCGGTTGAAGGTCTTGCCGATGGTCTGAAGGGGCGAGTCCGTGTACCGGCGCGACAGGAAAATAGCCATCTGGCGAGGCCGCACCAGCGTCTGTTTGCGTGAACGGGACACCAGCTCCTCGTCGCTGACGTGGTAGTATTTGCAGACGAGTTGTTTGATGAGATCGATGGTGATTTTCCGACGCTGGCTCACGATGTGCTTGACCACGCTCTCGGCCAGCATGCGGTCGATGGGCATCCCCAGCAACGAGGATTTGGCCACCACCCCGCTCAACCCGCTCTCCAGCATCCGCACGTCCTCCGTGAGCTCGGAGGCCAGGTAGCCCACCACCTCCTCCGGGACTTGGCAGCCGAAGATCCGTGATTTCTCCTTCAGGATGCGCACGCGGGTGCGGAAATCCGGGGGGTCGATCGCCGATATCAGGCTGCCGGCGAAGCGCGAACGCAGCTTGTCGTGCAGCTTGGGGATGTCGGAGGGCAGGCAGCTGCTTGAAAAAATTATTCTTTTGCCGCTCTCGCAGAGCGTGTCGAGCGTGGACGCCAACTCGACCTGCGTGCGCTCCTTGCCGCTCAGGTAGTGGACATCCTCCAGCAGCAGCACATCGCACTGCGTGCGGTACTTGGTCTTGAAGGCGTCCAGGGAGTCGTGGCGAAAGGCCTGAACCATCTCGTGGCTGAAATCCTCGGCGCTCATGTAGTAGACCCGCTCCTGCGGGTTGCGCGCGAGGATATGATGACCGACCGCCTGGGAAAGATGGCTTTTGCCCAACCCGGTCCCGGAAAACAGATAAAGCGCCGCCTGCGCCTTATCCGGGCGGGACGCCAGGGACAACGATGCGGAGTAGGCGAAGTCGTTGTTGCCTCCCACCACGAAATGCTCGAACGTGAAGTCCCGCCGGAGAAGCCGGCCGTTGTGCGGGCGGGAGTTTTCACCGGGCAATGCGAGTTGGAGGGGCACACCCGCATCGGCTTTCCGGCCGTTGTTGCGCCCGGCGACATGGTAGCCCACCCGGCACTGCGTGTCGCCGGACAACCGCTTCAGTTCCACCTCGATGAGGGGGCCGAAATGCTCCTGGACCCTGCGTCTGGAAAACGCATTGGGGCAGGTGATCGTCCAGCCCCCGTCGTCGCTGCAGGCCAGCTGCAGCGGTTCGATCCACATGCGGTAGCTGTGGGCTGCGATGCGCCTTTTCAGTGCCGCCTGGGCATCTTTCCAGATCGTGTCCATGGCCTGTGCGGATCAGGAATCAGAATCGTGTCTAATGGTTGCAAACTGAAAAAGCGGTGTCGAGGAGCGCTGCGGCTGGTCGAACTCATGTTGGGCCGAAATGGGTCTCGATCGCATGAGGGTGGCTTGTAAGCGATCCGACTGGCGGAGTCAAACCTGAAAATTCGGGTTTTATGAGCCTGGTGTTTTCGGTTGTGAACAATTTATATCCATATGTTATCATGAAATTTTCTTGTCACCGCACGGCACGGAGGCCGACCTTCCTCCCTTTGGTCCAATGGTGATTTTCCAAACGATTTCGGGGCATCCTCGACGGTAGGGGCCGCCGCCCAGCCATCACCATCTCCTGCAAGCTTCTATTCTCTCTTTTTATCTTTGATTTTCAAATAAAGGCGGCCGGAGTGCGACCTTGAGCGACACGCCCTCCGTGCGGGCGGCGCACGAGCCGCAGGCGCTCTTGCCTCCACGGCAATTTTCAGTTCCGATATGGGCCGCCTTGAGGTAGAGTGGCCGATGAAATCGCATGGACTCTGAGCACATCATCATCCGGGGCGCGCGCCAGCACAATCTCAAGAACATCGATGTGGAGATCCCGCGCAACGCCCTGACGGTCGTCACCGGCGTCTCCGGCTCGGGAAAATCCACCCTGGCCTTCGACATCCTCTATGCCGAGGGGCAGCGCCGATACGTCGAATCCCTCTCCGCCTACGCCCGGCAGTTTCTGGAGCGCATGCAAAAGCCGGAGGTGGACCTGATAGAGGGCCTGTCGCCGGCCATCGCCATCGAGCAGAAGAGCGGGGGCCACAACCCGCGCTCCACCGTCGGGACCGTTACCGAAATCCACGACTACTTGCGGCTGCTCTACGCCCGCGCCGGCACGGCCCACTGCCCGAGCTGCGGCCACCCGATCTCCGCCCGCACGATCGACGAGATGGTCGCGCAGGTGACGGCACTGCCGGCAGGCACCCGCATGCTGCTCCTCGCGCCGGTGGCCGCCCGCGAAACAGGCGCCCACGAGAAGCTGCTGCGGCAGTTGCGGCGCGACGGCTTTTCCCGGCTGCGGGTGGATGGCGCCATGACCGACATCGAGGAAGCGGGGCCGCTCGACCCGCGCCGGCCGCATGACATCGAGGTCGTGGTGGACCGCCTGGTCGTCAAGGAGAACCTGCGCCAGCGGCTGACGGACTCTCTGGAGCTGGCTCTCTCCCTGGGCGAGGGGGTCGTGCGGATCGAAGCGTCGGGTCAAGAACCCCTCGTCTTCAGCGAGCTGTCCGCCTGCGCCGTCTGTGGCGCCCGCGCGGGCGAATTGACGCCGGCCACCTTCTCGTTCAACTCCCCACAGGGGGCCTGCCCGAAATGCGAAGGGATGGGCGTTGCCAGAGAGTTCTCCCCCCGCCTCATCGTCCCAGACCCGAACCGGTGCCTGCGGGACGGGGCGGTGGCGGTATGGGCCCGGCGCAGCAGCGTGCACTTCATGGATTTCCTGGAAGCGCTGACCGCCCACTACGGCACCAGCATCACCACCCCGTTCCAGGAGCTCCCCGAGCGGTTTCAGGAGGTGCTGTTGCACGGCTCGGGCGATGAGCCGATCACCTATTACTTCGAACGCGGCACCAGTCGAATCCGCTTCCACCGCCCCTTCGAGGGGATCATCCCCAATCTGCAGCGCCGCTACCGTCAAACGGACTCGGCAAAGACCCGCGAGGAGATCGGCCGCTTCATGGAGGTCACGCCCTGCCCGGAGTGCGGCGGGGCGCGACTCAACGCGGTCGGCCGCGCGGTCACGATCCAGGGACTCACCATCTCCGCGGTGTGCGCCCTGACGATCGCCGACGCCCGTCGCTTCTGCCGGGGGCTGCGGTTCCAGGGCGCACGCGAGCAGATCGCCCGCAGCATCCTCAAGGAGATCGAGGAGCGTCTGAGTTTTTTGGAGGACGTGGGGCTCTCCTACCTGACGCTCGACCGCTCGGCGCAGACGCTGGCCGGCGGGGAAAGCCAGCGCATTCGGCTGGCCACGCAGATCGGCGCCAAGCTGACCGGGGTGCTCTACGTGCTGGACGAGCCCAGCATCGGGCTTCACCCGCGCGACGGGGAGCGCCTGCTGCAGATGCTGCGACGGCTGCGCGACCTGGGCAACACCGTGCTGGTGGTGGAACACGACGAGACCACCATCCGGGCGGCGGACCATGTCCTGGAGCTGGGGCCCGGAGCGGGCGCCCGGGGCGGGCGCCTGATGTTTGCCGGCCCGCCGGCCCGCATGCTCGCCTCCCCCGATTCGCTGACCGGGCAATACCTGTCCGGCCGGCGGCGGATCGGCGGGCCGGCGCCGCGCCGGGCGAGGCCCGGGCCGAGGCTGCTGCTGGAAGGGGTCACGACCCACAACCTGAAAAACATCACCGTGGAGTTTCCTTTGGGGCGGCTGGTCTGCGTGACCGGCGTATCCGGCTCGGGCAAGTCCTCCCTGGTCACCGAGACCCTCTACCCCGCGCTCCTGCAGGCGCTGCACCGCACCCCGTCCGCGACGGGCGCCTACCGCCGCCTGCACGGGGCCGAACACCTCGACCGGGTGCTCAGCATCGATCAGTCCCCGATCGGCCAGAGCCCGCGCTGCAACCCGGGCACCTGCACCGGCTGTTTCGGCTTGATCCGCGATCTGTTCGCCCGCACGCCGG
>JAWOHH010000112.1:0-4026 GCA_046496215.1 Desulfobacterales bacterium
CGCCCAGGCCTCGGCGAGGATCCGGGTCGCAGCGAGGGTCTTGGCGTTGGTCTCGCGCAGGGTGTTCTCGAACCGCGCCCAATGGCCCTCCACCCAGGAGCTGCCGTGGCAGGCGAGGCACAAGGCCTGGAGCGTCCGGCGCCGCTGCTCCATCTCCTTGGCGTCGATCAGGTGCGCGGCGGCGAGGCCGCCCCCGAAGTCGGTCGGCAGCGGCAGGCCGTCCTTGTTGCGGATGACGGTCGTGTCCGGCTCGCGGGGATGCGGGTGCGCGTAGATCAGGCCGAAGATCCGCCACGGCAGCCGGTCGTTCATCTGGTGGGAGCGCTGTGCCACCACCTCGCCCTCGGTGTCCACCACCAGGCTGACATGGCAGGCCGCGCAGGTCGGTGCGGTGAAATCCTTGCCCACGATCCAGGGCACGGCGTTGAACTCCCACTCCGTGTGGTGGGTCGAAAAGAGGTTTCCGTGCTTGCTGGCCTTGTAAACCTTGGCCGCCGGCACATCCGGCCCCACGTGGCACTCCTTGCAGGTGTAGGGCTTGCGCGCCGTCTCGATCGAAAACTGGTGCCGGGTGTGGCAGGCCGCGCAGGAGCCCAAGGTCCCGTCCAGGTTCACCCGCCCCACGCCCTGGTTCGGCCACCCCTCGATCTTCGGGAACTCGAGCTCGCCGGCCAGCTCGGTGTTGCGGGTCTCGCGGCCTACGACCTTGAGCTGGGTGCCGTGGCAGTAATAGCAGGCCTCGGCCTTCGTGGCGGCGTTGGCGGGCTGAAGCACGGTCTTGCCGGCCTTGCGCTCGATCCCGCCGAGGATGCTCTTCTCCAGATCCTGGTAGATCGGGTTGCCGGCCAGGTTCTTGTAGGCATGGGACATGATGTTGCGGCCGTATTGCTCCGCCTCCTGGACGTGGCAGGTGCGGCAGTCCCCCGGGCTGACCACGATGTGGATCTCGTGGCCGTTGTGCTCGAAGGTGTCGGCATGCGCCCCGGGCCGCTGCGTGTGGCACTCCGCGCAGCCGACCGCGACGCCCTGAAGCTCTTGGGGCACCTCCTTGCTCGATACTTTCAGCCCGAGCCCCTTGACCGCCATGGCCTGTTGCGGGGTCACCCGGGAATGCCTGCTTTTCTGCCAGCTGGCGACGATCCCCGGGTGGATGATGGTGTGGCACTCGATGCAGGCCTGGGTGGCCTCGCTCACCGCAACCTCTGCCGCCGCCGCGGGCCCCGCGCCGGCGAAGATGGCGGCCGCCGCAACCACGAAAAGCCCCTTTTTCATACTCTGCCCTGTCCTTCACGACAAAATGGTTGTCTTGTGGGAGCGGCATCTTGCCGCGATGATCGTGGATGGAGGCCGCCCCCGGGAAGGAAACATCTCATGCTGAATGGAGCCTCGCTGCGCGTCATATGCCGCTCTTGAGGTGCCAACTCCTATCCTGAGGCCGAAAGCGGCTTCATTGGGATGCAATCATGCGTAGCACAGATTGAAGACCCGGTTCAAGAGGCGGACCCTGGCTGGACGGAACTCACGTGAAAGGGCAAGAAAAAAGGGCAGCGGCGTCTCACCCCTGCCCTTCAGCGATCTATCTGCGGAATCGGATCAGCCGGCGATGGAAACCGGTGCGGCCTTGCCGATGTACTCCATGGTCTGCTCGTACTTGCCGCGCATGTCCAAGCCGCCCTTGTCGATGTCTTTCTTCTGCGGGCTCCACTCCGTGGGGCATTCGTTTTTCAACTGATCGATGCGGGCGGACAGGTCGGCTATGAAAATGTGCAGATCTTGAATATTGGGCAGGATTTTTTCTCTCTCTTTTGAACCGAGGGTCTCCACCTTGCGGGTCAGATCGTACACCTTGGCCTTCCAGGCCGTCAACTCCATCTCCATCCCCTTGCAATAATCAACGACGTTCATGAGATCCTCCTTTTTGGTTTTCTGCGGGTTTATGCCTCAGTGGCAAAAAATGATACACAAACTTAATACAATGGCTTTCGCTGTCAAGTGGCAAACCATGATGGCGGCGACGGACCGGATCGGTTTACCCGTTTCGATTTCTGCTTCGCTGAGACCTGTCTCCCGAGACCTTTTCGCATTCGACCTCCTTCACCTCCGCCCCCGCGGCCCGGGCGAGCCCCGTCAGCAGCCGCCGGAATACGTGCACGTGGGCGGGGTAGAACGCGTGCCAGTAGGCCAGCCCCGCCAGGCCGCGCGGAATGAAAGTCGACCTGAGGCGGATCTCGGATGAGGTGTCTCCGGCCGGGGTGATCTCCAGCTCCAGGAGCGCATCGCCGGGCGCCTTCATCTCCGAGAGCAGCAGCAGTCGCCGAGGCGGCTCGATCTCGAGCACCCGCCAGAAATCGAACTGCCCGCCCTCTGCCGGCAGCTCACCAAGCGCTCGCCGCGGGCCGAGACCCCGGCCGCCCGCCAAGCGGTCCACCACCCCGCGCAGCCGCCACAGCGCATCGCAGCTGTAGTAGCCCCCCTTGCCGCCGATCCGACTCACCGGTCTCCACACCTCCTCGGGCGCAGCGGCGACCGTCAGGCCGCAGGCGTAGTGGAACGTGGTGCCGCCGGCATAGTCGGCGTCCCCGGGGTGCGGCCACTCGGGGGGCATGGGGCTTGCCGCAAGAGGCGGTGCCTGCCCCCTCAGCTGCTGCCGCAGCCGCTGCAGGGCGATGCGAATCGCCTCGCGGCAGGTGAGCAAATCCTGCGGGATGATGTCACGGATGCGGCTGTCGCGGCAGACGGCATCGCTGGTCAGCCCCCCGGTCAGCGGCAGGGCGATGGCGGTAGGCACCGGGCTGATCAGGTTGATCCACAGGGCGCTCAGGGTCGGGGTCAGCACCGGCACCGGGATGATCACGCGCTTGCGCAGGCCGGCCTCCTTGGCGTAGATCTGCAGCAGTTGCTCGTAGGTCAGGATGTCCGGGCCGCCGATGTCATAGGTCTGCCCGGTGGTTTCAGGGTGGTCCAGGCAGCCGACGAGATAGGCGACCACGTTGCGGATGGCGATCGGCTGGTTCAGGGAGCGCACCCAGCGGGGGGTCGTCATGGCCGGCAGGTGCTCCACGAGGTAGCGCAGGATCTCGAAGGAGGCCGATCCGGAGCCTAAAATCATCGGCGCCCGCAGGTCGGTCGCAGGCACCGGCCCGGATTGCAGGATCTCGGCCACCTCGATGCGCGAGCTCAAATGCTTGCTGAGTTTGCCGTGCCGGGCTTCGGCCAGCCCCCCTAAATAGATGATGCGCTTGACCCCGGCCGCGGCGGCCGCCTTTACCATGTTCCGGGCAGCGGCGCGGTCGGCCTCGACGAACTTGCCCTTCTGGGCGATCATGGAATGCACTAAGTAATAGACGACCTCGCACCCGCCACAGGCCGCTTGAAGCGACTCGATGTCCAGCACATCGCCCGCCGCCGGCTCGAGAAGCGCATGCCCCCACCAGGGACGCTCTGCCAATTTCTCCACCGAACGCGCCATGGCCCGCACCCGGCAGCCCTTTTCCAGAAGCGCCGGGATGAGCCGGTTGGCGACATACCCCGTGGCGCCCGCAACAAGAATCGATTCCATTATTTGCATTCCTGAAGGTTGCAAGGATTGGCCGGTCGCGATGGCTTCGTAAAAAACCCAAGTTCAAGGCGCGCGAATTCCGCGTCGCGAGGCGTATCCCGCCAAGGCGGGACAGAAATTGGGGTCTTTACGAAGCCATCAGGCATGATTCCTTAGCTTCAACGCGATCGGGTGGGGGTTCAGGTAAACCTGCTGCTTCAGGTACGGCTGGTCGAATTTGCGCACGTAGTGGTTCAACAGCGTAATCGGCACGATGAGCGGTACGACCTCGCGGCGATAGTGGTCGAGGATCTCCAGAATCTCCTGCTTCTCGTCGGCGTCGAGCTGCTGCTTGAAATAGCCCATGATGTGCTGCAGCACGTTCATGTTTTTCTTGAGCGTGGTCTTCATGCGCAGCGCCTCGATCAGAAGGCTCTCGTAGCGGGTGAACACCTCGCTCGGGGTCATCCGCCGGCCCTCGGCCACCA
>JAWOHH010000092.1:0-136711 GCA_046496215.1 Desulfobacterales bacterium
TTGGTGGACATGTACTTCTTGTCGGGCAGGTGGCAGGCGGCGCAGTCCTTGTTCTTCGGAGCCAAGGCCTGGGTGTGCTTCTCGTGCAGAAACACCACCGCGGGCCGCTCCAGGCTGCCGAACTGCTTGAGGCCGTCGATGCGGATGATGTCCGCCCGGGGCGCGTCCGTGTCGCCGGGCGAGCTCGCCGCGCTGGTGCAGCCGATGAGGGCCGCAACCATGAGTGCAGCCAACGCCATGAGGGGGAGTGCAGCCCGGGGAGACGGTGATCGATGCGAAGTCATAAGCGGTGTCCTTGTGTCTTAGCGGAGGCTCGCCCTTCCGGCCGGCGCCGCTTGACCTTGAAGTGGCGACGGTCGTTGTCCAGCAGGTCCTGAATCGTGGTTTCGTTGTACACCGACAAGATCGCACGGTTGACGCGGTTCCACATGGATGAAAACGCACAGCCGCGGTGTCCCGAGGGGCAGCTCGATTTTTCAGTGCATGCGGCGCACTTCATGGCTGCGGTGGGGCCGTCCAAAAAGCGCATGATGTCGCCGACCGTAATCTGATCCGGCGCCCGTCTCAGAAAATACCCCCCGTAAAAACCGCGCTTTGAATCGACCAGGCCGCTGCGCTTCAACTTGTTCAGGATCACCTCGAGGAATCGCACCGGGATGAATTGAACCTCGGCGATCTGCGAGATTTTGATCGGCCCCGCCCCGCAGTGTTTCGCCAGTTCGAACACCGCGCGCAGGGCGTACTGGTTTTTCTTGAGGGTCATCGGCACCACGCCCCGCCTCCATTCACCAGGCCGGCAGGTTGCTTGTCAACTAAAAAAGTCAGGAAATATCCTGACTTTTTTAGTCAAGAAAGTCGGTAGTTGTCAAATGATTTTTTCTATGACGACTGCTGCACCGAGGAGGCTTCGGGAGCCGTCTCGACGCTGGCGAGGCGGGCCTAAATCACCGCAGGCACTTGTGCGCCTGCGGTGACATGAAAGGATGAAGCGGGGACTCAATGAATGGCGACGGTGTGCGCCCCTTCCATGGGGTCCTTGAGCTTCAGGTTGACCTTGAGCATCCCGTCCTGGTAGCTCGCCTTGGCGGATTTCGGCTTGACCGGGCAGCAGAATGCGGCGGCCGCCACGTAGTCGAAATCGTCCCGCGGCGCGAACAGGCTGAAGCTGTCGTCGCGCACCTTAAGGTGGATGGCCTGTTTCTTCACGCCCGGGATGCATATTTCCAAATGGACTTGGCTTTTTTTCTCATCCACATAAGAGCAGACGTCGGCGGCCATTTTCAATTTTTCTTTGGCCATGGGGTTGCCTCCTTGGAGATAGGGATTTCGAATGCTTCCGATGAACGCATCCGACACCAAAACTGTAAGACCGAATCGAGGCTGTGCAAGACGGCGGCCGGTTGGGTTGACAACGCCGCACCGGTCGCATATCAGCACCACAGAGTGCGGCACCCTGCCCGACGCCCAGCGCCTGGAGCCAGGGCAGCAACCGAGAGGGTGTCAAGCGAAAAGCGTATCCGTGTATTGACGGAGGAAACGGCCACGTGGTCATCGCCGGGCTAACCGGGGGAATCGCAAGCGGCAAATCGACGGTGTCCGCCGTGCTGGCTGGGGCCGGGGCGCGGGTGATCGACGCCGACCGGATCGCCCGCGACATCGTCCGCCGGGGAACCCCGGCCCATCAGCGGATCATCGCCCATTTCGGCCGTCACCTCCTGCAGTCCGACGGCGAAATCGACCGCGGGCGGCTGGGCGCCATCGTTTTCGAGGACCCGCCGGCAAGGCAGGTGCTCGAAGGCATCGTGCACCCCGGGGTCCGGGAAGAGACGGCGCGCCGTCTGGAACGCCTCCGCCGGGAGGAGGCCGGCGCCGTGGTGGTCCTGGACGTGCCGCTCCTGTTCGAGTCCGGCATGCACCGCGGGCTGTCCGAGGTGATCGTCGTCTACGTGCCCGAAGCCGTCCAGCTTGAACGCCTCATGCGGCGGGACCATCTGCCGCAAGCGGCCGCACTCGCCCGGATCGGCTCCCAGATGTCCCTGGAGGAGAAAAGGGCGCTCGCCACCCGGGTCATCGACAACTCCGGCCCTCCGGAAGCAACGCGCCGCCAGGCGCTGGCGATCTACGCCCAGCTCGTTGCCAAGACGAGCCCATAGCGCAGCGAGCGTGGGCCGCCAGACGCCGTTTGTGGATGAATCGTCAGGAGGGCTCGATCAACCGATCGAGGATCAATCCGTAGAAGCTCCCGCCGGCCGACGCGTGGAATACCCACCCGAGATGGCCCAGGCAGGCGCCGCAGAGCGCCACCCGCCACGTACAGCCGGCAAACCATGAAAACTCGGCGCTGGCCGGGCCGGCATGGGCGCATCCCGGCGCCTGTTTGAAGCAGGCGATTTCAAACACGATGCCGTGGGGGTTGGCGAAGGTGTGGCGGTGCGCCCCGGCGACGCTGATGCGTTCCTGGTCCCGCGTGACGGGGTGGAGGCATTCCCGGCAGTGGATCCAGGGCTCCGCCTGCCGGATCTCCTCCCCGGCTGCGGAGGCGCCGGGCCCCGGTTGTTTTTCTGCCTGCGGCCTCAAGCCCGGCTGACGCAGGCCGCGCACGCTGTCATGGCTCCGGCCGACACACACGTCAAACACCCAGCGGTGGGCAGCACCCGGTGAAGGGCACGGCCGTCACCGGCTGTAATTGGTGACGTAAAAATCCTCGATGACGCCCTTTTGCTTCAGGCGGCTGCCGAACTCCCGCGCCGATGGGCGGTCGGGGAAATGGGCGATGCGCACCTGATACCACGTCTTGCCGCCGCTCGCAGTCTCCGTCCAATAGGCGTCAAACCCCTGGCTTTTCAGGTTTTCAACGAACTTGTGGGCGTATTCGGGCTTGAGGTAGGCGGCCACCTGCAGCGTGAACCGGTCGGTCACCATCGGAGCGGGGCCGGCATCAGAAGGGATGGCCGCCGCAGGCCCCGCGGGCTCGCGGAAAAGATCCGCATCGCTCACCCAGAGCCAGGCCATACCGGCCACGACGAGCACCCCCAGCCCGGCGCCGGCGGCTCTGCCCCAGGTCACGGCACGAACCGATGCGGCCCCCCGGGTCACGCGGCGCAAGCCGCTCGCGGCAGCGGTGCGAATGCCGCCGGCCAGCCTCTCGACCCGTCTCCAGAATTCCGCCAGTTCAAGCCGGACGCCCGGCAGAGCCGCAGGCTCCTCGGCCTCTTCCTCCTCGGCATCGTCCAGAGCGGCATTCATCCGGAAGGCGCCATCCTCAACGGTGCCGCCCGCAGTTGGAAAATGAGTCTCCGGGCGCCGGGCCTGGGAGGGCAAAACGACGGGCGGCACGACCGGCCCCCCGTCGGCCGGGGTCGTGACCGGACACCGCAGGGCGAGTTTCCGAACCCATTCGTCGCCGCGGCCGGCTTTTTGCAGCAAGGCCGCCACCTCCCGGCACACCTCGTACGGCGAAGGGCCCTCGCCGCCGCACACCCGGCGATAGCACTGCAGGGCCGGGAAGTCGGTTCGCTCCTGCATCAGGTAGCTGCGGGCGAGGGCCAGCTGAATTTGATCGTTGCGGGGGTGGACGGCGGCCAGGCGCGCCAGCAGGCCCTGGTGCCCTTCGGACAGGCTGTCCCGCCCCTCCGCGTCGAGCACCCACTGTTCAGCGACCTCGCCATCGCCCGGGACCTCCGCAAGGTAGCGGGTGATGAACGCCTCGGAGGAGCCGCGGCCGCCGGGGCGGGCGAGATAGAACCGCGCCAGACGGGCACAAAGCGCAGGGAGGCTGCGGCGCCGGGCGGCCGGTGAGACCAGAAAACTGTCGAGCAGGGCCAGTCCTTTGTGAAAAACCGCCTCGGCCTCGACGCTCAGCCCCTCCCGCGCCAACCCTTCACCCGCATGCAGCAGTCGGCGCACCCGCCGCAGCGCGAGTCGGTCGGCCGCCCAGCCCACGGCAAAAAATAGAGCGCTCAGCCACACCGCCACAACCGCCGGCGCCGCCTCCGCGCCGATGGCCGGCTGCAGAAGGCTCATCACCCCCAGGCTTGACCCGGCCCCGAGCAGCAGGGTGACCCACAGGCGTCCCGTCGCGTGGCGCAACCAGTGCATCATCGTCAGCCCGCCTTCATCTTGGCTACGGCCCTGTGTTCAGGAACCCGCCCTGGGCGGGATCCCGGGAATCTTCGGCAAAAAGGGAGGGCCGGGGCTGTCCTTCCCGCAGGGCCACCTCCATGCTGCGTCCGCCCCAGAGCGCCGGGGCGAGTCCCGTGACGGGGTTGACCGGCACGAACCGGATGTTGCCCGGCACGGGGAACTCCCGCGCAGGCTCGCCCTCGGTGGCCTTGCGCATGAAATCGGCCCAGATGGGTGCGGCGCCCCGCGCACCGGTGATCCCGCGCCCCCGCGTGTCGCGCATGCTGAAGGCGCGGTCGAACCCGACCCACACCGAAACGCTCAGGGTCGGCGTGAACCCGGTGAACCAGGCGTCGTTGAAATCGTCGGTCGTGCCGGTCTTGCCGGCGGCCGGCAGGTTGAACCCCATCTGGCGCACAACCCGCGCGGTGCCCTCGTCCAGGACGGCGCGCATCATGTCGAGGATCTGGAAGGCGAGGGAGGGGTCGAGGGTCCGGCGCCCGGCCAGCAGGCGCTCCTCTAAAATCCGCCCCTGGAAGTCCTCGACCCGGCGGATGAAAAACGGTTCGTGGGCGATGCCGGCGGCGGCAAAGGTCGCGAAGGCCGAAGCCATCTCCAGCGGGCTCACGCCGGATGTGCCCAACGCCAGGGAGGGCACCGCTGAGAGCGGGCTGCGGATGCCGCAGCGCCGGGCCACGTCGGCGACCGCGGCCGGCCCGGCCCGCTCCACCAGCTGGGCGGCGATCGAATTGACGCTGTGGGCCAGCCCGCGCTTCAAAACCATGGGCCCCTCGTACTCGCCGCTGAAATTCCGGGGGGCCCAGGGCGCCTGCCCGGCGACCGGGATGGTGACCCTGCGGTCGACCAAGACCGTGGCCGGGCTCAGCCCGAGCTTCTCGAAGGCCGCGTAATAGACGAAGGGTTTGAAACCGGATCCGGCCTGGCGCGAGGCCTGCACCGCGCGGTTGAATTCGGACTCGGCATAGTCCCGGCCGCCGACCAGGGCCCTCACCGCCCCGGAATGGGCTTCGACCGCCGCCAGTGCGCCCTGCAGCCGGCCGGCCGATCTCCCGCCCACCGGTGCGGGCACCCCGAGAAGCTGGTCGAGCTGATCCAGGCCCTTTTGGATCGATTCCACGGCCCAGGACTGGAGCTGGGGGTCGAGGGTGGTGAAGACCTTGAGCCCCGCGTGGTGCACGACATCCGTCCCGAAACGGTCTTCGAGCTCCTTGAGGACCAGGTCCAGAAAGTAGCCGCCGGCGGGCTCGGCCCCGCCCCGCTCCCGCAGGCTCAGGGGAGACTGTGCGGCTTTCTCGGCCTCCTCGGTGGTGATGTTCCCGACCGCCCTCATCCGGGCCAGGACGACCTTCTGGCGAGCCTTGGCCCGCTGGAGGTGCCGAAAGGGGTTGTAGCGGGTCGGCGATTTCGGCAGTCCCGCCAGCAGCGCCGCCTCCGGCAGGTTCAGCTGCAGGGCGGGCTTGCCGAAGAACACCTGGGCGGCTTGTTCCACGCCGTGAGCGCCGACACCGAAGGGGATCTGGTTGATGTAGGCCTCGAGGATTTCACGCTTGCTGTAGCGGGATTCGATCTGCAGGGCCACGAGCAGCTCCCGGAATTTGCGCATGTAGGTGCGCTGGAAGCTAAAGAAAAGGTTTTTGGCGAGCTGCTGGGTGACGGTCGAGGCGCCTTCGACCCGCGCCGGTCTGAACAGGGTCACCCACAGGGCTTTGAGCGTGCGCAGCTTGTCGAAGCCGCGGTGGCCCCAGAACCGGTGGTCTTCGGTGGCGAGGACCGCCTCGATGAAAATAGGCGACACGCGGTTGAGCGGAATCACCTCCCGGCCGCCGATCAACATGATCCGCTCCCCGGTGGCGGCGTAGATCTCCGTCGGAGGGGTTTCGATGATCCGGCTGAGCGGCTCGGGCACCTGCGGCAGATCGCGGACCACGACGAAGAAAAAAAGGATCAGCATCGTCGCCCCGACACCGAGCAGCAGAAAGAAACCGTAAATCAACGCCCTCAGCCGCAACATCGACTCCACCCGTGAAACATGCCTTTGCCGATTTATTGAATTGGGTAGCTCGAGGCCGGGCCGGCCCCGGTCTGGCGCCCCTCCAGCGTGGACCTCAGCCGCCAGGCCGCCCAGTCCTGGGCCTGGACCAGCTCCACCCGCCGCTGCGCGCCGCTGCGGATCTCAAAGCCGACGTCGACCCGCCCGGAAACCGACTCATCGGATATCCCGACGCGGGTGATCTGCCCCGACACGTCCAAGAGCCGTTCGGGCTGGGAGATCAGGCCGCGCCGCACCTCCTCCGGCAAGGATGCCAGCGCGGCAAAAAACCGCTCAGCCGGGTATATCCGGTTGCGGAAATCCGGAAGATCCTCCAGGGTGCGGCCGGCGGCGGCGCTGCCCCGTGCCAGCGCGCCCAGTGAGGCGGCCCCCACCTTGGCTTGACGCAGCACGTGGTTGTTGGGCTCCAGCAGGTAGACCATCAGCCCGTCGGCGGACTTCTCGAGATAGGTGCGGCTCCAGCGGCCCTCGCTGGAGAAGCGCAGCAGATCGAAGGGCGAAACCAACTCGGCGGCGAAGCCCTCCGGCAGTTTCCGATAGATTTCCCGAAAATGCTCGACCGAGAGCATGACCCCCTGGCCGGGCGCCAGCGCATCCACGATCTCGCTGAACGACCCCGCGTTGCGCGCCATGCGCTGATAGGCCTCGCGGTCGGCGGCCAGCTTCTCGACGGCGGTGCGTGCGATCTGGGTCTTGCGCCCTTTTTCCCAGATAGCGCCGGATTCCGGCCGCTTGGCGTTCGTCGATACCAGATAGGCTCCCGCGGCCCGTTCCACCCAGTCGTATTTCAGCTCCGTCGCCAGCAGCGCCAGCAGCAAGCCCCCCACGACGATCGGTCGGAGGCTGAAGGCCCGCCCGGCCCATTCCCGCAGGTTATGCGGTTCGGTCCAATCGGTCATGGTCAAATGGTAGCAACAAACCGCACCGGCTGGCAAGGGGCGAGACGGCTGCCGGCAGGCGCCGCGGGATCACGGGGCCGGGCCTCCGGCGATTGACAGATGGCTTCATCTTCGCCACAATCCGCAGCACTGACCCTGGGCACCTCAACGGTGCCGGTGATGAATGCAGGTGCCGGAGCAATGCCCGGGGAGGCGATGGTGAGAATGGTGCACCGCCGGATTTTCGCTGCGGCCATGGGCCTGTGCTTTTTCGTGATCGGCCCGCTGGGTGCGCGCGCGCAGGTGGTCGTTTACGATCAGGTGGGCATCGTCGGTGAGCCGGTCGACCTGGTCGTCAGGACCTCCGGCCTTTTTTCTGCCGCCGGTGGCCGCCGGGTGGACTTCGAACTGGAGGGCGAGCCGCCGGCCCGCGTGATGACGGGGGCCGACGGGTTCGGCTACCGGCGAGTTACGCCTCGGCGCACCGGGCTCCTCAGCGTGGAGGCAAGCGCGGACGGCCGCCGGGGATCGGGGCGCCTGCTGGTCCTCGACCCTGCGGAACCGGCCGTGCTGGTCGAGGTTGATACCGCGCTCAAGGCCGCGGTCTGGGGGGCTGCCGAGCGCGACGACTGCCGCAGCGCGCTGGAATCCATCAGCCGGCGCTACCGCGTGATCTATGTGTCCCACCGGCTGGGGGCCGATTGGGTGCGCACCCGGATCGCCCCCGCCGGGCTGCCGGACTCGGTCGTTTTGCCCTGGAAGGGGGTAGCCCTGCTGAAGTCCCTGCAGAATCGGGGCGTGCAGGTTGCCGCGCTGGTGGGGTCTGCGGCGGTCGTGTCCGAGGGCCGTTCCCGGGTCGATAAGCGCTTTGCGTTCGAAAAGAGCCGGGGTGCGCTCCTGGTCCGCCGCTGGGCGGAGATCTCCGAGCAGCTGGACTCCGCGACGCCTCCCTGACCCGCATGTTTCATGGGAAACTGTTGGCGCCGGGCCCGCTCAGCTCCTCGGCCAGGTCCTCTCTCACCTCATCGTCCAGCGACCGGATCGTCGGGAAAAGCTCGGCCAGCACCGATTTGGCCTTGTCCACATGGTCCGAGGCCTTCGCCAGTTTGCTGCCCTCGGATGCGGTCAGCGCCACCCGCTCGCGGACCTCGTCGATATCCTCTCTCAAAACCTCGCATTCGCTGATGATGTTCAGGAACTCTTCGGCGTCCATACTGCTACCCCCCCCCGTCTCCATCACAGTGGTCATCTCCACTGGATGACGGTATCGGCCAATCGCCCCGTCAACTTAACCCTCAAGTTTCGTGAAGCTGTTCCCGCCGCCGCCACCTGGCCCAGCGGCGTGTCGGGGCTCGGGAACGGGCGGGGCGGAGGGAAGGGAAAGGGGTCAGCGGTGCTCGCATCCGCCGCGGGCGCCGGCGGGGCCGGCGGCCTTGTCGCAGCTGCAGCGGGCGCAGGTTTTCAGCTCGACCGGCCCGCCCTTGGGGCGGCGCTTGAGAAGAAAGGCGAGGAAAAAAAGGAGGAAACCGGCGACGGTGATCGCCAGCACGATCAACAACTCGACCATGCGACAGCCTCTTCGGTTTCAGGGGCAGCGGCAACCCGGATCGGGGTCGACCGCCGAATGAATCCAGCCTAGTGCATCTCGGCCGCCGCGTCCAGAAGTTTTTCCGAAATTGCATTCACACCGTGCCTGTGATCTAGAGGCTGCGGTTCAGGTATGCCGTCCCAAGGTCCCGCCCTTCCTCTTGAAGACGGCGACGGGACGACGGAACGGTTCATCACCCAATTCGAGCAAGAAGCCTTTGGCCCCGGTTCGCGATGACAAACACCGTTTCCGATTCTGAGCTGCGCGAGCTGGCCGAGCGCCTCGCCTCCTTCGGAGGCATCGAGGTCGAGTCGCAAAAGCCGCTTGCCCCCTTCACGAGCTATCGCATCGGCGGGCCGACGGCCGTGTGGGCGTCGCCGCACACGGAGGCGGGCGTCCAGCGGGCATTGGAAGCCGTTCGCCAGGCCGGCGCCCCCCTGTTCATCCTCGGCCGCGGGTCCAACATCCTCGTTTCCGACCGCGGCTGGAAAGGCGTCACCCTGCATGTCGGCGAGAACCTGAGCGGTTGGGAGTTCCAGGGCTGCGAGGCCCGCGCCCGTGCGGGCACCCTGTGGATGGAGCTCATCCGGGAAGCCGTGGTGCGGGGGATGGCCGGCATGGAGGTGATGGCGGGAATCCCCGGCAGCATCGGGGGCGCCCTGCGCATGAACGCCGGGGCTTTCGGCCGCGAGATCGAAGCCGTCACCGTCGAGGTACGCGGGTTCCGGCGGGATGGCTCCGAGCTGCGCATCGGCCGGCAGGGGATCGATTTCGGCTACCGGCGGGCGCCCCAACTCGATGAGGCCGTCATCACCTCGGCCTCTTTTCGTTTCCAGCCGGAGCCGACCTCTTCGCTCCGGGCGCGGATGGACGAGATCCTGCTCCTCCGAGCCGGCAAGCAGCCGCTGGACTTCCCCTCCTGCGGGAGCGTGTTCAAACGGCCGCCCGGTTATTTTGCCGGGGCCCTTATTGAGGCCGCCGGGTTCAAGGGCGAGCGCGTCGGGGGGGCGGAAGTCAGCCGCAAACACGCCGGGTTCATTCTGAACGTCGCGGGTGCCACGGCCGCGGATGTGCACCGTCTCATCCGCCGCATCGAAGAGCGCGTCTTCGAACGCTTCGGGGTGCGGCTGGAACGGGAAGTTCAGCTGGTGGGTGAGTTCGACGAATGAGCGCCGGCGTCGATGATTCCGCAGACTCGGCGACCCCGGGTGCAAGACGGCTGACGCGCCTGTTCATCCCCCTGGCCGTGCAGGCGGCCTCCCAGTCGCTGTGCTACCCCCTGGTGGCCATGGTGGCCACACGCGGCCCCAACGGGCCCCTGGATCTCGCCGGCCTGGCGCAGGCGAACACGGTGCTCTTCTTCCTGGGCATGTTCGCCATCAGCCTGGTACCGACCGGCATGGTGTATGCCCGGACCCGCGAAGGCTACCGTCGGTTCTACCGTCTGACGCTCGGCATCGGCGCCCTGGCAAGCGCCGTTCAGAGCATGCTCTGCATCCCGGCGGTCTCGCACCTGCTGTTCGGCCGGATCATCGGACTGCCGCCGGCGATCGAAGCCTCTGCCGCCATCGGCCTGATCGCCAGCATCCCTCTCCAGATGATCTTTTTCTCGCGCATCCCCTATTTTGTGGCCATGTATGTCGGCAGGGCCACCGGCATCGCGAGCATCGCGACCATCGGCCGGGTCGTTTTCACCGCCATGCTCTCGCCGGTGTTCTGCTATTTCGGCGCCGTCGGCCCGGTGTGGGCCGTGGTGGCGCTGACGCTTCCCGTCGGTCTGGAAACCTTGGCGTCCTGGCATTTCTCGCGGCGCTTCATCCGCGGGCTCCCCGGCGGCGAGGAAGAGCCGCCAGGGGTCCGGGACATTCTCCGCTTCAACCTGCCGCTGACGGTGGGCGGGTATTTTTTGTCGCTCGCCACCATTGCCGTGGCGGCATTCATCGCCCGTGCACCCGACCCGGAGATCGTGCTGCCGGCCTATTACCTGGCGCTGGGGCTCGCCAACCCGGTGGCTTTTGCCGCCACGCGCATCCAGACCCTGGTCCTCATGTTCGCGCCGACGCAGTCCGTTCGACAAAGCATCCTGCGCTTTTCCATCGGGGCAGGCCTCATCCTCGGCATCCTGCCGTTGATATTCATCCTCCCGGGACCGGCCGAGCTGTATTACGTCCGGCTTCAGAATCTCGACCCGCGCCACCTGTGGGTGGTCCGCCAAACCGCCGCCGCCTTGGTGCTCTTTCCTCTGGCGGTGGCCTTGCGGGCCCACATCGAAGGCGTGGCCGCCTGCCTCAGGCGCTCCGTCTCCGTTCTCATCGGCCATGCCGCCCTGCTGGCAACCATCTCCGTGTGCGGGTTGACGGCACTGGCCCTGAACCTCCCCGGCTACCTGATCGGCGCTTTCTGCTTGAGCCTGGGCAGCGCCGCATCGTCGGCCACCATGCGGCTCTCCCTCAGGGTTCGGGGCTGAAGCGCCGAATCAATCCTCTTCCCACCGGATGCACTCGACCGGGCACGAGCTCATGGCCTCTTCGATGCAATCCTCCGGTCCGCCTTCGGGTGCCGCGACCTCGGCCTTTTCTGCGGCATCGTTGAACCTGAACACATCCGGGCACAGCTCCACGCAGGTCTGGCACCCCACGCACTCGTCGCTGTCGATCACAACGCGCTTGGCCATTTCAATCTTCCTGTTCTATTCTTACGGTTTATAATCGTCTCGAAATTGAATTGACAGGGTTCGTAACATCTCCCCTGGCCCCTCTTTGCTGAAGAGGGGTGATCCCTCCAGTTAGAAATGGGAGGTCAGGAAAAATTTTTAGGGGATGTCCCCTGACAATTACGGAACCCCTAAAATAAGGCTTCCGATGCCGGCACCTCAGGGATGGAGACACTTGTTGCCTGGCAGACTCCGTTCTGATAGGTTGCACCTTCACAACAAAAAGGCGGCGTTGATGCCGCACCCCGGTCGTGGAGGCCCAAAAGCATGAGCGAAGAACCCCAGGACGGCATCGAGTTCAAAATTGACCGCGGCGACCTCTACCTCGAGGAAACCTTCACGGATTTGAAGGGCGGATCGGTCACACGATTCACGCCCGTCAAGCCGGACGGGTCTCCCGACAGGGAGCGCCGGACCATCTTCCTCGGCCAGACCAGCATTTACACGCCGAACGGTCCCGTGCCGCTTCACAATCCCATCCAGGCCAAAGATCTGCCGCAAGCGTTGAAGCGGTTCCCCGAGGCCATGCAGGAGGCCCTGGAGCGGTTGGTGGAGGAGGCCCGGTCGATGCGCAAAGAAGAGCCGCCGCCGATCATTCAAGCGGCCGAGCCCCGGATCATCGTCCCGTAAACCGACCTGCGGACACCGTCAACCAAGGGCTTTACCCCTCCAGCCGCGGCCATAAACCCGGCGCTCTTTTATTGGGCTGCGGCCGCAACCGGGTTGAGCGGGCTGCCGGGAGGATAGGCCCGCGCCGCCATTTCGCGGTCCAGCATGAGAAGCCCGGACTTGTCGATGCCCACCATCCCCAGCTGCTCGGCGATCTTGCCGGCATTGGCCTCCTCTTCGATCTGCTCGTCCGTGAACCAGGCGAGCAGCGGTTCGGAGGCAAACTCCTTCTCCTGGCGGGCGATCGCCATCAGGTCGTTTATTTTCCCCGAGATGAACTTTTCGTGCTTGTGTGCGTCCTGAAAAAGCTCGAGGGGCGTCTTCCACTGAGTCTTCAGCTGCTTGAGGTCCTTGAGCGCCACCTTGCCGCCGCGATCGATCAGGTGGTTGAAGAATTTCATGGCGTGCAGCATCTCCTCGTGCGCCTGGACGCGCATGTAATGACCCATCCCGTCCAGGCTCTTGGAGTGGAGCCAGGCCGCCATGGAAAGGTATATGTAGTAGGATTCGAGCTCGTTCTTGATCTGGTCGTTCATCGCATCGCTCAGCTTCTTGCCGATCATGTGAGGCCTCCTTGTGATGTTCATGAGAAAGTTATTTGATGCCGCCCATGCTTGGATGCGATAGGTTTAGCACTGCAGGCGCCCTTGTCAAATTCGCCTATCACCTTGACCTGTAAGGTTTTTTCGGACTATACCCTTGTCGACCGAGCCCGACGAAAGCACGATTGGAACCTTCCGGAGAGCCGCCCATGTCCGAACAGCTCAATCTGTTTCAGCCGTCCGAGCTTCCCACCGCATCCGGTGAGGAGGTCTCGGTCCTGGAAGGGGCCACCGGCGCCCTGGACGAGCTGTTTCGACTGACCGCTCGTTGGCGGAGAAGCCGTGAATTTTTGGACCTGCTCCAGTTCGTTTCGCGCTTCCCGAACTATTCGCCGTTCAATGGTTTCCTCATTTTCCTGCAGCGCCCGGATGCCGCCCGGGTCGCCACCGGACGAGCGTGGCTGCAGAGATATCGCCGCCGACTGAAGCCGGCGGCACGCCCTATACTCATCCTGGCCCCCATGGCCCCGGTCCTTTTCGTCTTCGACCTGAAGGACACCGAGGGCGACCCGGTCGCCGAGGGCCCCTACGCAGCGGGAGAGGCCCGCGGCCGCCTGCCGGCCAGGATCCTCGACAACACGCTTCACAACTGCAGCCGGCAGCGGGTTGCCGTGCGCGAAGCGGCAGCGGGCGCCGCTTCGGGGGAGCGGGCGATCCGTCTCACCCCCGCGGTGCGCAAAGCCTATGCCGCCGCAGACTTGGAAGCCGGCCAGCGCTACCTCGTCCTGATCGCCCCGGGTCTTTCGCCCGAAGAAAAATATGCGGCCCTGGCGCTCGAACTCAGCCGCATTTTCTGCGGGCACCTGGGGGATGACGCCGATGCCGGGTGGCCCGACCGCCGGGATCTGGACCTGGAGCAGAGCCTCCTCGAGGCCGAGGCGGCGGCGTTTCTCGTCTGCCGCAGGAAGGGCCTGGAGGCTCCTTTCCCACGGCTGTGCGCAACGCCTGCAAATGAAGAGCGGGAGCTGCCCGCCATCAGCCTGCACGTCGTCTTCCAGGCAGCCGGCCAGATCGAGGAGATGGGCAAGCAGCCATGGCGGCGGCCGCGCAAAAGGAGCCGAACATGAGCGCAGCCGGCAGCACCCGATGAATCAGGCGCCGGTCGAAATCGTCATCCCGCGGGAGAAGGCCGTCTTCTGGCTCGACCGCAACGGCCGCTGGCGCAACGATGCCGGGCTCTTTCGCAACTCCCGCATCATCGAGCACTTCCACTCCGCCATCCGACGGGATGCCGGCGGCTACTATCTCAGTCAGGAGCGGGAGGGGATAAGCGAAAAAGTCTACTTCCCCTACGAAGACACCGCCCTGTTCGTCGTCGACGTCAAGACCGGGGACCCCGCAGAGCTCATCCTGAACACCCGGCGGCGCCTGCCGCTGGACCCCGCCGGGCTCCTGGTGGAAAATGATGCCCTGTATACCGTCGCCGGGGACGAACGCATCCGGTTCACCGATCGCGCCCTTTTGAAAATGGCAGACCTGCTGGAATTCGAGGAGGAGGGCTACTTCATCCGGCTGGGCAAAGGCCGCCTGCGCATCCGGGAAAAGAGCGACAGCGGGCTGAAATAGGCACCGCGAGGTGTCTGTGGAGGCGCTGCACGCCGCCGGTACTGGCGGTTCCGTCGGCAAGTACGTTAAGATCTTGTGGGAGCGGCTACCAGTCGCGATCCGATCGCGGTCCCGCCGCGGCGGGACTCCCACAGGAAAAAGCCCCACTAATTTGGGAAAGGAGATCGAGATGTTCAAAGTGAGCGTGATGTACCCGAACCGCGAAGGCGGCGGTTTCGACCTGGAGTACTACCGCACCACCCACATGGACCTGGTGGCCAAGCATCTCAAGCCATTCGGCCTTGTCAGGACCGAGGTGCTTCGAGGCGTCTCCGGCGGCAGCGGCCAACCGGCGCCCTACGCTTGCATCGGCAGCCTCTATTTCGAGACGGCCGATGGGTACGAAAAAGGGATTGCGGCCTCCGGCGGAGCGCTGCGCGGCGACATCCCCAACTTCACCGACCTGTCCCCGGTGCGGCAGATCAGCGAAGTGATGCCGGGCTCTTCATCCGGCAGCTGAACATGCACAAATTAGCGCCACTGTGCGCCGGCCGCACCCCCCACCGGCCTGTCTCAGCAGTCAGTTGGTTGCGGTGCCTTCAGCTGCAATAAAACCGACACCGTCTCGGTTCAGCCCAGGATAGATGGACACCCAGCCGACCATTTTCCGCCCACAGCCCGGTTCACCCCTGAAGGGCGCCCTGCTCGTGGTCCTGGTCAGCCTGATTTGGGGGCTGGGATGGACGGCCATGAAGGTGGTTTTGAACGAGATGGGCCCATGGGCCTTTCGGAGCATCTGCCTCTTAGGTGGTGGCGCGAGCCTTTTGCTGCTGGCCAGGGCCGGCGGAGCCTCCCTCAGGGTCCCGGCCGAAGACCTTAAGGCGCTTGCCGTCACCGCCCTGATCAACGTCACCGGATGGCACATCCTTTCCGCCTACGGAGTGTCGCTGCTGCATTCCGGACGCGCGGCCATCATCGCCTACAGCATGCCGCTCTGGGCCGTCATCCTGAGCCGGGTGCTGCTGGGGGAGAGGATCACCTCGAGACGGTTGGGGGCGCTCGTCGTCGGATTCGCCGGGCTGGCGCTGCTCCTGGCACCGGAGATCGGGGCTCTCGGCACCGCTCCGCTGGGCGCGGCATTCATGCTGGCAGCCGCCGCCTGCTGGGGGGCCGGCACGGTGCTGGTCAAATTTTTCCCCTGGCACATGCCCGGGACCCTGGTAATGGGCTGGCAGCTTGCAGTCGGCGGGATACCGGTGATCGTCGGAACGCTTCTGCTCGAGCCCGCCCCCGCAATCGCATCGTTTTCGAGCAGCGCCCTGCTGGCGCTGGCCTTCATGCTGCTGGGCCCGATCGTCTTCTGCCAGTGGGCCTTTTTCACGGTGGTCCAGATCTTCCCGGCCAACGTCGCCGCCCTGAGCACCTTGAGCATCCCTGTGATCGGCGTGTTCAGCGGTGCCCTGCTTCTGGGTGAACCCGTGACGTGGCGCGAGGTGACGGCCCTTTTCCTGGTCCTGGTGTCGCTCGGCCTCACCGCCTTCCGGCAGCGCAGACCATGAGCGGCGGGTGGTGCTTCTCCTGAGCCAGGCGGATAGATCGGTTCAATCCGTAATTTTTCGTTACGCGAAGATTCGCGCGAATCGCTAGCGCCCGGCAGAGGCGATGAAACAAAATCCGCCCCCGCCGCCCCCGCCGCCTCCCGATGAGGAAGACGTGGCGACAGCCGCGGCGGTCAGCTCGGCGGATTCGGATTCACTGCCGTTCTTGATGGCTCTTAAGCGGTAGACGTAGGTGGCGGAAGCGACCACGTCTATGTCCAGATAAGAGAACACGTCGGGGCCCAGCCGGGCGATCTCCACAAAGGGTCCCGTGCCACCGTCGCTGCGCTCGAGCACGAACCCCTCGATTTCGAAGTAGTTGTCGTCCCAGCTGAGGTCGATCCGGGTGGGGGATGTCACACCGGCGAGCCCGGACGGCGTGGCAGGGACGCCCCTGATGCTATTAAATGCGTTGATGCGGCCGCCCGTGAAAACCCTGCCGGAGAGCCCGGCAAGCCGGTCCACTCCGTCCAGGATCCGCGCCCTTGCCTGGCCGAGGGTCAGGGCGGGCTCATGGGCCCAGACGAGGGCCGCCAGCCCGCTCACGTGGGCGGTGGCCATGGAGGTGCCGAATTTGAGGAGATAGCCGTCCGGATTCAGACTTAAAGGGAAAGTGCTGAGAATGGAGGAGCCAGGTGCGGCAACATCCACGCTGTTCCGGCCGAAGTTCGAATAGCCTGCCTTGCTGTCATCTGGCCTGCTCGCCGCCACGGCAATGATATTGTCGAATCCGTAGCTGGCCGGGTAGCTCGGCACCCGGTCGTTGTCCTGGTTCTCGTTTCCCGCCGCAGTCACCAAGAGGATGCCGGAGGTGTTGAGGAGCTCAACGGCGTCCTGCTCCGCAAGGGAGGCGGTGGCGCCGGTGAAGCTGGCATTGACGATCCGGGCCCCGTTCAAACGGGCGTAGTTCATGGCATCGACGATGTCGGACACCCGGCCGACGCCGAAATCATCGAACGCCTTCAGCACCATGATCCGGGCGTCCCAGCAGACGCCCGCGACCCCGCGGGCATTGTTGCCGACGGCTGCCACGGTCCCCGTCACGTGGGTCCCATGACCGTCTAAATCGAGGGGGTTGCTGCCGACATCGATGAAATTGCGCCCCTCGGCTATGTTGATGTTCGCCGCCAGATCCGGATGCAGGTAATCGGCCCCGGTGTCGATCACCGCAACGATGACCGAGCTGCAGTCAGTGTTGATGTCCCATGCCTCCGGGGCCATGATCTTGGGCATCCCCCATAATAGCCCGAAGGAGGTGTCGTTGGGGATGAGTTTGATCCTGCGGTAATAGTTGGGTTCGGCGTATTCCACCTGAGGGTCCAGCCGGTAGGTCTCGAGCGCCTCTTGCACGGTAAGGCCTGCCGGGAGCTTCACCAAGACGACCTCGGGCTCCTCAATCGGCACGGGCGGCGGGATCACGTCGATTTCCTCATCCAGACGCCCTTCCCCCGGCCAGCATGCAACCCCCGACTGGACCGGCCTGTATTTCACCAGGATCTCGTCCGGGACGTAGCTTCCGGCAGGGGGGGCCGGCGCCGATTGCGCCTGCAGGTAATCGGTCTGGAGGGGGAACACGAAAAGGGCGACGGCGGTGAGGAGGGTGATGATGCCGACATAGGCTCTATGGGGTGGTCGGATGCGCATGCAATGGTTTCCTGTGGCTTGACGTGTTCTGTGTTCAGCCGGTTATGATGGAAGATCTCGAGCCGGGGGCTGCCGCCTGGCCTGCCATCGGCCAAGATATGCCAACGGATCGGCACGACAGGCAAGAGGCCGCAGACGGCCCTGCTTCTTTGACAACATGTGAATGAAAAAGATTTCCTATAGAACACGGATGGGGTATTATATCAAGGATAAACATCAGCCTCGAAGTGGACGGCAAACAGGGGTAACCATGCCTGAACCCGCCCGCACGAACAAGGATGCTTCATGAACAGCAAAGGTCATCGAACCGGGCTTTCATTCCTGACGCACTTTTTCCTTTCGATCGCAATCGCCCTCGTCTTCGGCGGCGTCTCCTTGGCGCAAACCGAAAAAGCCCCGGAGCCCGACCCGCCGCGAATCGTCCTCGAACCTGTGGAGCCCTCGCAGGAGGAGCTGCGGTATACCGCGGCACAGCCGGCGGAATCGGCCTGGATGGCCCCGTCGGCCGCAACGGAGTGGAGCTTTCACAAGACCGCCGACAACCTCCACCCGAACGGCAACGAGCAGCAGATGATGTGGTTGATGAATCGGGCGCGGGCCAACCCGGCGCAGGAAGGTGCCTGGCTCGCCGCCGTCACAAATTCTGACATCGCCGCGGCCCGGTCATATTTCGGAGTGGATCTCGACGTTCTGCGAAGCGAGTTTGCCGCCATCTCGGCAAAGCCCCCGGCCGCCTTCGATGTGAGGCTCTACAACGCCGCCAAGAACCACTCGGATTACCTCATCGACATCGACGACCAGACCCACACCGGCCAGTTGGAAAAGGTCGATGCCTCCGGCTTTGTGCGATCGGGATGGGCGGGCATCGTATTTTCCTTTTCAAAACATGCGCTTTACGGTCATGCCGCTTTCAACATCGACTGGGGGCAAGGGACGGCCGGCACCCAGGACCCCCCCGGGCATCGGTATGCCATCATGTCGGTCAACGGTAACTGGACCAATGTCGGATACGCAGTGGTGCCTGAAAACAACTCGTCGACCAACGTCGGCCCGCAGGTGATCACAGGCAATTTCTGCTATGCCGATACGGCAAATGCGAATCACTTCAACCGATTCATTGTCGGAACGGTCTGGGAGGACACCAACGCAAACGGGCAGTACGATCCGGGAGAGGGTCTGGCCGGTGTGATGGTGATGCCGGACAAGGGCACCTATTACGCGGTGACTGCGAATAGCGGCGGCTACGCCATCCCGATCGCGGCGGCCGACACCTATACCGTCACCTTTTCGGGGGGGGAGCTGACCGGCGTTTACCCGCTCAGCGTTGCCGTGGCGGCCAACAGCGTCCTGCTCGATCTTGAGTACTACGCCGCCTCATCCACCACGCCTCCGCCTGCCGGCGCCGGAACCGGTGGCGGCGGTGGTGGCGGCGGTGGCGGCGGTGGATGCCTTATCGGGACCGCTCATCCGGCGGCGGGCATCGGGTGGCTGGTTTTTGTCGGGGTCGGGCTCCTGGGGCTGGTCGCGCTGAGGGAAAACCCGGGGGGCTAAGATTTGACCAGCACCGCCGGCCTGAACTCGCTCAGATGCTCAATGTGGCGCTTCTCCTCCGCGATGATCTGCCGCAGCTGCGCGCGCGTATCGGGGTCTTCGATGAAGGGCTCGATCAGTTCGTAGAAAAGAACGGTGTCCTGCTCGAACTCCCTGAAGACGGAAAGCAGCTGCTCCGGGCTTTCAATCCCCGCAAAATTCACCTCTTTGAGAGAGAAGCTCTGACCACCGACCAGGTCGTTGAACACCTCGCGGCTCATCTCCTCGAAGAAGGGGTTTGCCGTGCCCCTGTCCAGCCGGGCCTTCAACTCGGCGAACCACTGCCGGTGCCTGGCCTCCTCGTCGGCCATCCAGGCCAGCAGCGCATTCATCTCCGTGTCCGAAGATGATGCCATGGCATCGCGGTAGGTTTTTTCGCCGTTCAACTCCAATCGAATCGCCACATCCAGAATTTCTCTGATTTCGAACACGATCGCCCCTCGCTGGTTGTTTCTCCGAAAGCAACCCTGATCGAGACGGCAGTTAAAGAGCCCGCTCGCCGGAGGACAAAGACAGGGCCACGGTGTCCCCGGCGTTCCGGCCGCCCTCGGGTGTGCCCTGCCCTGCAGGCCGAGATCATAGCAAAAGAAGAAGCAAAGTCAAAACCATGCTCGACGCGTTGCTCTTGGATGCTCCTCTCCTGAATTCAGTAAAAGATCCGCCCAATTTCTATTACCTGTTTTTCTTAATCGATGCGGCAGCAAGCCGCTCGATAATTACAGTTTTTTGAAATTACTTAAAAAAATCGTGATTGTCATAACAGGCATGCATTTTGCTATACTATATTTCGAAGCGAGAACGATCCACCAAAACCTTTAAAGGAATCAAACGATGGACATGATAGACATCATGGGAGTGGTCATCGTTTTGACGGCACTGGCCCGGCTGATTTTCGTCTGACAGCATCCTCATGGCCAGCGGCGGCGGACAATCGACCGCCAACCACCCGCTATTTTTTCATCGCCTCGTCTTGCCTGCGACCCGCAACCAGCGTTGACTTCCTCCGGCGCAACGATTAAAACTCGACCAATTTGAACCCGCCGACATCGGGTGCGATCCGCTGCGGAAACCCATGGCTTGGGGCGCGGCCGCAGCCGTGCGTTTCGCATTCGCCGAACGTTTCACCGCCACATCACTGCAACCCAAAGGGGGTGCCCATGATCGCCTATGAGAAACTAGGGGTGTTCTACATGGGCCGGAAATTCGACATGGATTCCGGCAGGCTGACGGAGGAGTTGGTGCTCTACGACTCCAAGGACCTGACCACACACGCGGTGATCATCGGCATGACGGGCAGCGGCAAGACCGGGCTCGGGGTGGGATTGATCGAGGAGGCCCTGATCGACAACATCCCGGTCATCGCCATCGACCCCAAGGGGGACCTGCCCAACCTGCTGCTCACCTTTCCAAACCTCTCCGCCGACGACTTCCAGCCCTGGGTGGACGATCAGGAGGCGCTGGCGGCCGGGCTCACCCGCCGGCAGTTTGCCGCCCGACAGGCCGATCTTTGGCGCAAGGGGCTCGCCGACTGGGGCCAGGGCCCGGAGCGCATCGGCCGTTTGCGCGCCGCAGCGGACCTGGCCGTCTACACGCCGGGGAGCCGATCCGGGCTGCCGATCAACACCCTGGGGAGCTTCGACCCGCCGCCGCCGGCTGTGCTGGAAGACCGCGATCTCATGCGCGAGCGCGTTCAGAGCACGGCCACCTCCCTGCTGGCGCTGGTGGGAATCGAGGCCGACCCGGTCGGCAGCCGGGAGCATATCCTGCTGGCCAACCTGTTCAACACCTTGTGGTCCGAAAACAAGAGCCTCGATCTGCCGGGCCTGGTGCACGCCATCCAGCAGCCGCCGTTTGCTCGCGTCGGCGTCATGGATCTCGACTCCATCTTCCCGGCCCGGGAGCGCTTTCAACTGGCCATGCGCTTCAACAACCTCCTGGCCTCGCCGGGCTTCGAGTCCTGGCTCGAGGGCGACCCGCTGGACATCCAGCGCCTGCTTTACACCGCCGAGGGAAAGCCGCGCGCATCGATCTTCACCTTAAGCCATCTCGGCGACGCCGAGCGCATGTTTTTCGTGGCCAGGCTCCTGAACGAGGTGCTGGCCTGGGTGCGCTCGCAGCCAGGCACCTCCAGCCTGCGGGCCATTCTTTACATGGACGAGATTTTCGGATTCTTCCCGCCGGTCAGGACTCCGCCCTCCAAGCTGCCCCTGCTGACGCTCCTCAAACAGGCCCGGGCCTTCGGGCTGGGCGTGGTGCTTGCCACCCAGAATCCCGTGGATCTCGACTACAAGGGGCTTTCCAACACCGGCAGCTGGTTCATCGGCCGGCTGCAGACCGAGGGGGACAAGCAGCGGGTGATGGCCGGGCTGGAGGGGGCCGCCGGCGGCGGGAGCTTCGACCGCGGGCGCATGGAGCGGGTGCTGGCCGGGCTGGGCAAACGCGTGTTCCTGCTGAACAACGTCCACGAAAATGCGCCGGTCACCTTCCAGACCCGCTGGACCCTCTCCTACCTCAGGGGGCCCATGACCCGCGAACAGATCAAGACCCTGACCGCCGCGGCCGCCCCCGTGGGGTACGGGAGTGCGCCCGCCGCCGCAGGTATCCCCGCGCCGGCAGCGGGGGCGGGTCTCGAATCCCGGCCGCCGATCCTGCCGCCGGGGATCGACGCCCACTATCTGCCGGTCAGCGGGAGCGCCGCGGGGATCGAGTATTACCCCGCTGTCTTCGGTGGTTTGACGGCCCACTACGCCCAGGCCAAATACCAGGTCGACCTGGCGCGCCGGGTGAGCTTCGCCGCCCCGCTGGCCGATGGCCCGGTCGCCCTGGACTGGAACCAGGCCATCGAGATCCCCCTCGCACCCAGGGAGTTCGTCAAGGCGCCCGCGGCCGGGGCCGCTTTCGCGGAGCTGCCGGCCGAGGCCAAGAAGGTCACCGCCTATGAAGGGTGGCGCAGGGATTTGCTGCAGTGGGTCCGGAGAAACCACGCCCTGCGGCTCATGAACTCGGAGCGCTTCCGGCTTGTCTCCTCCCCGCAGGAATCCCTCTCCGAGTTCGCCGCGCGGGTCTCCCAGGCCGCCCGGGAGCAGCGGGACCTCGAAGTCGAGAAGCTGCGGCGCCGCTATGCGGGCAAGTTCGCGACCCTGCAGGATCGGCTGATGCGCTCGGAGCAGGCCACGATGCGCGAGAAGGAGCAGCTTTCCGCCAAAAAGGTGGAGACCGCCATTTCGTTCGGAACGGCCATTCTGGGCGCGTTTCTGGGCAGAAAAGCCGTCAGCGCCACTTCGGCCGGAAGGCTGGGGACCGCAATGAAATCCGCCGGCCGCCTGCGCAAGGAGAGCATGGACACCGCGCGGGCGCAGCAAACCGCCGAGTCGGTCAGGGCCAAAATCGCCGAGCTGGAGGCGGAGCTCGAGGCGGACATCGCCAAGCTGGAAGCGGCCTTCGACCCGGCCGGGGAGAGCTTCAAGGAGATCCGGATCCCCCCCGCCCCCGCCGGCATCACCCAGGAGTTCTTCGGCCTGCTGTGGCTCCCGTATCGGCGGGATGACAAAGGCAAGGCCGTCCCTGCCTGGGGGGCGGCTTCGCAATAAGCCCAACTTCGGCGTTGTGCCGCGTGCCGCTGCCGCTGCGGCGTACTTGGAGTACGCCTCGCGCCACGGCACTTGCACGCCTTGAATTTGGGCTTATTGCGAAGCCGCCCTGTCATAGAGCCGCGTTCATCGTGGCTGGAAGCCACTCCCACCCGAAACAACTCCATTATCATGCTGGGTGCACCCTAAAAAAAAGCCCTTTCCCGGCGCCAACGCCGGGAAAGGGCTTGGAAAAGGGTCTTCGAGGCTCAACTCGCGGCCAGCCTGTGGCCATCGCACATAAACCACGCCGTCCCGTACCCGACCCTAACCCTTTGATTTGTTTCCCACTGTTAAAAATCGTTGCAGCAAGCTGCAACGATTTTTAGGCGCGCCCGATCACGAGCTTGAGCGGATCCACGTCCTCTCTCAGGATTCGCAGCTCCTCGTCCGTGGGCGGCTTGGTGCGGCCGACCTGCTTCGGGATCACCAGCTCGAAGCCGGTCTCGGCCTTGACCCGGTCGACCTCCACCCCGGGGTGCAGCGACTCGATCATCATGGCCCGTGTCGTTTCGTCAAAACCCATCACCGCCAGATCCGTGACGATTTTATAAGGGCCGCCCTCCGGCAGCCCCGCGGCCTCGCGCGCCCCCGCGCCGGTCAGGAAGCCCGGCGAGGTGATGAAATCGCATTTTTCGACGAACCGCGACTTGCTGTGCACCGTCATGATCATGGTCCGCCAGCAGAAGGAGGCGAAGTCGTTGGCCCCGCCGCTGCCCGGGAAGCGCACCTTGGGTTTGTAATAATCGCCGACGATGGTGGAGTTGATGTTGCCGAACTTGTCGATCTGGGCCCCGCCCAGAAAGGCGTAGTCCACCAGGCCGCGGGAGCAGGTGGTCATCATCTCGTTCATGCCCGCCGCCATGACGGCGCGGAAAAAGGTGCGGGAGTCGCCCACCGAGATCGGCATCTGCGGCAGCAGGGGGGATATTCCCCCGGCCTCGAACAGGATGATCAGGTTCGGCGAGTGGGCTTTCTGGGCCAGCATGGCCGCCGCGCAGGGCGCCCCGGTGCCGACGGCCACGGTCTTGCCGTCCTCGAGGTACCGGGAAGCCAGGCAGATCATCATTTCCATCGTATTGTAATCAGTCACGGGTTCTACCTCCTTTGTGAGCGGGTCTTGCCGCACGCATCCCTTTTTTATTTTTCCACCAAGTTCTCAAGCTTCTGCAGCTGCTTGAGTTTTTTAAGCCCGCCGCAGCGCTCGAGATACTCCTCGAAGCAGGAGACCGAATAGATGTAGTGGTCGAGGAACTTCTCGAACTCCTTCGGGTCCTTCTCGACCTTCATCCACTGGGCCAGGTGCTCTTCGTCCGAAAAGTAGAGGTAGGGCATGTTGCCGGGGTAGCTCCCGTAGGGGATTTCGACAACGGCGTCCACCAGGTAGAAGGGGATCGAGGTCGCCGTCGGGTTGGCCCGGATGGTGGTGTTGGTGACGAGTTTTTCGGCCGTGACGACGACATGCTTGGAGGCCCGGGCCAGCTCCATGTCGGCCACGGAGATCCCCTTGAAAACGGAGTTGCCATACATGTCGGCCTCGTGCACGTGGATGACGGAGACATCCGGCCAGAGGGCCGGCACGGCGGCGACCTTTTTGCCGGTAAAGGGGCACTCGACCACCTTGGCCCCGGACATCTTGAACGTGTCGGTCCCCAGCATGCAGCGCACGATGGCGAACGGGACCCCTTCCGCCGCCGCCCGCAGGCGGGCCGCAAGCGCGTAGTTGGTCCATTCGCAGACCTCGACCGCGCCGGATTCCATGTAGCGGCGGGCATTGGGGGAGAGCCCGCGGGCCTCGAGGCCGACGATGTAGGCCGCGTCCAGGCGGTTGAAACACTTGCCCGCGCAGAGCAGCTCGAAGTCATGGGTGGAGGTGTGCCCGAGGAACCCCAAGTTTTTGCGCCGGGCCCGCAGGATCTCGTGGATCACGGCCGTGGGGATGCGGTTTGCGCCGAACCCACCGATCCCGAGGTAGCACCCGTCCGGGATGAACTTCTCCACGACCTCCTTTTCGGTCATGCGCTTGTCGACCATGGCACGCGGCTTGGTGCGGAAAAAATCTCGGGCCTTGTCCGGGTCGGGATCCATGAACAAAGGGTTGACCCCCTGATCCAGCACTTTCATAATGTTCTCCTCCGGTTTTTATAAGGGTTGCGATATAATACCGATTTGGCTGCCTTGCATATGCTCCGGTAGTCTTTTTCAGCAATAAACATGCCACTCTAAAAATTTCCAATTTTATGTACTTCACATTGAAATTATTATTCATTTGCGCAAAACAGATGGGATGAAGCGCATGGCGTCGGTCTCATAGTGTATCAAAAATTATACTATTGCGGACGATCGTCCGATCACATTTTACAGGCCCCGGACGGCACGGGGTGACCGTACGCGCCTGTTAATCGCCTCTTACCGGTAAAAATCAAGGGGTGCCGCCGTAAAAATGAATCATAAAGTTTACATGTATAATAATTGATACAATTACAAAGGGCATGTGATGGTATCCAAAAAGAGGCGCTTATTATTCGAACATAATCCAACCTATCGACTTTAAATGGTATTTTTTACTTCATGAACAGCGTCGGCGCTGCCCCGCAACCCTGAGCCGTGATGGCCCGAGATTTGCTTTGTGCGAAGGGGGCCCGTTTCTCATCTTTTCCACTTACCGCAGGCCACAATCAGGCATGGAGGACGCCGCGCATGGAGATCAAGGAGCCGGCAATAACACGCGACCAGATTCTCGTTCTACCGGATGCGAATTTCAGCGTTGAAAACGTGTGTGTCGTCACCGGTGCCGGAACCGGCATCGGCCGGGCCACCGCGATTGCGGCGGCCGCCAACAACCTGATGACCGTCGGCCTCGACATCAACTTAAAAGAGGGCAAGCGGACCCAGAAGATCGCCCGGGACATGGGCGGGCAGATGATCTTCATCCAGACCGACCTCTGCAACGACGAGGAGGTCGCTCAGGCCGTCGCCGACGCCGCCAAGCTGGGGGCGATCAAGTTCGTCGCCAACATCGCCGGCCTCCAGCACATCGACTCCATTGACAACTTTCCCATGGAAAAGTATGACCTGATGCAGCGGTTGATGTTGCGGGCCCCTTTTCTGATCTCCAAGCTCACGATCCCCCACATGCGCAACAGCCAAGACGGGGTCGGAGTGATCGGGCACATGGCCTCGATCCACGCCCATATCTGCACCCGCAACAAGCCGGTGTACAACATAACCAAGTTCGGCCTGAGGGCCCTGGCGCAATCCATCTCGGCCGAAGGCGAGGGTAAGATCCGCTCCTTCACCGTCAGCACGGGGTTCATCAAGACTCCGCTCGCCCTCAACCAGATCCCGGCCCAGGCCGCCCAGCGGGGCATAACCCCGGAGGAGGTCGTGCGGGACGTCATGCTCGGCAAGTCCCGCATCAAGGAGATGATGGACCCCGTCGAGGTGGCCAACATCTTCATCTACGGGTTTTCACGCTACGCAAAATACCTCATCGGCGGGGACCTGCTCTTCGACGGCGGGGTCGTCTTAACATACTAATCAGGACGGACCGGACCGACAATGCCCGAAAGCCTTCAGATCGTCATAGGCCTCATTGTGCTGGTGGGGGTCTACATGCTCACCCAGGTGGTGGTGGGCTACCGCATCCGGCGCACGGCCCGGGCCATCATCAAGGACCTCGAGCGCCGCAAGGCCGTAGACGCCGCCTCGGCCGCGGAGCTGCCCTACGAGCGACGCAGCCTGCTGCACATCGGGTTGAGGGATTTCCGGCCCAAGGCCCTGGCCGCCCTGGTCGAGGGGGGTATCGTGACCCGCACCGAGGCCGGCCGCTATTTTCTGAAAAAGAGGATGCACGAGCTCAACCTGGGATAATTTTTTCCATGCGTAAAACCATTCGCGCAGAAAAGGAGGTGATGAAATCCCGTAGGAGGTGGCAGGGCAAACAAGACAACCGACCCACACAACCCTAAAGGAGAAGATGCGATGAAAAGGGCTGGATTGGCTATTTGGATCATGGTCATGATTTTCTCAACGGGCCTGTTCGTAACGGGCTGCTCTGAAGATCAACCCCCGGCAAAGCCGCAAGCTCAGACGAAACCAGCTGAACCGCCGAAGGCCCAGGCGCAGCCTCAACCTACGCCTCAAGCCACCCCGGCTGCCACACCGGCTGCGCAACCTGCAGCACCGGCAGCCGGCGCCAAGAAAAAAATCGAAAAATTCGGCGAAGACAAGCGCATAAAGGAGTGGGCCAACAAGAAGTGGGAAACCTCCACCCAGAAATTCAACCTGCGCATGAGCGACCCCTGGGGCGGGTTGAACTTCCACGACATCTCAATCCACTTCGCCGACACCGTGCGCGCCTGCTCCGGCGGCCGGCTGGACATCAAGGTCTTCCCCACCGGCGCCATCGTACCGGCCATGGAGATCTTCGAGGCGACCTCCAAGGGCACGCTGGACGTCTTCCACTCCTGGCCCGGCTACTGGAAGGGTAAAAACGAGGCCTTCGTGGCCTACGCCTCGGTGCCTTTCGGCCTGGATGTCGAAGGCTACAACATCTGGTACTACGAACGCGGCGGCAAGGAGATGTTCGACGAGCTATACGGCCGCTACAACCTGAAACCCTTCTTCGCCACCAACGTCGGCCAGGAGCTGGGCCTGCACTCCAACAAGCGCGCCACCAAGATCGAAGACTTCAAGGGCATGAAGATCCGCACCCCGGGCTGGTACATGGACATCCTGACCCTGCTCGGCGCCTCGGTCACCCCGCTGCCCGGCTCGGAGATCTACCTGGCGCTCGAGCGCGGCATCATCGACGCCTGCGAGTTCAGCAGCCCGGCCGCCAACGTGCCCTCCGGGTTCCACGAGATCACCAAGTACGTGATCCAGCCCGGCGTGCACCAGCCCTCCTGCCAGTTCGATGTGGTCTTCAACATGGACAAATGGAAGGCCTTGCCCGAGGACCTGCAGCAGATCGTCGAGACCGCTGCCAAGGAGACCCAGCTGTGGGGCTGGGCCTGGCAGGAAAATCTCAACATCGAGGCGCTCAAGATCATCGGTGCCAGCACCGAGTACGTCAAGATGGACGATGCCGCCATCGTCGAATTCGCCAAGGTCAGCTTCAAATATCTCGACGAGGTCGCGGCCAAGCACCCGGACGTGAAGAAGGTCCTGGATTCCCAGGAGCAGTTCAAGAGGGACTACGCCCAGTGGCGCGACCTGCGCAGCCGCCTGGCGCCCTGGCCCCGGGAGGAGATCCTGAAGGGCAGACTGCTGCAGTAACAGTTGCACCCGCGGGTCGCGGCTAAAGACCGGCCGCGGCCCGCGGCGGTTCGCCAATCGCTGGAAAGGACCCCTCACATGCTGAAAAAATTCGTGCATGCCGTCGACACCCTGAACACCTGGGTCGGCAGGTTGTCGGCACTGGCTCTCATCCCCCTGACCCTGGTCGTGTTCTACGAGGTCTGCATGCGCCGGCTCTTCAATGCCCCCACGGTCTGGGCGTTCGAGGTGACGGTCTACCTTTACGGGTTCAATTACATGATGTCCATGGGGACGACGCTGATGCACGACAAGCACGTGCGAATCGACATCATCACGCTACAGCTCTCGCCAAAGGCCCAGCTCATCCTGCGGCTGCTCACCTTCTGGTTCATCTTCGTGCCCTTCGTGGGGGCCATGGTCTTCGCCGGGTTCGAATACGCGGCCAAGGCCTGGATGCAGTGGGAGCACAGCTGGAGCGCCTGGAAGCCGCCGCTCTACCCCTACAAAACGGTCATGCCGGTCGCCCTCTTCCTGCTCTTCATCCAGGGGTTCGCCAACTTCATCCGCGAGTGGCACAAGCTGAAGGGGGAGAAGATATGAGCCCGGAAACCCTTGCCATCGTCATGTTTTTCGGTCTGTTCGTGACCCTCTGCTTCGGGCACCCTCTGGCGTTTTCACTGGGCATGCTGGCGGTCGTCTTCGGGGTCATCGGCTGGGGGGGATCGCTCGACGCCATCCTGGCCCTTCTGGCCAACCGGGCCTACGGGGTCATGGAGGAGTACGTCCTCGTGGCCGTGCCCCTCTTCATCTTCATGGCGCAGATATTGGACTCCACCGGGATCGCCGCCCGGCTCTTCGACACCATGCACGTCGTCATGGGGCGGCTGCGCGGCGGGCTGGGGATCGCCGTCATCGTGGCCTGCACCATCTTCTCGGCCACGGCCGGGGTCGTCGGCGCCACCGTCGTCTCCGTAGGGCTTTTGGCCATACCGGCCCTGATGCGGATCAAGTACAGCATCCCTCTCATTGCAGGCTGCATCTGCGCCGGCGGGACCCTCGGCATCCTGATCCCGCCCAGCATCATGCTCGTGGTCTACGGCAGCCTGAGCCAGATCTCGGTCGGCTGGCTCTATGCGGCGGCCTTCGGCCCCGGCTTTCTGCTATCGGGGCTCTACATCGTCTATATCGCCGTGATCTGCTTCATCAAGCCCGAGCTCGGCCCCGGGGAGAAGGAGTCGCACCACAGCACCAAAGAGAAGCTGCAGATGTTCGCCACCTCCATCGTCCCGCCCGTGATCCTGGTCATCGTCGTGCTCGGAAGCATCCTGGGAGCGGTCGCCACCCCCACGGAAGCGGCGGGCATGGGCTGCGTGGGAGCCGTTCTGCTGGCCATCTTCTACCGCAAGTTCTCCTGGAAATCGCTCTGGGAGGCCTGCTGGTCCACGACCATCACCACCTCCATGATCATGACCCTCTTTTTGGGCGGCAACGCCTTCCAGGCCATCTTCATGGGGCTGGGCGGCGGGGACGCCATCTCCAACTTCCTTTTGGGGACCCAGATGCACCCGATCGCGCTGCTCTTCCTCATGATGGGCATCGTCTTCTTCCTCGGCTGCTTTCTCGACTGGCTGGGGATCCTGCTCATCGTGGTGCCGATCTTCACGCCCATCGCCAACGAGCTGGGGTTCAGCCCCCTGTGGTTCGGCACCCTGATCTGCGTCAACCTGCAGATGGCGTTTCTGACCCCGCCCTTCGGCTACTCGCTATTCTACATGAAGGGGATCGCGCCGCCCGAGATGAACATCTACCACATTTACAAGGGGGTCATCCCGTTCGTGATCCTGCAGTGGGTGGGGCTGATCCTGTGCATTTTCATCCCTGAAATCATCCTGTGGGCTCCGCAGGCCTTCTTCGGGCCCAGCGCCATGTGAGGCGCGTTGGTTGCAGGCTTTTCAAAAGGCCCCGCCCCGGCGGGGCCTTTTTAATCAATATAGGAGGATCTCGCTATGGCCACGAAAAAATCCGCCCGGCTGCCGCTGCAGCGCTTCGCCATGGTCGGCGCCGGCATCCAGGGCGCCCAGATCGCCATGATCGCCGCCCGCACCGGCTACGATGTCACCGTCTACGACCCGCGGGAGGGCGCCTTCCGCCAGACTTTTGAGAAGATCCGCGCCGACCTCAAGGCCAAGAAAGTCACGCCCATCATCCCCTGGAACCAGTGGGAGGCCTGCGCGAAAAAAGTCCGCCAGGTGCAGGAGCTATCCGCGGCCCTCGAGGGGGCCGAGCTGGTGCTCGAGGCCGTCCCCGAAAACATAGAGCTCAAGAAAAAGGTCTGGAAGGAGATCGGCGAGAAAGCCCACCCGACGGCCATCCTGGCCACCAACAGCTCCTCGATGCCGGTCTCACGCTTCGAGCAGGCAGGCGGCCGGCCCGAGCAGGTGCTCAACATCCATTTTTACTTCCCGCTGCAGGGCGTCAACATGGTGGATATCATGGGCGGCACCCGCACCCGGGCGGATGTCATGGAGAAGGGCCAGGCCTGGATCCGGTCGATCGGGTTCGTGCCGCTCACGGTCAAAAAGGAGCTGCTCGGCTTCTGCTTCAACCGCGTCTGGCGTGCCATCAAGCGCGAAACGCTTTACATGTGGGGCAACGGGTTCGTGGATTTCATGGACGTGGACCGGGCCTGGATGATCTTCACCCGCATGAAGGAGGGGCCCTTCGCCCTGATGGACAAGGTGGGGCTGGATGTGATCTGGGACATTGAGATGGTCTACTACAACGACTCCAAGGATTCCAAGGACCACCCGCCCAAAGCCCTGCGCGAGATGATCGCGCGCGGGGAGCTGGGGGTCAAGAGCGGCAAGGGGTTCTACACCTATCCGAACCCGGCGTTTTTACAAGCCGATTTCCTGAAATAGGTGCCCGGGCTGAACCCGCACGGGCACACTCAGGCAGCCGGTGCGCTCCTGACCGCGCCCGGGACGGCCGTTTTGAGCGCGGTCCTGGTGCTTGCGGTCTGGTTTTCGCAGACCGGCATGGCCATGCTGGCAGGGCTGTTTTTGGGCACGGCCGGCCTGGCACGGTTGTGGTGTCGGCTGTCGCTCGCCGGAGTGCAGGCCGAGCGGCGCTTCGACTGCCTGCGAAGCTTTCCCGGCGAACCCCTCACCTGCACCGTAAACCTCGCCAACCGCAAGCCGCTGCCCCTGCCCTGGGTCCAGCTGGAGTGGTCCCTGCCGCCTGAGATCCGGCCGCAGGCGCCGGAGACGGAAGCGGATTCCCCGGGAGTCAGGCGGTCGGCGGCCCTGCTCGGATACCGGCGCATGAGCTGGAAAATCAAACTGGTCGCGGCCCGGCGCGGTCTTTTCCCTATCGGGCCGCTGGCACTGCGATCCGGCGATATTTTCGGGCTGTTCACGCGGTCGCGGACAGATGATCACGCCGGGGCAATCATCGTCTACCCGCGCATCCACCCGGTGGACATCCGTAAGATCCCCTCACTCTACCCCATGGGAGACGTTCAAACCCAACGCCGACTCGTCCAAGACCCTTCCTGCCCCATCGGCGTGCGCGACTACCAGAGCACCGACAACCTGAAATTCATCCACTGGAAGGCCACCGCCCGCGGCCGGGGCTTGAAGGTGAAGCAGGCGGCGGCGACCACCGCCTACCAGGTCGCGCTCGTTTTGGATGTCGCAAGCTTCCAGACGGACGGAGTCCTGGCGGAAGAGGAGTTCGAGCTGGGAATCAGCGTCGCCGGGTCCATCGCGGCCGCCCTCGCCGGGCACGGAAGCCCGGTGGGCCTTTATGCCAACACACGGCTGGCCGACACCGGCCTGCCGGCGGAGATCCCCGCCGGTGCCAACCGCGGGCGGCTCACCGACCTGCTCGAGGCCCTCGCCAAGGTAACGGCCTCTCCCAGCGGTGCGCTGGCCGGCTTCGTCGAGCGGCAGCAGAAGGACCTGGCGGCCGGCACCACGCTGGTGTTCATCTCCGGGCGGCCGGCGGAAACGTTGCCGCTGCTTCTCGCGGGCCTGAGCCGTTCCGGGTTCAAGACCCTGCTCATCACGATCGGTCAAAACGACGAGGCCCGGCTGCCGGACCACATCCCCCGCTTCAGGGTCCGGCGGCCGGAAGACCTCGGCCGGCCAGCCGGGGAGCGGACATGACGGCGCGCCTTCCCGCCCTGGCCGGGACCGCTGCCGTCGCCGGCATTGAGGCCTGCTGGCTGGGAGGCCTTTTCTGGCTCGTGGATCAACGCCTCTGCGGCGGCCTGCTGCCGGTCGCATGGGTCCTGGCCGGCGCGCTCCCGGCGTTCGGCCTGCGCCGCGCCGCTCGGCGCCTTAAACGCGGAGGCTCTCTGGTGCTCGTCCTCGCGGCCTGCGGGCTGTGGGCCGGCGCCCTCGTCAAGGCGGCCCTCTTTCCCGAGGCGCCCCTGTTCGACCGATTCTGGGTCATCGCCGCCTTGCGGGGGGCAGCTCACCCGCAAGCTTTCTCGGTCCCGGTCCTGGCGTTGATCGGCATGACCGCCGCCGCGTTTGCCGCCGGCACCCGGCTGGCCTCCGGCGCAGGCACTGCCGGCCAAGTGTTGGGCGAGTTCCAATTCGGGCTGCCGGTGCTGGGCCTGGTTTTCTTCTGCGCGGCCCAATGGGGGCTGACGCTGCCGGCCCCAGGCGTTTGGGTGCTGGCGTTTTTCACTTTTTTCCTGTGCGGGGCGGCCATGACGCGCGGGAATGCCTCGAGCGGGTGGCTGCAAAGCCCCTCCCGGCCGCAATGGATAGCCATTTTGCTCGGGCATGCGGTGCTGGTGCTGGCGGCGGGCACGACTCTCGCGTATGCCGTTACCCCGGGACTCCTCCAAAAGCTTCTCTCCGCCCTCTGGATGCTCTGGGATGCGATGGTGGCCCTCGTCATCGAGCTGCTGGCCTGGCTCGCCCGTTTTCTGCCGCAACCGCAGATCGCAACACCCCTCCCCGCCCCGGGCGGCATGGCCACGCCGCCGGATGGCACCAGCCTGCCGGACCTGCTGCGCCTGCCCGACTATATCCGCACCATCGCCCAGGCGGTGGTCGGGACCCTCTGGGTCGGCCTGTTCGGCGTGGCCCTGTGGCGGCTGGCCAACCAGGTCGCGGCCTGGCTACGGCGACAGCAAGGGCACTCTGCGGATGCGACGGTAGAGGCCATGCCCGGGGCGCTGCGCGAGGACCTGCTGCGGCTGCTTCGGCGGTTTTTGGCCTGGGTCGCCGATCGTGTCGGCTTTTTGAAACGGTTTTTGCCGGCGGGCCGACGTCCCGGGGGGCCGGTTTCAGGGGCCGACGCCGCGCGCCGAGCCTACCGCTGGCTTCTCGCGTGGTCCGCACGTCAGGGCCGGCGGCGGCAGCCCCATCAAACGCCCCGGGAATTTCTGGCGGGCCTCTGCGAGCGGTTCCCGCCGGCCTGCAGCGACATGCGCGTCATCACCGAACACTACGAGCGAGTGCGCTACGGGGAGATCGACCCCGGCTTCGAAGCCCTTGGCGAACTCGATGGCTGCCGGGATCGCTTGCGGAACGCCGCACGGCGTAAAAAGGATGGACCTCGCAGCCGGAAGGGGTTATAGCGGATGCCGCACATGAAAACACAAGAGACCCCATCCCCCGCAGAACGAGACCCGACGGCCCCGGCCATCATCCGCGAAGCGGCGGAGCGCTTCCGGTTGAATGTGGCCCGGGCGGTCATCGGCCGCCCCCGGACCATCGACCTGATCTTCGTCGCTCTGCTCTGCGAAGGCCACGTGCTGATCGAGGACGTCCCCGGGGTGGGCAAGACCCTTCTCGCACGCGCCACCGCGCGGTCGCTGGCCTGCAGCTTCAAGCGCATCCAGTGCACGCCGGACCTTCTACCCTCGGACGTGGTGGGGATTCACGTTTTTAACCAGAAGAACGCCGAATTCGAATTCCGGCCGGGCCCGGTCATTGCAAACGTGGTCCTGGTGGACGAAATCAACCGCGCGATGCCGCGCACCCAGTCCAGCCTGCTGGAGTGCATGCAGGAGCGCCAAGTCACCATCGACTGGAAAACGGTGAGCCTGCCCCGCCCGTTCATGATCATGGCGACGCAGAACCCCATCGAGCTGGAGGGGACCTTTCCCCTGCCGGAGGCTCAGCTCGACCGGTTCCTTTTGAAGCTCAAACTCGGCTATCCCTCCCGGCAGGACGAGTCGAGCGTGCTGGCCCGCTACCGGGAGGAGAGCCCGATCGACCAGCTGGGCAGCGTGATCGCAACCGAGGAGCTGCTCGCGATCCAGAGGCTGTCCCGCCACACCCACGTCGCGGAGCCGATCAGGGACTACATTGTTCAAGTGGTCCGCGCCACGCGCGAGCACCCCGATATCCGTTTAGGCGCCAGCACCCGTGCCGCCCTACACCTCCAGGCCGCCTGCCAGGCACTGGCCGCTTGCCGCGGCCGGGAGTTCGTAATACCCGACGACGTCAAGGAGTTGGCCGACTCCGTGCTCAGTCACCGCATCATCCTCAAGACCGAGGCGCGGCTCAAGGGTCGCTCCGAGGAGACCGTGCTGCAGGAGCTTCTGGGGTCGCTGCCAGTGCCGGTCGAAACCTGAGTCTCCGTCCAGAAACGGCGTCTTTCGGCCCAGGCCGGCGTTCTCGCTCTTCGCAATCCTCGGCGTAGAGGGACTACGCCTCCGGTTGCGACACCGCTGCGGCCTTGGCCTGAACCGAAATCCACCATTTCTGGATGGAGACGAGTTTAGGTCACACGAACTCCTCGTCCCCGGCCCTTATCTCCAAGGGTGACCCGAAAACCGCCCCTGCTGAAATTAGGGTTGTAAAATTTGATAAATTATAATATTATTAGATTGTTATTGCTATCGTCCGTAAACAGACGGGCTAATTCAATCGGAGGCGGCCAGACCCGGGGAAGGGCCTGCTGTCGTCGTTGCAAGGTGCACCCAACCGATGCCGGTTTTCGAATACACAGCGCTGGATGTCAAGGGCAAGACGACCTCCGGCATCATCGACGCCGAGGGCCTGCAGGCCGCACGCCAGAAACTGCGCAGTGCGGGCAGGTTCCCCGTTTCGATTCGCGCCGCCGAAGAGACCCAACCCAAGAAGGACAGAACGGGCGTCGGCTTCAAGGCCAGGTTCAGCCGGGTCAAGGCATCCGAAGTGGCCATGATCACCCGACAACTGGCCACCCTGATCGGTGCCGGTTTCCCTCTGGTGTCGGCCATCGAGGCCCTGCTGCCCCAGACCAAGGCCCATGGGCTCAAGCGCACCCTCGCCCGAATCAAGGATTCCATCGTGGAGGGCAACAGTTTCGCCCACGCACTGTCGCTCTTCCCCCAGGCCTTCCCGCCCATCTACGTCAACATGGTCCGCGCCGGCGAGAGTTCCGGCACGCTGGAGATCGTGCTGGAGCGCCTGGCCGAAATCACCGAAAAGCAGCAGGCGCTCTCCAACCGCATCCAGGCAGCACTTGCCTACCCGACCTTCATGCTGCTCTTCGGCGCGGTTGTGCTTTTCATTCTTTTGACGTATATTGTCCCCACAATCACCACGATTTTTGTGGACATGAAGCAGGTCCTGCCCACCCCCACCCGCGTGCTGATCCTCCTGAGCGGCTTTTTCAAGGACTACTGGTGGATTTTGCTGGCGCTGGCGGTGGGCGGCGCCGTTGCGGCCGGCCGCTTCCGCAGGACCGAAACCGGGCGGCGCTGGACCGACCGGGCCGCCCTAAGGATGCCGCTTCTGGGGGATCTGGCCCGCAAGCTTGCGGTGGCCCGCTTCAGCCGCACCCTTGGCTCCCTGCTCGAAAACGGCGTCACGATGCTGGTTGCCCTCGATATCGTCAAGAACATCGCCGGCAACGTGCTGATCGCCGATGCCGTCGCCCGCGCGGGCGAGGAGGTGAGCAAGGGCAAGAGCCTCTGGCTGTCGCTCTCGGAGACCGATGTGTTCCCCATGCTCCCGATCCAGATGATCCAGGTCGGCGAGCAGTCCGGGGAGATGGAAAAGATGCTTTACAAAATCGCCGACGTCTTTGAAAACGAGGTCGAAACGACCATTCTCAGGCTCACCAGCTATCTCGAGCCGGTGATGATTCTGGTCATGGGCGGCATCGTCGGTTTCATCGTCCTGTCGATCTGCCTGCCCATCTTTGAAATGAATCAGTTGATTCGATAAAAGAAAGTGGTTCAAGGACCCAAGGCGACTACTAGAAAGGCCGACCCAATATATGGATAGACTATTTTCTCAACTTAACGGAAAAGCAACCCTCTGCGGCTTCGTCAAAAGCCCCGAATTCAAGACGCGCGAGCCGCGCGGAGCGAGGCGTACTTATAGTACGCCGCAGCGACTGCGGGGCGAGGCGCAACGTCGAAGTCGGGGCTTCTGCGAAGTCGCCAACCACGGAGGATTTACTCTGATCGAGATCATGGTCGTGATCATCATTCTGGGCATCCTGGCGATGTATGTCGCCCCCAAACTGATGGGCCGGCCCGATGAGGCCAAACAGGTGCGGGCCAAGATGGACATCGCCGCGCTGGAAACCGCGCTCAAGCTATACAAACTCGACAGCGGCATCTACCCCGGGACTGAGCAGGGGCTTCAAGCCCTGGTCCAGCGGCCCGAGTCCGGCGTCATCCCCAAAAAATGGCGTCAGGGCGGCTACCTGGAAAAAGGCAAGGTGCCTAAGGACCCGTGGGGCAACGACTACGTCTACCTCTCCCCGGGGCTGAAGGGGGATTTCGACATCATCTCTTACGGGGCGGACGGTGTTCCAGGCGGTGAAAACGAAAACAAAGACATTACCAACTGGGAGATCGACTGAGGCCTCCGGGCTGACCCTGCTCGAACTTATCGTGGTCATGGCCTTGATCGGGATCGTCTTCTTTTTCGCTGTCCCCCGCTTCGAGGGTTCGTTCCTCTTGGACGATGCCAAGAAGGACAGCCGCTGGCTGATCGCGAAGGTGCAGGCCCTGCGCGAGGAGGCGCAGCGCACCCGCCGACTCCAGGTGCTGCACATCGACTTTGACGGCGGCCGGATCTGGGCCACGTCGGCCGCCATGGGCCCCGAGGCGATCGCCAACGCCGCCGCCGGCGCCGCGCGCCTGCCCGGCGGAGGGAGCGTGGCGGCAGTGGAGTTTAGGACCCGGGGCCGGGTCGCAGCCGGCCAGGTGGACATTCACTTTTACCGCGACGGTCACTCGGACCAGGCGCTGATCCACCTGCGGCACGGGGATTCGATCCGCTCGCTGCTGCTCGAGCCGTTTCTGTCCCGGGTGACGGTGTTCGACCGCCTGGTGGGCTTTGACGAATTGCGGTGAAGCGATGCCCGTTTGCATGCCGCGCACCCGGACCCCGAGCCCTGAATCCGTCGACGCGGGAAGGGTCGCGCGCGGGTTTACCCTGCTCGAGGTGATGATCGCGCTGGGCATTCTGGCCATCGTCCTTCTGAGTGTCTACCGGCTGCACTCCCAGACGATCGCCATGAGCATCGAAAGCCGGTTCACCACCCAGGCCCCAATCCTGGCCCGCAGCGCCCTGGCCCGCTGGGAGGACCCGACCCGGCCCCAGCCGGCCAGCGACCAGGGCGACTTCGGGCGGGAGTTTCCCGGCTACCGCTGGGAGATCACTGCCACCGAGGTGATCTCGCCCAGCCTGGGGACCGAAATCTCGCGCGATCTGAGGCGCGTCGATGTCCGGGTGAGCCTCAACGCGGGCGAGTACGTCTACGGGTTCAGGACGTACCGGTTTAAAAGAGAGTGAAACTCAGCAACGAGTAACGAGTTGAAAAAACCAGGAGAAACATCGTGAGCCCAGTGATATTGAAAACCAACTCTTCAGGCACCAATGCGCTGCCGGCAGCTCCCCGTTCACGCAGAGGAAGTGGTTCGCCTTTTCTCGTTGATCGTTGCCCGTTACTCGTCACAAAACTCGTTACTCGTTACTCGTTACTCGTTACTTTAGCAAAGCGTCCGTCCGCCGGCTTCACCCTGCTCGAGATCCTGGTGGCGATAGCGATTCTGGGGGTGGTGGTGACCACGGTTCTGGCATCGTTCAACATGGTGTTTTCCACTACCGAGCGGCTCGACAGCGGTGCGGCCGTCTTCGAAATGGGCAAGGGCGCCCTGGAGCGAATCGTAGCCGACCTCGAAAACATTTACGTACTTAACCGGCAATCCTACAGGCAGCCGAAGACATCCGATCCGCCGGACCTCTACCGTTTTGACGGGGGGGTGGACACCTCGGCCGGCACAAGCTTTGCTAGACTAAGATTGACCAGCCGGCGTCACATACCGCCGGAGCCTTCGGCCCGGGGCACTGGGATCGCCGAAGTCGTGTATTATGTCCAGACAGGCCGGGACGGCGTCGCGGTGTTGCGGCGGGCCGACCACCTCTACCCCTATCCGCGTTTTGAGGAGAAGGGCACGGACCCCGTCCTGTGCGAAAACGTCAAATCGTTGGCATTCACCTATGTGGCCGAAGATGGGAGGGAGGAGGAGCGCTGGGACTCGGAATCGGCGAATTTCGGGTACGCCACCCCGGCGATGGTCCTGGTGCGCCTCGAAGCCGGGACCGGTGACGACACCGCTGTTTTCCACACGGCGGTGAGGCTGCCGCTGGTGCGCGGCAAGCAGGGCTGACGGATGGCCGGGATCGACCTCATCGCCGGAAACCGGCGCGGGATTGCCCTGCTGGTCACCCTGTCGGTGATGACGATTTTGGTGGCGGCCTCCCTGGAGTACAACCGGCGCTCACGGTTCGCGCTGACCGTCGCCGCGGCCGCGCGAGACCACCTCACCATGAGCCAAATGGCCGCCGCAGGGGTGCATGCGGCCATGGCCATTCTCGTCAAGGACAAGGCCGACAACACGACTGATTCGGTGCTGGACGACTGGGCGGACCCGGAAAAAATCGAGGAGGTCCTTAAGGATTTCCCCTTCGAGGACGGGAACCTGGCCGTCAGCATCCACGACGAGATGGGTAAAATCCAGGTGAACGCACTGGTCAACTACCCGGACACCCGGCAGTTTAGCGAAGCCCAGAGGACTCTGTGGGAGCGCTTTCTGCAGTTTTACGCCGACCGTAAGGAGTCCAGAATCGAGCTGAAGGGAGACAGCGAACCCGCCGCCATCATCAACTCGCTCAAGGACTGGCTCGACAGGGGCGACGACGACGCCATCACCGGCCTCAGCGGGGCGGAGACCAGCTTCTATCAGAGCCTGCAGCCGCCGTACCCGGCCCGCAACGGCCCGATCCCGGATGTGAGCGACCTGCTGCTCGTCAAGGGCGTCACCCCGGAGCTCTTTTTTGGGACACCGCAACTGCCGGGGATTTCGAATTACCTGACAGTGCACGGCGCCGCCCCGGGCGAGGGCACGGGGGTCACCTATCCCGGGCGCATCAACATCGCCACGGCGGAGCTTCCAGTGCTCTTCGCCCTACTGCCCTTGGAGAATGAAGATCTGGCGGAAGCCCTGGACGAGCTGCGCCGCGAGATCGTATCCGGGAAACAGACCGTGGACTTGAACGACCCCAACTGGTTCAGGCAGGTCCCCGGCCTGACGGAACTCAAACTCGACCCCAAGCTGATCACGACCACCAGTGATCTGTTCCGGGTGGAGTCAACGGCCGCGGTCGCCGATGCGACCACCACCGTCACGGCCGTGCTTCAGCGGGTCCAGGCGGCCGATACAGGCAAATGGACCTGCCGCATCCTCGACTGGCAGGTGAATTAGCGATGAGCCGAAAAGTCATCGGTCTGGACATTCGATCCCGCCGGATCTGTGCCGTACTGGTCAAGAGCAGCCTGCGCGAGAGCCGGGTCCTCGCCCATCGGGTCGTGCCGATAGAGGCCGAAGCGACCGATGGGGGCGGCCTGGCGGCTGCGCTCGAGATCGTACGCGCCGACCTGGGCACGGCCGACGCCGACTGCGCCGTCTGCGTGCCGGCCTCCCTCTTCTCCTGCCGCAACCTGCAGGTCCCCTTCTCCAACCCCCAGAAGATCAGGATGATTCTGCCCCTGGAGCTTGAGGCCTATCTGCCCCAGGCCGCGCAGGAACGACTGATCGATTTCGCCGTCGTGGAGAACCGACCGGGGGAGGAGCCGCAGACGGAAGTGCTGGTCGCAGCGGTCGAGCAGGAGCGGCTCGCCCCCGTTATCAGCGCGCTTTCGACGGCGGGCTTCGACCCCGAGCGCCTGACCCTGAGCGGCATGCCGGCCGCGGTGTGCCTCGGCCGGCGCCAGCCGCTGGACGAGCTTGCCCTGTGCGCGGATGTCGGCGAGACCTTTGGTTCCATCGCCGTGCTCGCCGGCGACCGCACCCGGCGCCTGCGATGCTTCTCGCTGCCAGGCGATCCGGCCGCGCGCGAGCGGGCCGTCGGCACCCACATCCGCACGATGCTCGGCGCCCTTCAGGAAGAATCGGGCGCCCCGGCCGGCGCCATCCGGCTTTTTCTCACGGGCGACGGCATTGCCGGAATCTCCCGGGAGAGCCTCGCGCGGGCGCTGCCGGTCGAGCTGCAGACGGCCGACCTGCGCTACATGCTGAACCTGACCCCCGAAGGGGGCGATGATGTTGCCTGGGACCCGGCGCTGATGAACGGGGCCCTCGCCCTGGCCTTGGGGGAGATTGAGGGCCTGGAGAGCCTGAATTTCCACCGCAGCCACTTTCCGGGGCGAAAGCTGTTCGCGCGCCACCGGGAGAGCCTGGTGCGCACAGGGGCCCTGGCCGCCGCGGTCCTGGTCCTCATGTTCGCCAGCATCCTCACCCAGTCCTACGTCCTCAAACGCCAGGCCGCACGCCTGGACGCCCAGATCGCCGCGGTGTTCAAAGCCGCCTTCCCGGAGGTGAAAAGCGTCGTCGACCCCTACCAGCAGATGATGGCCAATCTCCAGGAACTTCGCAAAAACGCCGTTGCCGGGGGCGATGCCGGTGCCGCCTTCCGCAGCATCGACGTCTTGAAAAACATCAGCGAGGCCATCCCCGAGGGGATCACCGTCGTGTTCGACCGGATGGTGGCCGGGCCCGAGACGATACTGATTTCCGGCACCACCGCCGCGTTCAACGCGGTCGACGAAATCAAGGGGCATCTGGAGCGAATCCCGGGTTTCAAGAAGGTCACCATCAGTTCCGCGAACACGGACCGTTCGGGCAAGGAGATCAACTTCCAGCTCAAAGTGGACCTCTGAGGTCCGGCAGGGAGGGCCGTCATGAAACTGGAATCCATCCTCAAGCGCGTCAACCTCAACAAGCTCAGCCGCCGCGAAAAAATCGTCGTCGCGGCCGGGGGGGGCGCGCTGATCCTCTTTGCCGTGCTGCAGCTGTTGATCCTGCCGGTGTTCGAGCACCGGGCCCAGCTGCGGCGCAGCGTCCAGGCCAAAGCCGCTATCCTTTCCCAGATGCAGCAGTTCCAGGCCGAGGCGGAGGAGTTCAAATCCCGCTCGCAGGCCTCGGAGGGCCGCTTTCGTAAAAGGGACAAGAACTTTACCCTGTTCTCCTTTCTGGACCAGCTGGCCGGACAAGCCCGGGTCAAGGAGCGGGTGAGCTACATGCGGCCCACGAAAACCGAGCTTAAAAACAGCCCCCTCAAGCTCTCCCGCGTGGAGATGAAGCTGGAGGGGGTCACGCTCGAACAATTGACCACTTACATCCACGGGGTTGAAACCTCCCCCAACATGGTCTCGGTCAGCAAGCTCTCCATCACCCGCCGCGACCAGAAGGAGGGGCTGCTCGACGCCATTTTACAGGTGGACACGCTGGAGACATGAGGGGCTGCCGATGAGCGCCGCTGCACGACGATACTGGGTCGGGGCCTATCTGCTGGCTGTTCTGCTGGTGTGCCTCGTCCTCGGGTTCCCGTCCGAGGCGCTGCGGGCTCACGTGGCCAACCGGCTCTCCGCCGGCCTTCCGGGGTTGACCGTGTCGATCCAGGAAATCCGGCCGGCCCTGCCGCCGGGAGCGGAGCTGCGGGGGGTGAGCGTATCCCGCACGGGCACCCCACTCGTGGTGCTGGACCGGCTGAAGATCAACCCGGAGCTTCTCTCGCTGGTGCGGGAGGTCACCCGGTACCGGTTTGAAGGGGCCGCCGCCGAGGGCGAGATCAGCGGCACGGCCCAGGTGGATGCTGGCAAGCAGCCGCACAGTGTGCGAATGCAGGCGCAGTGGGCCGGGGTGCTCCTGCAGAAGCTGCCGCTCCTGCAGGAGATCCACGGCAGCCGCGTTTCCGGCCGGATGGAGGGGAGCCTGGCCGTCAACGACCAGGGGAACCTGACGGGGAAGCTGCGGGCGGTGGACAGCCAGGTGGAATTGGCCCGGCCGCTTTTCGAACAGAAGACGTTCAGCTTCAAGTCCTTCGACGCCGACCTGACCCTCCAGAACCGAACGCTTCTGCTGCGCAACGGCCGACTGCGGGGCAACGAACTGGATGCGGACCTCTCGGGGACCATCGAGCTCGGCGCCTCGGAGGGCGCCGGGGCCTTGAACCTCAGCGGGCGCGTCACGCCCCACCATGCGTTCATGGCCAAGGTGGAGGGAAGCCTGCCGGCGAACCTGCTGAGGCGGCGGTCTGCCATTTCCTTCAAAATCAACGGCCCGCTGGAGGCACCCGGGGTGTCGTTCAACTGAAACCGATCGCAGGGCACCCGCCGGCGGGGAATTTGATGATTCAACCGTAATTGAGTATGGTGGTGACTCCAATGGCGAACCGAACCATCACAATCGTCAATCTGCTGCTGGCTTCGGCCGGGATCTACTTCGGCGTGGTGATCTTTTACGCCGTACTGACGGCCGGGCTGGATACCGGCTCGGCGCCGCCCGCCCCCGGTGCAAGGGAGCCGCAACCCGCCCTGGAGCCGATGATGAGCCTGGCCGACGTGCAGGTCGTTGTCGATCGCAACCTGTTCAACAGCGGAAAGCAGGCCTTGGCCGACGCCGCGAGGGCCGAGGCCCCCGCCCTGGACGTGGACAAGCTCAAGCAGACCGGCTTGAAGCTCAAGCTCTGGGGCACGGTGGCGGGCCCGGACGGCCAAGCCTACGCGGTGATCGAGGACCAGAAAAGCCGCGAGCAGCAGCTGCTGCGCCCGGGAGACCCGGTTCAGAACGCGTCGGTCAAGATGGTGCTGCGCCACCGGGTCGTGTTGACCGTGGACGGCCGGGACGAAGTCCTGGTCATGGAAGAGCCCGGCGTCACCCGGGCGGCGGCGGGCGCGCCCACGGCGGAAGCGGCCATGGCGCCGCGGATGGCCACCGTCGAGCCGGCGCAGCAGGTCACGGTACCGGAGGAGCAGGTCGCGCAGGCCATTGAAAACATCGGCGATCTCTTGAACCAGGCGACGTTCCGGCCTCACATCGAGGACGGGCGCCCCGCCGGGATCTCCATCACCGGCATCAAGCCTAACGCCATTTTCCGCAAATTGCGGCTGCGCAACGGCGATGTGATCACCGGCGTCAACGGCCAGACGATCGCCTCGGTGGAGGACGCCATGAGCGTGTTCGGCACCCTGTCCACCGAAGGGCCGATCCAGGTCAACATCAAGCGCCGCGGGCGCGAAGAGACGCTCGAATACCGAATCGAATAACCGCGGCAGCGCCGCACACAGGAGCCCCTATGAAACCCCTGTTCCGCATGGCCGTATGGAGCCTCCTCACCCTCGCAGCCCTGCAGTGGCCGGCCGGCCCGGCCGCCGCGCAGCCCGCGGGAGGCGCCGAGCAGGAAAAACCGGGCGAGCAGTTCGTCTCGATCGACTTCAACAATGTCGACATCGGCCTCTTCATCAAGTTCATGAGCGAGCTGACGGGGACGAATTTCGTGGTCGACAACGCCGTCAAGGGCAAGGTCACCATCATCTCGCCGGCGCGCATCTCCCTGGACGAGGCCTACCGGGTCTTCGAGTCGGTGCTCGACGTGAACGGGTTCGCCGCGGTCAAGGCCGGGGACGTGGTCAAAATCGTCCCGGCCCCCACGGCCCGGTCCATGAACATCCAGACCCTGCTCGAGATGGAAAGGGCTCACCCCGAGGACCGGGTCGTCACCCAGCTGATCCCGCTCAAGTACGCCGACCCCGAAGAGATCAAGCGGCTCTTTACGCCGCTGGTCTCCAAGTCGAGCGTCATCCTCGGGTACGCACCGGCCAACACGGTGATCATCACCGACGTCCAGTCGAACGTCCAGCGCCTGATAAAAATACTGAAGCAGATCGATCAGCCCGGCACGGGTCAGCAGATCTCGGTCATCCCCCTCCAGCATGCGGACGCCGCCAAGCTGGTCACGCTGCTGACCAACCTCTTCAAGCCCACCGCCGCCCCTCGACCCCAGGCGGCCACGGCCGAGAGGCCCCCGGTCATCGTGGCCGACGAGCGCACCAGCACCATCGTGATGCTGGCCAGCGAAGTGGACACCCTACGCGTCAAGCAGCTGATCGGCATGATCGACAAGGAGACCCCGCGCGGCAAGGGCAAGATCCACGTCTACTATTGCGAGCACGCCACGGCCGAGGACCTGGCCAAGGTGCTGCAGGAGATTCCCTCCCAGCAGGGAGCGGGCACCTCCGTCGGCGGGGCCGGCGGGGCCGGCGGGGCCGGCGCGGCCGCGCGGGGGCCGACCGCCGTGGTCCTCGGCAAGGTGCAGATCAACGCCGACAAAGCCACCAACAGCCTGATCGTCATGGCCGACAAGGAAGACTACGAGGTGGTGGAAGCGGTGATCCGCAAGCTCGACATCCCCCGCTCCATGGTCTACATCGAATCGCTGATCATGGAGGTGAACGCCACTAAAAGCTTCGATTTAGGCGTCCAGTGGCAGCTCTTCGACCAGACCAACGTGAACAACCAGGGCGTGGCCTACGGCGGCAAGTTCAGCCCCTCCAGCGGGGTGCTCAACCCGCTCACCGCGCTCGGCACCGGGCTGGCCGTCGGTGTGCTGACCCAACCCTTCAACTTCGGCGGGATCATGCTCTCCAACGTCTCCGCCATCGTCAACGCGGTCAAAAAGGACGACAACTTCCGCATCCTCTCCACCCCCCAGATCCTGACGACCGACAACGAGGAGGCCCGCATCACCGTGGGCGAAAACCGCCCCTTCCAGACCCGCGCCACCACCGATGTGTCGGGCGGCACCTACGAGTCGTTCGAGTACCGGGACGTGGGCAAGATCCTCAAGATCACCCCCCACGTCTCGGAAGGCCGCAACGTTCGGCTGAAGCTCTCACTGGAGGTGACGAGTCTCGACCGGCTCGCCACCGCCACCACCGGCCTAACGTCCACCAAGCCGGTCACCCAAAAGCGCACCATCGACACCACGGTGCTGGTCCAGGACAACCACACCGTCGTGATCGGCGGCCTGATCGACGACAACCGCAACGAGAATGAAACCAAGGTGCCGGGGCTGGGCGACATCCCCCTCCTGGGGTGGCTTTTCAAGACTCAAAGCGACGCCCAGCAGCGGACCAACCTCTACGTCTTCATCACCCCCCGGGTGGTGAAGAGCCCCGAGGAGGCCGACAAGCTGCTTTCTGAAAAACGGCCCCCCTCCGACACGGTCAAAGAGGGGGAGATCAAGCTCTATCGTCCCGAACAGGACTGAAACGCACGGCCCATGAATCAACTGCCGGAAATCATCGCTTCGCGCTTCGGCGTCGACCCCGCGGCCCTCGCGGCCGCCGCACAGTACAAGACCGAAAAGGGCGGGCACCTGGGCGAGATCCTCGTGCAGCAGAAGGCCATTTCCGAGGCCCAGCTGCTGGAAGCCCTGGGTGCCCAGTACGACATCCCCTTCTGGCCCAAGCTGCCTTTGAACGACATCGACACGGAGCTGTTGGACAAAGTCTCCATCCAGTTCCTCAAAAAGCACGCCATGGTCCCGCTGAACTGCCGCCGGACCGTCACCGCCGTCGATTGCGGACTGAACACCCCGGAGGCCGCCGACCCCGCCCGGCCGGTGTGCACGGCCGGTTGCGTGATCGCCGTGCGCGACCCCCTGGACTTCAACGCCCTGGACGACCTGGCCCGCCAGCTGGAGATCCCCGATTACCGGCTGGTCCTGGCGACGCGGGAGACCATCCTGTCGGCCATCAACCTGCAGTATGACCTGCGCCGGGACTCGGCCCAGCAGTTGGTGGAGGACATGCAGGAGAACGGCAGCGACATCATCAGCGAAATCGAGGAGACCGCCGACCTGCTGGACGACACGAGCGACGCGCCCGTCATCAAGCTCGTCAACCACATCATCTCGCAGTCGATCAAGGCGCGCGCGAGCGACATTCACTTCGAGCCCTACCAAAACAGCTTCACCGTGCGCTACCGGGTGGACGGGATCCTCTACGACCTGCTGACCCCGCCCAAGTGGATCCAGCCGGCGCTGATCTCGCGCGTGAAGGTCATGTCCAAGATGAACATCGCCGAGAAGCGCCTGCCCCAGGACGGCCGCTTCGACGTGCGCGTGGGGGACCAGGACATCGACGTACGGGTCTCCACCATCCCGACCTCCTTCGGCGAACGGCTGGTGCTGCGGCTGCTGAACAAGTCCGGCTCGCTGCTGGAGCTGCAGGACCTGGGGCTCTCGCCCGAACGGCGCGAACTGCTCCAGAAGCTGGCGGCCTCCCCCAACGGGATCATCCTCGTCACCGGCCCCACCGGCAGCGGCAAGACCACCACCCTGTATGCGATCCTGCAGTCGATCAACAAGCCGGGCATCAACATCATCACGATCGAGGACCCGGTGGAGTACCAGATGAAGGGGATCAGCCAGATCCAGGTCAACCCCAAGATCGACCTCACCTTCGCCCGCGGTCTGCGCTCCATCGTGCGCCAGGACCCGGACGTGATCCTGATCGGCGAGATCCGCGACAAGGAGACGGCCGACATCGCCGTGCAGTCGGCCCTGACCGGGCACCTGGTCTTCTCGACCCTGCACACCAACGACTCGCCCAGCGCCATCACCCGGCTGGTGGACATCGGGGTCGAGCCGTTTCTGATCTCCTCATCGGTCCTGGCCGTCTTTGCCCAGCGCCTGGTGCGGGTGCTCTGCCAGGAGTGCAAGCAGCCGACCTCCCCGCAGACGGTCTATCTGCAGAGCATCGGGGTGCGGCCGGAGCAGTTCGCCAACGCCTCCATTTTCAAGGCGGTCGGTTGCGAAAAATGCTTCCAGACGGGGTATCGGGGGCGAATCGGGATTTTCGAGATTATGATGATGAGCGAGAACCTCCGGGGCCTCATCCTGCAGACCTTCGACTCCAACCGCATCAAGGCCGTGGCGCTCCAGGAAAAGATGATGACCCTGCGCCAGGACGGGATCCAGAAAGTGCTGGAAGGCACGACGACGCTGGAAGAGGTCCTGCGGGTCACGCAGGGATGAGGGATTGACATTCCGCATCGTCAAACAATCACATGAAGATTCTTTATCGGCTGATAGCACTGGGAGCCTGCTGTTTGATCGGAGGCTGCAGCGTTTCCCAGTTGCGGCCTGCCGCCCCCGACGACTGTATCGACCGCTTGATCCGACAAATCAATTTGTGCCCTGAACGCGAGTTGATTTTCACTTTGGATGGGAAACGCGTTCAGCTCGAAAATTTTTTGGGTCAGTGCGAGCCGAACGAACCGCGGTGCAACCTCTATTTCAAATTCTATTGCTGGCCGAATGACGTAATCCGTGTCACCTCCCCATCAGCGCGGGGCCCAGTGCAGCACCAGGTAAGGGCTTATTACAACCCATCTTCGGTCTGTTATCCGGAACGAACCCATCCTGGAAGAATCTATGGCGATGTCGCCGAGTTCTATGACCCGGAGGGGGAATTCATGGGTCTCGCCGCTTACATCGGCAATGGCGATTACTACCCACTTCCGTTTCATGGTTACTCAAAGAAACAGGACATTTTTAAGCACTGGACTCTATAATCATCGCATCGGGCAACTGACATGCAGAACGGTGTAGGTAAAACTTCCACTGTAAGAGTATCAACTTCACGGTGAAACTGCTTCTATTCTTCATTCTTTCACTCCCCCTGGTGGTACTGTCCCGGCGGACCTTGTTCAATCTGAAAAAGCACGGTTTCTACCGGCTGGTGGTGTGGGAGTGCATTCTGTGGATCTCGATCCGGAACCATCGGCACCTGATCGTCGAGACCTTCGACCTCCAGCAGTTCATCGCATCGGTCCTCATGATCGCATCGCTGGCCTTCGTCCTATCAGCGGTGTTCATGCTGCGCCGAAAGGGCAGAGCCAATCGGCAGCGGGACGATGAGACCCTGTTCGTCTTTGAAAAAACGACGGTGGTGATCGAGTCCGGGATTTTCAGGTACGTGCGGCACCCCATGTACAGCTCGCTTTTGTTGCTGGCGTGGGGGCTCATGCTGCGGAATATCGAGACCCCATCGCTGATGGTCGCCATAGTTGCAACGGGGGCTGGTATCGTTGCCGCGCTAGTGGAAGAAAAGGAAAACATCGCGTACTTTGGCGAAAGATATAAACGCTACATGCTGAAAACCAAAAGGTTTGTCCCCTATTTCATTTGATAGTTCCGACGTGTCGCTTTCTATCCCTCCTGGGTTTTCGCCGGTGGTCCTTCCTCACTCGTAGCCGCGATCTCTCCCGCCAGTTGCTCATAACGATCAGCCTCCTCGAAGCGGCCGCGCTTGCGGCAGCCGCCGGCGTAGACGGCGCACTTGCGGCGCAGGGCTCCCAGCGCAGCCCGCCGCTGGCCAGGCGTCAGCGCCTCTTTTTGGAGGAGCTTTTGGATGGAGGCGGTGCGGTGCCGGTCCAGCCCCCAGGCACGGGAGAGCTGGTCCGGGTGGCCGCCGCGCTTGACGATGAGCGGGGTGTCGATCAGGTGCACCGGAAGCCGGCAGCCGACCCTCAGCCACAGGTCGTAGTCCTCGCAGGCCGGGAGCCCCTCGTCGAAACGCCCCACCCGCTCGAAGAGGCCCCGCCGCACCATCACCGCCGAGGGGCTGACCAGGCAGAGCTCGAGCGACGGCTCGAAGATCATCCCGCCCCGCTTGCGGTGGCGTTTGCCGGGGTTCACCCGCCGGCCGGAGCGGACCCAGAGCTCCTCGGTCTGGCAGATGAGCACCTCTGGGTGCGAGGCGAAGAAGTCGATTTGGCGCGAGAGCTTGCCCGGCAGCCAGAGATCGTCCGAGTCCAGAAACGCGACCAGCTCCGCCCGGGCGGCGTCGATGCCGGCGTTGCGGGCCGCACTCACCCCGCGGTTCTCCTGTCGCAGCGTCCGCACCGCATCGCCGTAGCCTGCGAGCAGCCGCGGGGTGTCGTCGGTCGACCCGTCGTCCACCACGATCAGCTCGAACGACCTGAATTCCTGCGACAGTACCGAGCCCACCGCCTCCGCAAGGCACCAGGCGCGGTTGTAGGTGGGGATGACCACCGACACCGCCGGTTTTCTGGCTTCCGCCTCCATGGCGCCGCACTCTTTCTGCTCCGCACTCACCAAGTTTTCACAGGTTCCGAGTCATTTCTTTTTCACCCCATTCGCTCGATCTCCCGGGACCTCTCCTCCAGCCGCTTGGCCGACACCGGGACCGCCGTTTTCAGCTCCTGGGCGAAGAGCGACACCTTGTACTCCTCGATTAGCCAGAACAATTCCTCCACGGCCCGGCGCTTCTCCACCGAAGTCTCGGGCCTCAGCGTCTTCAGCAGCAACCGCAGCCGCTCGGAGAAGGGCTGCAGGTTTGCCGACTTGGCGCGCTCCTTCTCGGGGTCCACGAGCGCTCGCCGCGCCCGGAGGGCCAACGCCTGGAGATAGCGCTCCAGGTGCGGAAACCGGGCTGCCTCGTAAAGCGCGAGGAAATTCTGCGGCAGTAGATGGCACGCCTCCTCGTCCAGCCGACGGCTCAGGGCGGCCAGCGGCCCCCTGCCGCCTGCGAGTGCGGCCAGCTCCCGGCGCGCCGTGGCATGGGACTGGATCACGGGGATCAGCGCATAGAGCAGACCGCGGCCGGCCGGCAGGATCTTCTGCCCGCCGGCCGCCGCCAGCGCTGCGAACTCCCGCTCTGTCCGGACCGGCGTCGCAAAGAGCTCCTGCACGACGCGGTCGGCCATGGCCTCTTCCAGCCGCCGCGCCCCGCCGAAATAGCGCGCCGCGGGGTGGACCTCCTCGGGGAGCGCCAGGCTGCGCTTCAGGAACTTGAGATCCTTGGAAAAATGTATGGCAAAGAGCGCGGCCACCCCCCGGGGGTGAACGGCTGCGGCCTGTGCGCGCCGGGAAAAAAGCCTCAGGTTGACCCCCTCCGCACCGGGCTCGAGGGCCGGATAGGCCGTCCAAAGGCTGGTCGCGCTTTTTTCGCCGACAAGCGTCTCCGGCAGATCCCCGAAGTCCCAACGGGTGAGCCCGGAGCGCTCCCAGCGCCGCCGCACCTCCAGCGGGATGCGGGCCTGCGCAAACTGCGAGCGCAAAAGGGCCGGGTCCCGTCCGGAGGCCAGCTCGCGGCCGTCCGGCGCCGTGATGGCCAGGCGCATCTTCAGGTGATCCGGCAGCGCCGCGGCCGGCCAGGCCGAGGCCGGGATGTCGACCCCGAGCCGCCGGTGTATGAATTCGCCCAAGGCGGTGAGGAAAGCCCCCTTTCCCTGCGGCAGCTCGCGCACAATGAGTCCCACGGTTTCGCCCAAGGGCACCAGGCGCCTGCGGAGGGGCTTGGGCAGACCCCGGAGGAGAGTCTCCACCCTCTCCCGCAAGAGCCCCGGCACCAGCCACTCCACGGCTTCCGGCGGAACCGCCGGGGCCAGAGCGGCCGGCACGCGCAGCGTGACGCCGTCGGCGTCGGACCCCGGCTTGAAGCAGTAGCCCAGCGCAAGCGTCTGCCCCGCCGCCTCGACCCGCTCCGGGAAAAGGGAGAGCTCGCCCTCATCCGGGCGATAGTGCATGAGGTCCTCCTCCGACATTCGCAGGAATCCGTCGCCGCCTTTGGTCTTGATCAAGCGATCGAGCGCGCGCAGATCGCAGACGTGGCCGAGGCGCTCCCGGTAAAACGCCGCGAGCGCCTCTTCCCCCACCAGCAGGTCCCGGCGGCGGAGCCGACTCTCGAGATCCGCCACGTGCTCCGATAGAGCCTGGTTGTGCTGCAAGAACGCATACGGCTTCCCGATCCGGCCCTCTACCAACGCCTGTCGGATAAAGAGCTCGGTCGCCTCCTCCGGCCGGATGTTGCCGTAGGAGACGCTCCGGCCGGGGACGATGACCAGGCCGAAGAGCGTGACCTGTTCGGTGGCCACCACCTCCCCGCGCCGGGGGTCCCAGCGCGGGTCCCGATGGGTCGACCGGCAGAGGCTTCCCCCCAGCCGCTCGAGCCAGCCGGGGTCGATGGTCGCGACGGTGCGCGCAAACAGCCGCGAGGTCTCCACCATCTCGGCCGCCACGATCCAGCTCCCGGCGGAGTTGAACACGGCGGAGCCCGGGAAGATCATGGCCTCGCGCTCCTTGGCGGCCCGGTAAAGGTTCTTGTCCTTCTTGAAGGCGATGTTGGCGAGAAAACCGCTTAGGATGCAGCGGTGGATCTTCCCGAACTCGGCGCCCGCGAGCGGGAAGGTGTCGTCGCTCTCTGCGTCTCTTTTGAGTTTGCGGTTCTCGCCCGGCTGGCTGCAGACGGCCCCGGCTTTTTTCAGGATTCCGAATTCATGGGCGACCTCCATGATCTGGCGGAAGACGTCCTCCCACTCGCGCATGCGCCGGAACGAGAGAAAATGGCGGCGGCAGAAACGCCGCATCGGGCCGGCGCTCTTCAGCTCCCGGCGGGCCTGCCGGAAGCGGGCCCAGATCTGAAGCAGGGTCATGAAATCCGAGTGCGGGCGGTTGAACGCGGCGTGGACCCGGTCGGCCTCGGCGGTTTTGTCCGCCGGCCGCTCGCGCGGGTCCTGGAGGCTGAGGACCGCGGCGAGGACGGCGATCTCCTCGACACAGCCCTCCTCCCGGGCCTCGATCAACATCCGGGTGAGCCGCGGGTCCAGCGGGATGCGGGCCATCAGCCGGCCGGTGGCTGTCAGCCGTGCCGCTCTGCCGCCCGGTGCGTCCGGAACCGCGGGCGCACCGCCCCCCGCCGGGTTCGGCCGGCCCTCCTCGATCGCACCCAGCTCGGAGAGCAGCCGGAAGCCGTCGGCGATGCTCCCGGCATCGGGGGGGTCGATGAAGGGGAACTGCCCGACGGCGCCCAAGTCCAGGGCCAGCATGCGCAGGATGACCTCCGCCAGGTTGGCCCTCAGGATCTCGGGCGGCGTGTACCGGGAGCGGCCGAGATAGTCCTCCTCCGAGTAGAGACGGATGCAGACCCCTTGCGCCACCCGGCCGCAGCGCCCCTTGCGCTGGTCGGCGCTGCTGCGCGAGACGGGCACCACCGGCATGGCGGTGGTGCGGGTGCGGGGCGAGTACCGGGGGATGCGGGCAAGCCCGGTGTCCACCACGAAGGTGATCCCGGGGATGGTCAGGGAGGTCTCGGCCACGTTGGTGGCCACGATGATTTTCCGGCCGGCGGCGGGGTGAAACACCCGGTTCTGCTCGGCCGCGGTGAGCCGGGCGAAGAGCGGCAGCACCAGCGTCCCGGGCGGGCCGGCGCCCGCGATCGTCTCGCAGGTCTCGCGGATGTCCTGCTCGGTCGGCATGAAGACGAGGATATCGCCTGCGCGTCGTTCCTGGAGGATTCGGCGCACGGCACCCGCGGCCTGCTCGACCGGCGTGAGGTCGCCCCCGCCGCTGGCCGCCTCCGGCGGCTCATAGCGGACCTCCACCGGATAGCTCCGGCCGGAGACCTCGATGACCGGGGCCTCGCCGAAGGCCCGGGAGAATTTGGCCGTGTCGATGGTGGCCGAGGTGATGATCAGCCGCAGGTCCCGGCGGCGCCGGATCAGGGTGCGCAGGTAGCCCAGGATGAAATCGATGTTGAGGCTGCGCTCGTGGGCTTCGTCCACGATGAGGGTGTCGTAGGCGCCGAGCATGCGGTCGCCGGCCGTCTCGGCGAGCAGGATGCCGTCGGTCATGACCTTGATGTAGGCGTCCGGCGAGGTGGTGTCCTGGAAGCGGACTTTGAAGCCCACGGCCTGCCCGACGCCCTGACCCATCTCCTCGGCGATGCGCCGGGCCACGGCCTGGGCCGCGATTCGCCGGGGCTGGGTGTGGCCGATCAGCCCGTCGATGCCCCGGCCGGCCGCCAGGCAGAACTTGGGGATCTGGGTGGATTTGCCCGAGCCGGTGTCCCCGGAGACGACCACCACCGGGTGGTGGCGGATGGCCGCGATGATCTCATCCTTCTTCGCCGTGATCGGAAGTTTCTCGGGGAAGCTGATGACGGGTGCGTTCCGCCGCCGACGGGCCCTGGCGGCGACGGACGCCGCCAGCCGGGCCTCGATCCCCTCGAGGGTGCGGGTGGGGAGACCCGCGCCGCCGGCCCGTTTCAGGCGGGCCAGGGCATTGCGCAGCGCCGCGCGGTCCCGCGCCAGGGCGTCAGGCAGCAGCGCTTCGAGGCCACGAATCCGGGAGCGAATGGTTGTCACGGAAGGAACGGGTCCACTTTAATGATCGAGATTGAAAACGTCTGAAGATTGTTTTATGACTCCGGCAGACAGCCGCCGCCGAACCTGCGCCGTTGGCGCTGCCCGGTGCGCGTTCGGTCGCCGCAGCACCGGCATGGTAGCGGCAGCACATCGGAAAATCAAGGTGGGCCCGGGATGAAATCATACCGCAAAGAACTTTGGTTCGAGCTCCCCAGTCGTCGAGGGTTCGTCAACATCACCCCCCAGGTGGAGCAGTGCCTGCGGGAGAGCGGGATCCGGGAGGGGTTGGTCCTGGTCAACGCCATGCACATCACCGCCTCGGTCTTCATCAACGACGACGAGCGCGGCCTGCACCATGACTACGAGGTCTGGCTGGAGAGGCTCGCGCCGCACGAACCGGTGTCCCAGTACCGGCACAACGTCGGCGAGGACAACGCCGACGCCCACCTCAAACGCCAGGTCATGGGCCGGGAGGTGGTGGTGGCCGCCACCGATGGCCGCCTGGACTTCGGCACCTGGGAACGGATTTTTTACGGCGAGTTCGACGGCCGCCGGCGCAAGCGGGTGCTCATCAAAATCATCGGAGAGTGACGGGAGGAAGCCCCATGCCCCATGCAATCCGCATCCATCAGCACGGAGGCCCCGAGGTCCTCAAATGGGAGGCAAACGACCCCGGAACGCCCGGCCCGGGCGAGGCGCTTATTCGCCACGAGGCGGTCGGCCTGAACTTCATCGACGTGTATCACCGCACCGGCCTGTATCCGCTGCCCTCGCTGCCGGCGGTCCCAGGTCTGGAGGCGGCCGGCGTGGTCGCGGAGATCGGCCCCGGCGTCACGGAGGTGGCCGTCGGCGACCGCGTGGCCTACGCCGGCGTCCCCCCCGGCGCCTATGCCGAGCAGCGCTGCATCCCGGCCCACCGCCTGGTCAAGCTGCCCGAGGGCATCGCCTGCCGCGAGGCCGCCGCCATGATGCTCCAGGGCATGACCGCGCGTTACCTGCTCAAAGGCTGCTGGCCGGTCGGCCCCGGCACGACCCTGCTGATCCATGCCGCCGCCGGAGGGGTGGGCCTGATCGTCTGCCAGTGGGCCCGTTATCTGGGGGCCACGGTGATCGGCACCGCCGGCAGCGCCGCCAAGGCCGATCTCGCCGCGGCGCACGGGTGCCAGCACCCCATCATCTACTCGCAGGAGGACTTTGTCGGCCGGGTGAAGGAGATCACCGGCGGCCGGGGGGTGGACGTCGTCTACGACTCCGTCGGCCAGGCCACCTTCATGAAGTCCCTGGACTGCCTGCGGCCGATGGGCATGCTGGTCTCCTTCGGCCAGTCCTCCGGCCCGATCGGGCTCCTGGACCCCTCCGTCCTCGCGCAGAAGGGCTCTCTCTTTTTGACCCGCCCGACCCTCATGACCTACACGGCGCGGCGGGAGGACCTGCTGAAACACGCTCTCGACCTCTTCGAGGTGGTCCAAACCGGCGCCGTCAAGATCGAGGTCGCCAGGGCCTACCCGCTCGCCGAGGCCTCGCGCGCCCACCGGGACCTCGAGGGGCGCAGGACGACGGGGTCGTCGGTCTTCACGCTCTGAAAATTTTAGCTGAACCGAGGGTTCGGTTCAGCTAAAATTTTGCTTGTAATTTGGCATGGATCCTGTATTCTGAATTCCCCTGTGACTCGAAATCCCCCATAATTCCGACGGAGGGTGAAAGGTATGGCGCAAGAAGCGATCAAGATCAGCAGCAACAAAAAAAGCACTTTTATGGACAAGGTAAAGCAGCTGCTCCCCGAGGGGGGCAACCTCAACCTCTGCCTCACCTGCGGCGCCTGCTCGTCCGGCTGCCCGGCTACGGGGCTGGAGGGCATGGACCCGCGCAAGTTTCTGCGCATGGCGGCCCTCGGCATGGACGAGGAGCTCCTGAAGTCCGACTGGGCCTGGATGTGCACCATGTGCCAGCGCTGCATCTATGTCTGCCCGATGAAAATCGACATCCCTCAGCTGGTATTCAACGTGCGGGGAAGCCGCCCGCGGGACCAGCGGCCCAAGGGGATCCTGGGCTCCTGCGACATGGCGCTGAAACACGACACCTGCAGCGCCATGGGCACCTCCGAAGAGGACTTCCAGTTCGTGGTCGAGGACGTTGCCGAGGAGGTGCGCAACACCCAAGTGGGTTGGGAGGAACTCCAGGCGCCCATCAATAAGCAGGGAGCCATGTATTTCCTGAACCAGAATTCCCGCGAGCCGGTGACTGAACCGGACGAGATGGTGCCCCTCTGGAAGATCCTGCACCTTGCCGGTGCCGACTGGACCTACGGCACCAAGGGCTGGGCGGCTGAAAACTATTGCATGTTCATGGCTGACAACGATGCCTGGAAGCACATCGTGGAGGTAAAGGCCAAAGCCGTGGACGACTTGGGGTGTAAATACTGGCTCAACACCGAGTGAGGGCACGAACTCTTCGCAGTCCGGGCCGGACTGAAAAAGTTCAACATCCCCCACAAATTCGAGATTGTCAGCATCATCCAACTCTATGCCCAGTGGATCCGGGAGGGCAAACTCAAGGTCAACTCCGACTGGAACAAAGACCTTAAGATCAAATTCACCGCTCAAGACCCCTGCCAGCTCGTGCGCAAGAGCTTCGGCGACCCCGTGGCCGAAGACCTGCGCTATGTAGTCAGGACTGTGGTGGGCGAGGAAAACTTCGTCGACATGACCCCTAACCGCTCCAATAATTACTGCTGCGGTGGCGGCGGTGGATTTCTGCAGTCCGGCCTACCAGAAGCGCGCCGGGCCTACGGCAAGCTTAAGTTCGAGCAGATCATGGCAACCGGCGCTACCTACGCCATCACCCCCTGCCACAATTGCCACGCCCAGGTTCATGATTTGAGCGAACACTACGAGGGGCATTTTCACACGGTCCACTTGTGGACCATCATCTGCCTATCCATGGGGATCCTCGGGCCGAACGAACGCACCTACCTCGGCGAGGATTTGGCGGAGCTGCTCATGCCGGAGACCAAAGAGGCGGAGGAATAGAGAAAGTTTCGAGTGCTGAGTAACGAAATAAAAAAAGCTGCAGCAAAAAACCCGATCCGCAATGGATCGGGTTTTTTGTTTCCGGTTTCTTGGTGTCTGCCCGCCGTGAAACTACTGTTTCTGCTCCGACTCGGAACTTTTTTCAGGCGGCGGCTTTCTCCAGCTTCACCGCGCAGACCTTGAACTCGGGGATTCCGCAGACGGGGTCCAGGGCGGCGTTCGTCAGCCGGTTGGCGGCGGCCTGGGCGTAGTGGAACGGCAGGAAGACCGTGCCCGGCACCGCCTTAGGGGAGATTTTGAGCCGCGCCTGGATGCTCCCGCGCCGGGAGGCGATGCGGACCAGCGCGCCGTCCGGGGCGCCGAATGCCGCCGCGTCCCCGGCCGAGATCTCGATGAAGCATTCCGGCGCGATCTCGTTCAGGCCGTCGGTTTTCATGGTCATGGTGCCCGTGTGGTACTGCTGAAGCAGGCGCCCGGTCGTCAGGAACAAGGGAAATTCGGTATCGACGCTTTCGGCCGGCGGCGCGTGATCGATGGCGTGGAAGACGCCCTTGCCGATGGTGAACTGCTCGCGGTGCAGGATCGGCGTACCCGGGTGCTCGACGTTGGGGCAGGGCCAGTGCAGACCCTCGCGATCGATGCGCTCGTAGTCGATCCCGGCATAAGAAGGCGTCACGCGGCGGATCTCCTCCATGATCTCGCGGCTGCCGGCATAGGACATGGGGTAGCCCATGCGGGCGGCGATGTCGCAAACGGTACGCCAGTCCTCGCGCGCCTCGCCGGGGGGCTCCACCGCCTTGCGCACCCGCTGCACCCGGCGCTCGGTGTTGCTGAAGGTGCCCTCTTTTTCGGCAAAACAGGCCGAGGGCAGGACCACATCCGCCAGCTGTGCCGTTTCGGTCAGGAAGATGTCCTGCACCACCAGGAAATCCAGCTTGCGCAGGCTCTTTTCGGCATGGTTCAGGTCGGGATCGGAGACGAGCGGGTTCTCGCCGATGATGTACATGGCCTTGAGCGTGCCGGCGTGGGCGGCCGGCAGCATCTGGGTCACTTTCAGACCGGCCAGGGCCGGCAGGCGCTCAACGTTCCACGCGGCCGCCATGCGCCGGCGCGCCCCCTCGTCCGTAACCTTCTGGTAGCCCGAGAAGACATCCGGCAAACCGCCCATGTCGCAGGCCCCCTGGACGTTGTTCTGGCCGCGCAGGGGGTTCACGCCGCCGCCCGGCATGCCGATGTGCCCGCAGAGCATGGCCAGGTTGGCGAGCGACTTGACGTTGTCCGTACCGGTGGTGTGCTGGGTGATGCCCATGCAATAAAGGATGCTGGCGGGCTTGGCGCCCGCGTACATGCGGGCGGCCTCGATCAGGTCGGAGGCGGGGATCCCGGTGATCGTTTCGACATCCGCGGGAGTGTAGGCTTCAACCGTTTTCCGGAGCGCCTCAAAGCCCACGGTGCGCTTGTCCACAAACGCCTTGTCATGACGGCCCTCGGCGATGATCACGTGCATCAGGCCGTTGATCCAGGCGACGTCGGTGCCGAGATGGGGCCGCAGCCATTTGCGGGCGTAGCGCGCCATTCCGATGCGCCGCGGGTCGACCACGATGAGCTGCTTGCCCTTCAGGTGCACGGCGCGCTTGACGACGTTTGAAATGATCGGGTGGTTCTCGGAGGTGTTGGAACCGGTGATCAGGATCAGCTCAGCCTGCGCGATGTCGCCGATGGTGTTGGTCATCGCCCCGCTGCCGAACGCTGCGGCCAGACCGGCCACGGTGGAGGAGTGTCAGAGACGGGCGCAATGGTCGATGTTGTTGGTTTGCAGCACCGCCCGGGTGAATTTCTGGGCGATGTAGTTCTCCTCGTTGGTGATGCGGGCCGAAGTCAGCACCCCGATGCTGTCGGGCCCGTTGGCGGCCTTGATCTCGCCCAGGCGCCGGGCCACCCGGTCGAGGGCTTCGTCCCAGGTTGCCTCCCGCAGCCGGCCGTTGTCCTTGACCAGGGGCACCTTCAGGCGCTCGGGGGAGCCGATGAAATCAAACCCGAAGCGGCCCTTGACGCACAGGCTACCGAAGTTGGGCGCCACATCCGCAACGCCCGCGACCTTGACCACGCGGTTGCCCTTGACGTGCAGCTCCGTCTGGCACCCCACCCCGCAGTAGGTGCAGGTGGTGCGGACCTTCCGCTCCACATCCCGCGCCCAGACTTTGCTGCGCACGTCCTTCTCGACCAGGGCGCCCGTTGGGCAGGCCTGGACGCACTCGCCGCAAAAGACGCAATCGGACTCCCGGTAGGGCCGGTCGCCGGCCGCGATGATCTTGCTCTTGGCGCCGCGGTAGCCGAAATGGATGGCTTGGTTGACCTGGACCTCGTTGCAGGTCTGGACGCAGCGGCCGCAGAGGATGCAGCGGGAGAAATCGCGGACGATGAAGGGGTTGACGTCCTCGATCGGGTAGCGGGGAGGGGTGGGGCTGAACCGCCCGCCGGTCACCCCGTAGCGCCAGGCCAGATCCTGCAGCCGGCAGTCGCCCCAGGCCGGGCAGGGTTCGACCCCGCCGCCGGCCCGCTTGAGGCGCTCGGCATACTCCTCGAAACTGCGGCCCTCGGAGCCTTTCGTCAGGCAGTTGTGGTTGCCGGAGGCGAGCAGGAGCTGGATCACCAGCCGCCGGGCGGCCGCCACCTTGGGGGATTCGGTCTGCACCACCATCCGGGGGGCGGCGGGCATGGCGCAGGATGCCACCAGCGAACGCGCCCCCTGCACCTCCACCAGGCACACCCGGCAGGCGCCGGTCGGCGCCGAGCCCTTGAGATGGCACAAGGTCGGGATCTCGACCCCGTTTCGGCGGGCCACCTCCAGGATGGTCTCGCCGGGTTCAAACGTGCAGTCGCTTCCGTTGATCACGATCAAATTCGCTGTGTCGGCCATGGATCCTTCACCCTGTTTGGAATGTTGAGCCGCTGGGGGGGCAGAGCTTTTATTTCATAGCCAACCCCGCTCCGGTTGTCAATCAGCGGCGCGGCCGAGCGGATGGTCCTCGCGTCCGCCGGCCGGGGTCGAACAGGCGCTGATAAAGGGCCGCCCCCAAAAAGGCGCCGGCGGCGTCCGCCAGAAAATCGAGGGGGTCGGCCGTTCGTTCCGGGACGAAAAACTGGTGGATTTCATCACTCAGGCCGAAGAGCGCCGCCGATGCGACGCTGGCCCACAAAAGCGCGCGCCTCCCCGCTTGGGGCCACCCCGCGCGGTAGGTCCGGTAGAACAGCACGGCCATGACGCCATAGGCGCCCGCGTGGAGCAGCTTGTCCACATGCGACACCTCCGGCAGCTCGACCGGGGAGGGCAGGTGCGATTGGATGACGATGAAGGTGCAGTAGGCGATTAGAGGTGCGAGATCCGGCAGCATGCGCATCAGTCGCGGCAGCATCGGCACTCTCCGGGTCTCGTCCGGCGCATGGCGCTCAAAAGCCGGTGGTCGGCCGGCGGCGGCCGAAGCGCACTTCGCAGGGGGCGTTCTTGGTGACGTGCCGGCCCAGCTGGCCGCACCATAGCGACACGAAGGTGCGGCAGCTTCCGTCCAGCGCGGGGTCCTTGGCGAACTCGGCGTGCTCGCAGCGCAAATCGCAGAAGCGGATGCGGCTCGTGGATACCCCGGCGTTCGCCGGCCTGCTCCGGGGCGCGGACGAACGCCGGGCTGCCCTGGGTTTCATCCGGCGGAGAACCCCTCGAAGCCGATCGCGCGGCTCCGGACGTTCGCGGTGACGGTGTCGATGAACCGCTCGTGCGCGACCCCGTGGGTGACCCGGCCGTCCAGGGTCCTGACGGCCAGGGTGCCGGCCTCCTTTTCCCGGGCGCCGATCGTCAGGATGAGCGGCGTGTGGGCGAGCTGGGCTTCCCGGATCTTTTTGTTCAGGCTCTCGGTGCGGCTGTCCACCTCCGAGCGCAGCCCGGCGGCGTCAAACCGTTGCCGGACCTCGAGCGCATACGGGGTCAGTTCATCGTTCATGGGCAGGATGACGGCCTGCAGCGGACTCATCCACAGCGGAAACCGGCCGGCAAAATGCTCGACCAGGATCCCCAGGAAGCGCTCGATCGACCCGTAAATCACCCGGTGGATCATGATCGGCCGCCGGCGCTCGTTGTCCTTGGCCACGTAGTGCAGGTTGAAGCGCTCGGGCAGCGACATGTCGAGCTGGATCGTCCCGCACTGCCAAGTGCGGCCCAAAGCGTCCTTGATGTGGACGTCGATCTTGGGCCCGTAGAAGGCCCCGTCGCCCTCGTTCAGCTTGTAGTCCCGCCCGTAGGCGGAGAGGGCCGATTTCAGCCCGTCGGTGGCAAGCGCCCACTGCTCGTCGGTGCCGATGGACTTCTGCGGCCGGGTGGACAGCTCGAGGTGGAACCCCAGCCCGAAGGTCCCGTAGATCCGCTCCACGAGGCGCAGTACCCCCAGGATCTCGGCTTCGATCTGGTCCGGGATCATGAAGATGTGGGCGTCGTCCTGGTGAAAGGCCCGCACCCGGAAGAGGCCGGAAAGCACCCCGGAGAGCTCGTGGCGGTGCACCAGCCCGATCTCCGCCGCCCGCAGGGGCAGATCGCGATAGGAGTGGGGCCGGCGGTTGAAGAGCAGCATGCCGCCGGGGCAGTTCATGGGCTTGATCGCGTATTCGACCTCGTCGATGGTGGCGGTGTACATGTTCTCGCGGTAGTTTTCCCAGTGGCCGGAGCGCTCCCACAGCGAGCGGTTGAGCAGGATCGGGGTCTTGGTCTCCACATAGCCCGCCGCCCGGTGCTCCCAGCGCCAGTAATCAAGGAGCGCGTTCCAGACCACCATCCCCTTGGGGTGGAAAAAGGCCATGCCGGGCGCCTCGTCGTGAAAGCTGAACAGGTCGAGCGCCTGGCCGATCTTGCGGTGGTTGCGGCGCTTGGCCTCCTCCAGAAAATGCAAATAGGCGTCGAGCTCTTTCTTGTCGAAGAAGGCCGTGCCGTAAATGCGCTGGAGCTGCGGCCGGGTCGGATCAGCGCGCCAGTAGGCGCCGGAGACCTTCAGCAGTTTGATGGCCTTCACCATGCCGGTGTGCGGGACGTGGGGGCCGCGGCAGAGATCGGCAAACTCGCCCTGCTCGTAAACGGAGATGGTGCCGACCGATAGCTCCCGAATCATTTCGAGCTTGTAAGGCTCCTGTTTGTAGAGATCCAGGGCCTCGTCCTTGGTCACCTCGCGCCGGCGGATGGACAGCTTGGCCTGGATGATCTTGCGGATCTCCGCCTCGATGCGCGGGAAGTCCTCCTCGGAGACCGGCGGCATGTCGATGTCGTAGTAAAAGCCGTCCTCGACCACCGGGCCGATGGTGAGCTTGGCTGCCGGGTAGAGCCGCAGGATGGCCTGGGCCATGACGTGCGCCGCGCTGTGCCGCATGATCGTGAGCGCTTCGGGGTCGTGGGTGGTGACGAGCCGCACCGCGGCATCGCGGTCGAGCGGTGCATCCAGGTCCACCAGCCGGTGGTCCAGCTCCATGGCGACGCAGCTGCGGGCCAGGCCCTCGGAGATCTCCCGTGCCAGTTCCAGGCCCGTCAGGGGGCGATCAAAACGCTTTATGTTCCCATCCGGAAGTGTTATATTTATCATTTAATAATTCCGCTTTCTGTCTTGTGTTGGTTGCCAGTCTACACCGATTCGACGGATTCGGCAATCGCTCCGGCAGCGCTCGCCGGGAGGAGTATTCCATTCACAGGCATGGAAAAGCTTCAATTTTTAAGAAAATAGGGCCGGACGTCAAGCAAAAAGCGATGCAACCCGAAAAAACCCCAAGCTACCAGATTGTCACCGCGGAAGATCAACTGATCGAGCTGGCCGCCGAGCTCGAGCACGAGGCGGTCGTCGGCTTCGACCTCGAAGCCGACTCGATGTTCCATTTCCAGGAGCGGGTGTGCCTGGTCCAACTGGCCACACCCCGGCGGCACGCCATCCTCGACACCCTGGCGCTCAGGGACCTCTCCCCGCTCAAGCTGCTGTTCAAAGACTCCCGCATACGCAAAGTCTTCCACGGGGCGGACTACGACGTGCGTTCCCTGTTTCGGGATTTCGACATCCGCATTACCAACCTCTTCGACACCCAGCTCGCCTGCCGCTTCCTCGGCTACCGCGAAACCGGACTGGAGGCGGTGCTCAAGGAGTTCTTTGCCGTCGCCCTGGACAAGAAGTACCAGCGCAAGGACTGGTCCCGTCGGCCGCTTCCCCGCCAGATGCTGGACTATGCCGTCTCCGACGCCCGGTACCTGCCCTCCCTGGCAGAACGCCTGATCGCGGAACTCCAGGAAAAAGGGCGGCTCGCGTGGGTCGACGAGGAGTGCCGGATTTTGAGCAAGGTGCGGCCCGGCAACAGCGACGGAACGCCGCTGTTTGTGAGCTGCAAAGGCGCCGGACGGCTGGAGCCGAGGAGCCTGGCCGTGCTCGAGGAGCTGCTCGGCTTTCGCCGGCGGGTTGCGCGCGAGAAGGACCGGCCGATGTTCAAGGTGTTCAACGCCGAGTCCTTGATCGCCCTGGCCGATGCCAGACCCGCCACCACGGCCGAGTTGGAAAAATCCGGGGCCTTGAGCCCGTCCCAAATCGACCGCTACGGGGACGCGATTCTCGCCGCCATCGAAACGGCCCTGCGCCTGCCCGCCGCCCAGCTGCCGCGCTATCCGCGCAAAACATCGCGAGCGATATCCGCCGCGGCCTCGGAGCGCATCCAGTCGCTTCGGCGCTGGCGCGACGCCGCGGCCCGGCGCCTCAAGATCGAGCCGGCGCTGGTCTGCAGCCGAGCGGCCATGTCGGCCGTTGCTTTGCGCAAGCCCACCCAGCCCGAGGAGCTCGCCGAGATCGCCGAGCTGCGAAACTGGCAGCGCAGGATGTTCGGCAAAGAGATCCTTGCCGCCCTGCGGCGGTAGGCTTACGGTTCCCGCGCCCGTGTGCCGGCAAGCCCCGATATGCCGTTTCGGCGTGATCCGACATGCCGAAACGCTGTGGAACTGCGAAAAGCGCATTCAAGGCCAGCAGGACTCCCCGCTCTCCCCACGCGGGCAGCTGCAGGCGGAGCGCTGGGCCTTGGCCCTGCGAAGCTTCCGGTGGGACCGCATCCTGTCGAGCGACGCCGGCCGGGCCGTGGAGACGGCTCGCCGGGTCAACGCCCATCTGAACCTCCCGGTGACGCTGGAGCCCCGGCTGCGCGAGCTGGACTGGGGGCGCTGGACGGCCAAGACGATCGCCCAGCTGCGAGCCGAGGAAGCGGACCTCGTGGCGGCGCAGGAGCGCGCCGGGTGGGACTTCCGGCCACCGGGCGGGGAATCGCGCCGCAGCCAGCTGGAACGCTGCCGGCAGGCGCTCCTGGACGCCGCCGGCACGTGGCCGGGGCAAACGATACTGGTGGTCGCCCACGGCGGCATCATCCGCAGCCTGGTGCACGACCTGTCCGGCCAACCCATCGCGTGGGCGGCCGGGGTCGGAAGACAGCCTTACCGGCTGAACTGGCTTTCCATCGCGCAGGGGCGCCTGATGCTGGACGGGGCCGATGCCCTCGATCAGCTCTGAACGGCACGCATGGCTGCCCAACGGAGGGTCCCGGCATGGACACGCTGATGATTCACGACCTGAAGGCGGAGTTTTTCGACCTCCCGCTCGACCGCTACCGGCTGACCTTCGATGACGGCCTTTACTCCCAGTACTACTACTACCCCCGGCTGAAGGCGCACCCCCATCCGCTCACGTTTTTCATCACCACCTCGCTGATCCGCGAGGCGCCGGCCCGGGGCCGGTTCGAGGGCCGGTTCCTCACGTACCTGAAAACCGGCCTATACGCCCGCAAGGCCTTCATCGAAAGAGACCTGGATGGCTTCATGACGGCCGAGGAGGTGCGCTTCCTTGCGAAGCAGCCCAACGTCCGCATCGGGGCCCACAGCCACTTCCACGACGTCATCCTGACCGATGTGCACCCGCGCAAGCCCAAGCCCGTCAGCCCCTGGAAAGCCGAGCGCTTCGCGGACGTGCCCGCCGGACTGCGGGAGGGGCTGAGCATCCGCTCGCGGCTGGCCTTCCAGGGTTTCGAGTTCGCCCAGGGTCGTCTGGCGGCGCGGACGGAGGAGCGCTGGCTGGAGTTCATCCGACGCGACACGGAGCTTTGCCTGAACTGGTTCGAACGCCACCGGCTGCGGAGACCGGAGGCCTACTGTTTCCCTTTCAACGAGTACTCCTCCCGGTTGATCGATGTGCTCGCCGCTTTCGGCTTTCGGGAATTCTACGCCGCGCGCTCCGCACGGGACCCGCGTCTCATCGGCCGGACGGACATCGAGGCCCTGGGGGCGGCGCAGCCGGCCGAAAACGGCCCCCCGACGGCTCGGCCCGAGTGAGGCCGCCGGTTGGCCGCTCTATGTGAAGGCCGTGTCCCCGTCGCAATAATCCAAGCTGATTCTGCCGGGGCAGCAGGCCAGCGGGCTCGCGGGCTCGCGGGGGTGATAGAGAGTGAGGCGGGATTTGCGCCGGGCCAGGCGGCGCAGCAGCCGGCTGCCGTTTAAAACGCCTTCCTGAGACATGGGAAAATCGATGCGGTGGGCCAGAAGGTCCCGGCCCCGCCTCAGCGCGATGACCCCGGCCACGGACGGGTCCGTCGGCTCGGGAAAGAAGCCATCCAGCAGTTTGACCACCGTCCCGCCTTTGCGCCGCGAAACGGAGACGACAAATGCCCCGCGGGTGGGGTCCGCGGCGGCGCCGACCTCGTAGGCCTCGAAACGGAACAGGTCGCGCACGCTCGAAAAGTAATAGGCGGGTGCTCCCTGCGCGGCGGTCGACCGGGAGACCACCCAGGGGTGAGCCAGCATCCAGTTGACGGTGTCGACGCCCCTCGGGAACCGGGGGGCGCCATCCTCCCGGCCGCGACGGGCGCCGGCGGGGAGGGCCGCCACCGGCCGGACCGGCCAGCGGCCCCGGTTTCGGCCGCAGACGAGGGTGTAGATCAGCCACCGCGCCGGCCGCGGGTAGGATTGGACCGAAAAGCGCCGGTAGCCCAGCTCGCCCAGCTCCTTGAATCCCGCCGCCCGGTAGGCCCTCTCCGCGGCCCGCGTGATCCCGGTCGTCACGAGGTCGACGCCCAGGCCCAGCGCCTCGCGGACGAGCCTGGGGCCGACGCCGCGTCCGCGAAACGCGGGGGCGACGTAGAAGGTGACGAGCCAGGAAACCTTGGACCGGCCGCCGGCAGCGCGCAGCACACCCGGCAGCAGGCCATGGTAGCCCACGCAGCGGCCCGCGTGGTAGGCGACGAGCAGGGCGGCGTCGTCCGGGTCGGCATGCGGGTTTACCGCCTGGGAAGCGGCGCGCAAGAGACAGGTCGGAGCGGTGTCCGCATAGGCCGGGTCCGAGGGGATCTCCCGGGCAAACGCAACGAGGTCGCGAATGCGGACCCGTTCGATTCGAAGAGCCAATTCGCTCACAGCGCCTGCCTCCGCCTTAGAGTCTGCAATACCCGGTATTTATGGCTCTGGCAAATCAACGTGCGGAAATCGCTGCCGGCCGGACCCGGCCATGCCGCCCAACCGGGCCATCCTCTGGCTGCGCTGTTTGACGTGTTTATTTCCCGGAGGGATGATAAAGAGCACCATAGCATGATTCGAACGCGCTGAAAAATCCCCGCAGGCGGTCATCCATCATGAAAATCGTGTTCTACTGCCAGCACGTGCTCGGCGTGGGGCATTTTTTCCGCAGCCTGGAGATCTGCCGGGCGCTTGCCGGCCACGAGGTGATCCTGGTGACGGGCGGCCTCCGGGTCGAGGCGGCGCTTCCGGGCCACGTCGCCGAACTGCGCCTGCCCGAACTCAGCATGGACCCGGGGTTCAAGCAGCTTATGGCGGCACCCGGCGCTGACCTCGAGACGGTCAAACGCCTGCGCCGGCAGCGCCTGCTGGCGTTGTTCGAGGCCGAGAGGCCCGAGCTGTTCCTGGTGGAGCTCTACCCTTTCGGGCGCAAGGCGTTCCGGTTCGAAATCGAACCGGTGCTAAACGCCATCGCCGACGGCGGCCTGAATGCCTGCCGCGTGGCCTGCAGCGTCCGGGACATCCTGGTGGAAAAGCAGCGGGCGGCCGAGCGCGAGGAGTGGACGGTGGCGCAGCTCAACCGGCACTTCGGAGCCGTGCTGGTCCACACCGACCCGAAGCTGGTGCCGTTCGAGGAGACCTTCGCACGGCTGGCGGACATTCGCGTCCCCGTCGTGACCACCGGCTTCGTCTCGGCCCGGCCGCAACCGGAGGATCGCGCGCGGATCCGCGCCCGGATGGAAGTGGCGGATTCCGAGCAGTTGATCGTGGTCAGCGCCGGCGGCGGCAGCGTGGGCTTCCCGCTGCTGGAGGCCAGCATGCGCGCCTTTGCGCTGCTGCCTCAGCGCCGGTCGGCACGGATGGTCGTTTTCACCGGACCGTTCATGCCCGCCGGGGAGATCGACCGGCTGCGCCGCCTCGCCGGGGGACCCGTGGAGCTCAGGCGCTTTTCAACGGAGTTTCTCTCCGAGCTGGCCGCCGCCGACCTGTCGGTGAGCATGGCGGGGTACAACACCAGCATGAACCTGCTGGCGGCGGGGGTGCCGGCGCTAGTCTGGCCCTTCCCTCAAAACCGCGAGCAGCGCCTGCGCGCCGGGCATCTGGCCGGGGCCGGGGCCTTGCAGGTCGTCGACGATGCCGACCTGGACCCGGCGCGGATGGCAGAGCGGATGGGGCGGGTGCTCGCACGCCGCACCCGGCCCGCAGTCGATGTCGACCTGAACGGCGCCGCCAACACCGCCCGCTGGATCGAGGAGTGGTGCGCGGCCTCCCGAGGCGACCCGGCTGCGACCGCAGACGACGCCGCCCGTTGAACCTCTCTTCGGCGGGTTCCCGGGCCCGATAGGGCCGCTGCGGCACCGGGTTCAGGCATTGCTTGCCGGCCGCGATCGGCAAGCGGCCTTTCATGCGCGTGGGTGCCGGGCCCGGCCGAGAATCATTCCTGTTTACTGGTGCCTTTCCCTATGTTATCGGTTGACGTCCTTGAGGTGACATCCGGCAGCCGCACCTGCCCGGCGACGACTGCGGCGAGATCGAAATCATGCAGGATCGCATTTTTTCCGAATACCCTGAAAAAGGTGCGCGCACCAACCGCCTGGTGGTGCTGCCCTTCACCAAGTCTCTGGAGATCGCCACCCAGAGCATCAAAGTGCGGTTTTTTCGCTCGCTGATCACCACCTTGAGCCTCGTTCTGGCGGTGTCGTTCCTGAGCTTCGTGGATGCCAGCAATGACATCGCCAACGGCATGCTGGCCTCCGGGGAACCCGAGTTGCGCCAGAGACTGGTCCGTGCCGGGTACGACCTCGCCCCGCAGGATGTCAACGTGGCGAGCTCCCCCAAGCAGCGCTGGATCATCGTCCTGTCGCTGCTGGTCTGCGTTGTCGGGATCGTGAACGCCCAGCTCATGGCCGTGACCGAACGGTTCCGGGAGATCGGCACGATGAAGTGCCTGGGCGCCCTCGACCGCTTCGTGCTGAGGCTGTTTCTGTTGGAAGCCGGATTGCAGGGTTTGGCCGGCGCCGCCTGCGGGGCGGCGGCCGGCATCCTCTTCGCCCTGGCCGCGGCCCTGATGCGGTTCGGCCCCGCTGCCACCCGGCAGGTCGTCCTTGGCGATCTGGCGTTTTCGCTGGCCTGGGCCACCGCCACCGGGGTCGCCCTCAGCCTGCTGGGGGTTCTATACCCGGCATGGGTGGCCGCTCGCATGCAGCCGGTCGAGGCCATGCGGGTGGAGCAATGAGTCCAGCGAGGGGTGGGGCACATGCCTGAAACCAGCAACGTCGTGCGGGTGTCCGGGGTCACCAAGAGCTTCAAACTGGGCAAGATCGAGGTCCAGGCCCTGAAAGGTGTGGACTTGGAAATCGCCCGGGGGGAATACATCTCGATCATGGGGCCGTCCGGCTCGGGCAAGAGCACGCTTTTCAACATGATCGGCGGCCTGGACAAGCCCAGCTCCGGGAAAGTGTTCATCGACGAAGTGGACATCGCCCAGCTCGACGCCTACGAGCTCGCCTGGCTGCGCTGCCGCAAGATCGGCTACATTTTTCAGACCTTCAACATCATCCAGGTCATGACCGCCCTGGAGAACGTCACCCTGCCCATGGTGTTCGCGGGCATGAACAGCGATGCCACCGTGAAGAAGGGCATGCGCCTGCTGGAGCAGGTCGGGCTGGCCGACCGCCACAGCCACAAGCCCTTCGAGCTCTCCGGCGGCCAGCAGCAGCGGGTCGCCATCGCCCGGGCGCTGGCCAACGACCCGGCCATCATCCTGGCGGACGAGCCGACGGGCAACCTGGACCTGACCACCGGGGAAGAGATCATCTCCCTGCTGAAGCGCTTGAGCCAGGAGCACCGGGTCACGGTCATCTCCGCAACGCACGATATCAAAATGCTCAACGTGTCCGACCGTGTCGTTTGGATCCGCGACGGGCGGATCGAAAAGATCGAAGACCGCGATGAGTTGTCCATCTCCATCGGCAAGATCCGCGTGCGGGGCTGAGCCCGACATGAAACCGGCAGCGCCCCCCCCGCTCGACCGACCGTCGGTGCGGCTGAGCGGCCTGATCGGGTGCGCCTTGCTGGCCGGCCTTCTGGCAGGATCCCCCCAGGGCATCGCGGCGGCGGCGAACCCCGCAGCCGACTTCCAGCACCTGTTGAACACTTTCGCCGCGTTCAACGACCGGAGCACCGGCACAGCGGGTAATGAGCAGGCCGCCGGCTTCATCAAAGAGGTGCTGGAGCGCATGAATATCGGCGAAGTCGCATCGCACGCATTCGCGGTGCCCGTCATTCGCCGCGGGGCAAGCTCGCTCGAGGTCCCGCAGCAGGGGGTCACGCTGGCGCTGCACGCTCTGGCCGGCAACGCCCTCACCCCGCAGTCCATTCCCCGCCCGGGGCTCACCGGCCCCCTGGTTTACGTGGGCGACGGTGAGCTTGAGCGCTTGAACGGCAAGCCCATCGAAGGGGCGGTCCTGGTCATGGAGCTGCACTCCGGTCGAAACTGGCTGCAGGCGGCCAACCTCGGGGCCGGCGCGCTGATCTATGTCGACCGAGGGGATTCCACCGGGATGGATTTCGAGGAAAAGTTCGAGCTCTCGCCCATCCAATTCCCCCGGTTCTGGATGCCCGTCGCGGCCCTGAGAGAGGCTTTCGGCGAATTCGAGGCGGCGGAGGCCGGTCTCCTGGCCGATGCCGTGCGGCTGCACGCCGAGGCCGCCTGGGAAAACGTCGTCTCGGAGAACATCTACTGCATCGTCCCCGGCGCATCGCCTGATCTGCGCGGCGAACTGCTCGTGGTGGAGGCGTTCTACGACGGCACCGCCCATGTCGCCGGCCTGGCCCCCGGCGCCGACGAGGCCGTCGGCGCCGCCACCCTGCTCCAGGTTGCGCAGCACCTGAAAGAAAACCCGCCCGCGCGCACGGTGATGCTGGTGGCCAGCTCCGGCCACGCGCAGGCCCTGGCGGGCCTGCGCGAGCTGGTGTGGAGCTTCACCGCCCGCTCCCGGGACCTGCGCGACGCCCGCAACGATCTGCGCCGGTTCGTCAAGCAGGCGCGCCTGACCCTGCAAGCCCTGAAAAGCGCCACGTTCGAGGCATCGACCGCACCGCCGCCCGCGGGCCCTGCCGATGAGGAGGACGGCAACATTGCGGACCCCGAGGCGCTGCTCAAGGCGGCCCTCGAGGAGCGCCTGAAGACCGATGCCGACATCGTCTCGCGCCAGCTGATGCGCCTGCGCCTGGAGGATGCGGGCGCAGACCCGCAGCTGCTCCCCCGGCTCACCGCGGAGCGCCAGCTCCTGCGACGGCTGATGTGGCGCACCGACTACCGGGAAGTGACCCCCGTGGAGCGCCGGGCGCTGCTGGGCGTTGCAGCTCGCGCCCGCAAGGACCAGGAGGCCATGCTGTCGGACGCCCGCCTGCAGCTGCGGTTGGTGGAAAGCGCCGCGGCGCTGCGCAGCGCCCTGCAGGAGTATGAGATCGTCGCCGCCGTTTCGCTGCATCTCTCCAGCCGCGGAAACGGATTCGGCGCGTTCAACTACGGGTGGCTCTACCCCTTCCGGCCGCGCATCAACCGCACCCCGGCCTACAGCCGACTCGACGAGGTCCTTAAAAGCGGGGCGGCCGAGGTCGAACGCCGGACCGGTGCCGAGGGCATGCTCCAGGACACCCTGCGGCCCAGCCGCATGCGCGCCTGGCAGGGCTATTTCCTCGACCGGCCGGCCCTGGGGGGTGAGGTGACCGCCCTCGCCGGCATCCACGGCATCACCCTGACGACCACGGGGGATGCCCGCGCGGCCTGGGGCACCCCGCACGACCGGGTCGACCGGGTCCAGACCGCGTTTGCCCAGCGTCAGTCGGCCGTCGTCAGCGGGCTCATCGGCCACCTCGGCCGCGCCACGAACCTGCGCGAAACCGAAGCCCCGCGCAACGGCTTCTCCACCATCAACGGCCGGGCCAAATTTCTGCGGCACGGCGAGCTCTTCGCCGACAAGCCCGCACCCGGCACCCTGTTGCTCTGCTACCAGGGACCGGCCCGGTTCCATGTCATGGTCGACCAGCGGGGCCGCTTCTCCCTGAAGGGGGTCGCCGACCGGACCCACAGCTTTCACAAGGTCGTCCTGGAAGCCTACCGGTTCGAACCCGAAACCGGCGAGGCCGTCTGGACCATCGACAAGAAGCTCACCGGCAAGGACGCCTACCGCGTTAAAATGAACCGCCGGTTCATGGAAACCGACCTGGTCATGTTCGCAGGCTCCGGGACCACCCTCTTCAACCTGCTCGAACCGCGCACCTTCCGCTACCTGACCAAGGCGGACGTGATCGACGGCCGCCGCGAGGCCGACCCGGCGCGCTGGTTCATGAGCCGGCTCGACACCTGGTCCTCCACCATCAGCACCGTTTTCCTGGAGCCCGGGACCCCGCTCAAAATGACCCTGACCGACACGGTCCTGCGGCGCAAACTCATCCTCATCAATTCCTCTCCGGAGGACCCGACGGGCAAAGGGTATGAGGTCGTGGACTACCCCCGGCTCAACCGCACCGAGCACCGCGTGGCCGGAGACATGTGGAACCTGCTCGGCCCGCGCATCGCCAATCTCGAGGCGCGCGGCATCTTCAACGAGCACATCCGCAACCTCCAGGAGCAGGGCCTGGCCGACTTGAAAGCCGCCGGCGCGGCCTGGGATGAGCGCCGCTACGACCGCTTCATCGAGGCGAGCACCAGTTCGTGGGCGCTGGCGGCGCGGGTGTACGACGAGGTGGAGAAAACCCAGAAGGATGTCCTCTATGGGGTGCTGTTCTACATCGCACTGTTTGTGCCGTTTGCATTCTGCCTGGAGCGGCTCCTGTTCGCCTATGCGAACATCTACCGTCGTATCATCGCCTTCGGCCTGATCCTGGCGGCGCTCATCGCACTGATCTACAACGTGCACCCGGCCTTCCAACTGGCCTACAGCCCCCTGGTCGTGATTCTCGCCTTCCTGATCATGGGGCTGTCTCTGGTGGTCACGCTCATCGTTTTTGTCCGATTCGAAGAGGAGATCGCCGGCCTGCAGGCGCGCGCGCGGACCGTCCAGGCCGGGGAGATGGGGCGTTGGAAGGCGTTCGGGGCGGCGTTTCTGCTCGGCGTCAGCAACCTGCGCCGGCGGCGGCTGCGCACGGCGCTCACCTGCATCACGCTGGTGATCCTGACCTTCACCATCATGAGCTTCACGTCGGTCAAGTCGCTCCGGCGGCAAGCCCGCATTCTCTACGAGCCGCAGGCGCCCTACCAGGGGTTTCTCCTCAAAAACGTGAACTGGTCCGATTTGCCCGCCGAGGCCTTAGGGGTACTCGCCGCCACCTTCAGCGGCAAGGGCACGGCCGTCCCGCGGGCCTGGCTGGAGGCGTCGGACCGCACCCGCCCGACCTTCAGCCCGCTGCGCGCCAACGGCCGGGAGGCCGAGGCCCAGGGCGTGATGGGTCTCTCCCCGGACGAGCCCCGGCTGTCGGGCATCGACGCCATCCTGGAGGGCGGTCGCTGGTTCACCGCGGCCGAGCGCCGCTCCGTGCTCCTGCCCGACCGCATGGCCTCCCTGCTGGGAATCGACCCCCGGCGGCCTGAGGGCGGTACGATTTCGCTGTGGGGTATGCCCTTCGAAGTCGTCGGGGTCTTCTCGGCCCGAAAACTCCAGGAGCGCCTGGACTTGGACGGCGAGCCGCTCACGCCGGTGACCTTCCCCCGGGAGGCCTCCGCCGAAATGACGGAGGAAGAGGTGGAGTCCCTGGAGTCCGGCGAGGACCTGCGCGAGTTCCAGAGCCGCTACCAGCACACGGCGGCCGATCTGACCGTGATCCTCCCCTACCCGACCCTGATCGCCGCCGGCGGCCGGCTGAAATCCGTCGCTGTACGCATCGAATCGCCGGAGGAGGCCCGGGCGATGGCCCGGCACCTGGTGGACCGCTTCGGCCTCTCCCTCTTCAGCGGCGAGCCGGAGGGGACCTTTCTCTACCACGCCAGCGACGCCATGAGCTACAGCGGGGTCCCGAACATCATCATCCCCCTGGGGATCTCGGTCTTCATCGTGCTCAACACCATGATCGGCAGCGTCTATGAACGCAAGCGGGAGATCGCGGTCTACACCTCCGTGGGGCTGGCACCCTCCCACGTCTCTTTCCTGTTCATCGCCGAGGCCCTGGCGTTTGCCGTGCTCAGCGTGGTCTTCGGCTATCTGGTGGCCCAGACCACGGCCAAAATCTTCGCCGGCACGATGCTCTGGACAGGGATCACGGTCAACTACTCCTCGCTCGCCGGGGTGGCCGCCATGCTGCTCGTCATTGCGGTGGTGCTCGTGTCGGTGATCTACCCCTCCCGGGTGGCCGCCGAGATCGCCATTCCGGACGTGAACCGATCCTGGACGCTGCCGCCGGCGCGGGCCAACACCATCGAGGTGCTCCTGCCCTTTTTGATGACCTACCGGGAGCACATGAGCGTCGGCGGATTCCTGGTGCAATACTTTGACGGGCACATGGACGTGTCCCACGGCCTGTTTTCCACCTCCGACATCGTGCTGGATTTCGCGTGCGAGACGGCACCGCGCCTGGCGGATCGGGCCCATAACTGCCCGGAGCAGGAGTGCGAGCTGCCCGAATGCCTGCACCTGACCTCCCAGGTCTGGCTGGCCCCGTTCGACTTCGGGATCATGCAGCGCGCCGAATTCAGATTCAGGCCGTCTCCCGACCAGGCAGGGTTTCTTGAAATCCATGTCCGCCTGGTGCGCGAATCGGGCGAGTCCAACATCTGGCATCGCATCAACAAGGGGTTCCTACACGAGATCCGCCGGCAACTGCTGATATGGCGCTCGCTCGACGACGACGCCAAAGCGCTCTACGAGCAACATATGGATGAATTCCGCGGGCATGCCGCCCCCGCAGCGGCCCCCGCCGGGGGGGCGCCATGACGATGCGGCCCACCCGGCCGGGGGATGCCGCGGCCGAACCGAAATCGCCGACGCAGCGCTCCGCCGAAGCCCCGCGCAGCGACGGGGGGCGGATTCGCCCGCGCGCGGTGGTGTTAGGCATCCTGCTGGCGCTGGCGATTTGCCTGATCACCCCCTTCAACAACGCCTACCGCCAAGGAACGCCGCTGGGGGGCGGGTACTTCCCGCTGGCCCCCTTCTACATCCTGGTGTGGATGATGGCCCTGACCGCGGCGGCCCGGGCGGTCTTCAGGCGGCACCGGCTGATCACCGGCCGCGAGATGCTCGTGACCTGGGCCTTGATGGTGCTCCTCTCCGGAATCGCGTGGACGGGGCTCGCCCGCACTTTTTTCTTCAACCTGACCGCCCCCTATTACTTCGCCACGGTGGAAAACCGCTGGAGCGAGGTGCTGCAGCCGCTGCTGCCCGCGGCGTGGTACCCCCAACACATGGAGGCCGTCGAAGGCTTCTACAACGGGCTGGCGGGCGGCCGACAGATGGGCTGGTCTGAGGTGCTGCAGCGCATCCCCTGGGACGCCTGGATGGGGCCGCTGCTAGGTTGGACCGGGTTCATCCTGCTGTGCTACCTGGTGATGCTGTGCATCGTGAGTCTGCTCAGCCGTCAGCCCCTGTACAACGAGCGGATGAATTTCCCGCTGCTGCGCGTGCCGATCATGATGCAGGAGAGCCTCGACGGCGACCGCGTCGCGGCGTTTTTCACCAACCGCTATCTGTTGGCCGGCGTCCTGATCCCGGTGGCCCTGCACCTGCTCAACGGCCTGAGTTTCTACAACCCGTCCGTGCCCTCGATCCCGACCATGGTGCTGGCGGGAAGCTATTTCCCCAAGGTCGGCCTGTTCTCGGGTTTCACCAAGCTCAAGATTTACATCTATCCGGCGTTCATCGGGTTCGCTTTCCTGACCTCCAAGCAGGTTTCCTTCTCGTTCTGGTTTTTTTTCATTGCCGGCGCGTTGTTGGTGGGCCTGCTCAGCGTGCTGGGGGTGAACATCCCCGCCGCCGCACTGGGGGTGACCTTCGGCCCCACCCTCTCCCGCCCCGAGGAGACCCAGATGATCGGGGCCTACATCGTCTTTTTCTTCTTCCTCGCCTGGCTGGCCCGCTTTCACTTCCTGGATACGGTGTACAAAGCCTTCGGCCTCCGGAAAGACGAAAATCCGGCCAGCGAATGGCTCTCGACCCCCCTGGCCTTCTGGGGCTTTGTCGGCGGCGGCCTCGCCATCGTGACCTGGTGCGCCGCGTTCGGGATCCCTCTGGCGGCCTCCTTTCTCGTGGTGGTCTTCTTCTTCCTCTTCATGCTGGTCGCAACCCGGGTCATCTGCCAGGGCGGGATCACCTACTTCACGCTGACGGCCGCACCGCTCGACGGCATCATCACGCTGTTCGGGTCGAAGTTTCTGACCCAGGCCGGGGTGGTGATGGCCGCGGTCGTCCAGAAAATGCTGTTTGTCGACCTGCGCGAAGCGCTGATGCCATCCATGCTGCACGCGCGCAAGGTCACCGAGGGCGTGCACAACAACCGCTGGATCTCAGCCGGCATCGTCGTCGCCCTAGCCGCCGGGGTGGCCGTTTCCTTTCTCGCGATGCTCGCCGTCTGCTACAAGTTCGGCGCGCGCGAGCTCCACACCGAGTGGGCGACGCGGACCACCCTGGCGGTCTACGAAGGGGCGTTCCAGCTCGTCGAGTCCCCGGCGGCGGTCAGCAAGTGGGTGCTGATCTTCGCCGTGACGGGGGCCGTGGTGATGCTGGTGCTGGTCGTCTGCTACCATCGGTTTTTCTGGTGGCCGATCCACCCCATCGGCTATCTGGCCGCCTACAGCTCCGCCATGTGGATTCTGTGGTTCAGCTTTTTCGTCGGATGGGTGTTCAACGCGCTGTGCCTGCGATACGGCGGGATCGCCCTGTTCAGGAAGCTGCGCTATTTTTTCGTCGGCCTGATCATCGGCGATTTTTTCATGGCCGGCTCCTGGGCCATTTACGGACTGTTCAGCTACGCGAGCTACCTCGTTCTGCCGGACTGACCCTATGCACGAGGACAAGGAACTTCAGGAATACCGGGACCTGCTGAAGGCCCCCACGCATTTCGCGGAGGGGTTCGACTGGAAGACCATCGTCGGGGCGATCTTCATCGGCTTCCTGATGATGCCCGGCAGCATGTACCTGCAGCTGGTCATCGGCACCGGCATCGGCCCGGCCGCGCGCTGGGTGACCATCATCCTGTTCGCCGAGTTGGCCAAACGCTCCTACAGCGAACTGAAACAGCAGGAGATCTTCCTGCTGTATTACATGGCCGGCGCCGCCCTGCACACTCCGTTCCAGGGCCTGCTCTGGAGCCAGTACCTGGTGCAGTCCGATGCCGCGCGCATGCTGGGGCTGACCGAGTTCATCCCGCTGTGGGTGGCGCCGCCGCCGGAATCCACCGCCCTGCTGGAGCGCACCTTTTTCCACTCGGACTGGCTCATCCCGATTCTGCTCCTGATCGGGACCCAGATCATCACCCGCATCGACCAGTTCGGTCTGGGGTATGCGCTTTACCGCATCACCTCCGATGTCGAAAAATTGCCGTTCCCCATGGCGCCGGTGGCGGCCCTGGGGACGATGGCGTTGGCCGAATCGACCGAAGAACGCGAAACCGGTTGGAAATGGCGGGTGTTTTCCATCGGAGCGGTCATCGGGCTCGCCTTCGGCGCGGTGTACGTCATGCTGCCGGCGGTCTCCGCCCTCTTCCTCATGGAGCCGATCCGGCTGATCCCGATCCCCTGGGTGGACCTCACCGTCCACACCGAGGATTGGCTGCCGGCGGTCGCCACCGGCATCCAGTTCGATTTGGGGCTCGTGTTCGTCGGCATGGTCCTGCCGTTCTGGGCCGTGATCGGCGGCCTGGGGGGTCTGATCATCACCGTTGCCGCCAACCCCTTCCTCTACCAGGCCGGGATCCTGACCCGGTGGCACCCGGGCATGCGCACGGTGGAAACCGTTTTCGCCAACAATTTCGATTTCTACCTCAGCTTCGGCATCGGCCTGGGGCTGTCCATCGCGCTGGTCGGCATCTGGCATGTGGCGCGCTCGTTCCACCGCAGCGCGGCGGGCGCCCGCGGCAGCTGGCGTGATCTGTTTCGCCCGCCGCCGGGCCGGGGGGACTTCAACTTCTGGATCTCGATCGGGATCTATGTGTTCTCCACGCTCTCCTACGTGCTGCTGTGCGTCTGGCTGGTCCCGAATTTCCCGGTGGCCTTTTTCCTGATCTACGGGTTCGTCTACACACCGATGATCTCCTACATCACGGCCCGGATGGAGGGCATCGCCGGCCAGTTCGTCAGCCTGCCGCTGGTGCGCGAGGCGAGTTTTATCGCGGGGGCCAAGTATTTCGGCTACCAGGGGATCGAGATCTGGTATGCACCCATCCCGATCCACAACTACGGCAGCGCCACGGTGGGGTTCCGTGAAATCGAGCTCACGGGCACCAGCATCCGCGGCATCATCAAGTCTGAAATCGTCGTGTTTCCGGTGGTGATGATCGCCAGCCTGCTCTTCTCGCAGTTCATCTGGCGTCTGGCCCCCATCCCCTCCAACGCCTACCCGTTCGCCCAGGAACTTTGGCATCTGCAGGCCTTGAACACACTGCTGATGCAGACCTCCACCCTCGAGGGCAATTCCCTGTTTTTTCAAGCCTTGAGCTGGGTCTACGTCGGCGCCGGGGCGCTGCTGGGGGTCTTGACCTACATGCTGCTCAGCCTGTTCGGGCTTCCGATCATGCTGGTCTACGGCATGGTGCGGGGGTTGGGGCAGAGCATCCCCCACGGCCTCATCCTCGAGGTGGCCGGGGCGCTGCTCGGCCGCTTTTTTTTCCTCAAGCGCTACGGCGCCATGTGGCGGCAGTATGCGCCGGTGCTGCTGGCGGGCTTTTCCTGCGGCATGGGGCTGACCGGCATGTTCGCCATGGGAGTTACCCTCATTCTCAAGTCCCTCTCACGGCTGCCGTATTGAAGCCCTCCGCACGAGGCGATGCTCGGGCGATGATGGGCCCCGCAGCAAATGACCGGGAGCCGGTCGGCTGGAAAGAACTGGCGTGGAACGGCGTGCGGGTCGAGATCCCGCCCGTCTGGGAGCCCGCTCGGATCGGTGCGCGCCACCTTCTCATCGAATCCGAGACCGGGCCCGCCATGGAACTCAAATGGGGCCCGGTTCGCGGGCAATTCTCGCACCGCAGCCATTTCAGGCGCCTGCTGAAAGTCGCCGCCGGCCGGGGAGGGCACGCCCGGCAATGCGCGCTGCCCGCCGCATGGCAGGAGGTGCTGAGACGGTTCGAATCGGCGGGATTTTCCTGGGTAGCCGGCGGCACGGCCGCCACCGGTGCGATTCTTTACTGCCCGCGCAGCCGCACCGGCGGGCTGGTTCAGTTCTTCCACCCTCCCGCGGAATCGAGCGCCATCGGGCTTGCCGCCGCCGTGCTGGACCACCTGCAGTTTAACGACCCTTCCGGTCCTGCGCGCTGGGCCGTTTTCGACATTCGCGCCGAACTGCCGGGGCGATTCGCCCTCGTGCATCACCGATTTGAACCCGGGCGCTTTATTATGAGGCTCGCCGCCGGCCGATGCCGGATCGATCTGCACCGCTGGGCGCCGGCCGCCGTGCTGCTCACGGGCTGCAGCCTCATCCGATTTGCACAAACCCTGGCGGGGTGGGGGTCGTTGCAATTCCACACGGTGGAGGGACCCGGGCCGCCGGCGGTCGAGGGGCACACCCCCGCCGCCGCCGGGCTCTGGGAGCGTCTGGCGGAGGGGTTCGGACTGCGAACGGTCTGCCGGGCGCGGCTGTGGCACGTGCCGGAGAGAAACCGCATCCTTGGGCTGAGCCTGCAGGAGCGCGGCGGCATCGATTCGGACGCATGGGAAATGGCGATTCGGACCTATGGGGTGGTTGACATCAAAGCGGCGGCCGGTCTTCATCAGCCGCGATGAGGCGTTCGGCAGCGTACCGGTCAAAAACCGGCACGTGCGCGAATCCCGCCTGGACGGCGGCGATGTGGTGCTGCACTATCCGGTTTCGGCGCCGCCATGGGCGGCGCGCGTGGCGCACTGGCTCCAAAAAGACCTCGGACCGCCGCGGGTCGGCAAGCTTCAGCTGGACGCTCTGGGCACGGCGGTGTGGGACCGGATCGACGGCCGGCGCTCGCTGCGGGAGATCGCCGCGGCGTTCGCCGAATCGCATCAACTCGAAACGAAGGAAGCGCAGGTGGCCGTCGCCCGGTTCGCGCGCGAACTCGGTCGGCGCGGGCTCATCGGCCTGCGGTGACACGCGGCCCTGCCGAACCAGCCCTCACAGGGCCCGGCGGGCGTCGTCCAGAGTGGGGACGATCGGCAGAAACGCGTCGAAGCCGGCGATCTCGAAGACCTCTTTGACGTAATCCTGCATGGCGCACAGCAGGATCTTGCCGTTTTCCCGCTTCAGGGCCTTGGTGGCCTTCAGGATCACCCGCAAGCCGGCGCTCGAGATGTAATCCAACTCTTTGAAATCGATGATCACGTTTTTGGTGCCGTCCGTGATCGACTCAAAAAGACGCTGCTCGAAGGCAAGGGACGTGTTCGAGTCCAGACGGCCTTTGAGTTTGAACGCGTGCACACCCGCCTGCTTTTCTTCCGTGATATCCATGCCGATTCTCCTCACGCGCTGTTTTCGGTCGGGTTGGATGAGATCGTTTCGATTTTTTTTTTCAACGTCAGGACGTTCCTTTGGCCGTCGCGGCGGTAACAGACCTCGTCCATGAGGTTCCGGATGAGGTGGATCCCCAGCCCGCCGACCCGGCAGTCGTCGACCGAGTGGGGCAGGCAGGGCGACTGGCGCTCGATCGGGTTGAAGGCGACCCCATCATCCTCGATGGTGACGTTCAGCACCCGGTCATCGGCCGTGATGGTCACATCGATCCGATGCTGGCGGCCGTCCTCGAATCCGTAGGAGATAATGTTGGTGAACAGCTCGTCCAGCGCGAGGTTGAGCTCGAAAAGGCAGCGCTTGGAGAGGTTGAGCTCTGCGCCGATCGATTCCAGCCGCTGGCCCAGGGTCTGGAGCTCGGAGATGTCGCTGCGAAGCGAAAACGCGTATGTGGACGGCTGTCGATCCATATCCCTCGTCGCCCGCGGGCGCTCCGCCCGCCGGGGTCTCAAAGAAGGCTGACCCCCAGACGCGGAAGGCACCCGCCGCAATCGCTTCCCAGCGCCCCCAAAAACCGGGCCTCCCAATCGACCACGGTCTCCACGACCGCCTTGAAAATGCGGGGCATCTGTTCCGGGAACTGCTGGACGGCTTTGGCGAACTTCTCGCGTTTGAGAACAACGCACACCAGCTCGCCGACGGCTCTTAGGGAATAGAGCCTGCGCGCATCCCCCAGCAGCGCCAGGCCGCCGATGAAATCCCCCTGCCCGACATCGCGGATCTGGCGCACGCGGCCGTTGTCACTGAGCTCGAGGCGCGCTTTTCCGGAAACGATGCAATAGGCCCGGTCGTCGTCCTCCCCCTGCCGGAAGAGATAGTCCCCGTCGTGGAGCTTTTCACGGGTGCCAAGATAGGCGAAAACCTTGAGCGATTCAAGTGGGAACCCTGAAAACAGATAGGTCTGCCGAAGGAGGTCCAGGTTCTCTTGGAATTCGCAGGAGGCGCCGGGGCTATTTTTTTCCAACGAGCTCATACAACGCTCCTTTCCGGTCGATCAGTTCGGAGTAGCTGCCCGACTCGATGATTTTGCCGGCTTTCATGACGGCGATTTTGTCGAAGTTGCGAATAATGTCCAGACGGTGCACCACCGCCACCAGGGTGCTCTTGCGCTTCCAGCGTGTTTCGAGCAGGTTCTGGATCCGGGCCTGCGAGCGGCTGTCTAGAGCCGAGGTGGCCTCATCCATGATGAGCAGCCGCGGCGATTTCAGGAAGGCGCGGGCGATGACCAGTTTCTGGCGCTGCCCGCCGGAGATCTTCTCGCCCTGGGAGCCGACGTTGTAGTTCATGCCGATGTCGATGACGGTCTCCAGCAGGTCCCGCTCGATCAGCAACTGAATGATGTTCTGGGTGATGAGGTCCTGGGCCTGGCTGCTGGTCGTCGTGATGTTGCCGAAAACGATGTTGTTTAGAATGGTCTGGGAATGGATGAACTCGCTTGCGGAGTAAAAGGTGAAGGCGTCCGGGTTGTCCCGCGAAACCTCCGCGCGAAAGCGGGATCGCTTTTCGAGCAGGACGTTTTGGACCTCCGGTCCCATGCCGACCATCTTGTGGATTCCGGGGGTGAAGCGCAGGGCAAGGTCCAGCAGGCGGCGGGAGTCCTCCGGAGAGAGGCCTCGTTCCTTTTGGCGCCGCAGCTGCTCCAGCAGCGATTTGTAGCGCGGCAGGTCTTCGGCCGGTATCGGGCTTTGCTCGAAGAAGACGTTGTCCGGCGGCAGGTTCCCCAGGATGTCGACCGTCTGGCGCGCGAGATTCGCCCCGATGTCGAGCAGGGTCTGGTGCAGCCCCTCCTTCTTCAAAAACCGCATGAAATAGTCGTTGCGCGAGATAAGGGCAGGGGCAAACTCGTCCCGGTTGGCCGCACCGAAAATCAAGTTGTCGGCGACGCTGGAATAGGCCAGATACCTGCCCTCGTCGAAGAACTCCACGGCCTCGCGGAACTTCTCCCCGTATCGGTCCTGAAACTTGTGCCGGACCCGGATGACGGCGCGAGCCAGCTCGGGGTGGGTGCCCGCTCGCAGGACGCTGTTCAAGCCGAACCGCAGCACGTCGGCAAAAAGGCCCGTCTGATGCAACACGGCGATGATGTCATCCAGGCTCGGCCGAACCGCCTGCGCCCCGCTATCCGCCAGGGCATCGCAGGCATAAAGCAGGTTTTCGGCGATGGAGCCCTCGAAGATGAAAGGGCTCTGAAACACGATCCCGACATTGGCGGCGATGTCCTGTTTGGTTAGCCGGGCCACTTCCTGCGAGCCGATCAGCAACTGCCCTTCGCCGTAGCTGTTGAGCTGGCCGATGCACAGCGCCAGCGTGCTCTTGCCGCTCCCGGAGAACCCGACCAGGGCCAGGTGCTCACCGGGCTGCAACTCCAGGTTGACGTCGTTCAGCAGCCGGATGCCGCTGCCGGTGGCCATGGACAGGTGCTTGATCTCGAGGTGAGCGTCGAGTTTGAGCGGGGTACGGTCGGTGGGCTCCCGCTCGTGCTCCGGTTCGACGTCGAAGAACTCCATCGTGCGGCGATAGGTGACGGCGCCGTCCTGGTACACCTGATAAAACTCGATCAGCTCTTTCCAGGGGTCGTAGAGTTTCTCCTGGGCGGAGAGAAAGGCCACCAGGGCCCCGAGTTCGAGCTCGCCCCGGATGGTCAGGTACCCGCCCATCAGGAAGACCAGAAACGGCCCCAGGCCGGTAAAGAGGTTGTTGGTGGTCTTTACCGCAAACCGGTAGAGGCTCCAGACGACCCGGATCTTCTTGAGCTCCTCGGCCAGGCCGTCGAATTTGCGCCTTTCGATCCGGTGGGCCGCATGCCCATGGATTTCATGCATCCCGCCGATCGACTCGGCGATCCGGCCGGAAAAGGTTCGCGACAGGTCGACCCGCTTCTGATTGGCGCGATTGGCGCGCCGCTGCAATACGGGGATGGCGATCATGGCGGCCGGGTAAATGCTGAGCGAAACGGCCGCCAGCAGGGGGTTCAGCCAGAACAGGTACCCGGCAAACGCCAGCAGCGTGAGCACATTGGCCACCGGCGTCGACACCGCCGTCCCGACGAAGTTGGACGGGACGACCAGCTCGTTCACGATGGCGTTGACGACGGTGCCCGGCTGCGTGTTGCGGAAAAAACCCAGCGGCAGGGAAATGATGTGGTCGTAAAGCGCCGAGCGCATCCGCTGCAGCACCCGCTGGGAGATGAGCGTCTCGAGGATGGTGATGGCGTATTTGCACGCATTGGCGATAAGCACCGCGGCGAGGTAAAACCCGCAATAGATCAGGAGCAGATCCAGATCGCGCAGGGTGATGGCCTGATTCACGATGCGCTTCTGCATCTCCAGCGGCAGCACCCGGGCGAAGACGACGACGGCGATCACCGCCAGCAACGCAATCTGCCACCCGAGATTGCCGTCAAACACCCACGAAAAAAGCGATCTCCGGACGATGGGCCGCTTGGCCTTGTCCATGGCCATCTCCTTGCGCCGAAGCGCGGGCCCAGTCACCCTGGGCCGGCGCCGTGTCCGGGTGCCGAAAACAAGCCGGAGCGCAGCATGACTATACTATTGCCCTTCGCAGGTTGACAAGCACGAAATGGATGCGGTTCACTCCTCGATGCGCTGCACATCCGCGCCGGGGGGGACTTCAAAGGTGAACAGCGCGGGGCTCAATTCGACGTTGAACTGCGTGTTGATGATGTCGATGCGCGTGTCGTCGCCGTAATCGTTCAGCGTCACGATGCGGGCGATCGTGTACGTGCGGGGGGTGATGAACAGGCGGACCTGGGAAATGCTCAGGGTGCTCTCGCGCGGCACCATTCTCAACTCGTAGAGGTTTTCACCTTCCGGGGGGTGCAGTGTGATCGTGAATTTTTGGCGCACCAGCCGGATGTCCGATAAAAAGCTCGCCCCCGTGCCGTCCCGGAAGAAGACCGGCGCGCTGCCGGTCAGCACCTGGTTGTCCTGCGGCCGGTAGACCCACAGTTTCTGGCCGTCCGTTATGATGGCCTGGCGTTCGGGTTTTTCATATTCCCAGCGCATCATCCCCGGATAGCGCACATAGATCCGGCCCGATGCGAAATCGGTGATCTCCATGGCCCGAATGGTGGATTCCTGCAGAAACTCCGCGGAAAACTGAGCGGCGGTATAGCGCTTTTCGACTTCCCGCAGCACGGTGTCGAGAGACGGCATGGTTTGCGCCTGCAAGGCCGGGGGCGAACTCAACGCCACCAGCACGGCAATCAGCATCCGCGGCCAGAGAGAATTCATATCCAGGTCCTTTTCAATCCGATGCGTGGAACTCCGGCAAGCGAACCTGCCAGCGGCCACTACCGGAGAGGGGGCGCGGCCGAGGCGGACGGGTACCGATTGGATCATGTCCAGTAGCCGGTGTCATAGAGGGTAACCGTGTCGATGTCAATCGCCTCGATTCGCCCGTAGACGGCGAGGCACGCCTGATCGATGCAGGCCACCTGTCGGCGGGCCTCCTTTTCGTCGACGACGACCAGCCGCACGCCCCGGCTGATCAGCGTTTCCAGATTGCCGCGGGCCAGCTCGGCCCGCTGCCGTCGGCTGCGGTCCAAGGCGCTCACCAGCAGCGCTTTGCGCATCGCCAATCGGCGGTAGGTGTCCGTTCCTTCCCCCGCTTCATCCAGAAACTCCAACAGGAAGCCGAGGCAGGCCCATTCGTCCCGGTCCTGCAGCTCGATGCGAGGCAAAAACCGGCCGAGAACCCGGACCGTCGCACCGGAAGCCGGGCAGCGGGCGTTGCGCCACAGGACCCGGAACCGGCTGCGCGCAGCGGGCGCCAGGGCGTCGATCGCATCGGCCAGCTCCTTCGGAACCGGTCGGGTCAGCCGCAGATGCGTCAAAAACTCTCGGACGCGTTCCGGCCTCATCTCGAGCCGGAGGCGGCCTCTGCCTCCCGGAAAATCAAACGTGACCCGCGGCGGGTGTTCCGCGAGCCTCAGGGCCAGGCGCTGCTCGTCTTCGAAAGTCAGTGCCCGACCGGCAAGGGTCTCCTCGATTTCAAGCTGGAGGGCCTCATCCGGAAAGAAGAGCAGCGCTGCGACCGATTCATATTCCGCTCCGGACGCATCTGCGAGAGCGGAGGCCAGATCCCCTGCGCGAGAGATCGACAGGGTGGACTCGATAAAGCCAAGGAGGTCGGTACTGACCGCCACGCCTCGGCCAAGGATCTCTCGGATCCGTGCCTCGAGGCACGCCGGCTCCGGGAATGGGAGACCCTCAGACATAGGGCGCCATTTTGAGCATCAACTCGTGCTTCTGGAGGGTGCCCGGCATGCTCTCTTTCAGCTCGCCGTTCTCGAAGATGAACAGGAAGGGGACGCTCATGATGCTGAAACGGCCGGCCAAGCCCGGATTTGCCTCGACGTTCAGCTTTCCGACCCTGGCCCTGCCTTTCGACTCCGCCGCAAACTGATCGATAACGGGCGCCATGGAAACGCAGGTCGGACACCACGGCGCCCATGCAAACAGCAACACGGGCAGCGGGGATTTGAGCACCCGGGCCTCGAAATTGCCGTCGGTCACCACGACGGGCTGAGGGGCGAACAGTTCCTCGGTTTTCAGGGGGGTGCCGCACTTGCCGCACCGGGGGGCGGCATCGAGTTTCGCACCGGGGACACGGTTGCGGGCACCGCACCCGGTGCAGCGCAGCTTGAACACTTTGCCGGCAGCCCCCTGGGGTGATTGCGGGAAAAGGGGGGCCTTGCACTTGCCGCACTTGGCGGCACTGGAGCCGATACGCTCAGGCGTCAGCCGGTTGCCGACGCCGCAGGCGGGGCAGCGCACCGGCTGAGCGGAAGCTGGGTTAGTGGCAGCCATGTGGGATTAGAATAATCCTTAAGGAGCACATGTAAAGGGATTGCGGAAGTGGGGTCGAAGCCATTGGGCATTGCCGGCGGCCGGTTGCGGCCGTGCCCTCCACCGTGCCACCCCGGCAGTATGCAAGTTGACGTGTTTCTTTACCGGAGAAATAATGATACAAGAGAATGGATCCAAGCTGGAGAAATCACGGTGGAAACGCAGGTACTCATCATCGGCGGGGGCATCACGGGCGTCGGGTTGGCCCGGGACCTGGCCTTGCGCGGGGTGCCTTGCCTTTTGGTGGAGAGAAAAGACCTCTGCGCCGGCGCCTCCGGGGCGAACCACGGCCTGCTGCACAGCGGCGCCCGCTATGTCCGCAGCGATCCGATGGCGGCGGTCGAATGCCGGGACGAGGGAGCTCTGATCAAAGCACTGGCCCCCCATTGCATCGAAGACACGGGCGGTCTCTTCGTGGCAGTGGAGGGCGACGATGAACGTCACATCGCCGATTTTCCAGGCCTGTGCGCACGCTGCGGGATAGAGGCCCGCGAGATCCGTGTGGCCGACGCGCGCAACTTGGAGCCCGTGCTTTCGGAGCGGCTGATTGCGGCCTTTCAGGTGCCGGATGCCGCGGTGGACCCCTTTCAGTTGGCGCTCGACAACCTGTCCGAGGCCCTGCAGCTGGGCGCGAGCGCAATGCTCCACACCCGGGTGATTGGGTTCGACGGCGACCGGCGGCACATCCAGAGGGTCCGCCTGCGCCACGAGCTCACCGGCGAGGAGATTGTGGTGGCGGCCGCGCAGGTGGTGAATGCCGCCGGCGCCTGGGCCCGCGAAGTGGCCGCCCTGGCCCGCATCGACCTGGAGCTCTCGTATTCCAAGGGCAGCCTCCTCATCACCGATCAGCGCCTCACCCGTCGGGTCATCAACCGGCTGCGACCGGCGTCGGATGCGGACATCCTGGTTCCCGGCGGAACGGTGTCGATCCTGGGCACAACCTCGATCCACCTCGACAGCCTCGATCGCATCGTTCCCACCATCGAAGAGAGCGAAACCATCCTGCGGGCCGCCGCTGCCATGGTGCCGGTCCTTGCCACCACCCGCTATATCCGCTCCTATGCCGGCGTCCGGCCCCTGGTCGCCTCCACCGACCCCGGGGACGGACGGTCCCTGAGCCGCGGCTTTGCCCTGATCGACCACTCGGCCGAGGGGCCGGACAATTTCGTGTCGATCGTCGGAGGCAAACTCACAACGTACCGTCTCATGGCTGAAAAAGCCGCCGACCTCGTCTGCCACCGGCTGGGCGTAGAGCGCCCCGGGCTCACCCGCGTGAAACCGCTGGCGTCGTTTGCGGCCAACCAATGGACCAAGGCAGGCCTTTCCCCGCGGCGCTGGATGCAGGCCGGCAACCCGGAAGATCTCCTGCTGTGCGAATGCGAGATGGTCCCGGTCAGCGCGGTGGAAGCGGTCATCGACGGGATCCGGCAGCAGGGGGGAAGCGTGGGGATCACCTCCGTCGGCCGGCGCAGCCGCCTCGGCAAAGGCACCTGTCAAGGGGCTTTTTGCGGTGTGCGCCTGTGCGCCTACCTCTACGACCGGGGCGATCTGACCGGCCGCAGCGGGCTGACGGAGCTGCACGCGTTCTTGAACGCCCGCTGGCGCGGGATGCGTCCCATCCTCTGGGACACCGCTCTGCTCCAGGAGGAGCTGCAGGAAGCGCTGCACTGCGGGTACTTCGGACTGGAGTTGTTGGATCGGCAATCATGACTGATCGCGAACCCATCCGATATGACCTCTGCATCGTGGGCACCGGCATGGCCGGCATGGCCGCCGCGCTGTTTGCGGCCAACCGGGGGCTGCTCACAGCGCTGGTCGGGCGAACCGGAGAGATCATCTTCGCCACGGGGCTCATCGATCTGATGGGGGTGCACCCCGTGGAAAGCGGCACGGTCTGGACCGACCCGTGGGCGGCCATCGCCCAACTGGTGAAGGACCTGCCGCAGCACCCCTATGCCCGCCTGGCCTCCGATGCCATCCGCAGCGCCCTGGATGAACTCCTGGATTTTTTCGAGACGAACGGGATGCCGTTCAGGGGCCTCCCGGATCGCAATGTGGCCGTTCTGACCTCGCTCGGCACCCTCAAAACCACCTACCGGGTCCCCCAGACCCTCTGGGCCGGTGTGGATGCCTGGGAACGCAAGCGGCCGTGCCTGCTGGCGGACGTCGAGGGGTTGAAGGGTTTCAGCGCCCGACAGATCGCCGCGACGGCGGGGGACTCCTGGCCGGGGTTGCGAACAACCCGCCTGGTGTTGCCGCGCGTGGCGGGCAACGGCGAGGTGTTCGCGGAACGCCTGGCGCGAAGCTTGGAACTCGAAACCCATCGCCGGTTGCTCGCAGAGGCCCTCGCCCCGCACCTCGAGGGGGTCGAAACCATCGGGCTTCCCGCCATCCTCGGGATTTCCCGGCCCGTAGCGGTTTTGAGGGATGTCGAGCAGCGCCTGGGGATGCCGGTCTTCGAAATCCCCACCATGCCCCCCGGGACGACCGGGCTGCGGTTGAAGGAGACCTTCGAGCGCGGGCTGGGGGCAAAGGGGGTAGCGCTGTTTCTCGAGAACCGCGTCTTTCGCGCCCATATCCCGCCGGGCGGGGATTTCCTCCTGGAGATCGGGCGCATCGAGCCCGAACTCACGATCCGGGCGCCTGCGGTGGTCCTCGCGACCGGCCGTTTCATGGGCGGCGGGCTCAAGGCGGACCGACAGCTTGTGCGCGAAGCGCTCTTCGGTCTCCCGGTCCGTCAGCCGGAAAGGCGGGCGCACTGGCATCGAGCGGAATTCCTCGACCCCCGCGGCCATCCCGTGAACCGCGCCGGCCTCGAAATCGACGCATCATTCCGGCCGCTGGATCCTTCCGGTCGGCCGGCGCATGCGAACCTGTTCGCCGCAGGCTCGATCCTGGCCCATCAGGACTGGATGCGCATGAAATGCGGGTCCGGGCTGGCGATCGCGACGGCCTGGGGCGCGGTTGAAAATGCGGTGAGCCGGCGTGGGGCCTGTCCGGTTGCCACCTGGGGGCAGCCATCGCCTTGATCCCACTGATGTTGATCGTACCCATCACCCATGATAAGAGCCATGTCCACACCATCGCCAAAAACGTCCCCCTCGGACCCGGTGCTTCACGGCGGCCGCCCTCCCACCGGACGCGGCCGGGACGGACGGGTCCCCATTTGAACATGTTTTATTGCCGGTTTAATAAACGCGCCCGATAGGGGGAATGAAACACCCGGGCGGCAAAAGCAGGGAAGGAGCCAAAATGGACAAGAACCTGTCGGCACTGATCGACACGGCAATCAAACGCGAGGAGGAGGCCTACCGTTTTTACAAGCAGATCCAGACCCACACGCAGGACCCCGCCGTCACGGAAACCCTGGAGTGGATCGCCGCCGAGGAGCAGGACCACAAGGCGTTCTTGGTGAAATACCGCGAGGGTGGATTCGGAGATAGCCCGCTGCGCCTGAGCGAGGTGGTGTTTTACCGCATCGCCGAACATCAGCAGGAGCCGGCCCCTTCAGCCGCCATGAGCCGTGCGGAGGTTTTCCTGGTCGGCGCGCACCGGGAAGCCCGTTCGCACTCGTTTTACACGGATCTCGCCGACCAGCACCCGGCGGGCAGCGTGAAGGATATGTTGCTCCGAATGGCCAACGAGGAGCTCAAGCACAAGGAGAAGCTGGAGTACCTTTATGCCAACACCGCTTTCCCGCAAACATCCGGGGGGTGATGCCCCGCCCTCCCGGGAAGACGCCGGGCACCCCGCGTTCCAATAGATCGGCACCAAAACAGGCTTAAGGCGGCAGCTCCTCAGCGTGCCGGTTCCACCGGGATGACGGTCACAGGCGCCGGCGAGTTCTTCATCACTTTTTCCGCCACGCTTCCGAAGCGGAAATTGCCCTTGGCCCCGTGGCTGGCCATCACGACCAAATCCACTTTTTCCGTGTCGATCAGCTTGAGGATTTCCCGGGCCGGGTCGCCCGCAGCCACGTGCTTGACATAAAGCGGGCAGCCGTCCATGTATTTTTCGCAAAGCTGGGCAAGGCGCTTGGAGGCAGTTTTGTTGGCATGCTCCATGAGTTCCTTCACCCGCTTCTCCTCGAACGCCCCGTACCAGCCGTCATGATGGGCCACGTCTTCGATCACGTAGAGGACGTGGATCTCCGCCCCGTACTTTTCGGTCAGCGATTTCACGTGGGGTAGTGCCTTCTCGGCGATCCGGGAAAAATCCGTCGGCCACAGGATCTTCTTGACCTCCATGCTCACACCTCCTAAAACGACCCCGCGGGGCGGGTGCCGCGCGGGGTCGGTGCCGGCAGACGCGGGCCGCCGCCGCTATTTTTTGTCGTCCTTGACCTCTTCGAAATCCGCATCCACCACATCTTCTTCCGGTTTCGAGGCCTTGGCCCCTTCGGAGGCTTCCGCACCGCCGCCGGCGCCCCGCCCCTCGGCCTGCGACGCCTGCTGATACATGGCCTCGGCCAGTTTGTGGGAGGCGTTGGTGAGCTCCTCGCTCAAGCGCCGGATCTCGTCCTTGTCCTCGCCTTCCATGGCCTTGCGCAGCTTTTGGACGGCTTCCTCGACCTTGGTCTTGGTGGCCGCATCCACCTTCTCGCCCAGGTCCTTGATCGAGCGCTCCGTGGAATAAATGAGCGTGTCGGCCTGGTTGCGTGCCTCGACCAGTTCCCGCTTCTTGCGGTCATCGTCGGCGTGGGCCTCGGCATCTTTGACCATCTTGTCGATCTCTTCCTTGGTCAAGCCTGATGAGGCGGTAATCTGGATGGATTGCTCCTTGCCGGTGGCTTTGTCCTTGGCCGAAACGTTCACGATCCCGTTGGCGTCGATGTCGAAGGTGACTTCGATCTGCGGAACCCCACGCGGCGCCGGAGGGATGCCCACCAGTTCGAAGCGGCCCAGGGTCTTGTTGCTGGAGGCCATTTCGCGCTCGCCCTGCAGCACATGGATGGACACCGCCGGCTGGCTGTCGGTGGCCGTCGAGAACACCTGACTCTTGCGGGTCGGGATGGTGGTGTTCTTCTCGATCAGCTTGGTCATCACACCGCCCAGGGTTTCAATGCCCAAGGAGAGCGGGGTCACGTCCAGCAGCAGGACGTCCTTGACATCGCCTTTCAGGACTGCGCCCTGGATGGCCGCGCCCACCGCCACCACCTCGTCCGGGTTCACTCCTTTGTGGGGTTCCTTGCCGAAGATGCGCCGCACCCGCTCCTGGACCGCGGGCATGCGCGTCATGTCGCCGACCAGGATCACCTCGTGGATTTCGCGCGGGCTCAAGCCCGCGTCTTGCATGCAGGTCCGGCAGGGTCCCTCGAGCTTGTCCAGCAGATCGCCCACCAGCCCTTCGAGCTTGGCACGGGTGATTTTAAGGTTCATGTGCTTGGGCCCGCTGGCGTCGGCGGTGATGAAGGGCAGGTTGATGTCGGTCTCCATCGAGGTGGACAGCTCGACCTTCGCCTTCTCCGCCGCCTCCTTCAGGCGCTGCAAGGCCATCTTGTCGTTGCGCAGATCGATGCCCTGATCTTTTTTGAACTCATCGGCCAGGTAGGTGATCAACCGCATGTCGAAGTCGTCGCCGCCCAGGTGGGTGTCTCCGTTGGTGGCTTTGACCTCGAACACCCCCTCTCCGATCTCGAGCACCGATATGTCGAAGGTCCCCCCGCCCAGGTCGAAAACCGCGATCTTCTCTTCGCGCTTCTTGTCCATGCCGTAGGCCAGAGCTGCGGCGGTGGGCTCATTGATGATGCGCAGGACGTTCAAGCCCGCAATTTTTCCGGCGTCCTTGGTGGCTTGCCGCTGGCTGTCGTCGAAGTACGCCGGCACGGTGATGACGGCGTCCGTCACCTTTTCGCCCAGGTAGTCTTCGGCATATTTCTTGATGAACGACAGGATGAACGAGGAGATTTCAGCCGGGCTGTATGGCTTGCCGCGGATCGTCAAGCGGGCGTCGCCGTTCGACGCCTCGTCGATTCGGTAGGGCAGAACCTTTTTGTCGTACTGGACCTCTTTGGAGGCGTACTTGCGCCCGATGAGCCGCTTGACGCCGAAAACCGTGTTTTCGGGGTTGGTGATGGCTTGGCGTTTGGCTATCTGGCCGACCAGCCGTTCGCCGCTTTCCGTGATTCCGACCACCGACGGGGTGGTGCGCCCTCCCTCCGGGTTGGTGATGACCTTCGCCTCCCCTCCCTCCATGACCGCCACGCAGGAATTGGTGGTGCCCAGATCGATTCCAATGACCTTCGGCATGTTCGTCAATCCTCCTTATAATTCACTTAATGATTCGAATGAAAAGATGATGACACCCAATACTTCAGCGCCTTCGTTTTGCATCGCCGGAGCGGCCCGATCAGGACGGCACCGCCGGGGCAGCGGAAACCACCACCAGCGCCGGCCTCAAGAGCCGCTTGCCGATCATGTACCCTTTCTGCATCTCGCGCAGCACCGTGTTTTCCGGCATCGTTTCCGATTCCTCGCGCAGCATGGCCTCATGGAACTCCGGGTTGAACGGCATGCCCTCCGCTTCGATGGCCTTGACATCGAACTTTTTGAAAATGCGCTGGAGCTCCTTGAGCGTTAGGTTAAGCCCCTCGCCGATGTTCGACCCGGGGGCGCCTTTATCGGATGCCGCTCGAATGGCCAACTCGATATGATCCAGGGCAGAGAGCATCTCCTTCAGCAGGGCCTGGTTGGCGTACTTCCTGAACTCCTCTATCTCGCGCGCCGAGCGCTTCTTGTAGTTCTCGAAGTCAGCTGAGACACGCAACAATTTGTCTACGGTCTCGCGGATCTCCTGCTCTTTGGCCTCCAGCCTTCTTTCCAGATCCGCCCGTTGCTCTTCCGTCGATCCAGGGGCCGAGCCCTCGACGGTCTGTTGATCAGACCCCTCATCGACCCGTTCCGTTTCCTCGTATTCGGTCGGGACGGTCCTCTGCTTTTTTTCACTCATGTTTTTGGACTCTCCGCGGACTGCATCGTCGATTTGACCAAGATGATAAGGCAGCCCACTTCCATGTCAAGAAACGTCCGCAGGCTTTTATCCGGAAAAATAAAGGGTTATTACTCAAGATCCGCATGTGCGTCAGGGCCTGACGCCGGAAGGCGGGACGGTGCCGGTGGTGGATGGATAAGATCCGGCAGGCAGGTAGGCAAACTTGACAGAAAGGGCCCCCGGGGATTCATTCACCGGCAGCGGACCACGACACAGGCTGCGTCACTTATCGCTGCTTCCTTCCGGACCTGACGAGGTTCGTGACCGCCTGTTGCGTGGCGACCGGATTCCGAATTCCGGGGGCCCTCGCTGACACCCGAAGCGGGCGCATCGGGTTTCCCGGCGGGCGGGCCGCAAGTGGCGAGACGCACATCAGCATACTCGTTTCGCTTTATTTTTCAAGCCGAAAAAGGAAAATACGGCCGTGGGCCCGACCCCCAGATTGACTTGGTCGCATCGCTAACGTAATCATTGCGATCGACGTTGCAGCGATTCGTCACGGAAACGCCGCGGTGAAGCGCAAACCGCTCGCGGATGGCGTTTGAAGGCATGGGGCATCATGAATGATCGCGCATCGGCTCCCGACAGCCGTCTTGACCGGATCGTAGACCGCACGCTGCAAAACCACCCTCTGCTGTCGGCGGGCGAAGCGGTCCTGGTCGGCGTATCCGGCGGCCCGGATTCGGTCGCGCTGCTCCACCTGCTCTGGGACCGTGCACCCGCCCGGGGCCTTCGTCTGGCCATCGCCCACCTCCACCACGGGCTTCGCCCCGCCGCCGACCGGGACGAAGAGTTCGTCCGCCGGATGGCGCTCGAGCGGGGGCTGCCGTTTTACTCGCGCCGAGCCGACCTGCGCGGCCCGCAAAAACGTCGGGGTCTTTCGATCGAAGAAGCCGCCCGGCAGGTGCGCTACGCCTTTTTGGACGAGATTGCGACCCAGCGAGGCTTTGCGAAGATTGCGCTGGGCCACCATGCGGACGACAGCGCCGAAACCCTGCTGCTCAATCTCCTGCGGGGCAGCGGGCGTCTGGGACTCGCAGGCATCCCGGCGGTCCGCGACGGCAAATACATCCGGCCCCTGATCCTGGCCCATCGCGCCGACATCACGGCCTACGTGGAGGCCCGGGGGCTGGCGACCGTCACCGACGACTCGAATGCCGAGGAGACCTATACGCGCAATCGCATCCGGGGCCGGTTGATCCCGCACCTGGAGCGCGACTACCACCCGAGGGTCCGCAGCGTCCTCGGCCGTACCGGCCTGATTCTGAGAGATGAGGAGCAGTGGCTGGAGTCGTTGATCGACCCCCTGCTCAACGATACCCGGGTGGCCGACGGCGACGGGTGGATCGTCCTGACCGCTTCGACCCTGAGCCGGATGCACGTGGCCGCGGCGCGGCGAGTGATCCGCAGAGCCATCCACCATGCCAAAGGGGATTTGCGCCGGCTCCAATTCGACCATGTCGAACGCATCCGGGCCATGACGCAGCGTTCCGACGACGCCGGCCCCCTGGACCTGCCCGACCGCATCCGCGTGTGGCGCCGTGGGCCCCACATCGAAATTGCGGCCGACGCAGGCGCCGCCGCACGCGGGCTTTTACACCCGCCGCCGGACTATGCCTACACCGTCTCCGGCTGTGGGCAGCTCAGGATAGAGGAAACCGGCGAATGCCTGGAACTGGCCGCGGTCTCCATCGATGCGCTGCCCTCCCCCCTGGCCGCAGGCCCGCAGCAGGCGTTTTTGGACCTGGACATCGCCAGGTTTCCCTTGGTCGTGCGCAACTTCAGAGCTGGTGACCGTTTCACCCCCCTGGGGGTGGCCGGAACGCAGAAGCTTAAAAAATACTTTGTCGATCATAAGGTCGGTCGGGACGAGCGGCGGCGATGCCCGCTTCTCGTCTGCGAAGGTCGCGTCCTGTGGGTTGCAGGCCACCGGTTGGACGCCAGCGCTGCGGTGACGCCGCGAACGCGGCGAGTTTTAACGGTGGTGCGGCGGCTTGCGAAACCCTGAGGCGTGGTTAGAATGGTAATGTAGCATAGACGCAGCTGGAATCGGCCGGCCTGTCGGGCCTTGGATGGTCTGGCTTGCGGCAGGGGACCGATCCTTTTCTGTCGACGGGGTTGTGGCGGCAGGGGGCCACCGTTCGCGGGCCACGCTCGATCATAAGTTAAGCCTTGAATTTTCAAAAGATTTACGAAATAATTCCCGGGAAGTCTGGATTCTGCTCTCAAGGTCCACCCGTCCCAGGAGGTCACTGCATTTGAACCCTTTCTACAAAAATCTGGCCTTGTGGCTGGTCATCACCCTCATGATGATCATGCTCTACAACCTTTTCAGTCAACAGCACCTCACCGAATCCACCCTGAATTATTCCCAGTTCCTGACCCTGGTCAACGAGGACCGCGTGGCGGAAGTCGTGATCCAGGGCCGGGAGCTCTACGTGACGGACGTCAACCGTGCCCGTTACAAAGTCTACGCCCCGCCGGACTCTGAACTGATGCCGCTGCTGAGGCAGAAGCGGGTGATGATCAGCGCCAAACCCGAGTCCGACTCTCCCTGGTACATGTCGTTGCTCATGTCCTGGTTCCCCATGCTGGTGCTGATCGGGGTTTGGATCTTTTTCATGCGGCAGATGCAATCCGGTGGCGGCAAAGCCCTGTCATTCGGAAAAAGCCGCGCCCGGCTCATGTCGGACACCTCCGAAAAGGTCACGTTCGCCGACGTGGCGGGCATCGACGAGGCCAAGGAGGAGCTTCAGGAAATAGTCGATTTCCTGAAGGACCCCAAGAAGTTCACGCGGCTGGGCGGCCGAATCCCCAAGGGAGTTCTTTTGATGGGCCCCCCGGGGTCGGGCAAAACCCTGCTGGCCCGGGCCATCGCCGGTGAAGCCGGCGTGCCCTTTTTCAGCATCAGCGGCTCCGACTTCGTGGAAATGTTCGTCGGCGTGGGCGCCTCGCGGGTGAGAGACCTCTTCGTCCAGGGCAAGAAAAACGCCCCGTGCATCATTTTCATCGACGAAATCGACGCCGTCGGCCGGCACCGGGGGGCCGGGCTGGGGGGCGGCCACGACGAACGCGAGCAGACGCTGAATCAGCTGCTGGTGGAAATGGACGGATTCGAGTCCAACGAAGGCGTCATCCTGATCTCGGCCACCAACCGGCCCGATGTCCTCGACCCGGCCCTGCTGCGCCCGGGGCGCTTCGACCGCCAGGTGGTGGTATCTCTGCCCGATATCAGAGGCCGGGAGAAAATCCTGCAGGTGCACATGCGTAAGACCCCCGTGGCGACCGATGTCAGCGCACGCATCCTCGCCAAAGGCACCCCCGGCTTTTCCGGGGCCGATCTGGAAAACCTGGTCAACGAGGCGGCGCTCCTTGCCGCGAAGCGCGGCAAAGAGCGGGTGGACATGCGCGACTTCGAGGACTCCAAGGACAAAGTCTACATGGGCCTGGAGCGCAAGTCGAAGGTCATCAAAGAGGAGGACCGCAAGGTGACGGCCTTCCATGAGGGCGGCCACGCGCTGGTGGCGCGTTTTCTGCCGGAAACCGATGCCGTCAACAAAATTACCATCATCCCCCGCGGCCGCGCGGCCGGGGTGACCTGGTTTCTGCCCGAGGAGAGAGACTTCAAATTCCGCGATCAGCTGGAGAGCGAGCTGTCGGTCGCCTACGGCGGCCGGGTGGCCGAGGAAATCGTGTTCAATCGCATCAGCACCGGTGCGGCCAACGATATCAAACAAGCCACCGCCCTGGCCGAAAAAATGATCCGCAGCTGGGGGATGAGCGACGCGCTCGGCCCGCTGAACTACGCCAAGGGCGAGGAGCATGTCTTCCTGGGCCGCGAGATCGTCCAGCATCGCGACTACTCGGACGCCACCGCCCAGAAGATCGACCAGGAGATCAACCAGCTGATCAAGGCGTGCTACGAGCGCGCTCGCAGCGTGCTGTTGGAGAACCTGGACATTCTGAAAAAACTCGCGGACGTCCTGCTCGAAAAAGAGACCGTCATGGGCAAGGAGCTGGATGAGATCATCCTGTCCATGCGCCCCGGCATTCAGCTGCCCTCCAAACGCATTGACAGCGACGAGGAACTCCACCCCCCCCAGGAGCAGCCGCTGCCGGCAGAGGAGCCCAAGCCGGCGCTGGCCTGAAGATGCACGCCCGGAAGGCATACCGGATCGCCTGGGGCCGCCACGTGCTGGACCTGGGAGAGCGGACCGGCATCATGGGCGTACTCAATGTGACCCCGGATTCATTCTCCGACGGCGGCCGCTTCCTGGACCCGGCTGAGGCTGTGGCCCAGGGGGAGCGCATGGCCGCCGAGGGAGCGGACATCATCGATGTCGGCGGAGAGTCCACGCGGCCGTTTTCCGAACCCGTGACGACCGAGGAGGAGATCCGGCGCGTAACGCCCGTGATCGCGGCCCTGGCGGAACGGGTCGCGGTGCCCATCAGCATCGACACCACCAAAAGCCGTGTCGCCCGGCAGGCGCTGGAGGCGGGGGCCTCGCTGGTGAACGACATCTCGGGTTTGAGGTCCGACCCGGGGATTGCAATGGTTGCGGCGGAGTTCCGGGTGCCCCTGGTCCTGATGCACATGCAGGGCGACCCGCGCACAATGCAGGTGGCCCCCCACTACGACGACCTGACGGGCGAGATCGGCGCCGAGCTGCTCGCCGCGGCCGCCGCCGCGGAACGCCACGGGGTCCCCCGGTCCATGCTGGTCGTCGACCCGGGCATCGGCTTCGGCAAAACCATCGGGCACAACCTGAAGCTGCTCAACCGTCTCGCCGATTTTGCCGCGTTGGACATGCCTCTGCTGGTGGGGCCCTCGCGCAAGTCGTTCATCCGCCAGCTGGTGCGGCGCGCGAGCGAGGAGGAGCTTTCTCCGGACCGGCCGGTGGTGGAAACCGGCACCCAGGCCGCGGTGGCGGCGGCCGTGATGAACGGCGCCCACATGGTGCGGGTGCACAATGTGGCCAACACCCTGGCCACCGTCAAGATCGTCGATGCCCTCCTCAACGCCTGAACCGCAGGCGTGATCGCAGCGCTTGGGTCCGCCCGCTAGAGCGCGTGCGCCGTCGGTCCTGCCGACACCCACCCCAACATGCCGCTGATGCTGTTGCCGAGAAAGTATTTTTCCCGCGCTTGCGCCGCAGGCGAGAACCGGCCGAAGGCGGCCAGCCCCGGGTCCACGCGCAGCAGGCCGTCCCGGGCGCGCTCCAGAAAGTCGCTGCCGGTCGGTGTTTGAACGTGCGCTGCGAGCCATTGCTCCCAAAACAGCAACTGGTCGCGATGGCGGCGGAGCAGGCCAAGGCCGTCGTCGGTCAGCCCCAGGTGCCCCACGGCCATGCGGCCGGGGGCGCACGCCATCAGGGCCGCGATGCTCTGCAGGGCGATATCCGCGAAAAACCGCGGCGGTGTCGCGGGCCGCAGGTACTCCTCTCCCCCGGGAAAACGGTACCACACGCCGCAGGCCTCGCCCGCAAACAAAACACCCGGGGTGCGGTAGCTGACATGGTGGGGGGCATGACCGGGGGTGATCAGCGCGCTGATGCCGCCGGCGGCGAATTCATGGGCCGCGATGAAGCGCCCCGGGGGCACAGGGTCCATCGGCCCGTAGCCGTCCGCGACCGGTCCGAGCACCTTCCGGGCGCCGGCCCACAAGCGGGCGGGGTCCACCAGGTGGGCAATCGCGTTTTCGTGGCAGACGACCCGCGCCTGGGGGAAGCGCTCCGAAACGCGGCCGATGGCCCCGGCGTGGTCGAGATGGATATGGGTGATCAGGATGTAGTCCAGGCGGGTCACGCCGAGCGCGTCCAAGGCCTGCAGCAGCTGTCCGGCCGTGGAGCCGGGGCCGACGTCGACCAGGAAGGCGGGCGGCCCGGCCGCGAACCAGGCGCCGAGGAATCCCTCGAACCCCTCCAGCGAAGGCGTGAGATGGATCAGCGAAACCCCGTCGCCGACCGCATCGATTCGGCCTGCCATGTTCGAAGGCCGGCCGGCTTACGCCCGGCCGGCTTCCTTGAGCTTCTCGCGGTGGACCCGGTAGAAGGCGAGATGCTCGGTCAACCCGCGGCTCAGGATCTTCCCGAGGTCGTCCATGTTCTTGGTGTTGACGATCAGGTTGACGCTTTTCATCAACGCCGTCATGTTGTCCATGGTCCGGTGACGGCTGGAGACCAGGGTCACAAACATGTTGCGCCGCGTGTTCATCGCCATGCGCTCCAGGTAGATCAACACACCGTTGGCCTCGGGGGTGCGGGTGTCGAAATCCTCATCCACCACGACGATGTCGTAGACATGGTAGCGCATGCGCTTCAGCGCGTCGCGGGCGTTGTCCGCCACGGTGATCTGGTATTCCATCAGGTGCAGGGTGTCGTTGATGGATTTTTGAAGCTGCGGCGACTGCTCGCAGACGAGCGCCGTCTTGCCTTCCTCCTCGATAAAATCAAAGGGGCGGTCGGCGGGGTTGTAGACACCGGTGTCGACCTCGTTGAGAGCCACCCGCTCGCCGGCCGGGCCCGGTTCGGCATTGACCGCGATGCGGGTCCGGCAGTTCGGGCAGGCAAACGACGCCGACCGTCCGGCGGGGATTTTATCGTCGGCGATCTTGAACCTGCCCTGGCAGGCGGCACACGTGATGTCCATCGGGCACTCCCCTTCAGATCATCTTGGCGTAAGCGCGGTCGATCTCCAGCTTGCCGATGTCGGTGGTGGTTTCACCTCGGGCGCTTTTGATCATGTCGATGCCCCGGCCGACGTTTCCGCGGTGCGACGCGTAGGCCATGGCCGTCTCCTGGGAGATCAGCCCCTGCTCGTAAAGATTGACCAGATGCTGGTCGAAGGTGACCATCCCGAAGGCGTTGCCGGCCTCCATGATCTCGTGGTAGGTCCGGCCCTCGGACTCCCCGTTGAGAACGACGTCCTTGACCCGCAGGCTGGTGCCGAGGATCTCGAAGGTGGCCACCCGGCTCCCGCCCACCTTGGGAAGCAGCCGCTGGCAGACCACCCAGCGCAGGCAGTCCGCCAGGCGGATGCGGATCTGCTGCTCATCCTCCCGTGCGAACATGCCCAAGATTCGGTTGATGGTCGAGCCGGCGTCGATCGTGTGCAGGGTGGTCAGCACGAGGTGGCCCGTTTCCGCCGCGGTCAACCCGATCTCGACCGTCTCCCGGTCGCGCATTTCGCCGACCAGGATCACCTTGGGCGCCTGGCGCAGGGCCGCCCGCAGCCCGTTGGCATAGGAGTCGAAATCCATGCCGAGTTCGCGCTGGTTGAAGGTGGATTTCTTGTGGGGGTGCTGGTACTCGACCGGGTCCTCGAGGGTGACGACATGCACCGAGCGCGTTTCGTTGATTTCGTCTAAAATGGCGGCAAGGCTGGTGGTCTTGCCGGAGCCGGTGGCGCCCGTCACAAAGACGATTCCGTTTTTCTCTTTGGCGATCTGGTGCAGGGTCTTGGGCAGCCCCCGCTCGTCGATCGTGGGGATCTTCGACTCCAGCTTGCGGCAGACGATGGAGTAGTTGCTCCCCTGGGAAAAGATGTTGACCCGGAAGCGGGCTTTGCCCGGCAAGGCATAGGAGAGGTCGCAGGAGCCCGTTGCAAGCAGGGTCTCGGTCAACCGCCGGTCCTGGTTGATGAGGTTGAGGGCGATCACCTCGGTCTGGAACGGGGTCAGCGGCTTGAGATGACCCCGGACTTCCACCGGGAGCAGTTCCCCCGAGCTTTCGACCTGCATGGGTTTGCCGACGGTGAAATTGAGGTCCGACACCTCGCGGTGCGCATCGAGCATTTTGACCAGAATGTGGTCGATCTCCTGCTTTTTCACTTAAGCCCTCTTTTTGAAAGACCATCGTTCACAACCGGCCGCCGCGGTAAATGGGGAACGCCTTGACGGCCGGCGGAGTCCCCGGGTCCCCCACCCGTTATGATTTGGCGGGATGCCCGCACCCCGCAAAATCATGCTTCCGTGAAATCCACCGGTGTGCCCTTCAGCAACGGGCGGAAACGCGCCTTGTCGTTGGACTTGGCATAGGCATCATCGGCGCTGATGGCTCCGCGCTTGAACAGCTCCATGATCGCATCGTCCAGCAGCGTCATCCCGTATTTTTTTCCGGTTTGGATCATCGAGGGGATCTGGTGGACCTTGGCCTCCCGGATCAGGTTGCGCACGGCCGGGGTGGCGATCATGATCTCCAGGGCCACGATCCGGCCGATCTTGTCGACCCGCTTGAAAAGCACCTGTGAAATCACCGCCCGCAAGCCTTCGGCCAGCGTCGAGCGGATCAGGGCCTGCTCCTGGGAGGGGAAGACCTCGATCACCCGGTCCACGGTTTTGGCGGCCCCCGAGGTGTGCAGGGTCGAAAACACCAGATGGCCGGTGGTGGCGGCCTCGACCGCAAGGGAGATCGTCTCCAGGTCCCGCATTTCGCCGACCAGGATGATGTCCGGGTCCTCGCGCAGCGCACCGCGCAGGGCGGCGGAAAAGGACTTGGTGTGGATGCCGACCTCGCGCTGGTTGATGATGCAGCCCTGGCTCTGGTGGACGAACTCGATTGGGTCCTCGACGGCGATGATGTGGTCTTTGCGGTTGCGGTTGGCCACATCGATGATGGAGGCGAGAGTCGTGGACTTGCCGCTGCCGGTGGGGCCGGTTACCAGGACCAACCCCCGCGGCAGCATCGCGAGCTTCGATACCACCGGGGGCAGCCCCAATTGTTCGGCCGTCATGATGGTGTTGGGGATTTCCCGAAAAACGGCGCCCACGCCGTTTTTCTGCATGAAGAAGTTGGCGCGGTAGCGGGCCAATCCGGGGATTTCGTAGCCGAAATCCACATCGCCGGTCTCCTCGAAGACCTTGATTTTGTTTTCCGGGGTGATTTCGTAGAGCATGGAGCGGAGGTCGTCGCTGGTCAGCACTTTGAATTTGACGCGCTCGACCTCGCCGCGGATGCGCAGCGCCGGGGGCTGACCGGCCACCAGGTGCAGGTCGGAGGCGCCCTGTTCGTGCATCAGCTTGAAAAACGCATCGATCTTCGCCATGGAAACCTCTGGGTTCGGCGCGCCCTCCCACCGGGGGCCGCGCGATTCATTTGGCCGGCTTCAGGACCTTCAATTTGTCATCCTGGTCGTCGTTGGCGCTGACCTGCTCCTGGTTCAGGCTCAGGATGCGGCGGTGCGACTCGAGGACCGAGGCGATCTCCACTTCGATCTGAACCCGCTGGCGCTTGAGTTGCCCGATATGCTCCTGGAGCTGTGCCAGGCGCTGCTGGGCCTGCTGCAGGAGCTTGGCCCCCTTGCCCTCCGCATCGGCCACGATCAGGTCGGCCTGCTTCTCGGCGTTGGTCTTCATCTGGTCAAGGACCTTCTGGGAGTGCAGCAGGACGCGCTTGAACGTCCCCTCCCGCCGCTGGTGCTGCTCGATCTCCGCCTGGAGCTGGTGGACCTCTTCGGCCAGGCGCAGGTTTTCCCGCTGCTGGCTCTCCAGGGCGGCGGCGGCCTGCTCCAAAAAGGTCTCGACCTCTCGGGGGTCATAGCCCTGCAGGCGCTTGCGGAAGCGCTGCTGTTGGATGTCAAGAGGGGTGAGCGCCATGGTTTCTCCTTGCGGGTCGGGTCAGTGCAGCCCGGCGGCCATCTGGAGCAGGCTGTTGACCACGAACGTCTCCAGGAAAATGATCAGCAGCAAAACCACCAACGGGGCCAGGTCGATGCCCCCGAAGACCAGCGGCAACCGCCTGCGGAACTGCGACAACACCGGCTCCGTCAGTCCGTGAAGCAACCGCACGATCGGGTTGTACGGGTCCGGGCTCACCCACGAGAGAATTGCACGGGCGATGATGACCCACATGTAGATGTTCAGCACCAGGCCCAGCACCTTGGCCAGCGCCACCAGCAGATTGCCCATGACAAACATCCTACGGCCCACCTCCCGAAAGCTCCGCGGGACCGCCGGCCGGCTGGCCGCGCCTGAAGCGGATCGCGATGCCGAAACCCGGCGCGCAGGCTACCAAAATTATCGGTCGAACGGCGGCGGAACTTGAGCTTGAAATAGAAAAACCTGCCCGGGCCGAAGCGGAAACGGCATCCGGATAGATGTGTAGATTACCACACTCGCGTGGGGTTGGCAAACTCGCGCGGGCAAAAATCCCGCGGAAAATCAACCTGTCGCGGACGTGGGGGGAGGATGGTCCGCCGACGATTGGGGGTGCACTCCCACCGGGCGCGGCCGGGATGGAGGGGGTCCGATCTGAGCCCGTTTTGTCTCCGGTCCACCGCTGAGAAGGGAGCGCAGCCATGAGAGGGCCGTTGGCATCACCCGCCGGCGATCATCGGGATCAGGAAGATTTCGGCGTTGTCCGGGATGATCGCGTCGGCATAGTTCGGCCGCGACACGTACCGGTCGTCGATGCGCACCACGGGCGTCTCTTGGACATCGCCCAGTTCCCGGAGCAGATCCGCGACACTCATTCCCGGACGCCAGGGGTGTTCTTTTCCGGCCACCCGGATCACGCCGTCACCCCGTTGGCCGCGAGCAGGGCCACCACCTCCGGGAAATCGATGCCGAGGCGCTTGACGGTGGCGAGAGTGGGGATGCCCTCGGGAGTCCAGCCGCGGCGCTGGTAGACCGCGTCCTTGAGGGTTTCATACTGCCGTTCGCGGAACCCGCGCAGCAGGGCCAGCTTCTCCGCCGTGCTCTTGCCGGCGATGTCGAGCTGGCAGGTGTCCGTGAGCTGCTTGTCGTAGCGCTCGGCGCGGGACTCGTACTCGAGCTCGGTCACCGGCCCCAGGGCCCGATAGGGAAGGGCATCGTGCTCCCGGCGGCCGAAGCCCATGCGCAGGTTGAACACCCGCTGGAAGTTGTACACCGCCTCACTCATGCGGATGAGGTCCTCCGGGGTCGACTCCCGGCCGGTGACGGCGCTGAAGTACTCCGCGTACCAGGCGACGTGCTTCATCACCTTGGCGGGCTCCGGGGTGGCCTGGTTGTCCTCGGGGATGATATCGTTCCAGGGCAGCTTGCACAGGCCGCAGAGGGAGAACCAGGTGCGGAACATCGGGAACCAGTGCAGCGCCTCGGCTTTCTGCTCGAAGGTCGGCATGAAGTTGTGCACCATGTCGAGGAAAATGAGCCAAGCCTCGTCGTGCTGGGGCCCCTTGAGCGCCAGGCCGTAGCCGCCCTGCTGGGCGAGCGACTCCTTGGTCATGTACTCGGAGAACTCCAGCCCCTTGGACTCCATGCCGATGTCGGCCATGACCACCGGGTCGGCGCCGAACTCCTCGGCAAACCGGCGCTTCATCCGGCGCACGCCCTGCCCGACGATTTTGCCGAACCCCTCCCCCCGCGCCATCTGGTGCACGATCTCGAGGGCGGCGGCGCGGTTTCCGAAATACAGCTCCAGCCCGCCGGTGTGCCGGTCGTCGATCAGGCCGAGCTCGAAGCACTCCATGGCAAAGGCGGTCGCCGTCCCGACCGAGATCGTGTCCAGACCGTAGGCGTCGCAATAGAAATTCAGCTCGATCACGGTGTGGGGGTCGAAGATGCCGAGCAGCGAACCGCAGCCCGCCACGGTCTCGTACTCGGGCCCGTCGACGAAGACCTTGCGGCCGCGGTAGGGCCCGCTCAGCGGGGTGAAGTCCCGCACCCCGTGGGAGCAGGCCACGGTGCACCCCATCCAGCAGCCGTCGTAGCCGGGGTCGAAGAGGCGCCGGAACACCGCCTGGCCCAGATTGGCGGCCTCCCGGTGGCTGCCGTAGCGGAAGTTGTGGGTGGGCAGCAGATCGTGGTCGTCCATGATGGTGACGAGGTGGGTGGTGCCGATCACGGCCATTTCGTTCTGCCTGGGGTCGAGCTCGACGATTTCCCGCGCGTGCAACTTGGCGACCTGCTTCAGCCGCTCCCGGTCCGCCGGGGCGTTGGTGTCGATGGAGATGCCGGAGTCCCAGCGGGCGACCAGGGCCTTGAGCCTCTTTTCGGCGAAGACGGTGCCGATGCCGCCGCGGCCGGCCTGTTTGTAGCGGGCGCGCCTGCGCTTGGGGTCGTACCAGCTGAAGTTGAGGCAGCCGAAAAAGGTGTGTTTGGCCCCGGGCCCGGTCGACACGACCGAGACGTCGCGCGGCCGGCCCTGGGCGAAATGCGTGGTCAGCACCTCGGAAAGCCCGTAGGCGTCCTCCGGCAGCCCCGCGGCCTCGAACACCTCGACCTTCCGGTCGATGCCGTCGATGAACACGACCACCTCCCGATCCGCCTTGCCCTGTACCTCGAGCGCATCGAAGCCGGCATATTTCAGGTAAGGCCCGAAATAGCCGCCGACGTTCGAATCGATCGGAGCCCCGGTGAGCGGCGAGATCGCGGCGGCGATGCTCTTGCCGGAGCCCGGGTAGGCGGGCGTTCCGCCCAGGGGGCCGCAGGCGATGCATAGGGCGTTCTCGGGGTCGTTCCAACGCGTCGTGGGCTGGACGGCGTTCCAGAGCAGCCAGAGGTCGAAGCCCTTGCCGCCGATGAAAAGATCCTTCATCCCCCCCGTGACCGGCCGGATGGCCAGCTCCAAACGGGAGAGGTCCAGGCGGAGCGTCTGGTTGGCGTAGCCCTTGTTGATGGCCGGGCGCTCGTAGGCGAAGGTTTTGACGGGTTTCAGATCGCAGCCGGACATGATCATCTCCTTTCCAGGTAAACGGTGGGTGGATTCCGAGGCCGTCACTTGAGCTTCTCGGTCCCCTTGAACTCCCGCTGCGGCGAGAACTCTTCCAGGACGACCGCGTCGGCGGCCGTGGTCGTTTGGGTAACCAGCCGCGCCACCAGCTCGCCCGCACCGGTGCCGAGCATGAGTCCCTGCCCGCACATGCCGGTGGCGTGCAGGAGGCCCCTGACGTCGCGGCTCCACCCCACGATCGGCGAGCCGTCCGGCGTCATGGGGTAAAGTCCGCGCCAAGTGCGGCGGACCCTCAGGCGCTTGAGACGCGGCAGCAGCTGCACCAGCCGGGAGCAGACCTGGGGCAGAAAGGCCGAGGTCTCGCGCTTGTCGGTCCCGACGATCGGGGGGTCCGGGGTGATGCAGAAGACCACCTGGCCGTGCCGGTTCTGGTAAAAGTAGAAGTTCTTGGACCCGGGCGCCGGCCGGATGTCGACCACCATGCAGTGGAAAAACGGCTGCACGGGCTCGGTGATGGCGGCCTCGTGGCTGTCCGGGACGACCGGGATGCGGACGCCGGCGGTTTCGCACAGGGCGGCCGAAAACGGTCCGGCTGCGTCCACCACGACCGGGGCCATGTGCCGGCCGCGGTCGGTGGCGACCCCCTGAATGCGGCCCTGACCGGTCAGGAGGCGGCCGACCCGCTCGTTGAAACGAAACTCGACGCCCAAGCGGAGAGCCCGGCGGTGATAGGCGTTAGCGACCAGGAGCGGCGACATGGAGCCGTCCTTCGGCGCGAAGGTGCCGCCGATCAGCCCGTCGGTGTTGATCCCGGGTACGATCGCGCGGATCTCCTGCGACCCCACGAAATCGATCGTGAGCCCGTAGGATTTTTGCAGCGGCAGCAGCCCTCGCAGCATCTCCGCATCGCTCTGGCGGTAGACCGGGTAGAGATAGCCGCCCTGCAGCCACTCGATGTCGTCCCCGTGCATTTGCCTCCAGGAGGAGAAAATCTCGAGCGAGCGCAGGCATGCGAGGATCTTGCCGGGGGCCGAGTGCGTGGCCCGCACCCCGCCGATGGCGTGCTTGTTTTCGCCCTGGCCGGGCGAGGGGTGCATGTCGACCACCAGGGTGCGCAATCCCTTTTCACCGAGCGCCATGGCGGTCGGCATGCCGACGGAACCGGCACCGACGACAACGGCATCATAGGTGTCAGTCACGCGAGGCCTCCGCAACGCCGGCGAAGGCGCCGATGGGCACTTCCACGAAGAGCGGGCGGTCCACGCGGTCGGTGACGGTGCCCAGATCGATCCCCTCCTCCTTGAACATGCGCCGGATCATGGGCCGGCAGGTCTTGGCGCCGCAGGCCCCCATGCCGGCGCGGGTGAGCGCCTTGAGCTGATTGAGGTCCCGGACGCCCGCGCGAATGGCGGCCCGGATCTCGCCCGCGCTGATGCGCTCGCAGCGGCAGACGATGGCCGCATCCGGCGGCGGGGCTTTTTCGTAGACTCTCATAGGGTCGATCGGGCGCTCCTGCACCCAGATGCCGACGGCGCGCTTGGCGACCGGCCGGTCGACCCGGATGTGGACCATGAGGGTGCCGGGGTATTTCTTGCGGGCCTTGACCTTCTCCACCGCGTAATAGCCCATGATGGCGCCCTCCACGTCGGTGACCGGCACCTTCCGGCCAACTTCGACCTTGTCGCGCCAGAGCTCGTAGGGCAGGATGACGAGCGGGTGCTCGGGGTCCGTGCGGTAGTCGACGAGCGTGACCGCAAGCCCCGGGCAGACCGCCACGCAGCTGGCGCAGCCGGTGCAGGGTTCGTCGTCGGTGAAATAAGGCAGGCCGGTGACGCAGTCGTTTTCGGTGCGGATGGCGTGCTGCGGGCAGACCGAGGTGCACGGGTTGCAGGGCACCTCTTGAAAGCAATGGAAGACCGGGAAGACGCCCTCTTCCTTGGCCGGCGGTTCGCGGCGCACCACGGCGCCGGGCCGGGCCTTGAGCACCGTCGCCTTCTCCTCCCACGCCCTCGGGACTTCGCCGGAGTAGGCCCCGAGGGACTGGGCGATCTTGATGCCCTCGATCTTGCCCGTGAACATGGCCGCCGAGGCCTCGGCGATCTCCTGGGCGTCGCCCGCGTGGAAGACCTCCATGCCGAACTGCTTGGCCTTGAGGGTGAACTCGTTCACCTCCGCAAGTCCCACGGCGATGAGCACCGTGTCCACGGCGAAGGTCTTTTCGGTGCCGGGCGTCACCTGCCACTGGTCGTCGAGTTCGGCGATGGTGGCCGAAACCACCCGCTCCGCACCTGAGGCGCAGACAACGGTGTGCCGGGTGAAAATCGGCACCCCGAGGCGCTTGAGCTTGTCGGCATGGACCTTGTAGCCTCCCACCTGCGGCAGGGCCTCGACCAGGGCGGCCACCTCGATCCCGGCCTGGATGGCGTGGTAGCCTGCGATCAGCCCCACGTTGCCGCCGCCGACGATCAGCACCCGCTCCGCGGCCTTGACCCGGTCGCGGTTGACGAGCGTCTGGAAGGCCCCGGCCCCGTAAACACCGGGGAGCGTGTTGCCCGGGAAGGAGAGCATCTTTTCGCGCGCACCGGTCGCCACCATCAATTTGGCGGGACGCACGGCAAGATAGCGGCCGTCGCGCACGAGGCCGACCACCCCGTCCGAAAACACGGCCACCGCGGTGGTGTTGAGCCAGACCTCGACCGAGGGGTGCCGGGCGATCTCGGCAGCGAGGATCTCCCCGATCTCATAGCCGCGGGTGCCGGCGTGGGAGTCCTCCACCGACCCAAAGAATTTGTGGGTCTGGAGCACGAGCTTTCCGCCCAGCCGGTCCTTGTCGTCGACCAGCAGGGAGCGCACGCCGAGCTTGCCGAGCTCGATCGCCGCCGATAGACCGGCCGGGCCGCCGCCGACGATGAGCACATCGGTGGCGACGGCCTCCACCGGAGAGGCCTGCGCCGGCGCATCGTCTGCGGGCAGCCTGGGAAGGCCTTCCACGCTGCGGATGGCCATCCCGTTCCGCAGGGGAGTCATGCAGGCCTTGACCGGCCGCTCGTCGGCCATCACCAGGCACTGGGAGCACTGGCCGTTTGCACAGAAAATCCCCTGGGGGCTGTGGTCCTTGGCGTGATGCCCGAACACGTGGATCCCGGCGGCGATCAGGGCCGAAGCGATCACCTCCCCCTCGCCCCCGGACAGGGGCTTGTCATTCCAAGTGAAGGCAACCTCTTTGATTTCCGGTATCGTCAGGATGGGGTGCCGGCGGATTCGCATGGGCGTCATCGCCTCCTTCGGGCCGCGCGGCCCGGCACGAGACCCCGGCGGGGGGGAGCTGAGGCTCCGTTGCCCTCCTCCAGTTCGCGGCACTGCATGTAAGCGTTGAACCGCCGCACGTGCCCGCGGGCGACGCGCCGGGCGGCGGCGGCGGAACCGGCGGCGATCGCGTCGACCAACTCGCAGAGGTCGCGGAAGTTTTCCTTGAGCTCCTCGTCATCCATCGAGAGAAAGCGGTCGTAGTAGCGGTGGATGTTGTCGTGGATGGAGGCGAGCACGCTCTGGTAAATCGGGTTTTGAGTGGTGGCGGCGATGGCGATGTGGAGTTGCTTGTCCTTTTCGAGGAACTCGTCCCGCCGCGGGCCCTCGCCCGCAAGGCATGAGCGAGCCGCAGCCAGGAGATCTCTCAGCTTGCGGATGTCGGCCGGAGTGCGACGCTTGGCCGCTTGCGACGCGATGCTGCCCTCCACCCCTTCGCGGAACTCGGCCAGATGGTGCAGCGCCACGGCCTGCGAGCGAATCAGCAGCCCCAGGCTTTCGGTGACCCCCCCGGCGTCCACGGCCTTGACCACCGAACCGCCGCCGACCCCCAGGCGGATCTCGATCAGCCCTTTCTGCTCCAGCACCCGCAGGGCCTCCCGCAGGGTCCCGCGGCTGATCTGAAACATCTCTTTAAGGTCGCGCTCGGACGGCAGGGTCTGGCCGGTCGCGATTCGGCCGGTGAGGATGGCCTCCTCGATCTGGGCCACCACCTCCTGAAACACCTTGGTTGGCTTAGCGGTCTGAAACATCACCGAGCGAGGGTCGCAAGAAATTTATAATGGTTAGACCATTTGTACCTCTCACCCGCCCCCCTGTCAAGCGCCCCGCCCCACGTGCGCGGAGTCGACTCTTTCAAGTATGCTTTTTGCCGCGCGGATAGTGCTTGACTATCCGGGTCTGAGTCCATAAGAATCGGACATGATTTACGGCTCTCGCGAATGGACGCCTCAGACCCCGCGCCGTTGCGACAGCCCGGCAGGGGCGCACGGCCTGAACGGGTGGGTTTCGGTTGTGTTCGGCAGGGGAGGGTCGTGACACCATATGAGGAGGCGGCGGTGGACCGGTTGATGAACAAAAAGATCTGTTTTCTGGGCTGCGGCAACATGGGCGAGGCCCTGGTGAGCGGTCTGGTGCACTCCGGCTCGGCGCAGTCGGAAAACATCATCTGCACGGACATCCGCGAGGAGCGGCTGGAGGAGTTGGGCGCCCGCTACGGGGTCCGCACCACGGGCAAAAACGCGGAGGCCGTTGCGCAGTCGGAGGTCGTCATCTACGCGGTCAAACCGCAGCTCATGGCGGAGGTGCTGAAGGAGACCGCCGATCAGCTGGACATGTCCAAGCTGGTCATCTCCATTGCCGCGGGCGTCCCGCTGCGGGCGATCGAATCACTGCTGCAGAAACAGCTGCGCCTGATCCGGGTCATGCCCAATATCGCCGCCTCGGTCAAGGAGTCCGCAACGGCGCTTTCGGCCGGCAAGCACGCGCGCAAGGAAGACGTCGATCTGGCGATGGCCATATTCAACTCCGTCGGCAAGACGGTTTTCCTGCGTGAAAACTACCTGATGGACGCCATCACGGGGTTAAGCGGCAGCGGACCGGCCTACCTCTTCATCATCGTCGACGCGCTGGCCGACGCCGGGGTCAAAATGGGCCTTTCGCGCAAGGATGCCCAGCACCTCGCGGCCCAGACGGTTCTGGGGGCGGCCAAGATGCTGATGGAAACCGGCGAGCACCCCGGCCAGTTGAAGGACCGCGTGACCTCCCCGGGCGGCACGGCCATTGCCGGCATCCACACGCTTGAAAAAGGCGGGCTGCGGACCACGCTCATCAACGCCGTGGAGGCCGCCACCCAACGCTCCAAGGAGCTCGGCGAGATGATGATCAAATATTTCGCCGAGTCCAACCACAACTGAACGGCTTCCCGGCCGAGAGCACCCGGCCGGGGTGGTCGTGTGAGACGTAAAACCACCGTGTTGCGGCCGCGGCAAAAAAACATCGTCGACATGTCTGCGACCGGTTGCGGCCGCGCCCCCCGCCGGGCTCTCCCCAGGATGCGGGCTTGTATCCGTTTATTTGCCGGCGCAATGGCGATCGCCTGCTGTGCGGGCCTCATGGCCGGTGGCGCTGGGGCCACCGAAAAAATAGAGTGGCACACGTATCAAGCCGGAATGGCGCGCAGCGGCATGGAGAATAAAAAAGTCTTCCTTCACTTTTACGCCGACTGGTGCACCTACTGCGTCGAGATGGAGCGGAAAACCTTTCAGAATCCCACCGTTATCGCGGCGCTCAACCGCAATTTCATTCCCATCCGGGTGGATTCCGACCGCGAAAAAGAGATTTCAGCGCTTTTCAGGGTCAAGGGGCTGCCGGACTCATGGTTTCTGGCCGAAAACGGCGACATCATCGGCCATCGCCCGGGCTTCATCCCGGCCGAGCAGCTCTTAGCGATCCTGAATGTCGTCACGGGCGGCAAGTGAGGCCCGAAGGTCTTGCCTTCCGCAGACGAAGGAGGTTCAGGCCTATTTCCGGGAGAGGGGCCGGCGCAGGGCGCGCACCAGAACGCACACCATGAGGACGGAGCTGATCATTACCAGCAGGCGCGGAACCCAGGCGTAGCCGCGGTAAGCCTCGACCTCCTGGGCAACGGATGCCCCGACCACCCCGAACGTGAGCACGGCGGCCAACAGCAGGAGTGCCAGCGAGACGCTGAGCACCGGTGGAAGGCGAAGGATGAGTGGCTTGCGCGAGGGCGTCAACTGGCTCCGGGGAAGCGGCATATCGTCCTGAACCTCGTTCGATCCGATTCGCCGGCAGCCGCTCCCGGTCGGCCGGAGCGCTGCGACGGACGGCTGAGCCGAATATCGGGTTTGTGCCTATCGCGATGGTACCCAAAATGCAAGGTTCCAGTCCCCGGAGCAAAGTCCGGCGCCCGTTTCGGGCCGCCGCGCAACTGACGGCGCTCCTCCTTGCCGCCGGCAGCATGACCGGAGGCTGTGTGATGCCCAGCAGAACGGCAACGCCGGCGGCAGCGGTCGCCCCCGGCACCATCATGGACGCGCGGACCGGCGCGCCGCTCACCTTCGAGCAGATGCTGAGCGAGGCCCGCTCCGCCAGGGTCGTTTTCGTCGGCGAACAGCACACCTCCGCCGCCCACCACGCGGTTCAACTGCGAGTCATCCGCGCACTGCAGGCGGGCGGTGCACGCCTGGCGGTGGGCATGGAGATGTTCGACCGCTCCTATCAACCTGTGTTGGACCTCTGGTCGCAAGGCGCACTCGAGGAGGAGGAGTTTCTGCGGCGCACCCACTGGTATGCGAACTGGCGCTTTGACTATGCGCTTTACCGTGAGATCCTCGCCTTCGTCCGCAGCGAGGGCATCCCCCTTGTGGCCCTGAACGTGCCGTTCAACATTCCGCCCAAGATCCGTGTGGGCGGTATCGATACCCTGTCGGCTTACGAAAAAAGCTTTCTGCCGCATGAAATCGACACCTCCGTGGCCTCCCACCGGGAGTTCGCCGAAAAAATTTTTGCCCAGCACAGGTTCAAGAACACCCGATTCGATGATTTCTACATGGCCCAGTGCGTCTGGGACGAGGCCATGGCGGAAGCCGCCGCGGCCTGCATGCCGACCGGCCAGATGGTCATCCTGGCAGGAAACGGCCATATCCAGTACAAATACGGCATCCCCGAGCGGCTTCACCGGCGCACGGGGCTGGCCTACCGCACCATCTACCCCGTTTCGGCCGGTGCCCCCATCGACCTCTCCATCGGCGACTACCTCTGGGTGACCGAGTGATCCGCCCGGCGCCGCTGCGCTGAAACCGACCGCGGGGCGCTTTATTCGCCGTTGCGGAGGGCACTATTGGGATTCGGTCGATTTTTCAAGCAAATACTATATGTTGAAGAAATTTATTGACAGCCTCCCAGATATTGTGTAAAAATGGGTTATTGCATCGAAACGGCCCACATTGATCTGCTCTCGCCTGATAAAAGACTGCAATCTATGGAAAGATCGTCTCCCACGGCCGAACGGCCGCTGCGATTTCGGCCGCGCACAGGACTGACCTGAAACACTGATCCGACCCACGACTCCCAGGAGATGGCCGCGTGTTCGAATCGATTGAAAAGCGTGACAAACGAATCGTCGAGTTCGATTCATCCAAAATCACCTCAGCCATCGCCAAAGCCGGAAACGCCACGGGAGAATTCGCTGAGCGGGAGGCCAAGAAGCTGACGCTGCGGGTGCTGACCCTCGCCCACGAGCTTCGGCTGGGTCCCGTCCCCAAGGTGGAGGAGATCCAGGACATCGTCGAGCGCGTCCTGCTCGACTCCCCCTACTACAAGACCGCCAAGGCCTACATCCTCTACCGAGAGCAGCACGCCCAGATCCGAAAAATCACCACCCGTGCAAACGTCGACCTGGTCAACCACTACATCGAGAAGCTGGATTGGAAAATCCGCGAAAACAGCAACATGAGCTACTCCCTGCAGGGGCTCAACAACTATATCTCCTCCGAGGTGACCTCCGAGTACTGGCTGAACTCGATCTACCCGCCGGAGGTCCGCGCCACCCACACGGAGGGCGACATCCACATCCACGATCTCAACCTGCTTTCGGTCTACTGCGTGGGCTGGGACCTGATGGACCTGCTGCGCCTGGGGTTCAAGGGGGTCGAGGGCAAAGTCGAAAGCTCTCCCCCCATGCACCTGCGCAGCGCCCTGGGGCAAATCGTCAACTTCTTCTACACGCTCCAGGGGGAGGCCGCCGGCGCCCAGGCCATCTCCAACTTCGACACCCTGCTCGCCCCCTTCGTGCGCGCCGACCGGCTCGAGTACCGGGATGTCAAGCAGGCCCTGCAGGAGTTCATTTTCAACATCAACATCCCGACGCGGGTAGGATTTCAAACGCCATTTACGAACATCACCCTCGACCTCACCGTGCCGGCAACCCTGCGGGACCAACCGGTGGTGGTCGGCGGGCGCGAGCGCGCCGAGACCTACGCCGATTTCCAACCGGAAATGGATGCGATCAACCGGGCCTTTGCCGAGGTCATGATGGAGGGGGATGCCAAGGGCCGGGTCTTCACGTTCCCGATCCCGACCTACAACATCACGGCCGATTTCAACTGGGACAACCCGACCCTCGAGCCGCTCTGGAAAATGACCGGGAAATACGGGATCCCCTACTTTTCCAATTTCGTCAACTCGGACATGTCGCCGGAGGATGCGCGCTCCATGTGCTGCCGACTGCGCTTAGACAACCGCGAACTGCTCAAACGCGGCGGCGGGCTGTTCGGCGCCAACCCGCTCACCGGCTCGGTCGGCGTGGTGACGATCAACCTGCCGCGCATCGGCTACCTAAGCGACGGCGAGGAGGCCTTCTTTGCACGCCTGGGCCGCATGGTGCGCCTGGCGGCCGACAGCCTGTCCATCAAGCGCAAGGTGCTCGAGCAGTTCACCGACAAAAACCTCTACCCCTACTCCAAGTTCTACCTGCGCGAAATCAAGACCCACAGCGGCCTCTACTGGAAGAACCACTTTTCGACCATCGGGATTATCGGCATGAACGAGGCCTGCCTCAATTTTTTGAACCGGGATATCGGCACCGAGGAGGGGCAGCGGTTCGCCCTGCGCGTGATGGACTTCCTGCGGGAGGCCATCGCGGGCCTGCAGGAGGAGACCGGCACCCTGTTCAACCTGGAGGCAACCCCGGGCGAAGGCACCTCCTTCCGCCTGGCCATGCTGGACCGCAGCAAGTTCCCGGCCCTCCGCAGCGCCAACGATGCCGATGTCAGGAACCGCGGGGCCGCCCCGTATTACACCAACTCCAGCCAACTGCCGGTGGGCTACACCGACGACCTCTTCGAGACCTTGAGGCTGCAGGACGACCTGCAGTCGAAGTACACCGGCGGAACGGTCCTGCACATCTTCCTCGGCGAGCAGGTCAAGGACACCGCCGCCATCCGCGCCCTGGTGCGAAAGATCGCCAACCGCTATCGGCTCCCCTATTTCACCCTGACGCCGACCTTCAGCGTCTGCCCCACCCACGGTTATCTGGACGGGGAGCAGCCCTGCTGCACGCGCTGCAGCGAAACAACCGAGGTCTACTCCCGCGTGGTCGGCTACCTTCGCCCGGTGGCCCAGTGGAACCCCGGCAAGCAGACCGAATTCGGAGATCGTAGAAACTACCAGGTCGCCTCCTGACCCGCCGAGGGGCCTGAGCAGCGCGCAGGGGGGCTACGCACCGGCGGTTCTGGGACCCCGCGGCAAACCGGATGCAGCCCGGCCACACCCATGCATATCGGCGGACTCCAGAGACACTCCCTCATCGACTATCCCGGCAAAATCGGCTGCGTGCTCTTTCTTTCCGGCTGCAACTTCCGCTGCCCCTATTGCCACAACCCTCAACTGGTTGGGGCGCCCAGCGCCCGGGCGGCGGGGCTCCCGATCGAGGAGGTTATGATCTTTCTGGAGAAGCGTCGGGGGCTGATCGAAGGCGTCGTCCTCTCCGGAGGGGAACCCACCTTGCAGCGTGGTCTGCCGGACGCGTGCCGGCGCCTCAAGGCGATGGGCTACGCCGTGAAACTCGACACCAACGGCAGCCGGCCGCAGGTGATTCGACGACTTGCGGCCGAAGGGCTGGTGGATTACCTGGCCATGGACATCAAGATGGAGCCCGACCGCTATGCGGACTGCATCAGCCGCCGGTGCGATGCCGGCGCGGTGGTCGAGAGCGTCCAGCGGGTGATGGAGTCGGGGATCGATTACGAGTTCCGCACCACGTGCGTGAAGCCGCTGGTCACCCCGCAGGCCATCGAACGCATCGCCCGCCTGGTCCGGGGCAGCCGGCTCTATGCCCTGCAGCGGTTCAAACCCGGGCACATGCTCCGGCCTGAATTCTTCCAGGGAGTCGACCCCGCCGCTTCCGCCCCGGAGATGAACGCATTGAAGGAGATTGCCGCCCCATGGGTTCAGCGCTGCATCCTGCGTTAAGCGGCGCCAAGTCTGCGCCCTGGGAAAAAATTCTTGTCTTCGGCGGTCAGCCGTGCTAAGCGAAAATTCCGATGCGTCGGGGCGGTTCGGGCCGGAATCGAGCGATGAACGCCGACCCACGGCGACTTGGGAGGGGCTCTACGCCTGAAAGGCTCAAAGGAGGGCAGTTTCATGGACAGCGGCGGCAAATTCCTGACATTCACCTCGATCTTCATCCTGGCGTTGATCCTGCAGGGGCTCCTGATCATCGGCGAAACACGCGAAACTCCGGAAAAGGCCGCCATCGAGTTCTCACGGGCTTATTTCTGGCTCGACCCCTCCATGGCGGACCGGCTCTGCAGCGCTCTCGCCCGCACGGAGGCCTCCGATCCGATTCAGGCCTATCTGCAGCGAATCGGCGACAAGGCGCGCGCCATGGGCTACGGCCTCGACTACATGAAGCAGGAGCTATACCAGATCGAAGCCCGCACGCTGCGGCAGGAGGGCGAGGAGGCCGAGGTCCTTCTGACGGCCACCCGCAAACGCGCCATCAACCCCGTGTTCGGCGCGGTTGGGGAGGCCTTCGCCCTGACGACCCCCCATCGCGTCGACGCAACCCTGCGCTTGCTTCGGGAAGAGGGCCGCTGGAAAGTCTGCGGACGCCCGTTTGCACTGACGGAGAGCTGAACCCGAGCTGCCGGCGCCTCCCCGAGTGCACGGGCACCTCGGCCCGTTGTCGACGGAAAAGGCCTGTGCCCGACACCGGCACGCGACCGCCCATGCCCGACCTGACGCAACTCTACCTGGCGCTGCGCGGGCGGGCGCGCCTGATCGTCTCCCGGCTGCCCGAGCCCGATTTCTACCGCCAGGAAGCCGCCGCACTGAATCGATCCGAATCCCTCTTCGAAACCGCCCCCCTGGTCGCCGACATTCGCAGCGCGGTGGCCGGCCTGTTGGAAGACGACTTCGGCCACGGCATGCTGCACGCACGCAAGGTGGCCGTGGAGGCCGGTGCGCTGGTCTGCATCGAAGCCGGCAGGTTGCCGGACCGAGCCCTCACACGGCGAATCTGCCTGGCCCACTGCGCGGGCCTGCTGCACGACATCCGGCGCAAGCAGCCGAACCACGCCGAGCAGAGCGCGCGGACCGCGCGCCGGCTGATGTACGACCGCGCGATCTCCTCCGGGGAGATCGGCGATGTCTGCATCGCCATCCGCAACCACGAGGCCTTCAAACCCACATGGGCCGTCGAGACACACGCGGGTCTCCTGCTGTCCGACTGCCTTTACGACGCCGACAAGTTCCGGTGGGGACCGGACAACTTCACCGACACGCTCTGGGCCATGACGGCCTTCAACCGACCCTCGCTGAAAGAATTCATGCGCCGCTTTCCGCGCGGGATGGAGAGCCTGGCGCGGATCAAAACCACCTTCCGCTCCCCGGCCGGGAAAAAATACGGGCCCCAATTCATCGATCTCGGCATCGCCGCCGGCGAGGCGCTTTATCGGCTGATGGCGGATGAATTCGCCGAGGGGCGACCCGATTCAAATTGACACCCCCCGTGTCTTTCTCTATAGTACCCCCATTCGGCAGCGCGCAGGCAACCTTTCAAAACACGCAGCGAAAGGAGATGGCGATGAGCCCCACCCACGCATGGTCCACGCCCCACTGGCCCGAGGGAGTGCCGCACACGATTTCTGGTTACGAGATGCCTCTTTTTTCCGTTTTGGATGAATCCGCCCGGGACTTTCCCGACCGCGTCTGCACGGTTTTCAGCGGCGCCAACCGCACCTTTGCGCAGGTCAGGGACACGGCCGACCGAATTGCCAATTTTCTGAATTCGCGCGGGTTGGGCCGGGGCGATCGGGTGGCCGTCTTCCTGCCGAACCTGCCGCACTACCCGCCGATCTATTTCGGGATCCTCAAGGCCGGCTGCGTCTGCGTTACCTGCAACCCCCTCTACACCGCCAAGGAGCTCAGCTTTCAGCTGAAGGACTGCGGGGCGAAGGCGGTGTTCTGCATGGACCACCCTCAATTCTACCCGACCACGGTGAAGGCCATCGAGGGCAGCGCCGTGCAGACCGTGGTAATCTGCGGGGTGAAATCCTACCTTCCCAAAGTCAAAGGCATCCTGGGCGGCCTGCTCGGTAAAATTCCCAAGGCCGCCTCCTATGTGCCCGGCCACCTGTTTTTCGACACGGTGGTCGCCGCCGCCAAACCGCAACCGCCTAAGCTGCAGGTCGATCCGCTGCAGGACATCGCGCTGATCGTCTACACCGGGGGCACGACCGGCGTGCCCAAAGGCGCTTGCCTGACCCACAGCAACCTGGCCGCCAACCTCACCGCCATCGACACCTGGATGCGCATCGTCCACGAGCCCGGCGCCGCGCCGGAGCGCCAGCGGCGCGGCGGGTTCCACACCTACCTCGGCGTGTTGCCGTGGTATCACATCTTCGGCATGACCTGTGCCATGCTCTCGGCTTGTGCCAGCGGCAGCCGCTTGATCTGCGTTCCCGACCCGCGCGCCGGAAAGCCGCCGTTCACCGAGGTGCTCAAAATCGTCCAGGCCGAGCGCCCCACCCTGATGCCGGCGGTACCGACACTGTTCATGGCCTTTCACAACCATCCCCAGTTGGAGCAGTACGACCTGACCTCCTTCATCGGGTGTTTCTCCGGCGGTGCGCCGCTGCCGCCGGAGGTGTGCCGCCGGTTCGAGGAAAAAACCGGAGCCGTCATCTTCGAGGGCTACGGTTTGAGCGAAACATCGCCGGTGGCCGCCGCCAATCCCACCAACACCCTTCAGCGCAAGATCGGCTCCGTCGGCTTCCCGGTGCCGAGCACGGACATCAAGATCCTGGACCAGGTGAGCGGCCAGCAGGAGCTGCCGCGGGGCGAAGACGGGGAGATCGCTGTCAGCGGCCCGCAGGTCATGAAAGGCTATTGGGGCCGGCCGGAGGAGGATGAGAAGGTTTTCCGCACCATCGACGGCCGCCGCTTCTTCCTGACCGGCGATATCGGGCACATCGATCAGGACGGCTATGTTCTAATCACCGACCGCAAAAAGGACATGATCCTGGTCGGCGGTTTCAACGTCTACCCGCGGGACGTGGAGGACATTCTCTTCCAGCACCCCAAGGTCGCCATCGTCGCCGTGGTCGGCGTCCCCGATCCCAAAAGCGGCGAGGCGGTGAAGGCGTTCATCCAGCTCAAACCCGGTGAAACCGCCACCGTCGAGGAGATCCAGGAGTTCTGCAAACAGAACATGACCGGCTACAAGCGGCCCCGTTACATCGAGTTCCGCGATGCCTTGCCGGTTTCCAATGTGGGCAAGGTGCTGCGCCGCGTTTTGCGGGACGAAGCCCGGGCGAAGCAGGCCTAACGACGGGGGCGCATGCGCAACACGCTGAAGCAATGGGTCCAGCGGCATCCTTACGCCCTCACCGGCACTCTGTTCATGGCGATGGTGCTGGTCGGTTGGCAGGAGCTCGGCTGGGGAGAGCGACAGCTCGGTTTTGTACTGCTGATCTATTTCATCGTCACGCTGGGAATCCGCTTGGATGAGATCGCGCGGGCCATCGGCGGCGGCGTGAACCTGCGGGCCGCCGCCGCCGACCCGTCCGATCTCTTCAGTCAGCTCCAGGAGATCAAAGTTCTACTGGCCGACATCCGATCGCAGTTGTCCCATAGAGAACGGCCGGGCGACGCGCCCGGAGACCCGGCCCCCAAGGTCGAACCCTGAGGGGCCATCCGAAACCCCGGCCGGTCGAAAGCCCCCGGCGGTTCACCGGGTGGCGGCAATCAGCCGGGCCACGGGGTCGCTGAAGCTGCAGGGCATCAGCGTGGCGCACTTGCCGCAAACATGGGTCGTTTGGGGCAAATAGGCCAAGCCGTCCAGACCCGCCCGGTTTTCCTTCAACCGCTCCCAGCAGCGCCGGCGCTCAAACCCGATGGGGGCCAGCGCGCGAACGGGGCAGGCTTCGATGCACAGGCCGCAGGCCTTGCCCGCCTTGAGCAGGCAGGCCTCGCGTGAGGTGACCAGCGGATGATCGCCCAGATCGGCCTCCGTCACCAGGCTCCCCAGCCGGCCGGCGCAGCCGGCCGGGGTGATGAGCATCCGGTGGGTCCCGAAGCGGCCGAGGCCGACCAGGTGGCCGAGATGTTTGTGGGACCAGCGCGCCATGAGGGTCCCTTCGTTGAAGTTGTGGGTGGCCGGGGTGAGGCCGCACCGGAACCCGCGGGCTTCCAGCACCTCGGCCAGTGCCCGGCCCAATCGGTCGATCAACTCGTTGGTCTGAACGTAGGCAACCCCCCAGTCGCGGCAGGGCCTTTCGCCCGGGTGGTTTGCGCGCACCAGGTCCTTGCGGAAGGGCAGAAAGAACACGATGACGGAGTTGGCCGTCGGCAGCAGATCGCGCGGCAGCAGGTGGTCCTCTGCGGCCATGCGGGGCAGCCGCTCGAAGCGTTCGTCGACCGGCGCCGCGGCCAGCAGTGGTGTGCGCCACCAGCCGGCAGACCCCAACCGGCCGGGTTCCGCCGCCACCCGGGTTTCCAATTCCCCCCGCAGTTCCTCGACCGAAACAGCCGCCATGTCCCCTCCGGCTCGCCACCACATCGTCGGGCTCTGGCCTGATGGATCGACAGCCAACCCACCGCCCCGGCCCGGCCGTCCTGCCGCCGTGGCGGGAGTCGCTGTGCCGTGCGAGGGCCGAGGCCTGTCTATAGCCCAGCCCGCGGTGACCGTCAACGGCGGCGCCCCGCTTTCTGCTTGGCGCGTTCCGCAGAATAGTTTATGCTGGCGGCACAGGGTGAACGTCGCCGCCGAGGCGGGAAAGGGGTATCGGTCATGAAGGCCATCGGAGCGGGGTTGCTGGCAGCGCTTTTCGTGTGGGCTGGATGCGCTTCGAGCTTTGACTATCGCAGACAGGAGCAGTTTGCCGAACGGGCGCACCAATATGGGAAGCTCATCCGGTGGTCGGAATTCGAGCTGGCCCGATCCTATTTGTCGAACGATGCCCAGGGCCGCCGGGCCCCCCTGCCCAAAGAGGTGCGGGTGGTCGACTACGAAGTCAAACAGCTGATCGTGGCCGAGGACGCACGCAAGGCCGGTCAAACCGTGGAGATCACCTATTTCAAGGAGAGAGATCCGCGGGTGCGAACACTGACGGACACGCAGCAGTGGGAATTCGACCCCGAGCGCAGCGATTGGTTTTTGAAGAACGGATTTCCGGATTTCAACTGATCCGGCAGCGGCCGCGTGACCCGTCTGCCGGGTGGCCGGGCCGCCACCGGCACAGGGCCCCTGCTGCGTGCAATGAAGATCTGCTTCTATACCCCCTTCAAGCCCCTGGACCACCCGAACCCCTCCGGGGATCTGGTCACGGCCCGCGACCTTTTTGAATTCCTGGCCGGCCGCGGCCACACGGTGTCCACGGCGAGCTCCCTGCGCTGCCGCTGGATCGCCTGGAAGCCCTGGCTGTGGCCCCGGGTGCTGTGGGAGCGGCAACGCGCGGCCCGCCGCTTCCAGCCCGGCCGCTGGGATCTTTGGTTCAGCTACCACTCGTACTACAAGGCCCCCGACATGCTGGGGCCGGCCGTGTCCCGGCGCCTGGGGATCCCATACGTGATCTTCCAAGGGATCTACTCCACCCGGCGCCGGCGCCGCTGGCTCACCCGCCCCGGCTTCGAGCTCAACCGCTCCGCCCTGCTGGCCGCGCATCGCATCTTCACCAACAAGCGCGGGGACCTGACCAACCTCAGGCGGCTGGTACCCGAGGAGCGGATCACCTACGTCGCCCCGGGCCTGAATCCCGGGCAATTCGCCTTCGACCCGGCGGCGCGCCTTCAGCTGCGCCGGGCCTGGGGGGCGGGGGATGACCCGGTGATCCTGTCGGTGGCCATGTTCCGCCCGGGGGTGAAGGCCGACGGGTTGTCCTGGGTCATCCGCACCTGCGGCGAACTCGTCCGCCGCGGCCGGCGGTTCCGCCTGGTCGTCGCCGGCGACGGCAGGGAGCGAAGCCGTCTGGAGCGGCTGGCCCGCAACGAGATCGGCGACCGCGTGCGATTTGTCGGCCGGGTTCCGCGCTGCGAGCTTTATCGGTTCTACAGCGCCGCCGACCTGTTTTTTTTCCCCGGCATCCGCGAAGCGCTGGGCATGGTCTATTTGGAAGCCCAATCCTGCGGGCTGCCGGTGGTCGCCTTTGAAAACGCCGGGGTGCCGGAAGCCGTCCAGAAGGACCGGACCGGGCTTCTCACCCCGCTGCTGGACGGCTGGGCGCTGGTCGATGCCGTCGAGCGCCTTCTGTCGGATGCGGCCCTGCGCCGTCGGATGGGGGAGTGCGCCAAGGTCTATGTCCGCGAGTGCCATGACCTTGAAAAGAACTATGGGATGATGGACGAGATCCTTCGAAGAATGGTGGCGACGCCCGCCGGCACCGGCTGAAGCCGATCGCACGCAGGCATGGCCGGGGATTTTCGGCCGGCCCCCCACCGGGCGGTGCCGGGACGGACCGGCTCAGACCAGCCGGTGCAACTGCTGGAGCATGGCTTCCATCTCGGCACCTCCGAAGCAATAGCGCATCTCCTGAAAGCGCCGACGCAGCGCCCGCACCGCGTCCTTGACCTTCGCGCTGCGCAGGATGCCGTCGGCCATAAGCTGGGCCAGCTCGGCGAATCCGGCCGGGCCCATCCCGAAGCGCGTCATCTCCTGCACCCCCATGCGCAGGGCGCCGGCCGCGGTGAATCCCTCCTCGTCCGGCGCCGCCTGGTAGTTCAGAATGATGTTGTTCTCCTCGAGGCGCCGTGCGATCTCCGCCCCCCGGCCATAACCGACCTTGACAATCACCTGGTGGGTCTCCGTAAAGGAAACCGCAGGGTCTCCGGCCACGTCGAGCCCGGCCGCCCTCATCGCCTGCGCAAATGCTTTGGCGTTGGCCACGACGCGAGGGGCGTACTCGTCCTTGAAATGGTTCATTTCGTACACGGCCATCAGAAGCCCCAGCAGGGTGCCGAGGTGGTGGTTGCTGACACTGCCCGGAAAGGTCCGGCGTTGGATGGCTTCCCACAGCTCGAAGCGGGCCTCCTCGCGGGCGAACCGCACCGCCGCAATGCCGCGCTGGGTCCCCAAAAAGGTCTTGTGGGTGGAACCGGTGACGATGTCGGCGCCTTCGCGGAAAGGCTCCTGAAAATGGGGCCCCGCCAGGCCCAGCACATGCGCCATGTCGTAGAGCAGAACGGTGTCGAGCCCCAGATCGTCGATCGCGGCGCGCAGCTCCCGGACCGGCTCGCGGTGCAGGATCATGCTCTTGCCCAGGATGACGAGCTCCGGCCGATGCTCGGCCAGCAGGCGGCGGGTCTCACCCACGTCGATCTGAAAGGGGTTGTCGGCCATCACCGGGAAATTGACCACGGCGGGCTTCTCCGAGCGCGCATCGCGCACCACGAAGTCCCTCAGGGCGCCCATGGGCTGGGCGCTCAGGTGCCCGCCCTTGATGATGTGGTGGTTCATGACCTTGCGCAACCGCCGCTGCTCGCTCTTGCGGTTGGCCCGATTGAGGTAGTCCACCATGGCGCTGTAGACGGCCATGTTCGCCATCTGCCCAGAGACCAGGCGCGTCTCCACCTCGGTGCAGCCGAGAAACTGCTTCAGCTGCTCGACCAGCAGGCGCTCGACCTCGGCGATGAAGTCTGTCCCCTGGTAGTAAAAGACTTCGGCTTCCTTGAAGGCCTTGACCGTTTTGTGCTCGGCGTAGCGGCCGGCGGGGTCCATGATGGACAGCAGGCGAACCAGCGCCGAGCTCGTGTTCTCGGAGGGGATCAGGTTGATGGTGTCGTGCCGCCGCCAGAGCGTGTTCGCAACGGTCTTTTCCACCAAGCGCCGCGCCGCGCGGCTCGGGGGGGCGGCGGCGCCGGCCGCGCCGGGCTCTGGTTGGAGTTCGTTCCACAGAATCGGCCGGGCCCTCGGCGGGGCTTCGTTGCGAAGATGATACGGGACGATCCGCGCCCGCACCATCCGTCCGCGAATGTCGATCTCGAGCTCGTCCCCCGGCACCCGGTCGCTGTCCAGGAGCGCAAGCCCGATGGCCCGCATGCCCTTCTCCCCGGTGGCCATGGAAGCGATCCCCAGACCCGTGTGCTGCCAGTAGGGCACCATGGTCCCGCTGGTCACGATACCCGCCGCTTTTCCCGCGTGAAACACCGCGGCGCCCGTGCGCGCGATCCCCTTGTCCACCACAGCCACGGCCTGAACCATGCGGGGCAGATCGCGGATCAGGCTGTAATCGCGCCGGACGATGCGCCGGTAGGCGTCGAATTGGCGGGCCAGCGCCTCGCGGCCGATGAAGTCGCCTTTCAGCGGCGAGAAGCTCACGGCGAACCGCGCGAGCTGGCATGCGAAGATGGGGATTTCCCGCCTATCGGGATCCAGCCCCAGTTCGTGGCCGTAAAGCGGCAGGGCCGCCTCGAGCCGCAGGGTATCGCGCGCCCCCAGGCCCACCGGCTGCGCGCCTTCGGCCATCAGCCGGTCCCAGAGCGCTGCAACCCGCCCGCGCTCGATGAACATTTCGAAACCCAGCGGTTCCCCGGTGTATCCCGTGCGGCCGATCAGCATGCGCGCCCCGCCGAAAGAGGCAATGCCCAGCCGGTTTCGCAGCGGCTCCGGCACACGCCCTGCGCCCACGATGGCCGCCAGGATCTCCTTGGCGGACGGCCCCTGCAGGCTCACCATGGCCATCTCGCCCGTCAGGTCTTCGAGCGCGACCGCCGGGGTGCGTTCCCGCTGGGCCTGCAGGTGATCCCAGTCCCGGCGGCGGTTGGAGGCGTTTACGACCAGCAGATATTCGTCGGGCAGGAAGCGGTAGAGGTAGGCATCGTCCAGCGCGCCGCCGGCCGGATTGGCGATCATGGTGTACTGCGCCTCGCCCGGCTCGAGCGCAGCGGCATTGTTGGTCAGAACGTGCAGCAGAAACGCCAGCGCGTCCCGGCCCTGCACCCGGATCCGCCCCATGTGGGAGACGTCGAAGATACCCGCCCGGTCCCGGGTGGCCAAGTGCTCCTGGACGATCCCGCCGGGATAGTGAATCGGCATCTCCCACCCGCCGAACTCCACCAAGGTGGCACCCAGCGCGCAGTGGCGTTCGAACAGTGGTGTTCGCAGCAGCTCGGGCATGGGATCCTCCTCGATCGCGGGGGGTGGCGGTTCAAGTTCGGTGTCGTCGACGGGTGCTCGACCCTGCCGCCGTCGTATCTTAAACAAGAAAAGCGAACCGCTGTCAAATCCACCCGTGATCGCCCCCGCTCGACTTTGGCACCAAAAATGGTTAGGGTTTTCCATATTTTCCATCAAAAGCGCCAACCGTGGCCGGTTGGGGGGGCCCGCAGGGGACGACGGCCGCCACCGGCTGCAGGCACCCTTCTCAGGGTCCCGACAGCGCTCCGGCAACGCAACAACTCGAACAGGAGGTTCGCATGGCTGTGACCAGTAGCGTCAGATGGATCGGTGAAAGGCATTTTATCGGTGTGGATTCCGGAAACCACTCCGTGGTGTTGTCCGGCCAGTCGGAGGGGATCGGCGTCAAACCCTCCGAGATGCTCTTGGTGGCGCTGGCGGCCTGTTCGGCGGTGGATGTGGTGGAGATACTCGAGAAAAAGCGGCTCAAGCTGGAAATGCTGGAAGTCGCCATCACAGGCGAACACGACCCCGAACCGCCATGGCCTTACCGCAAGATCCATGTCGCTTACCGGATGGCCGGCGTCGGATTGACGGACAAGGCCGTCTCCCAGGCAATCACCCTTTCCCAGGACAAGTATTGCTCGGTTGCCGCAACGGTGCGCGGAGTTGCCCAGATCTCCACCGAGTTTGAAATTGTCAACCGTGACGGAACGGCCCGGTGAGTGCCCTTGTGTCGATCCAAATCCTCCAGTTGTCCGCTCAACCAAACAATAACCATCTAATTTAAATATCAATATTGACTTTTATGGACGATTCGGCTAATATGGATAAAATGCTCAGCAGCGGTGCGTTCACCGACCGCGTAAAACACTGCCATCCGGGTTGAGCGGGTGGTTTGGCACCGATTGGAAATAGCGATGGAGGCAAGATGCACGACGCCGAGCCCCCGGTTGGAAAGTTCGGCATCACGGCCAAGCTGTTCAGCCTCATCCATAATCTGCCCAAAGACCACCAGGTCATCCTGCTCAAGCAACTTGTGGGCGATCGGGTGTCTGAGCACCTGTTCAAGCTGATCGTCGAGATGTCCGAAGACCAGCAGCTGTTGCTGCTGGAGCAACTCGGCGTGACGCTGGATGCTGAGCCGCCGGAACACACCGTCAGGCTGGAGGGTATCGAGCCCACCATGCGGGAGAACCCCCGCAAACCGTGCCTGATCAACGCCGACTACCGAATTCAGGGCAGCAGTTTTCGAAGCTATATTCTGGATATCAGCATTGGCGGTGTTTTCATCGAAACCGACCGGAGAGTCCCGGTGGGAGAGACCGTCATGCTTAAATTCAACCTCCCAACCATCTCCCAGCCCTTTACGCTTCCCGGTACGGTCTCATGGAGCGGGCCCCAGGGGTTCGGCGTGAAATTCGAAATGGTGGCAGCGCCTCAGGGGCGCGCCATCAAAGCGTATGTGGATGAACCGGAATGACCGGTTCGGGGCCGGCGCACCGTGACGGCCGTCCGGTCGCGCAGCACCCGCAACCCTGAGCCGGGAAACCCGTGGAGGAAGACATGCGATCCCGCTGGTGGCTGATTCTGCTTTTCTTTGCTCTCTTCGGCCTGCCGCCTGCCGGCGCGGATGTCTACCGCTGGCGCGACGACACGGGAGCCGTCCACTTTGGGAACCGCCCGCCAGCGGACGCCCGGGACATTCGGGTGGTATTCAAAGAGATCCCTTCTGAAACACAGGCCGGCCCACAGTCCGACGAAGACCAGGGGCGGTCCGCGGAGGCGGTCATTCAGGAATTCGAAGAGGAGCGTCGGCGCGAGGAAGAGAGGGCCAAAAAGCCATCCGACGAGGTAAACCGCAACGCACCGCCGACACGCGATGACATCATCGCGCGTGAAAAGGAACGGCTCGAGAAGAAAATAATCGAGCTCGAGAACATGCCGCTGGAGCAATTCGGCTCGGCGCGTAACAAGCGGGTCCAGATCGGATTCTACGAATACCGATTGCAGGATCTTATGAGAGACCCTGAGGCTTATTTCAAAAACCCAGTCTCCTTTGAGGGCAACATCCCCTCCCCGGGAAAAAAGGCTTCCGACTGACCGGTCTTTAGGATTGCCTTTCTCCATAAAATGCCCTATATGTAGATTGTAGGGATTTTCAGCCCCCATCATCTGGGGCCATCCCCTTTCCATCAACGGTGAGGACCGATAGCGGCACATGTCTCCCCGCCGCTTTTGCCGGTCTATGCTGGGAAAAGGGGCGACGGTGTCAATCCAAACCCTAAAACGTCAACGACAGGAATCGATAGGAGACCAAGAGATGGAGGAACGTGAAGAGGGCCGCAAAGAGGATTTTGTGATGAGCGGCAAGTATGGGGGTGGGGATCAGCACGACGAATCCTACCGCTACGCCACCGGCGAGGAGAGCGCCGCCAAACGGTCCTTGAAACCGGTCCTGATTGCCGGCGCCGGCCTTCTGATTGCCGTGGTCGTGGTCCTGATGTTTCTGTCGGGGGCCCCGCGCTCTGCGGACAAGGAGCTGCTGAAGGGGATGGAAGCGCGCTTGAAGCAGATCGAGGAAAAACTCGGAAAATTGGAGTGGATCGACACCGGCTTGGCACGCCTGGATCGCAAGGAAAAGGATCTGGCAGCGCTTTCCGAGCGAATGACCCAGCTGGAATCCACTCTCGGCCGTCGAATCGACCAAATCGCCAAGGACGCGGCCAAGCCCTCAACCGGCAAGGCGGAAAGCCCGCCCCTCAAACCCGAGGCGGCAGCTCTCAAACCCCCAGCGACTGCAGCAAAAATCGAAAAGAGCTCCGCTGCCAAGGTCTACCTGGTTCAGAAGGGCGACACCCTTTACAGCATCAGCCGAAAGCACGGCGTCCCGGTGGAGCAGATTCTCAAGCTCAACCGCATTTCGGCCAACGACCCGATTCGACCGGGCCAAAAACTGACGCTCGAAACCGCCAAGACCAACTAGCCGCTGCAAATACGATCGCGTGTGCACGGGATGGCACGCGATCGCGGCACCATCCTCCCAAGCCCCGGCCCCCCTGCGACAAAAGAGTTCCCGGATGAAACGCCCTGCCTAAAACAAAAAGTTTTGCGTTGTTTTTGATTCATTATTTTTTGTACTTATATTTTTTAGTAATAAAATTGCAATCGATGGTAAATTAACTTGACATAAGCTGTTTGAGTTTTAATTTCCCGGTGTCTGAAGCAGCCGAAAATTCAAAAATAAGGAGGGCGACCATGATTTATCGACGCTTTTTTGGATTACCCGGATTCGAGAATCGAAACCCTTTTTCGGAAATCGAAAACATGCGCCGGCAGGTGGAACGACTCTACCAGGGATTCATGAGCCCGTATACCAGGCCGGCGGCCGGTGTGTTCCCGCTCATCAACTTGACGGAGTCCAAAGATGAATACACGTTGAGGGCCGAACTGCCGGGCGTCAACTCGGAGGATCTGGACATCCAGGCCACCGCCAACACGCTGTCGTTGACCGGTGAGCGGAAGATACCGGACGAAAAGGATGGCGCCAGGTATCACCGCCGCGAGCGCGAATCGGGCCGGTTTTCGCGCGTCATCACCCTTCCCGGCGAGATTAACCCGGACAAGGTGGAGGCCGGCCTCGTCAACGGCGTCCTCACGGTCGTCGTGCCGAAGGCGGAGGCGTCCAAGCCGCGACAAATCACTGTGCGATAGTCCAACGCAAGGAGGGATGAGCGATGACGGACAGCAAGGAGATCAAGGTCAAGGAGAAGCAGGAGGTCACGGCTCCGGCGGAGCAGACGTTCGAGGGATTGGTGTTCACTCCGGAGGTGGACATCTTCGAGACTGAAAGGGCCATCACGCTGCTGGCCGATTTCCCCGGGGTGTCCCCTGAAATGCTGAACATCGATTTGCGCGACAACGTCCTGACCATCACGGGGGACGTCGAGCGCGCGGACGTTGCCGGCGAGGAGTCAGTGGTGATGGAGTACGAAACGGGGCGCTACTACCGGCAATTCACGCTCTCGGAGGTGATCGATCAGAGCAAGATCGACGCCAAGCTGAGTCAGGGCGTTCTGAGGCTGAGCCTGCCGAAAGTCGAGAAAGCCACCCCCCGCAAAATCGCCATCAAAGCCAGGTGATGCCGGACGCCTCGGAGCAGCGCCCGGAAGCCTTCGACGCCACGGGTTTCCGGGCGCAGCAGCTTTGAACGCGCGATGCCACGGCTTGGAAATGCGGAGATGGCGGCATGTTCAAGGACTTTTACCTCATCCTGGGGGTCGACCGGGAATCCAGCCCGAGTCAAATCAAACAGGCGTATCGAAGGGTTGCCAAACAACTGCACCCGGACACCACTGCATGCGGCGCCAGCTCGGATCGATTCCTGGAGGCCCGCGAGGCTTACGAGACCCTGGCCGACGCTGAGAGGCGCCGCTGCTATGATGCGCAACTGGCGGTGCAGGATCCGCCTCCGCGCATCACTCGCGCCACGGCCCGTCCGCGCTTTTACCGACCTCCGGTGCGGCACTCCCGGCCGCAGTGGAATGGGCTCGAACCCTTGCGCGAGGGTATTTTCCATCCGGGCATGACCGCCCGTTTCTTGGGGCAGCCACCGCTGAATGATGTCTGCCTCGAAGTCGTGCTTTCGCCCCGCGAGTGGCGCGAAGGCGGCCTGTTCCCGATCGCACTTCCGGTGCAGGAGCCCTGTCCGCACTGCCGGATCCGGGGGCTCTCCCCGCACCTTGACTGTCCTGGCTGCGGCGGCACCGGCAGCCGGGTCGTCGAGCGCGAGCTCGCTTTGGGCATCCCCCCCCGCACCGGTCACGGCGCAGCCGTAACGCTCCATTTGGACGAGGTCGGCCTGAGAGGCGTCCGGCTGCACGTGCAGTTGCGCGTCGATCCGATGCTTACGGAGTGAACGCTCAACTCAGGCGAGAAATCTCCCCCGCCGCCCGGATCTCGGCCGGCAGGTCCTCGATCTGGATCACCCACTCCACGCCCAGAGCGAAGGCCCGTTCTATCACGTTCTCGAGCTGGATCACGTTCCCGGGCCAGCCGTAGCCAAGCAGGTAGTCCATGGCCTCCGGGGACACGGTATGGACCTTCTTCGGGCTGCGGGCATTGAATTGGTGCAGGAAGTGGTTGATGAGCAGACAGATGTCCTCCTTGCGATCTTTGAGCGGAGGCATCCGAATGAAGACCTGGTTCACAGCGGCCACGAGGTCCTTTGCGAGAATCCCTTTGGCAACCGCCTCTTGCGCCGAGCGGTGGGTGGCGGCGATGACCCGCACCGACCGATGCAGGCCGGCGGCCGGCGGCGCACCAGGCCCGTCCAGCAAGGCCGTCAGCAATGCCTGGGCCTCGGCCGGCAGCTCGCACAATTCGTCCAAGAACAGGGTCCCGCCCTGAACCGGCTCCAGGATCTCTTGAATCCGTGCGGCACGGCGATCGGGCGCCACGTTTTTGAAGATGCTGCGGCAGCCGACGGTCGCGATCGGGCTTCGGCAGCGCTCGCTGGTGCGGTGGATCACCTGGGCGACGAGCTCCTTGCCCGTGCCGCTTTCGCCTTCGATCAGCACGTTCGGGGCCGCCGGTCGCATGCGCTCGATCGTGTTGTAGATCTCCTGCATCCTCGGGCTGATGCCCACCAGCGCCTCGAAGCGCGATCGGTCCTTGACGCGGCTTTTCAGGATGATCTTCTCCTGCTGCAGCTTCTTCTCGCCGATGATCCGGTCGATGATGATCTTCAACACATCCAGTTTGAAGGGCTTCTGGAGGTAATCGTAGCTGCCGGTCTTCATGGCCTGGATGGCGGATTCCATGGACCCGTGGCCCGTCACGATGATCACCTCGGTCTCCGGGCGGTACTCTTTGATGGCCGACAGCAGCTCCAGGCCGTCGATGTCCGGCATCTTGATGTCGGTGAAAACGATCTGGTAGGGTTGGTCCTTGATCCGTTCCAGGGCGCTTAAGCCGTTGTCGACGACGTCGATCCGGTAGCCGACCTCCGCAAGGTACTCCCGCACGATATCGAGGATGGCGCGATCGTCGTCCACGAAAAGGATGTCCGCATTCGACATGGATAGGTCCTCCGCGCCGCAGGCTCAGGAGTCTTCTGCCGGCTTCTCCAGGCTGTAGCGCTTGATTTTTTCGACCAGGGTGGTGCGCTTGATCTGAAGCAGCTCCGCCGCGCGGTTTTTCACCCAGTGGGTCTTCTCCAAGGCCCTGAGGATCAGGGCTTTCTCAAATTCGGACACGGCCGTGTGGAAAGGCAGCTCGCCCCCGGAGGCGGGTTCGGCCATGGGTCGGATGTGGGCCGGATCCGTCTCCCGAACCATTTTCGGCGGCAACTCCTCCGGCAGCAGGCAGTCGCTCTCCTTCAGCACCACGATGCGCTCGATCAGGTTGCGCAGTTCGCGGACGTTGCCGGGCCAGGCGTAGTCCACCAGTCGTTGCAGGGCCTCCGGCGCCACGCGCATCACGGGTTTATGGTTTTTCTGGGCGAACTCGGCAAGGAAGTGAGACGCTAGGAAGGGCACATCCGTGCGGCGCTCCCGCAGGGACGGCAGCATGATGGGGATGACATAGAGCCGGTAGAAAAGATCCTCCCGGAAGTTGCCCTTCTGGACCTCTTCTTCCAAGTCGCGATGGGTGGCGGCGATGATCCGTGCGTCGCTTTTGATGGTTTCGTGGCCGCCGACCCGTTCGAATTCGCCCTCCTCCAGAACCCGCAGCACCTTCACCTGGAGGTCGGCGCTCATGTCGCCGATTTCGTCCAGAAAGATGGTGCCGCCGTGGGCCATTTCAAACTTGCCCGGCTTGTCCGACACCGCACCGGTGAAGGCTCCGCGACGATAGCCGAAAAATTCGCTTTCCAGGAGCCCTTCAGGCGTCGCCCCGCAGTTGATCTGGATGAAGGGTTTGCTGCGCCGCGGGGAGCATTCGTGGATCGCCCGGGCGATCAACCCCTTGCCGGTACCGGTTTCGCCGTTCAGCATGATGGTCGTGTCGCTGGCCGCCACCTTTTCCACGATCCGGAAAATTTTTTTCATGGACGGGCTTTGACCGATGATATCCCTAAAAGCCGACGGGGGCGACGCACTGATGGGGATGACTTTGGTGGGAGTCGGGTTTGAGCCGCTCATGGAATTCGTTCCGGAGGAAAACGTTGCCGTGGCGTTTCGCTCGAATTTTTGATACCAGCTTTCATTGCAAATCGCAAACGCTTTATTTGGATATTGTGGCGACCCACCTATGAAGACACAACTCAGCGTCGGGGTGCGCGACCTGGTGGAGTTTGCGCTGCGAAGCGGGGACTTGAAGGTCGAGTTCACGGGCGCCTCCCGTGCAGCCGATGGCGTCCGGATCCACCAGACGATCCAGCACAGCCGGCCGCCCGGTTATGCGCCGGAGGTCTCCATCTCCCGCCGAGTGGAATCCCCGGATGTCGATCTCACCATCAGCGGCCGCATCGACGGGGTGTTCGAAGCGCTCGCCGTGCCGGTCATCGAGGAGATCAAAACCACCCGGCGCAACCCCGAAGAGTGCCTACGCGAAGAAAACCCGCTGCACTGGGGCCAAGCCAAATTATACGCCTTTATGTATGCGGCGCAGCAGGGGGTGGAGGAGATCGGCGTTCAACTGACCTACGCGCGGCTGGACAACGGGCAGACCCGTGAAACCCGGCGTTATTTCCCCGTGGCCGGTTTGCTGCCTTTTTTCGAGGAGGTGGTGGGTCGTTTCCTGGAGTGGGCGGAGCTCCTGAGCGCGTGGCGGCGACGGCGGGACGACGCGATTCGCGTCCTCGAATTCCCTTTCGGCGCCTGTCGTCCCGGCCAGCAGCAGATGATGGCGGCGGTGGCGCACACCATTGCGGGCGCCGGCCGGGTCTTCATCCAGGCCGCCACCGGCATCGGCAAAACCATGGCCGTGCTCTTCCCGACCGTGAGGGCTCTCGCCGGCGCTGCCGCCGACAAGGTGTTCTACCTGACCGCCCGCACCACCGGCCGCCTGGCGGCCGAACAGGCATTGGAAGAGTTGCGCGCGCGCGGGCTGCGCCTGAAGAGCCTATCACTGACCGCCAAGGAAAAGGCCTGCTGCAACCCGCAGGCCGCCTGCAACCCGGAGGAATGCGACTTCGCCAAGGGGCACTACGACCGGTTGCCCGCGGCCCGCAGGGCCATATTCGATGGGGATGCTTGGACGCGGGAGGCCGTCGCGGCCGCCGCACGGCGCTTCCGGGTATGCCCTTTCGAGTTTTCGCTCGATCTCTCGCTGTGGGCCGATCTCGTCGTCTGCGATTACAACTACGCCTTCGATCCCAAGGCCTTCCTGCGGCGCTTCTTTGTCGAAAACACCGCCAACTACACGTTCCTGGTGGACGAGGCCCACAACCTGGTGGACCGCTCACGGGAGATGTTCTCCGCCGAGCTTTACAAAAAGCCCTTTCTGGAGCTGCGCCGGACGGTCAAGAACCACCTTCCCACGGTCCATCGCACCTTGGGCAAAATCAACGCCTGGATGCTCGCGGCCCGCAAACGCGCCGAGGCGACCGGGGCGCCGACCGCCGAGCGCAACCCGCCCGAGGAGATCGGCCCCCTGCTGCGCGATTTCATGGCCGCCGCCGAGAAATGGCTCGAAAAGAACCTCAAGGCCCCCTTCCGCGAGCAGTTGCTCGAGCGCTATTTCGAGGCCGGCAGCTTCCTGCGGGTAACCGAGCAGTTCGACGAAAGCTATGCCGCCTGCACCGAGGCGCTGCCCGGGGACCTGCGGGTGAAGCTCTTCTGCGTCGACCCTTCGCGGCAGATCGGCGACGCCCTGAACCGCGGCCGGGCGGCCGTGTTTTTCTCCGCAACACTGACCCCGCTCGACTACTTCCAGACCATGCTCGCCAGCGCTTCGGCTCAAACGCTGTCGCTGCCCTCGCCGTTTCCGGCCGAAAACCTGGCCGTGCTCGTCGCCGACCGGCTGTCGACCTACTACCGGCACCGCGAACGGACCAAACCCGCAGTCGCCCGCATCCTCTACCGACTGGTCCAGCCCTGGCGGGGCAACTACCTGGTATTTTTCCCGTCCTATCAGTACATGCACATGGTGCTGGAGCAGTTTCGGCCGATGGCCCAGGGCATCGAGATCCTCGTACAGTCGCCGGGCATGGCTGAGCGTCAGCGGGAGGAGTTCCTGGTGCGCTTCGAAAGCGACAACCCGTGCACCCTGGTGGGCTTCGCCGTAATGGGCGGGATCTTCGGTGAAGGCATCGACCTGGTCGGCACCCGGCTTTCCGGCGCCGCCATCGTGGGGGTGGGCCTTCCCGCCGTCGGCCTGGAGCGCGAGCTGATTCGCAACTATTTCGCCGAACACCGGGAGCAGGGCTTCGAGTACGCTTACATGTATCCCGGCATCAATCGCGTTCTGCAGGCCGCCGGGCGGGTCATTCGCACCGAAGCCGACCGCGGGGTCGTGCTGCTGATCGACCAGCGCTACGGCACTCCTCATTACCGCGAGCTGCTGCCGCCGGACTGGCGGCCGGTTCGCATCGCCGACCCCGCAGAGCTGAGCGAACCGCTGCAGGCGTTCTGGGGAGGCGGTTGTTCCACCGGTTGCGGCAATTGACTTCACAGGCCTTTTTCCATATAGTTCAATCGTGTGCCCTGCGACGGTCCTGTCATGGAAAACCGAAAATCAGAGGGGGTCGCCATGAAATGGCTCCTTCAGGCTGCAGTGATCGTGCTGGTTCTCGCCTGGGTCATCCCGGCGCAATCCCAGACCAAAATCTACACCTGGACCGATGCCAAGGGCCGGGTGCATCTCACCGACGAGCCCCCGCCGCCGGAGGCCAACTTGCGGGAAATCGTCGAAACCCAGCCGCTGACGCAGACCGAGGTTTTGCAGGACCAGCAACGCCAGCAGCAGCGCAACCAGGCCCGGCAGGAGGAGCAGCGGCGCAGCGAGTTGGAGGAGGTTGCACGCCGGGCCCAGGAGGCGGATGAGCAGGCGCGGGCGGCTGTCCGCCGGGCCGAGGATCAGACCCAACGGGCGCTGGAAACCCGCAAGCGATTCGGCAACTCGCCCTCGCGCCGGGAGCAATTCAAATACAGGATCCGCGAAGAAGACGAAAAAGCCTCCCTGTTTCAGGCCGAGGCACAGCGTGCGGTCGAACGCGCCAGGGCGCTGTCCGAAGAGGCCCGCACTGCAGCCGCTCAAGCCCAACCGCCCAGGCCCTGACCGCTGCAACCCCATGCCTATCCGTTCAAGTAAGTTGGACGTGCCTTCTGTGGGAGCGGCATCTTGCCGCGATCGGATCCTGGTTGGAAGCCACTCCCACCGCGTCTGAACTTATTGGCTGATGAACCGCCGCCGCAGGCGGCGTGCAACGCTATTGACGACGAGGCCGAGTTCCGGATGAACCGCGTATATCGCGACTGGCTCCTGGCAAGCCGCCCCTGGTCGTTTTCGATGACGGCCATTTCCGTCAGCGTCGGCAGCGCCCTGGCGGCCATGAACGGCCCTTTTTCCTGGCCGCTCTACGGGCTCGCCCTGATCGGCGCCGTGCTGATGCACGCGGCGAGCAACCTCATCAACGACTACGACGACGTGCGCTCCGGGGTCGACGACCCGCAGGTGCCCACCGCCCGCTACCGGCCGCACCCGCTGATGGAAAAGCGGCTGACCTTGTCCCAGGTCCGCAACACGGCCTATGCGCTTTATGCGCTCGCAGCCGCGATCGGCATTTTCCTCACATTCGCCTGCGGGCCGCTCGTGTTCTGGCTGGGGCTCGTCGGAACGGCGGCCGGCATCACCTACACGGCGCCGCCCCTGAGCTACAAGTACAGCGCCCTGGGCGAGTTTTCGGTTTTTCTGATGTGGGGGCCGCTGATGGTGACGGGCGCCTATTATGTCCAGCGCCGGGCGGTGAGCGCCGAGGCCCTGCTAATCTCGATCCCGTTCGGCGTGCTGGTGGCCCTTGTGCTGCTCGCCAACAACATCCGCGACATCAACTACGACCGCACCAAAGGCATCCAGACCCTGCCGATCGTCCTGGGCGCCCGCAGGGGCATCTCCCTCTACCTGGCGCTCATTGTGGCGGCGTATGCCGCCGTGGCCGCCATGTCGGTGTTCGGCCCGCTGAAACCCTGGTCGCTGATCGTGCTGCTGTCCGCGCCCCTGGCGGCAAAGCTCCTGCGGCAGATGGCCCACAACATCCCGCTCGACGCCGACGCCCAGACGGCCAAGCTCGACACGGCCTTCGGGCTGCTGCTGGTCATCTCCCTGCTGGCAGGGATCCGCATTTGAACACCGCCCGGTTTCGCCCCCGGCCTCTGGCGATCACGGTGCTTCTGGCCTCCGCCTTGTGGTTCATCACGTTCGCGCTGCCGTGGGGCTCTTTCTGGATCAAGATCTCCCTGTCCGCCTCCCTGCTGGCAGGGATCTCCTTTATCCTGCAGCCCACCCGCCGCGAGGAGTTCCGGTTCGACCTGCGCGCCGTCCTGATCGGCCTCGCCTCGGCCGCGCTTCTGTACTTCATCTTCTGGTCCGGCCGGGCCGTTGCGACGGCCCTCTTCGATTTTGCCGGCCGCCAGATCGACGGGATTTACCAGAAGGGCGGGGGCACCCCCCTGTGGGTGATCGCGCTGTTGCTGTTCTGCGTGACGGGACCGAGCGAGGAGATCTTCTGGAGGGGCTACCTGCAGCGTAACCTGATGCTGCGCTTCGGCCGCTGGCCGGGTTGGGCGATCGCCACCGTCATCTACGCCGGAGTGCACATCTGGTCGCTCAACTTCATGTTGGTCGGCGCCGCGGCCGTCGCCGGCGCCTTCTGGGGGGCGATGTACGCACACCTCGGCCGTCTGGCCCCGGTGATCCTGTCCCACGCCCTCTGGAGCAGCGTGATTTTTGCGGTGTTCCCGATGCGGTGAGGATGGCCTATACCGAAACCCGTCGATCAGTTAAACAGCAGTGGCATTGAGGCTCTTTTTCTCCGTTCAACGCTTTTTGGGATCATGCTTCCCTGTTTAACTGTTATCTGCTCCACATTTTTATGGTGCACGCTCTGGTTGAGTTTACCTGACCAACACCATCACAGTTTCGAAAATCCCC
>JAWOHH010000024.1:0-7863 GCA_046496215.1 Desulfobacterales bacterium
CCTTCGCCCACGAACTGATCGAACTGGCCGGCGGGGCCAACGTCGCCGCCGGCGCTGCCGCCTATCCGCGCTTCAGCCGTGAGCAGGTGCTGGGGCTCGCGCCCGAGGTTATCGTCATCAGTTCCATGGACCGGGCGGCGGGTGCGGTCGAGGAGAGCCGTCGGGAGTGGGCCCGCTGGCCCGGTGTCCCGGCTGTCCGCGATGGCCGCATCCACATCGTAGACTCGGACCTTTTCGACCGCCCTTCGCCGCGGCTCGTCGAGGGGCTCGAGGAGCTTGCCCGCTTCATCCACCCGATGCTTTTTGGAGGCCTGAAATGAGAGCCGCCGCCGCCTCGCTCACTCGGCGCCTGCTGATGGTCGTGCTGACGCTGCTGTTGCTGCTGGCAGCCGTTGTGCTGCTGGCGCTTTCGAGCGGATCGGGCGGAGAGGGGCTGCTGCGCTCGCTTGCCGTGGTGCTGGGGCAGGGGGCGCCGGACACTGCCATGGAGACCATCATCTGGCGCATCCGGCTGCCGCGCGCGCTGATCGCCGCCTTGGCCGGAGGGGCGCTCTCGCTGGGCGGCCTCGTTTTCCAGGCCCTGCTGCGCAATCCGCTGGCGGAGCCCTACATCCTGGGCGTCTCCGGCGGTTCCGCCATCGGCGCCATTCTTGGCATCCTGCTCGGACTCTCCCGCTTTCCGGGGGTGAGCGCCTGTGCCTTCCTGGGAAGCCTTGCCACCTTGGCGCTCATCGTGGCCATGTCCGCCGGCCGTTCGGTTCTGAAAAATGATGCTCTTCTGCTCTCAGGGGTCATGGTCAACGCCTTCTGCGCGGCGGTCATCATGTTTCTGATATCGATCACCCAGGATGCCCGGCTGCACAACATCATCTTCTGGCTCATGGGTGATCTCTCCTCGGCCGACGGCCGCACCGCGGTCATCCTGACAGCGGTCCTGCTGCCCTGTTTCGGAGCGGTGTTCTTGTTTTCCCACGCGCTGAACCTGCTTTTGATGGGAAACGACATGGCGCAGAGCATGGGGCTTCCGCTCAGGTCGGTGACCGTGCTCCTCCTGGTCGTCACCTCGCTCATGGTGAGCGCGGTCGTCAGTTTCAGCGGGCTCATCGGATTCGTAGGGCTGGTCATCCCGCACCTCCTGCGGTTTCTCTTGGGGCCTGACCACCGGATCCTCGTCCCGGCCTGCATCCTGGGAGGCGGCGCCTACCTGACGCTCTGCGACGTTCTGGCGCGGGTGCTTCCGGAGCAGGGCGAGATGCCGGCGGGGGTCATCACGGCCCTGATCGGCGCCCCATTGTTTATTTTTCTTTTGAGGAGAACCCGGCGATGACGGCGGCCATCGAAACCGACAATTTGAGCCACGCGTTCGCAGACCGGCCGATACTCCTGCAGGTGAGCCTTGCGGTCGGGGCCGGCGATTTTTTCGTCGTCATCGGGCCCAACGGTTCCGGCAAGACCACGCTGATGAAGCTCATGTGCGGGATCCTCAAGCCCGGGCCGGGACGAGTCCGGGTTTTCGGCAGGGACCTCAGGAGCTATTCGCATCGCTCCCTGGCGCGCACGATCGCCTATGTCCCCCAAGTGCTTGAGGTGAACTTCCCGTTCACGGTTGAGGAGGCCGTCCTGCTCGGTCGTGCTCCCCACCAGAGCATCCTCGGGGTCCCGACGGCGGAGGATGTCGAGGCCGCCCGCCGTGCCATGGCCTTCACCGGCGTTGAAGCGCTTGCCGGTAGAACGCTCGAGCAGTTGAGCGGCGGCGAGCAACAGCGGGTGTCGATCGCGCGCGCCCTCTGCCAGGAGCCGGCCATCCTGCTTTTGGATGAGCCCACTGCCTCGCTCGATCTTTCCCACCAGCTGCGCCTGATGGACCTGATGGAAAGCCTGAGGAGGGAGCGGGCGGTGACCGTGGTGATGGTCTCCCACGATCTCAACCTGGCTGCGATGTACGCCGACCGGCTGCTGCTGCTCACCAACGGCGAAATCGCCCGCCAGGGGGCGCCGGCGGAAGTTCTGACCGTCCAAAACCTGGAGGCCGCCTACGGCTGCCGACTGAAAGTGGATGAAAGCCCCTTCGGCAATCTGCCGAGGGTCACGCTGGTGCCGGAGAAGTTTGGGGATTAGCGCGTCATGGCAAACGGCGCCGCTTTTGCCGCAAATGGGTTCCGATATTGTGGGAGTGGCTGCCAGCCGCGATCCGATCGCGGTCCCGCCACGGCGGGACTCCCACAGAGAGAAGGCCTAACTTACTTGAAAGCCGGGCGATGGTGCCGCCGGCGACATGTTCATTTCGGGTTTGGGATCTTCCGTTTGTTAAGGCGCTGAATTCAACCCACTAAGAGGAGTTTCTCAATGAAAAGGAAGCGGGTGGCCGTTGTTTTGCTTGCGATGCTGGTTTTGCCATGGTGCTCTTCAGCCCAGACGACCCCGGAGGGTGAGCCTTCACCGGCCCGGCTGCCGGAGGTGGTGGTGACCGGCACGCGCAGCGTCGAGCAGGTTCAAAAAATCCCCGCTAATATCAGCGTCATCTCCGAGGCCGACATTCGGCGCTCGAATGCCAAAACAGCCGCGGATCTCCTGCGCCGGGAAGAGGGGGTGGTCGTACGGGACCTCACCGGAAACGGCAAGAATGCCCAGGTGGACCTGCGCGGGTTCGGCGAAACCGCAGCGTATAACACCCTGGTCCTGGTGGACGGCCGGCGGGTGAACGAAATCGACCTCAGCGGAACCGACTGGGCCCAGATCCCGGTAGAGCAGATCGAGCGGATCGAGGTCCTGCGCGGCCCCGGGTCGGTGCTTTACGGAGACAACGCCGTTGGAGGTGTGATCAACATCATCACCAAGGCTCCCTCCCAAAAGCCGACGGCCGGCGGCGGGGTCACCCTGGGCAGTTACGGCCGCTACCGGTTGGGCGCCCACGCCGGCGGGGGGCTCGGCAAGGCGGCTGTTTCACTCTACGGGAGCCTCGAAGATACCGACGGCTACCGCGACAACAACGACTACCGCGCCAAAGATGTCGGCGGCAGACTCTTTTTGGATGCGACGGAGCGTTTCCGAATCAACCTGTCGGGTTCCTACCACAACGACACGTTCGGCCTGCCGGGGTCTCTCACCAAGGCACAAGTCGATGCCGACCGGAAACAGAGCGTCAACCCGGATGACAAGGGGAGCTCCGAGGACTATTTCGTCAAGGCCGGCTTCGACTGGGGCCTCGTGAAGTTCGGCCAACTGGTGGCCGATCTCTCCTATCGGGACCGCTCCGGCGACTCCAGGTTCCCGGATGTCTCGTTTCCATTCAAAAACGAGTTCACCACCGAGACCCTGGGCTTCACCCCGCGCTACCTCTGGCAGGGCGATCTGTTCGGCCACGGCAACAAGCTGATCGCCGGGGTGGACCTTTACCGGGTGAGCCAGGACAACAAGTCTTACTCCGGTTTCTTCTCGCCCCTGCCCTCATCGCCGACCGGCCTTTCGGATGTGGACCGGGACTCGGCTGGCTTCTATCTGAACAACGAATTCTACCTGCGCAAGAATCTGCTGCTCACCCTGGGCGGCCGGCATGAATATGTGAAATACGACTTCGATGTCCGGGACCTGAGCGCATTTCCCCTGGCCCCGCTGAACGAATCCAATTCCGACTCCGAGAACGCGTTTCAAGCCGGGCTGACCTACCTCTACGCCGAGAACTCCTCGGTGTTCACCCGTGTCGGCCGGAGCTTCCGCTTCCCGCTTGTGGACGAGCTTGTGGTTTACGACTTCACCACCGGCCAGATCCGGGTCAACCCCGATCTAAAACCGCAGAAGGGAATCCACTATGAGGTTGGGGTTCGCCACGCCTTCACGCCCCGGCTGGGGGCCAACCTCACTCTGTTCCGGGCAGAGATGGAGGATGAGATCTTCTTCAACCGGCCGGTCTTCACCAACGAAAACCACCCGGAGACCCTCCACCAGGGGGTTGAAATCGGCGCCAAGGCGGAGGTGCTGAAACACGTGGCCCTGACCGGCAACTACACCTACCAGAAGGCGACGTTCGAAAAAGAGCCCTACAAGCACAAGGACCTGCCGGCCGTCCCCAACCATCGCGTCAATTTAGGGTTGCGCATCTTCGATCTCCTGCCGGGAGTGGAGCTGGCGGTGGACGGCAGCTACTATGGGCCGAGCTATGCCGTGAGCGACTTCGAGAACGACTTCGAGAAGCTGGACGACTTTTTCAAACTGGATGTAAAGCTTGCCTACGAGTGGAAGAGGGTCCGCACCTTCGTGGGGGTGAACAACCTGACCAACGAGAAATACTCCGAGTACGCGGTCATCGGCGGATTTCCGACGGAGACCAATTTTTACCCCGCACCGGAGCGAAACTTCGTCTTCGGCCTGCGGGCCGCGTTTTAAGGCTGCCGTCTTGAGCGGGAACTCGGTGGAGAAGAAAGGTGAAAGGGTTTAGGGTTCAGCCCAAAGACACAAGAAATCATAAGGCCATCATAGAACGCCTTGCCATCCGCCGGTGTGCGGTCGGGCCGGCTGGATGGTTGAACGGGAGGATCTCATGTGGGAACTGTTTTTAAGCGGAGGGCCGGTCATGGCCCCGCTGCTGGTCTGCTCGATTGTCGCGCTGACGGTGGTCATCGACCGGGCCATTTTCTGGGTGGCGTTGAACCGCCGCAGCGACACGGCACTGCTTAACGAAGTCATGGCGCTCTGCGAGTCGGGAAACTGGGAAGCCGTCCGGCTCAAGGCCGCCGGTGCCCGTGATTATGTCATCAAGATCATCATCACCGGGATCCTGCACCGGGACTTTTCCATGACCAAGGCCATGGAGTCGGCCGCGGCCGATCAGGTCAAGCGCATGCGGCGGTTCATGGGGGTTCTGGACACCATGATCACGGTGGCCCCGCTGCTGGGGATCTTCGGCACGGTCATCGGCATCATTCAGTCCTTCGAGGCGCTGGGGGCGACGGGGATCGATCGGCCGGTGGCGGTCACGGCCGGGATCGCCCAGGCCCTGATCACCACGGCCGCCGGTTTGGGGATAGCGATTCTGTCGGTCATCCCCTACAACTTTTTCGACAGCCTGTGCGATCAGGCCGCGCTGCGCATCGAAAAGTACGCCACCAGTCTCGAGATCGTCTATGAAAAACTGGTTGGCACAAAATAGCCGCAGCGAAGAGAGCGTCTGGCCGGCAGGAGGGCGGAGCATATGAAAATCAGAGTCCCTCGCCGCAAGCGGGTTCGCATAGAGATGATCCCCCTGATGGACCTGCTGTTCCTTTTGCTGGTCTTCTTCATGTATGCCATGCTCTCCATGGCGGTCCACCGGGGGCTTCCGGTTCGCCTTCCCGCGTCGGATGCGGTCGAACCGGCCTCTGAAAGCACCCTGTCGGTCACGGTCAAGGAAGACGGGGCGGTTTATGTCGACCGTGAGCCCGTAGCGCTTCGCGACCTGACGGCGGTTCTAACTGCCGGCACCGGGGGGACGACCACGAGCACGCCGGGGGTCCTGTTGTTCGCAGACCGGAGTCTCCGCTACCAGGATCTCTTCGAGGTTTTGGACCGAATCCGCGCTGCCGGGTTGACGCGCGTTTCCCTCCAGGCCGAGGTGGGGCCATCACCGTGAAACGGTTCGCATCGGCAGCGGCGGTTGCGTTCGGGCTGCATCTCCTTCTCTTCACTTTGGATGTCGACCGAAACGAGATTCGAAACCTCAGCCGCTGGCAGCCGGATGCGGTGACCATTGACCTGATTGCACCACCGCTTCGGGTGGAAAAAGCAGAACAGAGCGCAACAGCCGCTCTGCCGGAGCCATCCGGTGGAGACGCCGCCGAACCTGCCGACCCTCAAGACCGGAATCCCAGGGTCGTTTCCCCGCAAAGGGCCGCGCCGCATCGCAAAACGGCCAGCCCCGCTTCGTTGTCGGCTCCAAACTTAGAGGGGAAAACCAACGACGAAAAACCCTCTGTCGAGTCGCAGGGCTGGAGCGAGCCCCCAATCTCCAGCGCCGAACCCATCATCAATGAAATCGCCGCAATTCAAAACCCGTCCAACCGGCCCCCCGGGGATTCCGAATCCACGGATGCGGCTCGGCATGACCCCAGCCCCCTCTTGCAGGAGGCAACCCCTGATTACGATAGGAGCCCCCCGCCGGAATATCCACTGAGGGCCAGACAGTTGGGATTTGAAGGAACCGTTCTGCTGAATGTGAAGATCGACTCAAACGGCGGGGTCGAAGAGACGGCCATTGCGGCCTCGAGCGGGTATGCGATGTTGGACGACTCGGCGTTGCGCGCCGTCAAGAGCTGGGTGTTCAAGCCCGCCCGGCGAGGCGACCGGCCGGTCGCAGCTTGGGTTCAGGTTCCGGTCCGGTTTGCTCTCAACCCTGGCACCGCCGACAACCGCTAATCGCAGGCAATTCCAGGCGGCGAGAAAAGAGCCCCATCGGCCGATATCATTTCGTCGCTCCGCCAGGCGGCCTATTTTTTCCGGCTATCCGCCCGGGGTCCGGCGGGGTGACCATGCCCGCGGAGACGACCATCTTGATGGCCTCCTCGATCGTCATCTCCAGAAAAACGAGGTCGCGGCGCGGGACAAAAAGCAGGAACCCCGAAGTGGGGTTGGGGGTGGTCGGCAGGAAAACGTTGACTACCTCATCCTCGAGCCGACGCTGCACTTCGCCCTCGGTGGTGCCGCTGACGAACCCGATGACCCAGATGCCGGGGCGCGGGTATTGAAACATCACCACCTCGCGAAAGGCCTGCGATTTTCCGGCCATCATGGTTTCGAAGAATTGCTTGAGCGCGCCGTAGATGCTGCGGACCACCGGCATGCGGTCCACTACATATTCCGAGACCCTGATCACCAGGCGCCCGAGGAAATTGCGCGCGAACCACCCTACCGCCGTGAAAAACACGATGGCGATGAGAAGCCCGATCCCCGGCACGGAGAAGGGCAGATAGGTGTCCGGGTTGTATTTGGCGGGCAGCAGACGGGCGACCTTGTTGTCGATGAATTGTAAAAACGACCAGGTCAGATAGAAGGTGATGGCGATCGGGGCCGTGACCAAGACCCCCGCCAGAAAATAGTTGCGCAGCCTTCCCAAAAAGGTCAGCTTCGGGTGATCGGCTGGATTTATCCGCGATGGGTTCATCGTCTTCTTCAAAGGGCGCGCGGGTTCCTGTGGCAGATTCGGTCACGCAATGGCAAGGCGGCGCAAGTGCGTCAATCCGGGTCGGGGGTCACATCGGGCTCGACCTGGTAGGCGTTGGCAATCCGGTTGGTGCCGCAGAAGATATCGACTACCGCAATGATCTCCCCGATCGCTTCGTTGTCCAGCCCTAGCCGCTTCACGGCGGCGCTGTGCGAGTGGATTCAGTATTCGCAGTTGTTGGTGATCGATACGGCCAGGGCGATGATCTCCTTGGTCTTAAGGTCGAGTTTGCCCGGACGCATGATCGTTTTCAACTTCTGCCAAACCGCCTCCAGGTGTTCAGCGTTGACCGACATGGCTTTCCAGAAGTTGGGGACGAAATCGATCTTCTTTGTGGCCATAATGTCGTCATAGACCGCTTTGACCTTTCCGGCGGCCTCCTTCTCGGAGATGGTGCGATACAAGGACATGGTGTCGACCTCCGTTCTGAAAATGGTTGCCCGCAAACGTGCTCGTGTTTTTTTCGGGTGTTACTTCAAACAGTTATCACCTATTTCAAAAAACAGGCGCTAAGTCGCATCAGATCGCGATGTCTTGACAAACCCCATGAGCATCAGGGCCAACGCGGCCATGAGAGCGCTGGCCAGAAAGGCCCCGTCATATCTTCCGGTCGTATCCCGGATGGCGCCCGAGATCCAGTGGGTCAGGATGGCGCCTAACCCGTAAAACGG
>JAWOHH010000037.1:0-32594 GCA_046496215.1 Desulfobacterales bacterium
CGGCCGGCCGTCTCGACATTATCCATCAATTGAATGAATCTGTCCACAGTCGCGATGGGAAATCCCAGTTTCGCCGTTTTGAAATGCATCGGCACCACGATCTTCGGCCCCATCTCGCGCGCGATCTTCGAAGCGGTCTTCGCGTCGATCGTAAAGTGCCCGCCGACCGGAATCAGCATCACGTCCACCCCCGATAGAGCGGGCATCTCTTCGATGCGCGGGGTGGAGATCACCGCGCACGAGGAAGACCCGGGTTTGGGAGGTGAAATCGAAAAAGAGTTCTTCAAGAACCAGTTCAGGGACAAAGCGATCGATACGGTCAAGACCCTCACCGTCACCCGGACTCCGTTGTCCGAAAAACACAAGCGCTATCTGGAATCCGGACCCGGGGGGAAGGGGGCCTTGTCCGAGGCGGAGAAAGGCGCTCTAAAAGCAAGGTACCAAAACGAAGAGATCCATGCCATCAGCGGGGCGACGATTTCAAGCAGCGCGGTGACCAACGGCGTCAAACGCATCGTGAGAAATTCAGTCCAACGCCTCACGCTGCTGGAGCAGGCGGCCCGCGAAAACAATATCCAGGTCGGGTTTTGACAGGAGAGAACGCATCCGTGCTGACCTCACCCAAACCCCATACCCAGCTGTTTCTGAACGGCGTCTTTAACGAAAACCCCATATTCCGCCTGGCCCTCAGCATGTGCCCAGCCGTGGGGCTCAGCACCAGCGTGACGAACGGGCTCTTGCTCGGGGTGGCGGTGCTTTTTGTCCAGGTGTTTTCGAGCTGCACCATCTCGCTGATCAAGCATCACATCCACCCTCGCATCCGAATCCCGACCTACACCCTGACGATCGCCACCTGGGTCACGGTGATCGATCTCATTCTGGCGGCCTATGTTCCGGAGGCCTATAAAGCCATGGGCATCTTCGTCCGGCTGATCGTGGCCTTTGCCATCATCACCATGCGCCTGGAGGTGTTTGCGTGCAAACACGATTTGGCATCCTCCTTTTGGGACGGCATGGGGATGGGCGTCGGGTTTTTGTTCGGCATGACGACCCTGGGAACAATCCGTGAAATTCTGGGCATGGGGTCCTTTCTCGGCATCGAGATCTTCAGGTTCCGCCCGATGCTGTTTTTTGTGCTGCCGGCCGCCGGTTTCTTCACGGTCGGGTTCATGATGGCCATCTTCAACTACACCGAGGCGATCAGCGCCCGCCGCAAAAAAAGGGGGTCGGATGCGCAACGGTCGGGGTAAGAGCCTGCGCGCCGGGCGTGTCAGCGACCGCTTTCGGCATTTCGGCGCCGTCTGCCTGTGCCTGGGGCTGCTGCTGGTCTCGGGATGCAAAACAGAGCACTCTTTCGTTCAAAACGCCGTTTTCAAGGACAGCCATGAAATCACGATCACGTTCGCCGGGCCGGTGGATGATGCCTGGGCGCAGTGCATCGCCAACTTTTCGGTCAATGAGCTGACCGACCCTGATATTTTGTCGGAGATCGCAGCGGCCGAGCTCGGCCGGGACCAAAAAACCCTGACCCTGCGGCTGGCGGATGCGTTGAATCGCCAGAATAGCCACACCGTCACTCTCAGGGAGATCCTCTCAGGCGGAAAATCGCTCGGCACGGCGCGGATCACGGTGAAACAACCCTATTTCGGGACGCTGCTCTCCATTTTGATCGGCGCCATGATCATCCAGAATTTTGTGTTTTCGAAATACCTGGGACTGTGCGTGTTCTTCGGCACCTCCCGCAAAAAATCAACCGCCGTCGGCATGGGAGTCACCTTCACCATCGTCATCGTCTTTGCCTCCATGCTCTCGTGGTTTCTCTACCACTTCGTCCTCAAGCCCTATCGGCTGGACTACCTGCAAATCGTGGTCTTCATCGGCTTGGTCTCGTTGACCGTCCAGGGGGTCGACACCATCCTGCGCAAGGTCAACCCAAAGCTGTTCAAGGCGTTCGGGGTCTACCTGGTTCTGGTGATTGCCAACTGCATCATCATTGCGGTCCCGCTGACCCTGGCACAGAACGAATACAACCTCGCGGAGAGCCTGATGCTGGCGTCAGGGGCGGGCTTAGGATTTCTGATCGCGCTTTTCCTGATGTCCTCCGTCCGCGAGCGGCTCGAGTTCGCCAAAATCCCGGAGGCCTTTCGCGGCCTGCCCATCGCCTTCATTGTGGCCGGCCTCTTTGCGCTCTCCTTCATGGGGTTTTCAGGCATGTCGCTATTCTAAGCGGTTGCGAGGAAACCAATGGACCTCTCCTACCTCCATCTGGCCCTGGGGGGCCTGGCCGTTCTGGGTTGCATCGGCGTTTTATTCGGCATCGGCCTGGGGTTGGCCGCCCATAAATTCGCGGTCGAAGTCAACCCGAAGGTCGAGGCGGTTCAGGCGCTTCTGGCCGGCGGGCAATGAGGCGCCTGCGGCTTCGCCGGGTGCGAAGCCTATGCCGAGGCGGTGGTCACCGACCCGGATGTTTCCCCCGCACTGTGCTTCCCGGGAAAAGCGCCCGTGGCCGAGGCGGTGGCCAAGATCACCGGCAAGCAGCTGGGGTCACTCGAAGGGGCCCTGGCCGTGGTGCACTGCGCCAGGTGCTTGAGAAGCAATTATGAAAAATATGCATATGTCGGCTTTGGGAGCTGTTCCGCCGCCAACCTGGCCTTTGCCGGTCCCACAGACTGCCAGTTCGGCTGTGTCGGCTTTGGCGACTGTGAACGCGCCTGCCCCTTCGGCGCCATCACCATGGTCCATCACTTCCCGGTCATCGACGCGGAGAAGTGCACCGGATGCGGGTTGTGTGCCGGCGCCTGCCCCAAGGGGCTGTTCGGTCTCGTTCCCCGCAGCGCCCGGGTCGTGGTGCGCTGCAGCAGCAAAGACAGCAGCAAGGAGGCCCACCGCATCTGCTCCTCAGGCTGCCTGCACTGCATGTCCTGCATCCGTGCCTGCCCGGCCGGTGCCGTCGCCCTCGTCGACGGCGTCATCCGGGTGGACCACACGCAGTGCCTTGCTTACGGGGATTCCTGCCGGGAGGCCTGCCTGCAGGCCTGCTTCATGATCCATGTGATTCGCCCACTAAAAGAGCACCCGTTTCTGAAAAGCCCCGACGGGGTCACGGAGCAGGAAGCCCTGGCGTTATAGAAGGAGATGGAGCTGTTGGCACTGCTCGCCGGCATCGGCGTCTTGATCGCCATCGTCGGGATATGGTTCTGGGCTCACTATCGCTTGAACCCGATCCTGGAGTCGCCGGACGGTAAGGCGCGCATCACCGGCCGGTGCGGGGATACGATGGAGATCCGCCTTCAGTTTGAACACGAAAAGGTCGTCGCGGCCACGCAGTGGACGAACGGCTGCACGAGCAGTTTAAACTGCGTCATGGCAGCGGCGGATCTTGCCAAAGGCAAGACACCCCAAGAGCTGCTGGACATCGACGCCGATGCGATTCAAAAAGTTATCGGCGGGCTGTCCAAGGATAGCATGCACTGCGCCGAACTCGCGGCCGAAACCCTGCATTCGGCCGTGGATGATTACATGAAAAAAGCATCGCGGGGTTGATCCGGAAAAACTCTCCGACGCCGCCGAGAAATCGGGCCCGACTCCGGTAAAGGGCCGCCCCCCCGAGGCTAAAAGTTTTCGAATGTAGCCTGCCCGGGCGTTTTAACAGAACCCCCTTCAGGACCGGAGATTTCACAGGCGACCCGGTCCACCGAGCGGAACCCGCGCGGCAGCTTTTTTCCCCGTCGGCCCCTTTCCCCCAGGTAATTCTGAACGATGTCCGGGGTCAGCTTGAAGCTGCGCTTGCCCGATTGGACCACGAGCGCATCCTGCGGGTCGAAGACGACCAGGTGCTTCAGCAGCTCTTTGCGCTCGAGAAGTTTTTTGCGGGGGATCTGGATGATCTTGTTGCCCTTCCCCTTCGGAAGGACCGGCAGGTCCTTGAGCGCGATCACCAGCAGATAGCCGGTGCTGGAGAAGGCGGCCAGATACTGGCGCTCCCGGTCCGCGACGGCCAGCGCCGGCAGAGCGTTCGATCCGACCGGGACTTTCAGCATGGCTTTGCCCTTCTGATTTTTGCTCTGCAGGTTCCCCATTTCGGTCAGAAAACCGTAGCCGAAGTCGCTTGCCAAAAGATGCATCTGGGTTTCCGGCCCGATGGCCACCGAAACGAAGCGCGCCCCGGGCGGCAGGACATAGCGCGCGGTGATCGGCTCCCCCAGACTGCGGGCGGAGGGCAGGCTGTGGGCCTCCAGCGAATAGGTCCGGCCGGTCGTGTCCAAGAACACCGCGAGCTGGTTCGATTTGCCCCGCGCGGCGCTCAGAAATGAATCCCCGGGCTTGTAGGCCAGGCTTTCGGGGTCGATCTCGTGGCCCTTGGCGGCCCGCACCCAGCCGTTGGCGGATAGGATCACGGTCACCGGGTCCGCCGGCGCCAGATCTTTCTCCTTGATGGCCTGCGCCTCCGAGCGCTCGACGATCCGGGTGCGGCGGCTGTCGCCGAATCTCTCCGCATCGGAGGCAACCTCGCTCTTGATCAAGCCCTTTAGCCTGCGCTCCGAGGAGAGGACCCCCTCGATCCCCTGCTTTTCGGCTTCAAGCCCCTTCTTTTCGGTCTTGAGCCGGATCTCTTCCATACGGGCCAGCTGCCGCAGGCGGATCTGCAAAATCGCCTCGGCCTGGATTTCAGTCAGCTTGAAGCGCCGCATCAACTCCTGCTGCGGGTCGTCGCTCTTGCGGATGATGCGAATCACCTCGTCCAGGTGCAGATAGACGATGAGCAGCCCCTCCAACACGTGCAGCCGTTCGTTGATCTTCTCGAGCCTGAAGCTGAGCCGCTTCACCACGGTCTGCTTGCGGAACTCGAGCCACTGGCTGAGCAGATCGACCAGGCCCAAGACCTGCGGTCGGCGGTTCAGCCCGATGACGTTCAAGTTGAGCCGGCAGCTCTTCTCCAGCTCGGTCGTGGCCAGCAGGTGGCTCATCAACACGTCCTTGTCCACCCGGTTGGAGCGCGGGATGATGCGCAGGCGGATGGGGTCCTCGTGGTCGGACTCATCGCGGATGTCGGCCACCATGGGCAGCTTCTTGGCCTGCATCATGGCCGCGACCTGCTCGATGATCCGGGCCGGGGAGACCTGGTAGGGGAGGGCTGTAATGATGATGTCCCCGTTGTCGTAATCGTAGGTGGCCCGCATGCGCAGGTTGCCCTGCCCGGTGCGGTAGGCCTCCAGGATCTCAGCGGACGGGGTGATGATTTCAGCCCCCGTCGGGAAATCGGGGCCGCTGATGTGGGCGCAGATCTCCTCGACACGCGCCTTGGGATGGTCGATCAGGTGAACGCAGGCGGCCGCCACCTCGCGGAGGTTGTGGGGCAGGATGTCGGTCGTCATGCCGACCGCAATCCCGGTGGTCCCGTTAATCAGGATGTTGGGCAGCCGGGCCGGCAGCGCCACCGGCTCGCGCAGGGTGCCGTCGAAGTTCGGCACCCAGTCGGTCGTGCCCATTTCCACCTCGGCCAGCAGCATGTCGGCATAGGCCGACAGCCGCGCTTCGGTGTAGCGCATGGCCGCAAAGTCCTTGGGGTTGTCGGTCGACCCCCAGTTCCCCTGGCCGTCGATCAGCGGGTAGCGGTAGGAAAAGGGCTGGGCCATGAGCACCATGGCTTCGTAGCAGGCGCTGTCGCCGTGCGGGTGGTACTTGCCGAGCACATCGCCGACGGTGCGCGCGGATTTCTTGTACTTGGCGCTCGCCCGCAGGCCGAGCTCGCTCATGGCGAAGACGATGCGGCGCTGGACGGGCTTGAGCCCGTCGCCGATGAAGGGCAGGGCCCGGTCCATGATGACGTACATGGCGTAGTTCAGATACGCGGGGCGGACGAACTCGGAAAGCGGCAGCTGCTCGACGCTTTCAACATGCAGGGCTTTCGAACGTACCATTGCAACTTGCTCCAATCATTTCTGTCGCCGGATGACGTTGGTGGTAGCATTGTAAGCCGCCGGCGCCGGCGGTTCGTCAGCAAGCAAGTCCGCACTGGGAGCGGCTTCCAGCCGCGATCCGATCGCGGCAAGATGCCGCTCCCACAGGATAAGGCCCTACTTACTCGAATGAAAAGCTGATTCAAAGCCTCGGATCAGGCTTGAGGGCAAGGCGTCCCGCGGGGTGAAAGCGGAGCGTACACGATCGTACGTGAGCATTTCAGACCGCAGGACAACGCCGCCATCGAGACTCAGACGAGGTTTACAATCAGCTTTTAAAGCAGCGCGGCTTCGGCCCGGTCCCCCTCCTCCTCCAGCCAGCGCTTGCGGTCTTTCACCCTCTTTTTGGACAACAGCATGTCCAACACCTCGCTTGCGGCATCCTGCCGGGGCAGGGTCAGCCGGACCAGGCGCCGGGTCTCGGGGTGCATGGTGGTCTCCCGCAGCTGCGGGGGGTTCATTTCGCCGAGCCCTTTGAAGCGCTGGACGTTGATCTTGGCCTTTTGGCCGCCCTCGCTCAGCCGTTTCATGATCGCGTTTTTTTCCGTTTCGTCCAGGGCGTAGAAGGTCTTGGGGCCCTGGTCGATCCGGTAGAGCGGGGGCATGGCCACGTAAATCTTCCCGGCCTCCACGAGCGGCCGGAAATGCTTGAGAAAAAGGCCGCAGAGCAGGGTTGCGATGTGCAGCCCGTCCGAGTCGGCATCGGCCAGGATGATGTTCTTGCCGTAGCGCAGCGCCGAGAGGTCGCCCGACCCGGGGTCCACGCCGACGGCGACCGCGATGTCGTGGATTTCGCGGGACTGCAGAATCGTGCCGGCGTCTTCTTCCCAGGAATTCAGAATCTTGCCCCTCAGCGGCAGCACGGCCTGTGTGTTCTTGTCCCGGGCCTGCTTGGCGGACCCCCCGGCCGAATCGCCTTCCACCAGAAAAAGCTCGCTCTCTTCCGGGTTCTGCGAAATGCAATCCGTGAGCTTTCCGGGCAGGGTCGGACCGACGCCCGTCTTGCGGCGCACGACCTTCGCGGCCTCCTTCAGGCGCCGGCGGGCATTCTCGATGGCCATCTCGCAGAGCCGCTGCGCCGCCTCCGGGTTCTGGGTGAGCCAGCGGGAAAAGGCGTCCTGGACCACGCTCGCGATGAACCCCGTGCACTCCCTCGCCGAAAGCCGCTCCTTGGTCTGGCCGGAGAACTGCAGGTCGGATAGCTTGACCGAGAGGATGTAGCTGCAGCGCTCCCAGACATCCTCGGGCGTCAGCTTGAGCCCGCGCGGGATGAAGCCCCGGAACTCCCCGAAATCGCGCAGCGCTGCCAGAAGCCCGGAGCGAAAGCCCACCACGTGGGTCCCGCCCAAGGGCGTGGGGATGAGGTTCGCGTAGCTTTCGGTAATGCCGTCCCCGCCCTCGGGAAGCCAGACAGCCGCCCAGCTGACGGATTCCTCCCGGCCCTCCATGTGGCCGACAAACGGCTCCTCGGGCACCCGCACGAACTCCTTGACGCTTTCGGCCAGATAGTCCCTCAAGCCGTCCTCGTAGTACCAGCTGTCGCTCTGCCCGCTCGCCTCGTCGAAAAAGGTGACCGCAAGCCGCGGGCACAGCACCGCCTTGGCACGCAGCGTGTGGCGCAGCCGGCTGAGTGAAAATTTCATGGTCTCGAAATATTGGCCATCCGGCCAGAAGCGGACCGTCGTCCCCGTATCGGACTTCTTGGCCTTGCCGATGGTCTTCAGCTCGGCGGCTCTTTTCCCCGCCTTGAACTCCATACGGTAGACCAGGCCGTTTCGGCGGATCTCGACATCGAGCCGGGCGGAAAGCGCATTGACCACGGAAACCCCGACCCCGTGCAGTCCGCCGGAGAAACGGTAGTTCTTTTGGTCGAATTTGGCGCCGGCGTGCAGACGGGTCATGATGACCTCGACTCCGGAAACCTTTTCCTCCGGGTGCATGTCCACGGGCATGCCGCGGCCGTTGTCGATCACCTGCAGCGAGCCGTCCTTGAACAAGGCGACCTCGATGCGGTCGGCAAACCCGGCAATGGCCTCGTCCACGGCATTGTCGATCACCTCCTGGGCCAGATGGTTGGGCCGGGTGGTGTCGGTGTACATTCCGGGACGCCGCTTGACCGGCTCGAGGCCCCGCAGGACCTCGAGGTCGGCGGCGTTGTAGTGGTTGGTGCCGTTTCGCATAACGCAACCTGCTCTAAGTCAACATATTGAGGTGTCAGAACAGTCAAACTCTGCTAATAGTGCTAGAATCTACCAGCAAACAGTGAAAAACACCAGACACGGGTGATATTCGGCGTGGGCGACGACCCTAAAAGCTCCCCCTTTGCCGTCGGCAACGTACGGCTTTTCGTATGGTTCCGGCTCTTTTTCAATGCCCGGTTCTATTACCCGGTTTTCACCGTGCTATTTTTAGACTTCGGCTTGAGCATCGAGCAGTTTGCCCTGCTCAACGCCGCCTGGGCAGCCACCATCGTGTTGCTGGAGGTCCCGTCGGGAGCCTTGGCCGACACGCTGGGCCGCAGAAACCTCCTGGTGCTGGCCGGCTCGCTGATGGTGGTGGAGATGGCGCTCCTGTGCTTCGTGCCGCGGGGAAACCCGGACCTGCTGTTTGCCGTTTTCCTGGTGAACCGCATTCTGAGCGGGGCGGCGGAGGCGGCCGCCAGCGGGGCCGACGAGGCGCTGGCCTTCGACTCCCTGGCCAAAGAGGGGAACGCCGGCGGATGGGGCCTGGTGCTGGAGCGACAGCTCAAGGTTCAGTCGGCCGGGTACATCGTGGCCATGAGCCTGGGGGCGGCGGTCTACGACCCCAACCTGGTCGGAAAAGTGATCGCGTGGGCCGGCCTACCCCTGACGGTCACCGCCGCCACGACCCTGCGCTTTCCGGTCTACCTCACCCTGGCCATGGCCGTGATGACCCTGGCGACCGCTCTGCGCATGCGCGAAACGACAACTGAGGCCGCTGGATGCACCGATGGGAAAATCGGGGTCTGCGGCAAATCGATGGCGCAGGCCTTCAAACTCACCGTTCAGGCTGGCTCTTGGATCTTCAAAAGCCCGGTGGTTTTGGTCACCCTATTGGCGGGGCTCGTTTTCGACAGCTGCGTTCGCATGGCGGTGACCCTGGTCAGCCAATACTACCGGCTGATCCATCTGCCCGAAGCCACCTTCGGGTTGATTGGCTCCGCCATGGCGCTGATCGGATTGTTCGTCCCGCGCCTTGCACGGCGACTGGTCGAAACCCGCTCGCCGCGCTTCAACCTCATCCTGCTGGCGCTGCTGATCGGCGCCGGGCTGTTCGGCATGACCCTGTTTATACCGATCTTCGGCATCATCCCAGCGGCGATACTCTCCGCCGCCATGGTCCTGCTCCGGTTTTTCCAGAGCCACTACCTCAACAAGCTGACGCCCTCGGCCCAGCGAGCCACCGTGCTGAGCTTCAGGGGTCTCTCGCTCAACCTGGCCTACGGCCTGATCGGCATACTCTATTCCGTGCTGGTGGGCGTTCTTCGCACCGGCGCCGAGCCCGGACTCTCACCCGAGCTGATCGAAAACCGGGTGTTTGTGGCTTCTATGGGGTGGTTTCCCTGGACCTTCGCCGTACTGACCGTGGCACTGATCTGCATTGCCCGCAAAAAACTGCGCGGATCGACCTGGCCGGGGCGACGCGGCTGATGCGCACGGTTTAGCCTCTATCCCCAGCTTTACGCATCCTACACGTTGACGTACTCGTTCACGTACACGGTTCTCCCTGCCTTTTAATTCCCTTTTCGTGTAGGCGAACGTGTACGGTTCCATTTCCGCCGGATGGACACTATCGCACGGCTTCGAGGTTCAACACCGCTGTGGGCGGGTCCTCTTTTTCCTTCTCCATGGCGGCCGGCGGGCTCAGCGCGACGCGCTCGGGCGGGACTGCGCCCGGCCCGCTCAGTTCGGCGGCGATCGCCCGGGAGCGGGCGTCGGCCAGGCTGGCCAGCTCGGGTTCCCCGATCGGCTCGGCATCCGCCAGCCGGATGAAGAGTGTCTTAGCCAGCCGGCCGGGGTCAAGGGGTTGGCCCTCCGGGGAGGCCGACGTTGCTTTGGCGGCGGCTTCCTTCTTGATTTGATCCTCCGCCGTCTTCATTTCCGTTTGAATGGCCTTGAGTGCCTCTTCGCCGAAGCGCTCGCGGAACATGGCCTCCAGGGCTTTGCCGATCTCGGGGCTACTGTAGTCCATCGGTCCCGGGTCTTCGCCCGGCTCGAGTTTCAACCCTTGGCGCACGGCCAGGGCACGCCGCAAACTTGAGTTGCGCAGCTCCGTCAGGTCGGTCTTCGGGTTGTAGCGGCCCTGCACGGTGAGCTTGAGTTGCGGCCGCTTTTGGAGCGCTCCCGCCAGCTTGTTCAGTTTTTCCTTTTCCGGCGGCGGGACATCCGAGCGGCCGGGCTCGAAAGCGACGCTGTTGAAGGCCTCTTCGGCGCCACCCGGCAGCAAGGCCCCCAGGGCGCGGAACGGACTGGTCACGATCTTTGTGAGCAGGTTGGTGATGGCTTTCCACACCAGCGCCCCGTAGCTGAACTCGGGGGAGTCCAGGTTGCCGCTGACCGGCAGCCCGAGATCGATCACCCCGTTGGAGTCCTCCATCAGGGCGATGGCGAAATCCAGCGGCAGGTCCACTGCTTCGGGGCTTTCCACTTTTTCCCCCAGCTTCAACCGCTCCACCACGATCTGGTTTTCGCCCGCCAGCCGGCTCTTGTCGATCTTGTATTTGAGATCGACCGTCAGTTTGCCGGAGTCGATCTTGCGGCCGGCGAACTTGCCCGAGTAGGGGGTGAGATTGGACATCTCGACGTTGCGGAAGACCAGGCCGATGTCGGTGAAGGCCTTCGGGTCCGAGGTGTTCAGCTCCCCGTCGACCCGGGCAGTGCCGTACTCGTCCACCCGGCCGTCGAGCTTGACCTGGGCACGGGCGTTTTTGCCGGAGGAGATCCCGGCCACGTTGCCTTTGAGTTCGTGGATCTTGGTACCGAAGGGGGTGAACAGGCTCAGGTCCGCGAAGTCGACGCGCCCGTCGCTGACGAGCACACGGCGCACGCGGTAAGGAAACGGGTCCGCGGCGCCGGCCGGGGCGGGTTTTTTCGGCTCGGGGCCGGGCTTGACCACGTTGGCCAGGTTGAGCGAGCCGTCCTTCTCGATGATGAACTTGCCGGAGGGCTGCACCACCCTCAGGTCCCCGATCTCGAGCCCGTTTGGCAATAGCTGCAGCTTCAGCTGATCGGTCTGGACCGTTCTCCAGCCGACCAGGGTCTCTTTGGCGCCGGGTTCGATCAGCCGCAGATTGTCGACCCTGAAGCCACCCTGGTAGAGCGTCTCGGCCCCCGACGCCTTGATGCCGTGTCGCAGGCTCCCGCGCGTAGAGAATGTGCCTGAGGTGAGAACCACCTCGGCCGCCTGGCCGACATAAGGCTGAAACACCTTCAGGCCAAGCTCCCCCACCTGCACCTCGGATTCCACCGACGGCAGGGACGGGTCGACGGTTCCGTAGGCCTTGATCTGCCCTCCCTCGCGAATTTTCAGACCGGCCTCGAATTTCATGGGCGAAGAGCCGTCCACGTTGGTCAGGACCGCGGCAATCTCTTCGAGATTGAGGAGCGGTTCTCCGGTTTTTACGGATAGGTCGAAGAAGGCGGCCCCCAGGCCTGACACGGCGACGGTCTTTATCAGAAACCGGAACGGATGACCTTCGGCGGCCGCCTCCTTGGCCTCCTGGGCGATTGCCCCTTTTTTGGGCGGAACGAAAAGAAGCACCAGGTTGAGGCTCCCGTCGGCCTCCTTTTTGATATCGACCCCGCCGCCGTCGACAGAGACCTTTTCGACCGTCAGGGTATTGGGGACCGATTCGTAGGCGCCGCCCATGAGGGCTGCTTTGTCTATCCGCACCGCCGGCGCCGTCGAGTCGGCCAACCCCGCCCGCAGGCCGGAAAGCGTCACGGCGATATCATCGACTGCAACCTGGGTCGAATCCCCCCCGGCCTCAGCCGAGGCCTTCAGACCCACCGCGATGGAATCGATGCCGGCGTCGAGCCTCGGGGTCCGGCTCGCATCCCGGTAGTCCAAGGCAAACCGGTCTATGTCGAAGGCGGCCAGAGTGACCCTCCATGGCTTGGAGACCGCGTCTGCGGGCGCCGAGGGTGCCGGGGCGGCGGGCGAGGCGGCTGGGGCCTTGACGATGCGCTCCAGGTTGAGCCCGCCGTTCTCGTCCACTGCGAGCCGCGCACGGCCACCGGCAATCTTCAATTGACCGATGCCGGCCTGCCGGGCGCTGAGGTCGAAGCCCACTTCGCTGATCTTCAGCTCGGGGATCTCGAGAAAGGCCGCCTCCGCCCCGGCCTGCCGCAACACCACTCCGTCGAGTTCAGCGGCGAGGCGGGTGAGGGTCACCTGCGGCTCGTCACCGCCCAAGTTCACGGAGTAGTCGGTCGTCAGGCTCAGGGTCCCGAGCGGCGGCTCCAGGTTGACCTCGTCCCGAATGAACTTCCAAAGAGTGGCGGTGCGGAATTTTTCGAGCTTCAGGGTCCCCTGGGTCGCCAGCGGGTTCAGGCTGACATATCCGGTCCATCGCAAAATCTCACCGTCGCCGCTGGTCGCAGTTATGGTTTTAGGCCCCTTCTGGTCGGGGAGCGTGGTCAGGTTCTCAATCTTCAGGTTCAGCGGCGTGAGCGAGGCGGCAGCGGGCGCCGACTGCCGCCGGTCGGCAAAATCGACCCGGCCCTGATCGATCGAAACCTGCTCGATGATCAGCCTGGGCGGCGGCTCTCCTGTTTCCGGCGGGGGGGGGGTGTCCTCGGCCGGCGCAAGCCGCGCTAAATTGAGAGTGCCGTCGGGGGCAATGACCGCATTCACCTGCGGGGTGTCGAGGCTGACCTCCCGAAAGGTCCAGGCCCAGTTGAACAGGCTTTTCAATTCGAAATCGATGAACAGCCGATTGAAACCGGCGATCGCCTCCCCGCCCGGCTCGTCCAGCCGGAAATCGTTCGCCTCAAATTTGAAGGTGTAGGGGTTGAAGCGCACCTCGCCGATCGCAGCCTGCCTCTGAATCTCTTCCTGCACGATCTTGGGCACATAATGCCGCACCAGGAACGGCACCAGGAAAAAACCGGCCAGGGTGTAAACGAGAATGACCGACGCACCGATAATGAAAAATTTGCTTCGAAGTATACGCCTCATGCGGTTCATGGCGGTTTCCCGGAAAGAAAGTGGTGGCAGAAAAATTTTTTAGGCTCGTGGGAATGAGTCTATTTTAGCTCCTTACAGTTTGCAAGCGGCTGAAAGCTCTTGCTCCACCGCCGCGATCCCGTCATCCAGGATCATGAGCAGCTCATCGATTCCGCTTGAGGTGATGACCAGAGGCGGCCCCAACAAAAGGTGTTCGCCCGCCGTTCCGTCGACGGTCCCGTGGCCGGGAAACACGATCAGTCCCCTCGCCAGGCAGGCATCCATGACCCGTTCGGCCACCTTCAACTCGACCGGGAAGGGAGTTCGCATTTCCGGGTCGCGCACGAACTCGACCCCGGCCATTAGACCCAGGCCCCTGACATCCCCGACCGAGGGCCGGCGGCTCTTAATGCATTTCAGACCTTGAAGCAAAAGCTCCCCCTGCTCCCGGGCATTTTCGACCAGCCGGTGGTGCGCCAGGTAGTCCAGGATGGCGCTCGCCACCCGGCTGCCCAGCAGGTGTCCGCAGCAGGTGTGGACCCCCTCAAAAAGGGCTCCCTGCGCCTGCATGGCGGCTGCAATCTTTTCCGACACGAGGCTCGCGCCCATCGGGAAATAGCCGCTGCCCATGCCCTTGCCGGTAGCTATCAGGTCGGGTGCGACCGACCAGTGATCGATCGCGAAATTAGCGCCGGTGCGCCCCAGCCCGCACATGACCTCGTCCGCGATAAACAAAACCTCGTACCGGTCACAAATCTCCCGCACCTTCTCAAAATAACCCGGTGGCGCCGGCGCCCCGCCCAGCGCTGCCCCCACCACCGGCTCGGCGATGAAGGCCGAAACGTTTTCCGGCCCTTCCTGGAGAATGGCGCTCTCCAGAGCCCGTGCACACTTGAGATCGCAGCCGGGATAGGTTTTTTCGAAATAGCAGCGGTAGCAGAAGGCCGGCGGGATGTGAACTGCATCTTTCAAAAGCGGCGTGTGCTTGCGCCGCCGGCTCGTGTAGCCCGAGCAGGCGAGCGCGCCCAAGGTGTTGCCGTGGTAGGACTGCCAGCGACTGATCGTGAGGTGCTTCGAAGGCCGGCCACGGGCAACATGGTATTGGCGGCCGAACTTGACGGTGTTCTCGACGGCCTCCGACCCTGAGCTGACGGCGAAGACCTTGGCATAGCCTTTCGGGGCCAGACGGATCAGCCGTTCGGCCATCTCTTCGTAGGCCTGGGTGTGGGAGCAGTGGAAAGGGTTGCAGGCAAGCTCGGCGGCCTGGCAGGACATGACCGCGGCGATCTCTTTGACCCCGTGGCCGATGTTGCAGACCAGGGATGAGCCGCTGGCGCCGTCGATGTAGCGCCGGCCCTCGGCATCGTAGAGGTAGATCCCCTCGCCGCGCACCATGCAGGGATTTTTCTCCGTAAGGTTTCGCAGCAATGCGTGCGTCATTCACCCCTCCTCTGCGATTCACCTGAATCGGCGTCTGCAAAAAGTGCTTTGATAACGTTTTTATAGAGGATACCGATAAGTCCGACTACCGTTTAGGATTTATACAGGGAAGTATCCTCTTCGGGGAAGATTTTACCAGGGTTGAGAATCCCGTGCGGGTCGAAGAGCTCTTTCACACGCCGCATCCACGCCAGACTCGCCCCGTGCTGGGTCGTCATGTACTTGCGCTTGCCCAGACCCACGCCGTGTTCGCCGGTGGCGGTGCCGCCCAGGGAGATCGCCTTCAGCACGAGCCGCTCGGAGACCTGCTGCACCAGGGCCCACTCCCCGGGGTCGTCCTTGCGGCCGGCGATGTTCAAATGCACGTTCCCGTTGCCGGCGTGGCTCAAGGTGTAGGCGATGAGCCCGTGGGCGCGAACTTCCGCCTGCATGGCCTCCAGAAGCTCGGCATAGGCCGTGATGGGCACGGCCACGTCCATGATCAGAATCCGGTGCTCGGGGTGGTTGTGCTGGATCATCTCGCCCAGCGAGTGCCGCGCCTTGAAAATCCGGTCGCGTTCGGCCTTCCCCAATCCCGGGCGGAATTCCCGGCAGCCGTTGTGTGTGCAGATTTCGTTTGCCGAATCCAGCACCTCCGAAAGCTGGCTTGTTGTGGTGCCGTGAAATTCTATAAACAGCGTCGGCTCCACCGCCAGCCCGAGCTGCTCCTCACGGTTCATGAGCGCCACGCACTCCGGACCCAGCAGTTCGAGGGCCGCCGGGTTCAACCCCGAGCGCTTGAGCTCATACACGGTATGGGCGGCGGCCTGCACCGTGGGGAAGGTGGCGACAGCAGCCGAATACTCCACCGGGAACCCCACCAACCGCAGGGTCGCTTCGACCACGATGCCCAGTGTGCCCTCGGAGCCGATGAAGAGGTTGATCAGGCTGTAGCCCGAAGAGCTCTTGCTCGCCCGGGTTCCCAGCTCGATCAGCTCACCGCTCGCCAGGGCCACCACCAGGCGCATGACGTAGTCCCGGGTGGAGCCGTAGAGCACCGTAAGCGTTCCGCTGGCGTTGTTTGCGATCATGCCGCCCAGGGTAGCTCGGGCCCCCGGGTCCGGCGGGAAGAAGAGCCCGGTGTGCCTGAGCTTTTCGTTCAGGTCCTGGTAAACGACCCCCGGCTCCACGTCCGCCTGAAAATCCTCCTCGCGGATGGCCAGGATCCGGTTCATGCGGCTGAAGTCGAGTACGATCCCGCGGCAAACCGGGATGGGGTTGCCCTCGAGGCTTGAGCCGGCCCCCCATCCCGTGATCGGGATGCGCTGGGCGCTGCAATAGGCGAGGACGGCGGCCACCTCCTCAGCCGTCTGCGGCCAGATCACCGCCTCGGGTCGGCACGCCGCATGGGAGGACTGATCCTTGGCATGCAGATCGAGGATCGAACTCCCGGTTGAGAACCGATCCGCTGCCACGAGCACGGCGAGGTTCTTGATATGGAAATCGGTCAAGGGTTTGAAATCCAAATCATCCTCCTTGGAAGCGTTTACGAATTTGATTCCTCCGGCTACGAAAAATTCAAAATACGATCGTCGGTCGGATTATACCACCGTATATGCCTCAACTGAAGAGATGGATCCGACTCTGTGCTTCTTGAGGTGCCTCGCCGCCGAGTTCTGAGGGGTGGGTCTCAACCGACCCCTCGGGCCGCCGCGCTCGTTTCAGCGGCCGCAAGCCTTCAACCAGCTGCCTTGACAATGAAAACAATATCGCCTACTCAACTGGAAACCCTGACAAGGAGGTGCTCGTAATGAAATCGTGTCGATGTCTCATGCTCATCCTGGTTCTTCTGTTGGTCGGAGTTTCTGTGAACACGGCGGCTGCTTCCGGCTTCCCTTCCAAGCCCATCACCTTGATCGTCCCCTATCCCGCCGGCGGTTCCACCGACGTGGTCATCCGGCCTCTGGCTGAAGCCGCCGGCAAGATCCTCGGACAGCCGGTAATCGTGGAAAACAAGGGCGGCGGGGGCGGGGCCGTTGGGACGGGCTCCATTGTCGGCAAGGATCCCGATGGGTACCTGCTGTCGGTGGTTGTCACGAGCCTGCACCGCGCCGCTCACATCAACAAGCTATCCTTCGACACGGTAAAAGATCTCACCCCCATCATTCGGGTCGGCGGCTACCTTTACGGAATTCTAGTGAAACCCGACTCCAAGATCAAAACCCTGCAAGAATTGATCGACCAGGCAAAGGCCAGGCCCGGCGAGCTGGCATATATGGCGTCAGGCATCGGCACGGGCGGCCACATCGCCGCAGAGGAGATGGCCTCCAACGCAGGGGTGAAATTCAATCACCTGCCTTCCAAGGGCGACCAGGAATCATCGGCCGGACTGCTGGGCGGGCATGTGGACTTCATCTCGACCACCTCGGGTTGGATCCCGCTTGTGGATGCCGGACAGCTGAAACTGATTGCGACCTACGGCGAAACCCGCGTGAAAAAATACCCTGGCGTCCCCACGGTCAAGGAGTCCGGCTTCAAGGTGGTTCACAACTCCCCGATCGGCATCGTCGGGCCGAAGGGGCTTCCGGCCGACCGAGTCAAGATCCTGCATGACGCCTTCCAAAAGGCATTGAGCGACGCCGGATTCCTGAACGCCATGGGCCGCTACGAAATGCCGGTAATGTATCAGAATACTGCGGACTTTGCGAAATTCTGGACCGACGCCTACGAGGAGGCCGGCATTCAAGTTAAAAATTTCATCAAGCAGTAAATGAATAGAACTTACGTCATCGCCTATGGGGCGTGGATTCTATTCGCCGGTGCTGTCGGAATGGAATCGTGGCGCCTGGGCTTCGGCGGATTTGTCCGCCCGGGTCCGGGGTTCGTGCCGTTTCTGGCCGCTGCGGCGCTGGGGGCGCTGAGCGTCATTGCGCTTCTCCAAACACTGCTGGCAGGAGCAAATAGAAGCGATGGCAAGGGATTTCGGGGCGGCGATATCCTCAAAATTTTCGTCGCTGTCCTGTTTCTGTTCGTCGGCGTGCTGCTCTGGGATGTTATCGGATTCATTCCCGCCACGTTTTTGCTCTTGCTTTTTTTGTTTCGATGTGTGGAGCCGCTGGGCTGGCGCCGGGTGGTTATCGCCTCGGCGCTGACCCTGGCATTTACCCACATTCTCTTCGTGGTCCTTCTGGGTGTGCGGCTGCCGCAGGGGCGGGTATGGACATATTTTATGAATTGATGCAGGGGTTCGCAGTTGCGCTCCAGCCCACCAACATATTCTACTGCCTATTGGGATGTCTGATCGGTACCCTGGTCGGCGTTCTGCCCGGATTGGGGCCGACGGCCGCCATGTCGCTCCTGCTGCCGGCCACATTTCACGCCCCCCCAGTGACGGCGATCATCATGCTCGCCGGCATCTACTACGGAGCCATGTATGGGGGATCAACGACTTCGATCCTGGTGAACATCCCCGGGGAGGCAGCCTCGGTCATGACCTGCCTGGACGGCTACCAGATGGCCCGCCAGGGCAAAGCCGGCCGCGCACTGGGGATCTGCGCCTTCGGCTCCTTCATCGCCGGCACGCTGGGGTTGCTTGGATTGACCCTTGTGGCGCCGCCGCTGGCAAAGTTTGCCTTGAGGTTCGGACCGCCGGAGTATTTTTCGCTGATGTGCATGGGCCTGGTGGTCCTGAGTTTCCTGACCTCCACCTCCATGATCCGCGCCCTGATGATGGCGTGTTTCGGGGTCATACTGGGAACGGTGGGAATCGATACCGTGTCGGGATCTGCACGGTTTACCTTCGGGGTCACCGAGCTGCTGGACGGAATCGGGCTGGTTCCTCTGGTCATGGGGCTGTTCGGTATTTCGGAGATACTGGTCAACCTCGAAGAGGCAACGGAGCGTGAAATCTTCAAAACCAAGGTCAAGGGCCTGCTCCCGACGCTGGCCGACTGGGCCCAGGCCAAGTGGGCCTTGCTGCGCGGAACCGTGATCGGGTTCTGGCTGGGGATTCTGCCCGGAGGCGGGGCGGTGCTGGCATCGTTCGTGGCCTACGCCGTGGAGAAGCGCGTTTCAAAGCACCCGGAAAAATTCGGCACGGGAATCATCGAGGGGGTGGCCTCCCCGGAGGCGGCCAACAACTCCGCGGCCCAGGCAGCTTTCATCCCCCTGCTAACGCTGGGGCTACCGGCAAACGTCGTCATGGCGCTGCTGTTAGGTGCGCTCATCCTTCACGGGGTGACGCCCGGGCCTCTGCTGATGACCCAAAATCCGGATATCTTCTGGGGTGTCATCGCCAGCATGTATTTGGGCAACATCATGCTGCTGGTTCTCAACCTCCCGCTGATCGGCCTGTGGGTGCAGCTGCTGCGGATCCCCTACCCGTATCTGATGCCGATGATCATCATCTTCTGCATCCTCGGGTCTTATTCCGTGGCCAACAGCATGGCAGACGTTTTTTTCATGCTGTTGTTCGGGGTGGTCGGCTACATCATGAAAAAGCTCAAATTTGACTCTCCGCCACTAGTCCTGGCGTTCGTTTTGGGTCCGCTTGTGGAGTACTACTTCAAATCATCACTCATGTTCTCACGCGGCAGCTTCACTGTTTTCTTTACGCGGCCGATCAGCCTGATCTGCTTGACCATTACCGCCGCCATCTTTGCCTGGTCCATCATCTCCGGCCTTCGCCAAAAAGCAAAAATCCTCCCCCGCGAATCCTGAAGCTTCACCCCTTCCCCTTTGTGCCCGATTTGGAATGGAAGCGGATCAGCCCCTCCTGGCCCACTGTGGCCACGAGGCCACCCCGGCGGTCGTAGATCCTGCCGAGCGCCAACCCCCGCGCCTTGCAGGCATTGGGGCTCTGCATAACATACAGGAGCCACTCATCCATGCGAAACGGCCGGTGGAACCACATGACATGATCCAGGCTGGCCATCTGCATGGCCGGCTGCCAGAAGCTCTGCCCGTGGGGGTAGAGGGAGGTGCCCACCAGGCCGTAGTCCGAGGCATAGGCCAGCAGGCACTGGTGGATGGCGGGGTCATCGGGCATCCGGTCGATGGCTTTGATCCAGTTGAACCTCAGCGGTTCGCGCTTTTCAGGGGCAAAGGGGTTCATGGGGTCGACCGGACGGACCTCGATGGGCCGCCGGCAGAGGATCTTTTCCCGGATGGGGGAGGGGATCTGTTCGGCGATCCTTTTCACCAACTCGAACTCCGACGCGAGGCCCTCAGGGCCGGGCACGGAAGGCGCCGGGTCCTGGTGGTCGAAACCCGGCTCGTCGATCTGAAACGAGGCGGCCAGATTGAAAATCGCGCGACCGCCCTGGACCGCGACCACCCGTCGGGTGGTGAAGCTTTTCCCGTCGCGGATGCAGTCGACGTTGTAGACGATCGGCTTTTTGACGTCACCGGGCCTCAGAAAATAGGCGTGCAGGCTGTGGGCCCGCCGCTCCGGGGGCACGGTCTGGTAGGCGGCCGAAAGCGCCTGCCCCAGTACCTGGCCGCCATAGAGGTTGCCGAACCCCAGGTCCTGGCTCTGACCGCGGAAAATGTTCTCCTCAATCGGCTCCAGTTTGAGCAGTTTGAGCAATTCTTCCAACACGTGGGTTTCAACGCAGGCGTTCGTCACGGTCCTTGACTCCTGTTCTGCGGCTCTCGTTGTTGCGGCCGATAAACCTTCAAGTTCCCCGCCGCTTCATCCCCTGCCGCGGGGCCGGTCCTACCGCTCGTTTTAAGAAAAACGAAAGAGAGACCGCGCCCGCGGGCCGAGATCGATCATAGCCACAGAGGCCACTCTTGCAGGGCTATCCGCCCCGGCCGGGTCTTTTTCAGGCAAACTCGGAAAGTATCTCCTGCTCCACCCGGAAGACATGGGCGACGAGGGCGGCTCGGATCCACATCCCGTTGCGCTCCTGGCGCCAGTAGGCGGCACGCGGGTCCTTGTCCACCGCCACCTCAATCTCGTAGCGCCGCGGCAAGGGATGCATGATGGCGCAGTGGGCGTGGATCTTGGACAGATGTTCTTTCTTGAAGTGGAAGGCTGGGTAGGTTTCGGCTTCGCGGGTGGGGTCGGCGGCATATTCGTTCTGGATGCGGGTCATGTAGATGGCATCGACTTTGGGCAGCACGCTCGCGAAGTCGTCCGTCTCGAAAAACGGTATGCCGTGTCGTTTCAAAAAGGTTTTGATGTCGTCCTTCATCCGGAAGACTTCGGGCGCCACATAATAGAGGGTGACTCCCTTGTAGTTTTTGAGCAAGTAGGAGAGCGAACGCACTGTCCGGCCGCGCTTGAGGTCACCGACCATGGCGATCTTCTTGCCGTCGATCCCGCCGATGCTGGCAAACTCGCGCTTGAGGGTGTAGATATCCAAAAGGGCCTGGGTCGGGTGCTGGTCGGGCCCGGAGCCCCCGTTCAACACCGGCACAGGCCGCTCGGTCTGGTTCAGAACCCAGGCCGTCTTCTCGGCAAACCCGGCCTCGGGGTGGCGCGATATGATCAAATCCACATAACTGGCGAAGGTGCGGATGGTGTCCTCGGGCGACTCCCCCTTGACCTCGGAGCTGGTGCTCGTGCCGCGACTCTCGGAGACATTGAGTCCTAAAAGGAAACAGGCGTTTTGAAAGGAGAGAAAGGTCCGGGTGGATGGCTGCACGAAATAGAGCATGGCCCGCTTGTGGGGCAGAAGGTTGCTCAGCTTGCGGGCACCCATCTTGGTCTTGGCGAGAAGTCGGATCTTTTCCGCAAGATCGCACAGTTCATCCAGAAACTCCCGGTCGAATTGCTGGGCATAAATGACATCGAAGATACGGTCCCGGATTTTGAAAAAGTCGAGCTTCTCGTCCACCGGTTTGGCGTAAAAATCATCCCATCCCTCGTAAGTCTGCCGGGTGGTTTCCGCTATCTTTTCCATGCTGCTCTCCTGATGGTGGGGGGGGTGCGGCGGGAAACGGTACTGAAGTGAAATCATCCCTTAAAAAATGTTGTGTGTCAAGAGCGGGATGGCCACATGATGTGGTGTTTTCCCGAGTTTAACCGGCTATGGTTTGTTTGCTTGACAGTTGACCACACACTGAAGCGGTCTAATGATTGCACCAGTGAGCAGCTTAAGGATGCAGCTTATAGACTTTTATTGGGCGAAGTGAAGGAGAAGGCAATGGACCTGAACGAATGCAAACAAGAGCGTTTTTCGAGCAAAACCATTGGATTGGTATTTCTGATCGCATCCGCGCTGTTGTTTGCGGCGGGACTGGTGATCGTGCCGGTGGTGGGCATCATTTTTGCGATCCCCCTGCTGATCCTCGGCATCGCAATGCTGACGGCACCGGAAAGCAAAACCTGCCGAATGATCCGGGAGAAGCTGGGAACAAAATAGGAAAACCCTGTTCACGCCGACCCGTGCGGCGGCGTGAACAGGGTTGCAAAAAGTTTCAACCGGCAGCCGTTATCCGAGAATGGCTTTGAGGTCTCCGTCCGGCGTGCCGATCGGCTGGATGTTGAAGTTTTTAACCAGCGTGTCCAGCACATTGGGCGTTAGAAACGCAGGTAGCGACGGCCCCAGGCGAATATTCTTAAGCCCCAGGTGCAGCAGGGCCAAGAGAACGCACACCGCTTTTTGTTCGTACCAGGAGATGATCAGCGAAAGCGGCAGTTCGTTGACCGACACGTTGAAGGCCTTTGAGAGGGCCGAGGCGATCTGCACGGCCGAGTAGGCGTCATTGCACTGGCCAGCATCGAGCAGGCGAGGGATTCCGCCGATGTCGCCGAGATCCTTGTCGAAGAAACGAAACTTACCGCAGGCAAGCGTCAACACCACGCAGTCTTTGGGGACCTTTTCCACGAACTCGGCGTAGTAGTTACGTCCCGGCTTGGCCCCGTCGCAACCGGCAACAAGGAAAAAATGCCTGATGGCGCCGGACTTGACGGCCGCGATGACCTTGTCCGCCACCCCCAAGACCGAGTTGCGGGCAAACCCCACCAAGACCTCTTTTCCGTTCTTGTCCTCCTGGAAGCCGGGAAGCGCCAGCGCCCGGTCGATGACAGGCTTGAAATTGAGGTCGGAAATGTGTGGCACTCCGGGCCAGCCCACCAACCCGCTGGTGAAGATGTTCTGTTTGTATTCGTCCTTGGGCCGCTGGATGCAGTTGGTGGTCATCAGGATGGCGCCGGGGAAAGCGGGAAACTCCCGAATCTGGTTCTGCCAGGCTGTTCCATAGTGGCCGTAAAAGTGCTTGTATTTTTTCAGTTTCGGGTAGCCGTGGGTGGGCAGCATCTCTCCGTGGGTGTAAACGTAGATGCCCTTGCCCTCAGTTTGCTTGAGCAGCTCCTCGAGATCCCTGAGGTCATGGCCCGAAATCAGGATGGCTTTGCCCTTTTTATGGCCCAATGGCACCTTGGTCGGCACCGGGTGGCCGTAGACACCCGTGTTGCCCGCATCCAGAAGCTCCATGGCCCGCAAAGCGGCCTCTCCGCACTTGAGTGCCATGCCCACCCACTGCTCCAGGCTCAAATCGGCCCGCTGGATGGCGGCCAGCCCCTCATGCACATACGCATATACCTTGTCATCCGTCTGCCCCAGGATTTGGGCGTGGTCCGCATAGGCGCTCACTCCCTTGATCCCGAAAAGGACCGTGTGCTTCAATGAAAGGATATCCGGGGTGTCGGTGGGGTAGGATTTCAGGCCGAGCGGCTCGGCCTGCTTGACCAGTTCCTCCACGGTGGGCTTCGGCATCAGGGTCGATGCCCCGCCGGGAAAATCGAGCTTGCCCCCGACGGTTTTGACTTTCTCCTTGAGGCGGTCCCTTTTGGCAGCCGCCTGGTTGATCAGATCGACGAACCGCGCCGGGTCGAAATCGACGTTGGTCAGGGTCGAGAAGGCCGCCTGGACGGTGAACGCATTCACATCCGGGTCGGATACACCCACGTTCCTGCCTTCCACGGCGACCTGGGACAGCCCCATGAGCGTGTAGAGGAGAAGATCCTGCAGTGCGGCAACTTCAGGCTGCTTGCCGCAAACCCCCAGCACCGTGCACCCGGTGCCTTTCGCGGTCTGTTCACATTGGTAGCAAAACATGGGTAACCTCCTTTCGGTTTTACGGTTATAGAGTGCTTCCCCCGAGTGATATCCTGTGAGAGCGGCAGCCGCATTGATCTAAGTCAAGGGCCCTTGCGGGCGTCCTGGTCGGTCCATTCCTGCATCAACCTTCGCACCTGCAGCAGGCGCAGGTCGCGCTCCTGTAAAACCTCCTTTAGGTCTCGACCGCTCCAATCGAAAAAACCGCGGCCGGTCTTGATCCCGTAATGCCCTTCACCGGCCAGGCGCTCCAGTGTCGGCGAAAGATCGCTGCCGGAAGCCAGGTTGATGGGCTCGCCCTTGATGTTGTTCAGAGTCGCATCCAGCCCGGCGAAGTCATAGCGCGCCACCACGCCCATCACGGGAAGGCGAATGGCCAGACTGGCCTTGGCCGCCCGATCGATTTCCGCGGGGTCCGCCACACCGGTATCGATGAGATGGAAGAGCTCCCGGCCAAGGGCACGCTGCAGGCGATTTATGATGAAGCCGGGAATGTATTTCTTCATGGTGATACAAGTCATTTTCAGGTTTTCCATAAAATTTCTGACCGCGGCCACTACGGCGGGGTCGGTCCGAGGACCCGGAACAAGCTCAACTAGGGGGATGATGTAGGGCGGGTTGTAAAAGTGCGCGATCAGAAGACGCGATTGCAAATCATCCGGCGCAAGGGTGAAAACGTCCATGTAAGAGGTCGTGCTGGCAACAAGGGTCCGGGGCCCAATCGAACGGCCAAGCTGGTGGAAAAGCTCCCGCTTTGCCTCTGCCTTCTCCACGACGGCCTCCACAATAAGGTCAGGCTCCGGCAGGCTTTCGGCAAGCCCCTGCTCCGGTTTGATCCGGCTGAGCACGGCGTCGGCTTCAACCCCGTACTCCCGGTGAAGCTTCAAGCCGGTAAGATGGGATTCAATCAACCGCATGGCCAAACCCAGGCGGTCTTGGCTGAGGTCCACCAGCCTGACGGTGCAGCCGCCCAGGGCAAACAACAAGCCGATCCCATGCCCCATGGTCCCGGCGCCGATAACCGCCACCTCTTTAAAACCCATTTTCATTATTTCTCCTTGTGTTGATAATCGAGTTAGCGCAAGTTTTGGATTGCACTTTCGGCCAGAGGTGTCAACGACATCCGCGGCTGTTCTGCAACGAACCCCTATTTTGAAGTTGATCAAGATTGATAAGTTTGACATAGTTGGTGGCTTGAACTTTTTGTCCACTTTGAGCTCGAGGACCCTGGTATGCCTGCTGGACGCCTGAAACAGCACCTGCTGGAAAAAATCGCTGACTCCTGCCGCGCGGCCTTTCAACAACCGCCGGGTAAGCTCGAGATCGGGTTTCCGCCCGACCTTCAGCTCGGGCACTTTGCCGTGGGGTGCTTCCCGTTGTCGAAAACCCTTCGCCGCAGCCCGTCCGAGATCGCCGAGACCATCGCGACCGGCATCACACCGGACGACATTATTCTGGCGGCGGGCCCTGCCGGCCCTTACATCAACTTCACGCTCCGCCCCCAGCGTCTATTCGGCGAGGTCTTCGCGGGGATCATCGCCGCCCGGGGGGCTTATGGCGATTCGCACGCGGGCGAGGGCCGGCGCGTAATGGTCGAATACCTCTCGCCCAACACCAACAAACCGCTGCACCTCGGGCACCTGCGCAACGCGGCCCTGGGCATTTCGGTGTCGCAGATGCTGGCGGCCGTGGGCCACCCGGTGGTCAAATCCATCCTGATCAACGACCGCGGCGTCCACATCTGCAAAAGCATGCTCGCCTGGGAGCGTTTCGCCAACGGCGCCACACCGCAGTCCGAGGGCGTGAAAGGGGACCACTTTGTCGGCAAGTGGTACGTGCGCTACTCCATCGAGTCCGAGAAGGATGCATCGCTCGAAACGGGCATCCAGGAGATGCTACAAAAATGGGAATCCGGCGACCCCCAAACCCTCGCCCTCTGGAAGCGCATGAATCAGTGGGTCTACGACGGTTTCGCCGAAACCTACCGCAGTTTCGGCATGGGCTTCGACGTCTTCTACTACGAGTCGGAGACCTACAAGCTCGGAAAGGACGTCATCGCCGTAGGGCTTCAGAAGCGTGTCTTCGCAACGGACGAACGCGGCAACACGGTCTTCCATCTGCCGGAGAAGCAATTCGGGCTCGAAAAGAACGGTTCGCCCAAAAAGGTCACAGTGCTGCGGCCGGACGGGACGAGCCTTTACATCACCCAGGACATCGGCACGGCGATCCTCAAGGTCACCGAGCACCGCCTCGATTCATCGGTGTATGTGGTCGGAAGCGAACAGGAGCATCATTTCAAATGTCTGTTCGCGATCCTGGGGGCGCTGGGGTACGACTGGGCCCCAAGCTGCCACCACCTCTCCTACGGCATGGTCTATCTGCCCGAAGGCAAGATGAAGTCGCGCGAGGGCAAGGTGGTGGACGCCGACGACCTGATCGCCGCGATGATCGAACTGGCCGAGGAGGAGATCCGCCGTCGCGATCCCGAAAAGAGCCTTTCCGAGGAGGAGACCCGGCGCCGGGCCGAGGTCATCGGCGTCGGCGCCGTCAAATATTACCTGCTGCGCGTGCGCCCGGCCCAGAGCATCAACTTCGACCCGGCCGAGTCCATCTCTTTTGACGGCTTTACCGGGCCTTATTGCCAATACGCCTATGCCCGTATCTTCGGCATCCTTGAAAAGGCGGGCCGGCGCGGTCTATTAGAGCAGAAGGCGGATTTCGGGCTGCTGGGAAACCTCGAGGAGCTTTTGTTGCTCAAGATGCTGATCCAGTTCCCCGAGGAGCTGGCAAGCGGGGTGGCCGAGTACAACCCCTCGCGGGTGGCCGTGCACGTCTTCAACACCGCCCGCGCCTTCAACCAGTTCTACAACAAGCACGCCGTGATCCAGGCCGACAGCCCGCAGCTGGCCGCCGCTCGTCTGGCCCTGATCCAGGCCACCGCGGCCGTCCTGAAGCGGGGGCTGGAGCTGCTCGGCATCGGGGTTCTGGAGAACATGTGACGGTGAAACCCGCGCTGATTTTGAAGTTAAAAATCGGGAACTCCGCGCAAAGTCAACGAAACAGCGGTGGGCGGAAGAACGAAAAGATGAAATCGCGCATCCTCATCAAAATAGGCGGCCGAGCCTTTGACGGCGAAAACGGACTCAAGGAGCTTGCCCAGGCCATCACGTTGAACCCGGAAGCGGAAGTGATCATCGTGCACGGCGGCGGAGCAGAGATCTCAGAGGCCTTGAAGGCCGCCGGCCGTGAGACGCTCTTCGTCGACGGCATGCGGGTGACACAAGCCGAGGATATCCAGATCGTCGAGTCGGTCCTCTCCGGCGTCATCAACGAACGCATTGCCAACTGGCTGGGCAAGCACGGGGTCTGCTGCCGCAGGATGTCGGGCAAAACGCAGGGCCTCTTCATCGCCACCCCGTTGCTGACTCGCGGCGGTAAAAGCATGGGATACGTCGGAAAAATTGTGAGGGTCGACCCGGCGATTGCACTGGATGCGCTGGCGAAAAAAGAGGTGCCGGTGGTATCTCCCATCTCAGGAGACCTCCATGGCCAAAGCTACAACGTAAACGCCGACAGCGCCGCGGCAGCCCTGGCTGCGGCGGCGCACTGCACCGATCTGGTCTTCATCACAGATGTTCCCGGCGTCATGGTCGACGGGAAAATGCTCCCCCGCCTGACGGTGGTCGAGGCCAAAGGGCTGATCGCCGACAAAACAATCTCCGGGGGCATGGTCGCCAAGATGGAATCCGTGTTCGAGGCGTTGGACGGGAAGGTGCCCGGCGTCCACGTGATTCAATGGCAGGGCCCTGATACGCTGCGCAGCATCGTCACCCACAAACAGATACCGGGAACCAGTGTCCGCCATGTATGAAATTGCAAGCCAACCCGTCGATCCTGTCGATTTCAAAATGGTGCGCCGCGTGGACGGCTTCGAAAACATCGCGGCCGAATTCCCGGCCCACCTCACCGACGAGTCCAAGTTCTCCTGCAAACCCTTCGACCATCTCTTCTTCCCGAGAAGCGAGGCCGAGCTGTCCGCGGTAATGAGGGAGATGGGCCGGCGCGGGATCAGGGTCACCATCGCCGGCGCCCGCACGGGGCTCGTGGGGGGCTGCGTGCCCAACCAGGGGGCGCTGATCTCCCTTGAGAACTTTGACCGGATCTTGGCTTTCTTTTACGACGCCCCCTCCGCCGAGTGGCAGCTCAAGGCCCAGTGCGCCGTGAACCTGCGGACCATTGCGGCCCAACTCGCGGTGAAGAGCCTACCGGACATCGAGCGCTGCGCCGACGGCATGACGCTGATCGAGATCGATCGGTTCCGCCAGGATCCTGATCACTATTTCTACCCGCCGGACCCGACCGAGATGAGCGCCTCCTTAGGGGGTACGGTGGCCACCAACGCCTCGGGGGCGCGCACCTTTCGCTACGGGCCGACCCGCGACTGGGTACGCGGAATCCGCTTGATGCTGGCCAACGGAGAGTTCCTGGACATTCCCCGGGGCAAGTATTTCGCATCGCCGGCCGGCGGGTTTACGGTCACCGACAGCTCCGGAAAGGACTACAAGGTCGAGGTCCCCACCTACAGCTCCCCGCGCACCAAGAACACAGCCGGATTTTTTGCGACGCCCCACATGGATCTGATCGATCTCTTTATCGGCTCGGAGGGGGCCTTCGGCGTCATCACCGAGGTTACCGTCGCTCTCCTCAAGCGGCGGCCCAAAATTTCGGTTGTCCAGTTCCTCAAGGCCGACGACCAAGCCATCGCTATGGTCGAAGCGCTGCGTGCCGACCCCCGCATCCGGCTCGACTTTTTGGAATTCTACTCCGAAACCGCTGTCGATCTGCTGCGCCGACGGCAAGAGCGGGATACCCGGTCGGTGGGTACACCTGCCATTCCGAAGACGGCCGGTGCGGCACTGTTTTTCGAACTTGATTTCGACCCGGCGGACCGCAGCGTACAGATGGATGCCCTCGAAGCGGCGACCCAACGCTGCGGGGCCTCGATCACCGACTCCTGGTCCGCCTATGAAAACCGGGAACTGGACCGGCTCAAAAACTTCCGCCACATCCTGCCCGAAACGATCAACGCCCTGATCGCCGAGCGCAAGAAAAAGCACCCGGGCCTGCACAAACTGGGCACCGACCTGGCCGTGCCCGACGAGCGCCTGGCCGACATGTGGGCCGTCTATCGAGACGCGCTGGCCGGCGCCGGGCTGGAGTGGGCGGCCTTCGGCCACATCGGGAACAACCACCTCCACATCAACATCATGCCGCGCGACATGGGAGATCTCACCAAGGCGCTGGGCCTATACCAAATGTTTGCGGAAAAGGCGGTCGCCTTCGGCGGGACGGTCTCGGCCGAGCACGGGATCGGCAAGCTCAAGTCCAAGTTTCTCAAGACCATGTACAGCGAATCCGAAATCGAGCAGATGCGCGCGGTGAAGCGGGCCCTGGACCCACAGCTGCTGTTGAATCCAGGGAATATCTTTGAATGAAACTCGTCGTCTGCGTAAAACAGGTGCCGGAGATCACCAACGTGCGGGTCAACCCTGAGACCGGGACCCTGATCCGCGAGGGGGTAGCCTCCATTCTGAACCCCTTCTGCGAGTACGCCCTGGATCACGCCGCGCGGCTCAAAGCGGCGCACCAGGAGATCGAGATCATCGCCGTCAGCATGGGCCCCCCGCAAGCGGAGGCGGTTCTGCTGCGCTGCCTGGAGCTGGGGGCGGACCGAGCGGTGCTGGTGAGCGACCGCAAATTCGCCGGCGCCGACACCTGGGCCACGGCGTTGACCCTGGCGGCGGTCGTCCGCAAGGCGGCGCCCGATGCCGACCTGATCCTGGTCGGCAAGCAGGCCATCGACGGCGACACCGCCCAGGTGGGTCCCGAGATGGCGGAGATCCTGGGAATGCCCCAGGTCATGTACGGGGTGGAGATCTCCCTGACACCCAACCGCAAGCGGGTTCGCGTCAAACGCGAAGTCGAATCCGGGTACGAGGTGCTGGAAGCACGCCTGCCGGCCCTGGTGTCGGCGAGCAAGGGGGAGTCTCTCCGGCGCATGCCGTCCCTGGCGGACGTGATAGCCGCCCGCCGCAAGGAGATCCGCAAGATCACTGCCGCCGATCTGGACCTGAAGGAGTCCGAACTGGGGCTTTCCGGCTCCTACACCCAGGTGGTTAAGGTCTTCCCGCCCGCACCGAAAGAGGGCGGCCGTAAAATCGAAGGGATTGAACCGGCCGCGGCCGCCGAGGAGGTCGCATCGTTTCTGCGGTCGGAAGGCTACTTGTAAGAAAGCGGTTTAACCCATGCTCAACATCGACCACACCTTATGCAATCTCTGCGGCCTGTGCCAGAAATCCTGCCCTTTTGGAGCGATCTCCGCCGGCAAGGAGACCGTCACGGTGGACGAGCGCTGCACGCTCTGCGGCGCCTGTGTCAACGTCTGCCCGCAGTCGGCGTTTTCCATCGAGCGCCGGCAGGCTTCCCCCGAGGAGCTGGCCCGATTCAAAGGGGTTTTCGTCTGGGCGGAGTGCGAGGAGAAAGACGGCGGGCTGCTTCCGCGGCGCGTGGTGCATGAGCTGCTCACCCACGGCCGCCGGCTGGCCGACCGTCTCGCGCAGCCGCTTGCAGCCGTTGTCCTGGGGGACGAGCGCCTGGCCGGGCTGGAGCGCCTCTGCCACCAGGGCGCGGACCGGGTCCTCTGCTGCCGGCACGCCCTTCTCGGCGGCTATTCTACCGACGGGTTCACCACCGCCCTTTCAGCCGTGGTGGCCAAGGAAAAACCGTCGGTGCTTCTCTTCGGAGCCACCCCCAACGGACGAGACCTCGCCCCACGCGTAGCGGCGCGCCTGCGCCTGGGCCTCACCGCCGATTGCACGGGGCTGGCCGTCGACGGAGAGGGTCAACTCGTCCAGACCCGGCCGGCCTTTGGTGGCAACATCATGGCCAGCATCGTCACCCCCTACACCCGGCCCCAGTGCGCCACCGTGCGGCCCAACGTCTTCGCCGCCGCCGAAGCGGACCTCAAGCGGCCGATTGTGGTCGAGGACTTTCCGGTAACCCTGTCCAAGGCGTCGATCCGCACCCGGGTGGTCGAGACCATCCCGGCGGCCGATAGCGGCGAGAAGATCGAGGAAGCCCGCATCCTGGTGGCGGCCGGCCGCGGGTGCGGGGAGCCCTCAAACCTGGATTGGGTGCGCAGCTTGGCCCTGCGGCTGGGCGGCACCATGGCCGGCTCGCGGGCCATCGTCGAGCTCGGCTGGGTCCCGCACACCATCCAGGTGGGTCAATCCGGCACCACCGTCGGCCCGGATCTGTATGTCGCTGTCGGCATCAGCGGGGCCATTCAACACGTCGTGGGGATGAGCTCCTCGAAAAAGATCATCGCCATCAACAAAGACCCGGACGCCCCAATTTTCAAGATCGCCGACCTCGGAGTGGTCGGCGACGCCATGGCCATTTTGCCGAAGCTGCTGGACGCCATCAAACCCGAACCGAAAGGCATGCAATCAAGAGATGTTTTGGGAAGAGACCCTTGAAACCCTGCCGGAGGATCAACTGCGCGTGCTGCAGGTCCAGCGCCTGCAGGCCACGCTCGAGCGCGCCGCAGCCTCCCCTTACTATAAAAAAATGTACCAGGAGGCCGGGGTAGCGGTCAGCCGCATCAAAGGCCTGAAGGATCTGAGCCGGCTGCCGTTCACCACCAAGCAGGACCTGCGCGCAGGCTATCCTTTTGAATTCCTGGCGGTCGAACGGGAGGCGGTCGTGCGGCTGCACTCCTCGTCCGGGACCACCGGGCAGGCGACCGTGGTCTGCCACAACGCGCACGATCTGGCGAGCTGGGCGAATCTGATGGCGCGCTGCATGTTCATGACCGGGGCCCGGCCCGCGGACGTCTTCCAGAACATGACCGGCTACGGCATGTTCACCGGCGGGCTGGGGTTTCACTACGGGGCGGAGCGGCTGGGTGCGCTGACCGTCCCGGCCGGCGCGGGCAACAGCCGGCGGCAGATCAAGTTCATGCAGGATTTCGGCACCACCATTGTACATGTGATCCCCAGCTACGCGCTGCACCTGCTTTCGGTGTTCGAGGAGGTCGGGATCGACCCGAAGCGCGACCTGCGGCTGAAGATCGCCTACCTGGGGGCCGAACCCTACTCGGAGCACACGCGCAGGCGAGTCGAGGATGGCTTGGGGGTCAAGGTCTTCAACTCCTACGGTCTTTCGGAGATGTCCGGACCCGGGGTGGCCTTCGAGTGCCCGGAGCAAAACGGGATGCACATCTGGGAGGACGCCTTCCTGGTGGAGGTATTGAACCCCACGACCCTGGAGCCGATGCCGGAGGGCGAGGAGGGGGAACTCGTCCTGACGACGTTGGACCGCCAGGCCATGCCGCTGATCCGCTACCGGACCCGGGATCTGACCGCAATCCTGCCCGACCCCTGCCCATGCGGCCGCACCCACCGGCGGATCGCCCGGATCAAGGGGCGCTCGGATGACATGTTCATCATCAAGGGCGTCAATGTATTTCCCATGCAGGTCGAAACGCTCCTGATGAGCATCCCCGAGGTCGGGCGGAATTATCAGATCCTTTTGGAAAATGAAGGCCCGATGGATGCCATGACCGTGCAGGTGGAGGTGCAGCGCGAGTTTTTCCACGGGGATGTCAAAAGCCTGAAAGCCCTGCAGCAAAGGATCACAACGGCATTAAAGGGCGAACTGCTCTTCACTCCCAAGGTAGCCCTGGTCGAGCCGGATGCGATTCCCAAGAGCGAAGGCAAGGCGGTGCGGGTCATCGACCGGCGACGCCTGGAGAGTTAGGAAAAGAGAGGTTTTAAATGATCGCTCATCATATTTCGGTGTTTGCCGAGAACAAGCCCGGCCGACTCGAAAAAATCACGGGGGTGCTGGCCCAGGCAGAGATCAACATCCGCGCCATCAAGATTTCGGACCTCGGTGA
>JAWOHH010000052.1:0-26171 GCA_046496215.1 Desulfobacterales bacterium
GCGGCGCAGGCGCTCGGGGGAGATGTCCGCGGCAATATTGGCCGGGTAGACGCCCGCCCGCGCCCGGTCGATGGCGTCGCGGTCCAGGTCGGTGGCAAAGATCTGGAGTTTAACGCCCGCGGCCGGCTTGACCCGCTCCAGCGCCTCTTTGAAGGCCATTGCCAGCGAATACGCTTCCTCCCCCGTGGAACAGCCGGGCGTCCAGGCCCGCAGCACTCCGCCTTGGGGATGGGCCGCCAGCAGGGCCGGAATGACTTCCTCTTTCAGCTGCTCCCAGGCCGGCGAATCGCGGAAGAAGCTGGTCACGCCGATCAGAAGCTCCTTGGAGAGCAGCTCGATCTCCTGGGGGTTCTCGCGCAGAAACCGGACATAGGCGGCGATCGTGTCGATCTGGTGCAGGCCCATGCGCCGTTCGACGCGGCGGTAGATGGTGCTCTTCTTGTAGGGAGAAAAATCGTGGCCGGTCTGGGCCCGGAGCAGGATGAACACCTTCTCGAGAGCGCTCTGGGTCTTGCTCTCCCGGGCCGGATCGGGCTGGACGACCAGAGGGACGTACTTCAGGTACTCGATGATCCTGCCCGCCAGTTGCTCCGCCGGGGCGACCACATCGGCCAGACCGGCGTCGACGGCGCTGCGCGGCATGCCGTCGAACTTGGCCGAATCCGGCGCCTGCACGAAGACCACCCCGGCTTTCTCCTTGATGGCCCGAAGGCCCAGCGTGCCGTCGGAGCCCATGCCCGAGAGGATGACGCCGATGCTGCGGGCCTGGCAGTCGTCGGCCAGGGAGCGGAAGAAAAAATCGATCGGCAGGCGCAGGCCCCGGGGGGCTGCCGGCTCCAGCAGGTGCAGCACCCCGTGCAGGATGGACATGTCCTTGTTGGGCGGGATCACATAGACGCGGTCCGGTGCGACCTTCTGGCGGTCCCGCACCTGCACGACCGGCATGCGGGTGGCACGCTGGAGCAGCTCCACCATGATGCCCTTGTGGGTCGGGTCCAGGTGCTGGACGATGACGAAGCCCATGCCGCTTGACTCCGGCACGTGCTTCAGAAACAGCTCCAGTGCCTCGAGCCCCCCGGCCGAGGCGCCGATGCCGACGATGGGAAAGGCATCTTGTTTTCTCATGCGCTGCGGTTCCGGCGGCATGGGCACCGCCGCTGCCTTCTTCCGCATCTTCGGGCCGGGTGTTCTTTTCATGGTCGGGATCCGTGTCAAGGTAGACGGCGGCAAAGTGCGCATCGGTCGATGCACGGCCGGGACATCCTCGCCACCCGCCGGGCCGATCGCCATCCGGGTATCGTGGGATCCATAGGGGAACCCCGTCCGCGCCTGCAGGTTGATACCATATATTTCAAGCTTGTGAAAACATGAACGCCGCCCCCATTTTATGAGATCGGCGGCAATGACGTCTTTACGCAATCCCCCTGTTGTCTCGACCTCGCCATCGTTTCCTCAATCCTGTCTGCGCAATCGCTCACCCTGCCCGCATCAGGCGCGTTCGAATACGGCGGCGACGCCCTGGCCGCCGCCGCCGCAGATGGTGATCAGGCCGCGGCGGGCGCCCTGGCGCTCCATCTGGTGCAGCAGGGTGACAAGCCGCATCACGCCGGTGGCGCCGATGGGGTGCCCTAAGCTGATGCCCGAGCCGTTGACGTTGATCTTGCGGTCATAGTCGGCCAGCGCAATCCCCATCAGCTTGGCGTCGGCCAGCAGCTGTACCGCGAAGGCCTCCTGGATCTCAAACAGGTCGATCTCTTCGATGCCGATGCCGGCCTTGGCGAGCGCCTTCGCAACCGCCGCGCCGACGGCCGGATAGGTCAGGGTGGGGTCGCAGGCCGCGTTGGCGCCGGCCACGAAGCGCGCCAGCACCCTGAGCCCCGATGCGCGGGCCCGGGTTTCGGACACCAGCACCAAGGCGGCGGCGCCGTCGTTCTCGCTGGATGAGTTGCCGGCGGTGCAGACCCCGCCCGGGTAGACCGGCTGGAGCTTGGCGAGCTTCTCCACGCTGGTGTCCGGCCGCGGGGTTTCATCGGATGCAAAGAGGGCCTCGTTGCCCCTTTTGCCGGGCAGCCGCACGGGGGCGATCTCCGCCGCGAAGCGGCCTTCGCGCTGGGCCGCCACGGCCCGGGCGTGCGACCGCACCGACCACTCGTCGGCGGCCCGGCGCGTAATGCCATCGGCCCGGGCCGCGTTCTCGGCCCAGGAGATCATCGAATTGAGCTCGCCGTAGCGGGCGACGGGCTGGCTCATGACGCGCGCACGCTGGATGCGGTCGTAGAAGGGAATGCCCCACATGGCAAGCGCCCCGTGGCCGCTCGGCATGAATCCCCACTTCGGATCCACCCGGCCGCCCAGCCCCCACTTGATGTCGCCGGGCAGGTAGAGCTCGGCGCGGCTCATGGACTCCATCCCGCCGGCGACCACCACCTCGGCATTTCCGGTCTGGATCTTCATTGCGCCGAGGAGCACGGCATCGACCCCGGAGCAGCAGCGCCGATCCAGCGTCAGGGCCGGAACCGACTCCGGCCAGCCCGCCGCCAGGAGTGCGAAGCGCCCTGCGTTGGCGCATTCCCCGTTCTGATAGGACTGCCCCACGATCACATCGTCCACACAGTCCGGCGGGATTCCGGCACGGGCAAGCGCCTCGTTGAGCACCACCGCGCCCAACTCGTGCACCGGCACCTCGCGCAGCGAACCGCCATAGCGGCCGACGGGCGTGCGCACCCCGGCCGCAACCACCACGTTCTCCATGTCCGGTCCTCCAGCTTTCCTACAAGGCGTCCGGTCATCGCCTCCAAGCCATCAGCATCGCGAACAGACCTTTGGCGAAGGGGGTCAGCCGCGTGCGATTGAATGCGTCGCCGACCTGCCGGATGGCCTCGGCCTGGGTCGGGTAGGGATGGATGGTGTCGGCGATCCGCTTCAGGCCTAGCCCGCCGGCCATGGCCAGGGTGATCTCGGAGATCATGTCGCCGGCATTCTGGGCCACGATCGTGGCCCCTAGAATCGTGTCGGTGCCCTTGCGGACATGGACGCGCACCAGGCCCCTGGTCCGCCCCTCGAGGATGGCCCGGTCCACATCGGTCAACTCCCGGGTGAAGGTGTCCAGCTGGATCCCCCGCTCTTCGGCCTGTTTCGCGTAGAGGCCGACGTGGGCGATCTCCGGCTCCGTGTAGGTGCACCAGGGGATGGTCAGGGCGCTGGCCTTGGCGCGGCCGAAGAAGAGCGCGTTTCGGATCACCGTGCGCGCCATGAAGTCGGCGGCATGCGTGAATTGATACGGCGAGCAGATGTCCCCGGCCGCATAGATGTCCGGATGCGTCGTCTGCAGCCGGTCATTGACCTGGACGCCTTTCGGGGAGTAGGCCACCCCGGCCGCCTCCAGCCCCAGGCCCTCGACATTGGGCGAGCGGCCAACGGCAACCAAGAGTTTCTCCACGACCGCATCGTGCCTCTCTCCGTGGGACTCGACCGCAAGGCGCACTCTTGCGCCGTCGGCCCGGGAGAGCTTCAGGTCTTTGCCGCAGCAAAGAAGCCTGACCCCGTCTTGGCGCATGGATTCCAGAACGATCCCGGAGGCGTCGCTCTCCTCGCGCGGCAGGATGCCGTGCGCGGTTTCAACCAGCAACACCTCGGAGCCGAACCGGGCGAAACTCTGGGCCATCTCGCAGCCGATGGGCCCGGCGCCGATCACAGCCAGCCGCTTCGGAAGTTCGGTCAGCGCGAAAAGTGTTTCGTTGGTCAGATACGCCACCCCATCCAGACCCGCAATCGGCGGGGCCGAGGCCCGGGCACCCGTAGCGATGAGCGCCTTTTTGAAGCGCAGCCTCTCGCCCGCCGCTTGCACCGTATGCGAGTCGACAAATCGCCCTTCGCCGATGAAGACATCGACTCCCAGGTCGCTGAAGCGCTTGGCGGAGTCGTTCGGGGCGATCGATGCCCTCAGGCGACGCATGCGCTCCATGGCTTGACCGAAATCGACCCGCACCCCATCCGGCACGTGAACGCCGAACTCGGCCGCGGCGCGCACGGCGGCCGCGGCGCGGGCCGCGCCGATCAACGCCTTGGAGGGAACGCAGCCGACGTTCAGGCAGTCCCCGCCCATCAGGTGCCGCTCGACCAGCGCCACCTTGGCGCCCAGACCGGCCGCGCCGGCGGCGGCGACCAACCCGGCGGTGCCTGCCCCTATCACGACAAGATTGTAGCGGGAGGCGGGTTTGGGGTTGATCCAGTCGGGAGGGTGGACCTGCGCCACCAACTGCCGGTTGAACCGGTCCCAGGGGGGGACGAGCGGCTGACCGTTCTGCGTTTCCGGCATGGGAGTGTCCCTTCGGGTCAGGCAATGCGTTCGGCCAGGGCCTTGCGCGCCACGCGCGTAACGAGGACCGTCACCGCGACCGTCGCCAGCAGCCCCACGCCGTAAAGCACCCACTCGGCGGGGGTGCGCGAACGCCCTCCCGCGCTCAGGCTGGCCAGGTCGCCGGCGAGCGAACCGAGGTAGACATACATTGCGGTGCCGGGAATCATGCCCAGCCAGGATGCAAAGAAGTAGTGCTTCAGGCTGACTTTCGTCAGACCATAGGAATAGTTCAGAAGGTTGAAGGGAAACACCGGCGACAGGCGGGTCAACAGGACGATCTTCCACCCCTCCCGGCCCACGGCCGCGTCGACGGCCTTGAACCGGCTGTTGCCGGCAATCCGGCCGGCCACCCAGTTGCGCGCCACATAGCGGCCCACCAGAAAAGCGCAGGTGGCGCCCGAAATCGCCCCGATCGAAACTGCAATGAAGCCCTGCACGACGCCGAAAACCGCCCCGGCGCCCAGCGTGAGGATGGACCCCGGCAGCAGGAACAGGCAGGCCAGGATGTAAAGCCCGATGAAGACCAGAACGCCGAGCGGGCCGATGCCGGAGACCCAGGTCAATGCCTCGCGCAGGCTCTCTTGCAGGTCGAAAAATCTTGCCGCCAGGGCCATCCCTACGATGACGGCCGCAATCAGGAGAATCCGGATGATCATCCCTCTGCGGCTCTTCGACTCTTTGGAATCTGCTGTCAGGTTCATCGCCAGGGATGCCTTTGCGTCTCCTGCGGTGGCGGCCGGTGGTCTGGTCTCCGCCATGATCCGGGGGGCCGGGGTTGGAGAACTCAAGCGCCGTTCAGGCTCCAGTCATAGTCCAGGTATCTCAGCCTGAGTCGATCCCGCTTTTCTTCGAGGAGACGTTTGAGGTCGCCCTCGGCATAGCCCCGGTAGAACCCGGCCGGGTCGTTGTCGAAATCCTCCGGGAACCACTTGAAAAGAGCGCTGACCCAAAAGGTGTCTCCCTCCAGCCGATAATTTTGCGGGGTGTTGAGGAACTCACGCGTGACCTTTTCCAACTGCTCCGATAGGGCCGCACCCCGGTAGGGTTCGGAGATCAGCGGTGGGCACCCCCTGGATGCGCAGTTGATGGCAAAATGAACCCGCGGGTCCTTGAAACGCGGTCGTAGAATTTTGTGCTCGACGTCATCCAGGCTGAGCGTTTCGCCGTGGATGCGCACGATCTTTTTTTTCCAGGGCGACTGGAAAAGCGTGCCAAGGTCTTTGATCGATTTCAAGCCGGGGTAGCCTGTCAGGATCAGCTTGATGGTCCAGGCGTTGTAGGTGTTGATGTAAAAGGCGAATTGATCGTCCCGGCCAAGGCTCCCCGGGTCGGTCTGCTCGAGGAGGAAGAGATACCGGTCCAGGGTCTTTTCCTCGGATTTGAACCCGGCGTAATCCACCTCCCCCCCCCGGACGTACTCGGCGAGCAGCTCTGCGAACAGGGCGTGATCGACCGCATCAGCGGCAGCGCCCTTCAGCGGCATAAAACACAAGAAGACGGCGAGCAGCAAAACAAGCAGCGCCGGCGGTGCGGTCTGGTCGGCAGTCGCCGTCATTTCTCCGGGCTCCTCATCGAAGGCAGGCCGCGTGAAAGTCCATGGTTCTGCTTCATCCTGCCAATATGCGTCATATCCCCTCGCTTGTCACCCCGCTTCGACCCACGAAGGGCATCGCGCGCGGCCGCGGCCTAAAAATTTCAGAAATTCTCGTTTTTACCTTGACGCCTGCGGCATTCACCCGCATTCTTAAAAGTGTGTTTTCTGTTGCCGGTCAACCGACCGGGAGCGACCACGTGCGATCCGCCAACTGGAGATTCGAGTCAGATGGGAACACAGGCGTTGCCCCGGCCCCCTTGGGCATCCGCGTCCTTCGCGCGCCTGAGCCGCGCCTTTCGCCGGATACCCTCCGCCCGCCTCTCGCGCAAGGTGGCGCTGTGGGTCTTTGTGAGCGTGGTCGTCATCGAGGCGATCATCCTGGTCCCCTCGCTCCACAACCGGAAAGAGGAGCTTCTGGCACAGGTCAGAGAGGTGACGGCGGCCAAACTGATGGTGATCATGCAGAGTGCCGCGGCAGACAGCTCGGAGCGCCACCTCCTGGACCGCGTGGCCATGCTCTCGCATCACAATCACGTCATCGGCGGTGCGCTGTACCGGCCCGACGGCGGCCGGGTCGGGGTCTTTGGCGACCCCCCGGCGTTGACATTCGACGAATTGCCGGAGCAGAGGCCCGCCGGGCGCCTGGACAAAGGGGGCACCGCTTACGACGTGGCCTGGACCTCCCGTCGCTGGCACCCCGGCTACACCCTGATCGTGCGCCATGATGCCGCTCCGGTGAACAAGGAGCTGGTGGCGTTCACCCTGCGCATCGCCGGCCTGGTGTTGATCATCTCGGTGTTTGTCACCATCGGAGCGATGCTCGCGCTCTACCCCCTTGTGATCGCAACGATTCTGCGCCTGCGCCGGGATCTGATCAGCGCCGGCAACGCGATCCAGCAGGACGCTGAAGCGCCCGACTTTCTGACGGCGCGGGAGTCCCGCCAGGACGAACTGGGAGAGGTCATCGCGGCATTCACCCGGACCTTCAAGCAGATCTCCCGGGCCATCAATCAGCGCAAGCAGGCGGAAGCCTCGCTGCAGGAGAGCTTTCTGCAGGTGGCCGCCTACTCCCAGGCGCTGGACCGGGAGCTGAATCAGGGCCGCGAGATGCAGGCGAATTTTCTACCCCCGTTTCTTCCTCAAAAAGACGGCTGGGAATTTTCGGCATTTTTCCGCCCGGCGCGCCAGGTTTCCGGGGATTTCTACGATGTCTTCGAGCTTCCCGAAGGCCGTGTCGGGCTGGTCATCGCCGATGTCTGCGGCAAGGGGGTCGGGGCCGCCCTGTTCATGGCGCTGATCCGCAGCCTGATCCGGGTGTTCTCCGGTCAAACGGAACTGGAGGGGATGGGTCCGGCCGTCAAGACGAGCGCCGCGGAATACCCCCCGGCAGGCTGCTGCAGCAGCGTTGAGAGCGGGGCGCTCGAAGCCGTAAGGCTGGTCAACACGTACATCATCGAAAATCACGGCGATCTCAGCATGTTCGCCACGCTGATTTTCGGCATATTGGACACCGATTCCGGCAGGCTGACCTACGTCAACGCCGGGCACGACCCGGCCGTCATCCTCGGAGCGGGCGGGATCCGGCAGCGGCTCGGCCCCAGCGGCCCGGCCGTCGGGGTTTTAGCTGAGGCCGGATACACCTGCCGGCAGGCGACGCTCGACCCGGGGGAGATCTTTCTCGCTTTCACGGACGGGGTCGTGGATTCACGCTCGCCCGGCGACGAACGCTTCGGCCGCCCGCGCCTCGAGCAAATGCTCGATCGGGGCTTCGCCTCCGCCGCCGCTCTGACCCAACAGGTCCAGCAGCACCTGTCCGCCTATATCGGCGACGCTGCACCCGAGGACGATATCACCTTGCTTGCGGTTCAACGCAAGTCGCGGGGGCCGGGCGATTGAGCGGGCACACGGCTCAGGCCCCGGCAGGCAAGGAGCAGAGACGCTCGATGACGGCGCCGGCCGCCTCGCGGCCGCGGGCGAAACGCGGATCCTTGAACCCAGGTTTCCATGTCAGCGAGGACAGGTCGTCGGAGACGACCAGCAGGGCGGCGGCCTCGACACGGCGAAAAGCGGCAACCGAAAAAAGCGCAGAGACCTCCATCTCGACCGACAGCGCCCCCCGGCGACGGTGGTCGAGGACCTTATCGGGCGTTTCGCGGTAGGGGGCGTCGGTCGTCCACACCGCTCCCGAGTGAACGCCGATTTTTTCGGCGGCGCAGCCGTCGGAGATCTTCCAGGCCAAAGCGGAGGATGGGTATGACTCGCGGGGTTCGGCCAGATAGTGGCGCGAGGTGCCTTCGTCGATGAAAGCCGATGTCGGCAGCACCAGGTCGCCGATCGCAACCGTCTCCGAAACAGCGCCACACCAGCCTAAAAATATCAGGCGGCGGGCGCCCCAGGCGATGAGCGTCTCCGCGACCATGACGGCGTAAGGGGCCCCCACCATAGGCCCCGCAAGGGCGAGGCCAGGGTACCGCCTGGATGAGGTGAAGAGCCGGCTGGTATGCAGGCGGCGGCCCTCATCCGCATCGAAGGCGAGAGACCGGCGGAGCAGCGAAAGGTCCGGACCGGTCGCAGCCAGCACCGCCAGCGGCCCAAGGATCGGAGAGTTTTTCCCCGACCCGGGGTGAACGATGGCGCCCGACGCATCCACGCCCGATTCCCTTACTCGGGCTTGTTCAGACGCGACAGCTCGTCCCTGATCTCATCAAGCATGTCGTTCAGCCAGACGACGTCGTCCATCGAAAGCCTCCCGGCTTTCACCGGCGCCCCGTCGGTCCCGTCCTTTTTCTTGAGGATCCGCGGCCCGATCTGCAGCTTGGCTTCGCCCTCGGCGTAACGGTTGATGGACAGCACCAGGCCTGTCTCCTCGCTCTTCCATTTTTTCAGGACCTTGTCCTTTTCCGGATCGTACGGCATGCGTCCTCCACTCTAAGTGTGTTGAATTGATCGGGCGTGTCGGGCCCAGCGGGTCGACCCCGGCAGCGCCGGGCGCCCGCAAGCCTTTCTCACGCCGAGAGCTTTGAAAAATCGGCGAAGGCGTCGAACAGCCCGGCGACCCGGGCCAGCAGCGAGAGCCGATTGCGGCGCACTCCCGGGTCTTCCGCCATGACCATGACGTCCTCGAAGAAAGCGTCGACCGGGGCGCGCAGCGTGGCCACGCGTGCGAGGGCCTCGTCATGCCGCCCGCACCGGAGGTCTTCCTGCACCTGGGACTGAAGGGTCCGGAAAGCGTTCAGCAGCGCTGCCTCCGACGGGTGCTCGAAGAGCGCTGCGTCGACCGCTCCCGGCGCAAAGCCCTCAGCCTTGCGGATGATATTCACCACGCGCTTGAAGGATACCGCGATCGGCTCGAAATCGGGCTTGTTTTTCAGCCCCTGCAGGGCCCGGGCGCGGCTCCAGACCGTGGGGACCCCCTCGGCCGGCACCCCCATGACCGCGGCGACCGTGTCCTTGGCGAAGCCTTCCTCCACCAGGAGGGAGGCCATCCGCCCCTCCAGGAACGCCATGATCTTGGCGGCCGTCTCCGGCGACGCGGCCGCTCCGTCCTCGAAGTGCTCGAGGCTTTTGCGAACGACGATGTCCAGGGGGAAGGGGAATCCGCGGCTGTTCATGATCTGGATCACGCCGATGCCCTGGCGCCTCAAGGCGTAGGGATCGGCCGCCCCGGTGGGGATCAAACCGGCCCGGAAGCAGCCGCAGATGGTGTCCATTTTATCGGCAAGCGCCACCACCGCCCCAGTGTCGGTTTCCGGCAGCGGCCCGCCGGAAAAGGTCGGCCGGTAGTGCTCTTCGATGGCGGCCGCCACCGCCCCGGGCTCCCCCTGGGCCAAGGCATAGACCCGGCCCATGATGCCTTGCAGCTTGGGGAACTCGCCCACCATCTGGCTGACGAGATCGGCCTTGCAGAGCCGGGCGGCCCGCTCCGAGTCCCGCACCAGCTCCGGCCCGCCGCCGGCCTGCTCGGCCACGAACCGGGCCAGGGACTGGACACGGCGCACCTTGTCAAGCATCGAGCCGAGCTGGGCCTGGAAGAGGACGCTCTTGAGCCGCTCCACCTGGTGGTCCAGCGGGACGTCCCGGTCGCTGCGGTAGAAGAATTTTGCATCCTCGAGCCGGGCGCGCAGCACCCGTTCGTGCCCGCGGACCACCACGGCCATCTCCTTGGCCGGCGTGTTGTTGACGACGACGAAGTGCGGCAGAAGCCGGCCGCCCTCGCCCCTCACCGCGAAATACTTCTGGTGTTCGCGCATGGCGGTGATGAGCACTTCCGGGGGCAGCTCCAGGAAAGCGTCCGAAAACCGGCCGACGGCGACCGCCGGGAATTCCACCAGGTGGGTCACGATGGCGAGCAACTCCTCGTCGGCCAGCACCGTCCCGCCCACGGACGCCGCTGCGAGGGCCGCATCCTCGGCGATCCGCTTTCGCCGCTCGGCGGCGTCCACGATCACCGCGGCCGCACGCAGCGCCTCCACGTAGGCGGAGGGCTCGGCCACGCGCACCCGGCGCGGAAAAACGAAGCGGTGCCCGAAGCTCGTGCGGCCGCTGCGGACGTTGCCCAGTTCGAAGTCGACCCTCGTTTTGCCGTAGAGCGCAAGCAGGGAGTGGATCGGCCGCGCGAAAGAGATCGGCAAGTCCGCCCAACGCATGCGCTTTGGAAACGGCAGGGCCGCAATGATTTCCGGCAGGATGGTCTTGAGCATCGTGGCGGTGCTCTGCCCCGGGTCGGTCACCTTGGCAGATAGATACTCGCCCTTGGCGGTTGCCGCGGTCCCCAGCCGTTCCACGGGCAGCCCGACCTTCTCGGCAAACTTGCGGGCCGCCATGGTGGGCCTCCCGTCCGCGTCGAACCCCACCTTGCGGGGCGGCCCCAGAATCTCGCTCGTCAGCCGTTTCTGCCGCGGCGCCAGGTTTTCCACCGTCGCCGCCAGCCGGCGCGGGGTCCCGAAGGTGCGGATCGGTCCGTGCCCGATGCGGGCCTCACCCAGCCGCTGGGCCAGCATCGAGGCCAGGGCCGCCAGCGCGGGATCGATGTAGCCGGCCGGGATCTCCTCGGTTCCGATTTCAAGCAACAGCGTCTTCATAGCCTATCCTCATGGCGGCGGAGAGCCGTATCCCCTGAGCCTGCAAGGCTGGGTTAATCGATAAAGAGCATCCAAGACTCAACGCTCGATGCTGAATGCCGGGTGCCCGGTGCCGGATGAAAAAATCAAGGAATCGCGGCTGGAAGCCGCTCCCGCATTGATCCGTCACCCATCAGTTTTTCTTCAGCAGCGGGAACCCCAGCCCCTCCCGCTGCGCCAGGTGGGTTTCGGCGCAGGCCCTGGCCAAGTTGCGGATGCGGCCGATATACCCGGTGCGCTCGGTCACGCTGATGGCACCGCGGGCGTCCAGCAGGTTGAAGGTGTGGGAGCACTTCAGGCAAAACTCGTAGGCCGGCAGCACCAGCCCCTTTTCGATGACTCGCCGGGACTCCGCTTCGTAACGGATGAACAGCTCGAAGAGCAGGCCGACATCGGCCTGCTCGAAATTGTAGGTGGACTGCTCGACCTCCTGGCGATGATGCACATCCCCGTAGCGCAGCCGGCGGTTCCACTGCAGGTCGTAGACGTTGTCGACCTGCTGCAGGTACATGGCGATCCGCTCCAGCCCGTAGGTAAGCTCCACCGAGACCGGCATGAGCTCGATGCTGCCGGCCATTTGAAAATAGGTGAACTGGGTGATCTCCATCCCGTCCAGCCAGACCTCCCAGCCCAGACCGGAGGCGCCCAGGGTGGGCGATTCCCAGTCGTCCTCCACGAAGCGGATGTCGTGTGCGAGCGGGTCGATGCCCAGAGCCGTCAGGCTCTGCAGATACTGCTGCTGAACGTCCATCGGGGAGGGCTTGAGCAGCACCTGGTACTGATAGTAGTGCTGGAGGCGGTTGGGGTTCTCGCCGTAGCGGCCGTCCGTGGGCCGCCGGGAGGGCTGGACATAGGCGACCTTCCAGGGCTCCGGTCCAAGCGCCCGTAGAAGGGTTGCGTGGTGGAATGTCCCGGCGCCGACTTCCAGATCGTAGGGCTGGATAATGAGGCACTCCTTGCGCGCCCAGAAGGCCTGGAGTGTCAGAATGAGTTCCTGGAAATACATGTTCTCGGGCTCCTCGAAGCGGATCGTTCACGGCAATGGCGGGCTTAGTGAATAGGCCATTTTACTAAAAATGCCAAGGGAAAAATGGCCCGGGCCTCGTCCGGCTCTATTGGGGCTTGATTCCGGCCCCGGCCACCTCGGCGGGGATCAGATGCGCGCCGCGGCGCCGGCCGAGAATTTCCCGCCAGCGCGGCGCAAGGCGGGCGACGGCATCCGCTTCGCCGATGGCCCAGACGCACCCACCGCCGCCGGCCCCGGTGAAGCGGGCGGCGCAGCCGCAGCGGCCGGCGGCGCCCGCAAGTTCACGCCCCGTCGCATCCAGCACCGCCGGCGTCAACCGGCGGCGCAGGGCGGTCTCGCGGCGCATGGCCGCCGCCGCCGCACCGTAGTCGGCCCGCGCCAGCGCATCCACGAAGCGGTGGGTCAGCCGCACGATCTCCTCCCAGGCCGCCCGCGTCCGCCCACTCACAAACTGCCTCACCCAGCGCCCGTTGATGTCGGCCGAAACGTGCGGGATGCCGCCGTAGGCCGCTAGAATGTGGCGGTTCAACTCGGCGTGGCGGCGTGCCGGCACCACCACGCGCCGCCGGAAAATCGTCGTTCGCGGCAAGGCCGCCCAATACCAGGCATGGACGCCGCCGTAGGCCGCGGCCAGTTGGTCCTGGTAGCCGCAGGGCACGCCCGCGACCCCCTCCTCGACCGCATGGGCGAGCAGGGCGATCGATCGCGGGCGCATCGCCGCATCCCCCCGCGCGCGCCGGCCGGCCGCGCTGAGGGCCGCCGCGAGGGCAACGGCAGCCACGGAAGACCCCCCCAAGGCACTCCTGGGCGGCGAGGCCGAATCGATACGAATGTGCACCCCGGACGCCTGGAAGAGATCGGCGACCGCGAACATCAGCCCCAGCGGGTGGGCATAGGGGGCGCGGCCGGCTGCGAACTCGGTACGGCCCACGCCGCGCGAACTCACCCGCACCCGGCCCGCCGTGTGCGGCTCCAGCGTGGCCGTGGTGCGCAACTCCAGCGCGATGTTCAGGGTGCAGGGGGACAGATGCTGCAGGGGGTAGGAGAAGGTGCGGATGTCGAGGGTGCCGCCCATGTCAAGGCGGCACGGCGCGGACGCCGAAACCGGGCCGTCCGCCAGGGCCTTGCGCCAGAAAGAAGGGGGGTCTAGGGGTTCGAGGGGCCGAGGGGAAATGCCTTTCTGCGACGGATCCCTGCGTACGCCGATCTTTTTCATTCTGCTCTCACCCTTGAGGCATCGGCTGTTTAGACCCTATCCTGGAGAAGGCCTCCGCTTTAAACGGCTTCACCCGAGGCCTAAGATCAAGGCGCGCGAATCCCATGGCGCGAGGCGTACCCCAGGTACGCCGCAGCGACAATGGGATGAAGCGCAACGCCGATATTGGGCCTCCGGCGAAGCCGTTACCCCTCATCCCCGCGCAGTTGGCGCAGCACCCTCAAGCTGCGCGGCTGGCGCCCCAGGTGATAGGGCACGAAGCGCTCCAAAAAGGTCTGGCCCTCCCGCAGGGCCTGGGGGGTGAACCTGATCCGGCTTGCCCGGGCCAGGTCCCCGTCGGCGACCCATAGCAGCTGCTTGACGGTACCCTTCGAGATCCGTTGTAGCCCGGCATCGGCCGGCAGGCACCCCGGGCAGACCACTCCGCCCCTGGCGATCTCCACCGGCAGCATCTCCGAGAGAATGCTCTCGATGTCGCAGCGGCAGGTCACACAGCATCCAAGATGCGGACGGTGGCCTGAGATCCGCAGCAGCCGCATCTGAAAGAGGATGCTGAGCCCCGCCGCCGGCTGAGCGCCCTCGTCCTCGTCCAGCGCGTCCAGCACATGGCGCAGCAGCAGATAGATTTCGGCGTTTTCGACCCCCTCCTCCATCCAATCGTTCACCAGCTCCGCCCAGTAGCTGGCGTAGGCTGTTTTCGACGGGGCCTGCCGGATGTCGGGGTGCGGGTTTTTCAGGGCCGCCTCCTGCAGCACGCGCAGCCCCCCCCGCCGGCCCGAAGCGGCAACGATCTCCATTTCGGTGAACAGCTCCAGTAGGCCGGCGAACCGGCGCGCACTTTTCTTGGCCGCTTTGGCCATCAGGGACACTTTGCCGAGGGCCAGCGAGAAGAACGTCACGATCAGGTCGGCGTCGCCGTACTCCGTGCGCCGGATGAGGATGGCAGGGGTTGTGGCCGGCTGCAGGGGGTGCCTGACCCCTGGAGAAACCGGCAATGCAGCTGAATCGGTCCTCGTCATGGCAGATGCAGGTTGACCGGCTCGCCGCGCTTGCCCGGCACGGCCACGGGGGCGTTGTTCAGCGAGAGCGTGACCGCGCCGGCATTGCCGATGAGAAGATTGAAATGGCTGCGTGCTTCAAGTTTCAGCTGCTGGCCCGCCTTTAGGGCGTACTCTCCGGGGGTCCCCTCATCGGTCAGCACCTTGACCCAGGTGTTTTCCTGGGCCGTGATGGTCAGCTTCAGCCCGGCAGCCGCTTGTGCCGGCCCCGCTGCCGCAGTGCCGGGTAGCTCGGGCTGAAACCCGGCCCCCGCCGGCTCGGGGGCCGTATAGGGGACGGTCGGTGCAATTTCGGGGGGTGTACGGATCGCGTAATGCCAGCCGGCGATCGCCCCGGCGATCAGGAATGCCAGCATGGCGAGGGCGGTCGCAAGGCGCCCGGTGGAACCCAACCGACCCCGCAGGGACTCGGCTCCGGGGCTCTCCGTTTTGCGGATCAGAGCGCAATGCGCCTCGTAGCGCCGCACCGCTTCGTCGCCCTCGGCCCCGACGGCCTCGGCAAACGCACGCAAAAAGCCTTTTAAAAAAACCGCCGCCGGCAGCCGGTTGGAATCCTCGTGCTCGATGGCTTTCAGGGTGTGGCGGTTGATGCGGGTCTGCACGGCAACCTGTTCCAGGCTGATCTTTTTTTCGAGGCGGATGGCCTGAAGATAGCGACCGTAGGACTCCAGCGGCAGGGGCTCTTGCATGGATGTCGTCGGTGCTTCGGGAGACGAGCGGGGGCGGCTCACTTGGACTCGATGACCTTGATGTGCGAGCGGCGGCGCAGATCGGAAAGCCAGGCCTTGATCTTGCCGTCCACGCGATCGCGGTAGAGGGTGTCCATGATCTCCGCCTCCACCTCGGACAGGGGTCGACCCGGCGAGTCTTGCAGGTCCTGGACGTAAATCACCTGATAGCCGAACTCGCTTTCAACGAGCGCGGAGACCTCACCGGGCTTCATGGGTTTCACCACCTCGCGCAGCTGCGGGGTGAGCTCTTCGATGCGGAAGGATCCCAAGTCGCCCCCCTGGACGCCTCCGGCACGATCCGCGTGCATGCGGGCGACCTCTTCAAACGAGCGGCCCGCCCGCAGCTCGCCCAGTGCGGCCTTCAATTCGTCCTGCGCCGCCTCGCGCTGCGCCGGGGTGGCGTTGGGCGGCATCCGGACGAAGAGGTTCCAGATGTGGTATTTGCGGCTCCCGCCGTACTTGGCACGGTGCTGGTCGTAGTAGGCTGCGGCCTCGTCCTGGGTGACGACCACACGGGAACGCACCTCGCGGTTGACGAGCTTGGTCCGCTGCAGCAGCCCCTTGATGTCCCGGCGGTAGTCCTCCATGCTCACCCCTTGGCCGGTCAGCATGGCGCGGATCTCCTCGTCGCCGACGTTGTGGGCCTTCTTGATCTGTGCGATGTGCTGGTCGATTTCCTCTTCGCTGACGCTGATGCTGTGGCGCTTGACTTCCTGTTCGGTGAGCTTGGCGTCGATCAGGTTGTCGATCACATCCCGGCGCAGGCGGACGATGGACTGGGGTGTGTCCGCCGCTCCCCCTTGGGCTTTGAAGTTCTCCAGGTAGGGGCGCAGTGCCAGATCGACGTCATGCAGCGTGATGACATCTTCGTTGACCACCGCCACGATGCGGTCGACCACCCCGGTGCCCGCGGCCGGCAGCGCAAAAAACAGGACCGCTGCGACCACCGCCGCAGATGTGGCAGCCGCCCCCGCGCGGCAGGAATTGAAGCAGGTATCGAATCTCATATCGCCGATCACCTCACATCGTCGGATTGGCAGCTTCGTTTGGAGCCGCGACCCATCCGGCGCCGGCGGCTCCCGCGGCCGGCGTCAAGAGCCACCGGAGGCCTCCGAAGGGCTCTGCAGGCGGCGCCACTCGTCCTGGTTGATCTCCACCGGGAACTTCTCTTTCAACCGCTCGATCCAACCGCCGTAGGCCGCTTCGATTTTCTGGCGCCTCAAGTCGGCGACGATGGACTCTTTCAGCCGTTGAAAGAGCTCCTCCGAATCCGCGGCGGAGACCCGGCCGCGATAGCGGCGGGCGTAGTGATCCCTCACCTCTTCGGCCGTGATGCCCGCCGGGTCCTGCAGATCGGCGTCCATCACCTTTTCCATGAGCAGCCTGGCCCGCAGGCGCTGCTTCCACGTATCGACGCTCACGGCGGATTCGACCAAGGTCCGCTCGAACACGCCGGGCGGATAATCATCGGTCAGGGCGGCGACCGCCCCATCCAGCTCAGCATCGCTGACGGACAGGCCCAGCTCTTCCGCACGGCGGCTCAGGACGATCTCGACTGAGAGCTCGTTCAGCAGGTTCGAACGGGCCTCGGCGGCCCCCGCCGCGCCCGGATCCACGCTGTCGGGATAGGCCGTCTTCACCAGCTCCAAGGCCTCTAAAAATGCGCGCGGGGTAACCTTACGGTCCCCGGACCGGATCAGGTACTCCTCGGCATCGTCGCCGGCTCCCGGCCCGCATCCTGAGAAGCCGGAAGCCGCCCACAGCAAACAGAGACAAAGCGCCCAGAGCAGACCTTCCCCCCTCGGCACTGCGCTTGCGGTTGTTTGCGGCGAACTGCCGGCGAACGCGACTCGGTCGGATAAGATTTTAATTTTCTTGATTATTAGCATGTCGACCCAGTGCTTGCAATATGTTTTTGGCTTGACTCAACTGGCCGACGGTCCCCGCGGGGGCCAGTCGAGCCTTGAGAACGTGCTCCGGGGTCAGTTCGAAATTCCTCGGGTCGGCGGCAATCATCCCCATCAGCGCCTCCGGGGCTTTCTGGTGGGCGGGGGAGAAGCAGAGCACCAACCGCTGCTCTTTGAGGTCGAGCCGTGCGACCCCGGCATTGCGGGCCAGCACCTTGAGCATGACCTTGAACAGGAGGTGGGTCGCCTCGTCGGGCGGCGGCCCGAAGCGGTCGATGATTTCGCTGCGGACATCGGCGATTTCCTGCAGGTCCCCCGCACGCGCCAAGCGCCGATAGAGGGCCATGCGCTGGTCGATATCCGGGATGTAGCCCTCGGGGAAAAAAGCCGACAGGGGGATGTTGACCTCGGGGTCCAGGGGCTGCAGCACCGGCTCGCCTTTGAGTTCGGTCATGGCTTCCTCCATGAGCTGCAGGAACATGTCATAGCCTACGGCCGCGATGTGGCCGGACTGCGACGCCCCGAGAATCGTCCCGCCCCCGCGTATTTCCAAATCGTTCATGGCGATCTGGAACCCTGCGCCCAGGTCGGAGTGCTCCATCAGGACCTTCAGGCGTTTGCGGGCATCGGCGGTCAACCCGCTTTCGTCCGGGATCAGCAGGTAGGCATAGGCCTGCTCGTCGGAGCGCCCGACCCGGCCGCGGAGCTGGTACATCTGGGCCAGACCGAAGCAGTCGGCCCGGTTCACGATCATGGTGTTGGCTGTGGCGATGTCGAGCCCGGACTCGATGATCGTGGTGCACACGAGCAGGTCGATCTCTCGGTTCATGAACCGCGCCATGACCCGCTCCAGATCCTCCTCCGCCATGCGGCCGTGCGCCACGTCCAGCCGCACCTCCGGCACCAGCCCCCGGATCGTGGCCGCCATGTCGTGGATGTCGTTGATGCTGTTGTGAACGAAAAAAACCTGGCCCTTGCGCTTGAGCTCGCGCCGGATGGCCGCGGCGATCACGCCCCCGTCGAACTCGGAGATGGTGGTGATGATCGCCTTGCGGTATTCGGGCGGGGTCTGGATCAGGCTGATGTCCCGCACCCCCGCCAGCGACAGGTGCAAGGTCCGCGGAATCGGGGTGGCGGTGAGGGCCAGCACATCGACCGTGGTCCGCAAGCTTTTGAGCCGCTCCTTGTGCCTCACCCCGAAGCGCTGCTCTTCGTCCAGAACGAGCAGGCCCAGGTCCTTGAAGGCAACATCTTTTTGCAGCAGCCGATGCGTTCCGATGACGATGTCGATGGCGCCCGATTTCAACCCGTCCGAAATGGCCGCCTGGTCGCTGCGGGACCGGAACCGGCTCAGGCAGGCGATGTTCACCGGATAGCGCTGGAACCGGCTGCGAAAAGTGGCCCAGTGCTGCTCCGCCAGGATGGTGGTCGGGACCAGAACGGCCACCTGCTTGCCGTGGCTGACCGCCAGGAAGGCGGCCCGCAGCGCCACCTCGGTCTTGCCGTAGCCCACATCCCCGCAGACGAGGCGGTCCATGGGGGTCGGCTCCCGCATGTCGCTCAGGACCTCTTCGATCGCCTTGATCTGATCCGGGGTCTCCTCATATGCGAAACCGGTTTCGAAATCCTGAAAGCCGCCGTCGGTGGCATCGAACGCGGTCCCGACCGCCATCTTGCGCTGGGCGTAGAGCCGGAGCAATTCTCCGGCGATCTTCTCCGCCGAACGCCTGACGCGCGCCTTGACCCGCTCCCAGGACTTGCCTCCCAGTCGATCCAAAGCCGGCCTCAGCCCCTCGACCCCCATGTATTTCTGGACGACCCCCATGCGGTCGACAGGCAGATAGAGCTTGTCGCCCCCCTGGTAAATGATGACGAGAAACTCGTTGCGCACCCGCTCCACCGTGAGCTTCTGCAGGCCGTCGTACTGGCCGATGCCGTGCTCGTCGTGAACGATCAGGTCCCCCTGCTTGAGTTCCTGGAGCCCCAGCAGCCGAGAGCGCACCGTGGCCGCAGGCTTGGCGCGGCGGATCTGCCTCACGCCGAAGATCTCGTTTTCGCTCAACAGCGCCAGATGTTCGGCCGGCCACACAAAGCCCGCGGACAGGCGCCCAAGACAGATGAAGGCCGCGCCGGGTTCCACGCCCTGCCCCGGAAATCCCTGCGAGGGGGTGAATCGCAGGCCGTAGGGCGCCAGGAGCGAGGCCAGCCGCTGGGCCTGGGTCTTGGCCTGGCAGGCGATCACCACCATGCGGCCTTCGGCCCTCTGCCGCTGGACCCATTGCGCCAGCGGCTGCAGGAGATCCTCCTTGCCGCGCGGCTGGCGCAGGGCGGCCGTCAGGTCGTGGTTGGTCTGGACGGCGGCGTGCAGGACCCGGGGGGCCGGGTCCTCGCGGCTTTCCGCGGCGCTGTGCACATCGAGCCGTCGCAGCGACAGCGTTCGGTTCGAACCCAGCAGGCCGCGAACCCGGTCCCACGGCAGGTAGAGCGTCTCCGGCGCCACGCACAGCCGTCCGCTCTCGAGGCAGGCCGCGTCGTTGGCGCAGACCTGCTCCTCGAACTCGCGGGCGGCCTGCTGCAGCCGGCCGGGGTCGACGGCGACCACCCGTGTATTGGGCGGCAGGTAGTCGACGAAATGGTCCAGACGCGGGTAAATCAGCGGCAGGAGGCCTTCGATGCCCGGGACGGCCTCCTGATTGGAAAGGTGGGTCACGATCCGGCGCACCTGGGTGGCCGGCAGGTTGATCTGCGCCGCCCGCAGGCGAATGCGGTGCGTGATCTCCGCCAGCTGCTCCGGCCGCAGAACGGCCTCCCGGGCCGGCAGGATCACGGCCTCTTTCGTCGGCTGGAGTCTGCGCTGGTCGACGGCCGAAAAAAACCGCAGGGACTCGACCCGGTCGCCGAAAAACTCGATCCGCAAGGGGTCGGCATAGAGCGGCGTGAAGACATCGACGATCCCTCCCCGCACGCTGAAATCGCCGGGTTCCTCGACGATCGCGGCTCGCAGATACCCGCCCGCGATGAGCTTGTCCACCAGGTGGCCGCGGTCGACCTCCTCTCCTTCAATGATCAGCTCGGCATAGCGGCTGAGCTCGGCCCGCGGGATCAGTTGCTGGAGCAGCGCCGGCACCGGCGCAATGATCAAAGGGGGCGCGGCCTGCACCAGCAGTTGATACAGCACCCGGATGCGCTCGGATGCGGTCTGATTGTGGTATGAGAGAAACTTGAAGGGCATGAGATGATAGGACGGGAAGCAGTTCGCCACCGGCGGGGCGGAGGGGCTGAAAAACGCGATGTCCTCCGCGAGCTGATCGGCCTCGGCCGCTGAGGACACCACCACCAGGATCGGCCCTGCCACGGCCGCGGCCATCCTGGAGAGCACGTGGGCGCATTCGCTGCCGGCAAGCCCGATGACCTCCAGGGGGCCGGCGTCTTCGGCGACCCGGTCTAGCAAAGCGGCACAGTCAATTGCCTCTTGATTTTGGACCGTGAACACAGTAAACAAAATACCTCTCGCCGAGGCAGCTCGATCGGCAGAGCAGCTGCTTTGTAAGTATTTGGTAAACTTAAAACATCCCACGCTGACGGAAAGCCGGCAGGTGTCAGCCGCCTTAGCTCAGGGGTAGAGCAGCGCACTCGTAATGCGCAGGCCCTCGGTTCGAATCCGAGAGGCGGCTCCAAAAAAATCATAAGGGATTTCGGCTTATTAAGCAACCGAGACCCCTCGTTCCCACCTAAACCAGCTTGTGCAAGCTACTGCAGAACCGGGCAGAAAATCAAGGTCCTGCTCGGGACGGCTTCATTTTTTTACAGCAGTTGATCAACTGAAATTCAAGCGCCTAACAGATCCATCGGGAGCAGTCGGTTCCTTGGCTAGGAAACGGCACATCGATGAAAGGAGCATGCCATGAAAACCTCCGTGTTGAACGACATGAAAGTTCTCGCCGTGGATGATGAGCCGGATGTGCTGGACACCCTGAAGGAAGTTATCCTGCTTGAAGCCCCCTCGTGCAAAATCGACACGGCCACCCGTTATGAAGACGCCCGTGAGAAACTGACGAGTCGTCTGTACGACTTGGTGATTCTCGATATCATGGGGGTTCAGGGGTTTGATCTGCTGAAAATCGCATCCGATCGAGACGTCCCATCCGTTGTGCTGACCGCGCATGAACTCAACCCGGAGGCCTTGAAGAAATCGATTGAATTGGGGGCTCGCGCCTACTTTCCAAAGTTCAAGCTGCCGGATCTGGTCCCCTACTTGGAGAGCATCCTGTCAACGGACTACGTGCAGGGCTGGGGCAATCTGTTTCAAGAACTCCGCGGCCATTTCGACGCACGTTTCGGGAATCGGTGGATGGAAACTGACAAACCTTTTTGGAGTCGATTCGAAGCTCAGATCGCATCCTACAAGAAAAAGCTGATTGAATAGCATCAGCGGCCGGGCCCTCGATCACACGCCCATCGAGCGCCTGGCATTCGAACCCTATCTCGGACTAATCATCTGAAAAACCTATAAAATCATTCGCCGCCCCTCTTGACATGGCAAAATTTTCCAGATAAGCTTGGAACTATTGCATCGTTAAACCCTACCGGCACAGAGCGTACATCGGGCGATGAACGACGTGGACGAATCGGCACTGAAGGCTGAAATCGACGAAATCATGCGCACCGTGGACACGGTGATGAAACGCATCGAGGCCGTGTTGCCTTCACCGCAGCAGGACCAGCAGGACCCCGTCGAACCATAGGCGGCTCAAACACTCATTTTACGGCAGAGACACCTGCATCCGGGCCCACAGAAAATCAGCTTTCGGGAGGCGCTATGGCAGTGACCAAGGACGATATCGTCGCGCGGATCCATGAGGTGGGTTTTACCAAAAAGCAGTCCGTGGACCTGGTCGAGACCTTGATCGAAATCATCAAACGCAGCCTGGAAAAAGGCGAGGACGTGCTCATATCCGGCTTCGGAAAGTTTTGCGTGAAAAACAAGAAAGAGCGCCGCGGGCGCAACCCGGCCACCGGCAACGATTTGACCCTGCGCGGCCGCCGGGTGATCACCTTCAAATGCTCCGGAAAGCTGCGCAACAAAATCAACAGCGAAGCCGCATGACCGCTTTGTGCGGGATTGCGGACGGCCCCGCCCGCCGCCGGCGATCAGATCATTCCGGGGCAACTCCTATAGCGGTATACTGTAGGCCTTGATCTTGCTCAGCAGCGACGGGTGGCTGATCTCCAGCAGGCGCGAGGCCCGAGTGCGGTTGCCTCCCGTTTCCTGAAGAGCGCGCGTGATGAGACGGCGCTCGGTTTCACGCTGGGCGCTCTTCAGGGACAATCCGTCGATCCGGTTCTCGCTGCAGTTCGCCTTTCCCCGCGCCCCGACTTCCAGCGGCAAATGCTCGGGCAGGAGCACCCCGCCCTCGGCCAGCAGGACGGCGCGCTCGATGGCATTCTCAAGTTCCCGCACGTTCCCCGGCCAGCCGTGGTTTAGAAGCAGACTCAATGCGCCCGGGCTGATCTCCGCCACGCGCTTTCCCATTTTAGCGTTGAAGCGCTCCAAAAAGCACCGGCACAGATGCGGAATATCCTCAGGCCGATCCTTCAGCTGCGGGAGCCGAATGGTGAGCACGTTCAGCCGATAGAAAAGGTCTTCGCGAAAGCGGCCGTTTTTCACCTCCTCTTCGAGGTTTCTGGCCGTGGCGGCAATCACCCGCACATTGACCCGCATCGACCGCGAGTCTCCGACCGGCCGAAGCTCGCTCTCCTGTAGCACCCGCAAGAGCTTGACCTGCAGCGCAAGGGGAAGTTCTCCGATTTCATCTAAGAAGATGGTGCCGCCGTCGGCTTCTTGGAAAAGGCCCTTTTTGTCGCGGTCCGCGCCCGTGAACGCGCCTTTCCGGTACCCGAACAATTCGCTCTCGAGCAGATTTTCGGGGATGCCGCCGCAGTTGACCGGCACCAGGGGCCTGCGGGCCCGCTCGCCCTCCTCGTGAATCCCGCGCGCAATGAGCTCCTTACCGGTCCCGCTTTCGCCCAGGATCAAAACGGTCGTCGAATAGCGCGCCGCTTTCTGGGCCAGTGCGAATACGGCCTGCATGGCCTTGCTTCGGGCGATCATCGTGCCGAACGCGTAGTCTTTTTCGATCTCTTGGATCCGGGCCCGGAGCCGGCGGTTTTCCCGTTTCAGCCGCTCGCGCTCCTCGGCCTTCCGGAGCGCCAGCAAAACTTCATCCGGTTTGAACGGCTTTGAAATGTAGTCGTAGGCCCCCTCCTTCATCGCTTCAATGGCAGCGTCAATGCTGCCGTAGGCGGACATCATGATGACGGTGCTGTGTCCGATATGGTCGGCTGCCGTGCGCAGGAATTCCATACCGTCCATCACCGGCATCCGGATGTCGCACAGGATGAAATCGTAGTGCTCCCGGAGGACCTTCTCCAGTCCGGCCTTGCCGTCGGTCGCTGTATCCACGCTGTAGCCGGCCTTTTTCAAAACGGCCGACAGCATGTGGCCCATATTGGCCTCATCGTCGATCACCAGAATCTTCTGGCCCGAAGGTTCAGTCTGCATATCTCACATCCCTTGGCCGCGGACCTCGTGAGCCCTGTTCATGATCGACCCGTCGCCCGTCAGCCGGCCGTCTCGGCCGCTCTGAACGCCTGCGGAGATGAGGCCGCGATCGGGGCCTTTTCCGGACAAACCGGTGAAGGGTCGAGAGGTGATGGGTGTTCAAAAACCGGCAGCACCACCGTCAGGGTCGTGCCTGAGCCGACCGTGCTCTCGACGTCGATGCGGCCGCCGAATCGCTCGACGATCATGAAACTCACCGCAAGCCCCAGTCCGGTTCCCTTGCCGGGTTCCTTGGTCGTGAAAAACGGGTCGAAAATATTGCTCAGGTGTTTCGCGCCGATGCCGGTGCCGTTGTCCCTGAACCGAACCAACAGCCTGGGTTTCACGTCTCCGGCCGAATCGACGGCCCCGCAGACCTCCTCGGTGGTGACAACCAGTTCGCCGGGGGTCTCATCTGCGCGGGAGGCGATGGCATCCGCTGCATTGATGACCAGGTTTAGAAAGACTTGGCGCAGCTGGTTCGTGTCCGCCACCACCACATCGTGTCGTGCATCGAGCCGCGTGACAAAGCGCAGATGGGACATGAAGGGCTGAACGCTGAGCACCTGTGCCATTTCATCTATCAGGGCGTGGACCGACACCCGGAGCGAGCCCGCCGGAGACGGCCGCGAAATCTCCAGCAACTGCCTTATAATGGTACTGATGCGATCGATCTCCTTCTGGGCCCGATCGATGTACTCGGCCCCCTCGTCGGGCGCCAGGTCCCCTTGTTTGAGCAGCTCGAGGTACCCGGTGACGATCCCGATCGGGTTTCCGATTTCATGGGCGATGCCCGCTGAAAGCCGACCCACCGAAGCCAGCTTCTCGGCGCGGATGATTTCGGTCTGGGCTTTCTGCAGGTCCGAATTGGCTCTCTCCAGGGAGGTGACGGTCTGACGCAGTTTCTCCTTTTCCGCGGCCAGGCGTCGCATCAGGCCGTTCAACGCAGAGGAGAGCCGCTGAAGCTCGTTGTCCTCTTTGCGAACGGCGAAAACGATCTCATCGTCCCCCTTGTAATCCTCGGCCCGCTTGGCCAGGCGCGCCAGGGGCTGCAGGTAGATTTTAAAAACCCGGTAAAGGCCCAGGAAGGAGAGCAGCGCGGTGTTCAAAAAAATATACAAAAACAGCACCTGCTGCGAATTCCTGAGGGACTGATAAATGCTCTGCATCGGGAAAACCAGGCTGAAGGCGCCCTGGAGGACTCCGTTCGACATCAGCGGAGCAGAAATCACCAGGGACCTCTTCTGCCACCAGAACAGGCCGAATGTGCTGCCGGAGAAATGAATGCCGGTTCGAACCTCGGCAAGAGCCTGCCGCGTCATCTCGACCAGCTCCTCCGGCGCTCCGGCGCGATCCATGCCGAAACCGAACTGCCGCTGGTTGCCATCCAGCATCAGGAATGCAACGGCACCGGATTCCTCCAGCGCCTCTCCCAATTTGGCACGGCTGCCGCCGGTGATATCGTCATCTTCCCAGACGGAATGCGTCAACAAATAATCGCCCAGCAGCCTTGAAACGGTCTGCCCTTTGGCGACCTCCGAGCGTATGAGGCTGTTTTGGGCTGTCATCATGGTGACGAAATCAATGGAGAACATCCCCAGCAGCAGAATCAGCGTAAAGCTGATCGCGATCTTGGTTTTAAGCCCTCTCGTCCCCACCTGTAGATCCCGCGCTTTTAAAAATTGACGACTTCGTAAAAAGCCCAATCTCTGCGTTGCGCTGCCGAGATCCAGGGCGAACCAAGAACCAGACAGGATTATGCAATTACAATGCCGTATTGAAGAGAGGAAGCGGTGATGAGAGATGTAGACGGAAGCCGGCGCGGCGATAAGGGGCGCACATAAAAAAACCCCCTGCCCTTTCAACTAAAGGGTAGGGGGTTTAAAAATTTCGGCGGCGACCTACTCTCCCACACGGGATTCCGTGCAGTACCATCGGCGCTGAAGAGCTTAACTTCCGTGTTCGGGATGGGAACGGGTGTTGCCTCTTCGCTGTAGCCACCGAAAAATCGTGTAGACGCTACGACGACAACCTATCTGCAACCCGAACCAGCAAGCGTGACCGGGATCGTGCCAGCTATTTTGTGGCCAAGCCTCACGGCCTATTAGTACCAGTAAGCTCAATGCGTTACCGCACTTATACCCCTGGCCTATCAACCTCGTAGTCTTCGAGGGGCCTTCAGTTTCCCGTGTTTCCACGGAAAAGGGATATCTGATCTTGGGGTAGGTTTCCCGCTTAGATGCTTTCAGCGGTTATCCTTTCCGAACTTAGCTACCCAGCAATGCCGCTGGCGCGACAACTGGAACACCAGAGGTTCGTCCATCCCGGTCCTCTCGTACTAGGGACAGATCCCCTCAAATATCCTACGCCCGCGAAAGATAGGGACCAAACTGTCTCACGACGTTTTAAACCCAGCTCACGTACCACTTTAATTGGCGAACAGCCAAACCCTTGGGACCTGCTTCAGCCCCAGGATGTGATGAGCCGACATCGAGGTGCCAAACCGCCCCGTCGATGTGAACTCTTGGGGGCGATAAGCCTGTTATCCCCGGCGTAC
>JAWOHH010000054.1:0-5115 GCA_046496215.1 Desulfobacterales bacterium
AAGGGGTTTCAATAAAGCCGTAGTCATTCACGCGCGCGTATGTGCTCAGTGAAACAATCAACCCGATAGTGGGCCCTTCCGGCGTTTCAATCGGACAGATGCGACCATAATGTGATGGATGGACATCGCGCACTTCAAAACCGGCACGCTCGCGTGTCAAACCACCAGGCCCCAACGCGCTCAAGCGGCGCTTGTGGGTGGTTTCCGAAAGCGGATTGGTCTGGTCCATGAACTGGCTGAGCTGGCTGGTGCCGAAAAATTCCTTGACCACTGCCGATACCGGTTTGGGGTTGATCAGGTCGTGCGGCATGAGCGCGTCGACTTCCTGCAGGCTCATGCGCTCTTTGATTGCACGCTCCATGCGCACCCGGGGTGCTCAAGCTCGACTGGAGCAATGTCGCGACACCGTCCCTGATGGCCCGCAAGGAAGTCGTGGGTGGCGCGGTCGGCACCGCGATCAACAACGGCCGTGTCTACGTGGCGGCCGGCGGCGGCGGGGTCAGCGTGTTCAAGTAATCCTAGCGCCACAAGCCGCATGAAAATGCCGGGCAAACGCCCGGCATTTTTTTGGTCATGTCCGCAGACATGAGTGCTTCAATTCCATGACAAGAAAGTCGAAATATTTTTGCTCGAAACGTCACTCGATTGATGTTTGTCAGTTGCTTTGTCCTTTTGATTCCACGAAAGTAGAAAACTTGCATTCGCAGGTTCTGACATAGGGAGTCAAGCATGAAATTCAAGCGGAAATACCTCGCGGTTCTGGTGGGTTTGGCAGTGGCTGGTGTGGCCTATGCCGCCTTTCAGATCTCGCTGAAACCTGAAATCACGCTCAGCGAGGGCGGCAACGGCCACAAGCCGAAGATCCAGCGCGCCAGCGATGGCACCCTGGTGGTGGCGTTCGGTGACTCGCCTGCTGGCGTGGGTGATGTTTACGACACCAAGGGTGATGTCGAGCGCCCGGCGCGTGACATCTATGTCAAGTACTGCAAGCCGGGTACGGCCCGCCCTGATACGGTGATTCGTACCTGCGACGACACCGCTGACTGGACCAAGGCCACCACTGCGTTTGGCGCAGAGGGTAATGTGTCGAACCAGGCCACCAAGTCGAGCATGACCAGCGACTGGAGGGGCACCCTGGGTGACCCGGCTCCGTACCTGGGCGACACCGACAAGCCGAACATCAAGACCAGCGGCCCGGTGATGGTGCTAACCTGGACCGGCAAGTACTGCCCGAATGGCAACCTGCAAGCACCTGATCTCGATGGCGATGTTAACGAGAATCAGCGCGCCGTTCGCTACCTGGAACGCGAAGAGCGCATCATTCCGTTCTCGTGCACATGGGTTGCTTACTCGTCGAACAATGGTTTGACCTGGGCCGCCCCCGTTCAATTGAGCAATGGCGAACGCGACGCCAAGCAGGATGCCAGCTTTGGCACCTACAACAGCACCACCAAGCTGGGCCAGATCAATATCTCGTGGCAGGAAGACCCGCAGGGTCTGCAGCTCGGCGAGGCCGACGGTCCGGGCGACGGTGCTTCGGGTGCCAACGTCAGCAACGGCACCGACGTTTGGTACGCCTACGGCATGATCGATATTAACCAGGCTGCAGTTGCCGACAGGGTCAAGATCGTGCCAAACCCGACAGCCGAAGAGAATGCCTTTGGTTATCGCCTGACCGACAACAAGACCGGTACCGGCATAGGCGGCACCGATGCAGCCAACCCGGTATTCAACGCAGCGGGCACCCAGGTCGACAAGAACACCATCGACAGCGGCGGTAGCGGTGCGTCCCGCCCGAACATCGGCATGGTCGGCAACCAGTCCATCGTGGCCTACGAGGAAACCAAGGGATCCGAAGGCCTGGACGAAGGCAAATTTATCCGCTACCACACCTTCACGTATAACGCCGTGCCTACCACGGTCGAAGGCAAGGCCGGCTGCATCATCAGCGACCCGACGAAGAACGCACGGCGCGTGCGCTTCCTCACGCAGAGCGCTGACGCTGCTGCCAAGAGCGTGGCCGGCAACAGCGGCATCAACATCGCCATCTTCTGGAAGGAAGGTATCTACACGACCGGCGGCCCGTCCGACATCATGCTGCGTCGCGGCATGCTGGATCCCGCAGCGGCGCTTACCAGCCAAAGCGGATTGCCTGCTTCCCGCATGGTGCCGGCCGTTGATGCCAACTGCGCTGCCCTCGACTACAACGCATCGCAGCTGCTCAACAACACACCGGCCGACAACATCAGCAGCCGCACTGACCGTGTGACCGCTGGCGATCCCGGACTGACCGACGACACCGAGGCAGACTTCTACGAGAATGCCCTGGCGCATCGCGGCGTGTTGCGTGGCAGCGAACTCTGGGTGGGCTACAACTACACGCCGGATCTGGTGGCGATGTGGAACCAGGACACCAACTACAACTTCTGGTTGCGCAAGTTCACCTTCGCCGATGGCACCAACCCCGCAGCGGGTAGTTGGGCTTTGCCGTTCAACGTGTCCAACGTGACCGACACGCGCATCAACGTGCGTGAGCCGCGCATCTTCGGCACACCGGCGAGCAATACCAACCCCGGATTCTGTGCACCGGTCGACCCACTTGATCCCGCAAGCCCGATTGCGGATCCGACCTTCTGCCAGAACACCAATGTGGTCTACGTCATGTGGGGCTCGCAGGAAAACGTCAACCCCTTCGATCCGGAAGGCGGCGACGATCTGGGCGTTTACGCAACGGTAAGCCTCGATGGCGGCGTCAGCTTCCTGCCGCCGGTACGCTACTCGGAGGAGCAGGGCAGCCTGTTCGACGACGACGAGTCGGCATTCGAGACCCAGCCGGTGACCCGTCCGGACGGTACTCGCTTCTACGGCATGTTCAATACCGAGGACAGCACCGCGGGGACTTCCGCAGCCAGGTATCGCAGCGGCGACATCGTGGAGGTGGCTGACCCTGTCCCGCCGCCGAGTGATGGCGGTGACGGTGGTTGCACCGTCGGCTCCGGCGACAAGCCTTTCGATCCCGTGTTGCCGATGTTGGCTGCCCTGGGCCTGATCGGCTTCGGTCTGCGTCACTTCCGCCGCAACTGAGTCGCATGAGCTTGGCCGGGATAAAACTCCCGGCCGTTGAGGCGCCACCCGGAAGGGTGGCGCTTTTTTTCGTCCGTCAAAGACCAGGGCCGGCGTGCGGGGCGCCGGAGGTCGCCAATCTCGCTGGAACCGGGGCGTCGTTGGGGCGTGTTCGACGTCAGTCGACGATTCTCGGCGCCAGGAACGTGCCGGGTGCGGCGGCCGATTGCAGGACCAGCACGACCTTGTTCTCGCTGCAGAGTATGACCAGATCCGTCAGGCGGTCGCCGTCGAGGTCACCCGCAGCAAGCCGCGTGCACATGTCGGGCAGGGGAATCTCGACGCTCAGCGCAAAGCCGCCGCTGCCATCCTGGATGAAGATGTCGAGAGTGGAATTCTCGCCTGCGCGAAAGGTGGCGAAATCGGGGCGCGCGTCTCCGTCGAGGTCCGCCATGACGCCGTCCTCGACGCCCTGCCCGGCGTCGAGTGCTGTGTCCACAGGGGTGAAGGTCCCGACCGGGTCCTGCAGCAGCGTCGTCACCTTGTTCCGGTAGTTGGAGTCGGAGCCAGTGAACAATTCCACCACGTCCGTCGCACCGTCGACGTTGTAATCGGTCAATTCCAGCATGTGGGTGTTCAGCCCGGTCTGCCGCGACAGCATCATTGCCGGCTCCAGCACGCCGCCGGTCAACTGGTAGACGATGCCGAGCTCGGTGGTCGGCACGTAGTTGGTGGTCGAGATCAGCACGCGGAATGCGAGGTCGTCGCGGCCATTGCCGTCGATGTCGCCGAGCGCGACGTGGCCGGTCCTGCCGGGCAGCGGGATCGCCGACGGCGCGAGGAAGGTGCCGCGGTTGGCCGCGTCCTGGATCAGCAGCGTCGCGCCAGACTGTCCATCGAGCGAATCGGCCAGCACGATGTCGGGCACGCCGTCGCCGCTGAGGTCGCCGATGGCGACGTCGTAGGGGGCATGCGGGTCCAGCGGCAGGCGCTGCGGGGGCAGGAAGGTACCCGGCTTGCCAGGGTCCTGCAGCAGCATCCATACCGATTGATCGGTCGCCGAGACCGACGCGGTAAAGCCAAAGTCGGTGATCACCAGGTCCGCGGCATCGTCGCCGTCGATGTCGCCCAGGGCCATTTTCCACGGATAGATCCCGACGAGATAGGTTTGCGCCGGGGCGTAAACGCCGGGCGCGGTCTGCAGCCGGACGACCAGTCGCCCTTCGCGCTGCTCCATGCCGGTCGCGTACTGCGCGAGGGTGAGGATGTCGGCATGGCCGTTGCCGTCGATGTCTGCCACCAGCACGTCGGTCGTTACCCACAGCGGGAACAGCCAGTCCGCATCATCGCCTCCGCCACAGCCATGCAATGCCAAACTGGTGGCGAGCAGGGCACCCAAAAATCGCGTCTTTGAAATCAACTTAACCTTCCGCTCCATTGGCGGCCTTTCGTTGCCTGCATGTCAAAAAGATAGCTACACAACACTCAGTTTCAATCTAGCCTACTGCCGGAAAATCGAGGCGGGCAGCCTCCGGGCATGAAAGCGTCTCGCCACGATTGATTGCGCCGCATCACCATTGGGGGAGGCCTTGACCGGGCCGGTTCAAAGATACAAGGCCCGCCTCGGGCCGATTACTGAGTTGGCTATAGCGATGTCGTCGCTGTGCCACCGTGAGTAATCGGGGCGAGGGCGCCCCTCCCACAGGATCGGTGCTGCCACAGGCGAAGCCGGCGTTGCTTCTTTGTGGGAGATTCTCTGTCTCCATGCAAGCCCGGATAAGGCGGTGGCGTGGTTTTGTGGGAGGCCGGCCTCCGGCCGATTACTGAGTTGGCTATAGCGATGTCGTCGCTGTGCCACCGTGAGAAATCGGGGCGAGGGCGCCCCTCCCACAATTCACTGTGCACAAGTGACCGCTCCACTGTTTGAGGCGGCAATGTTTTTGTAGTGCCACGCCTTTATGCCCGGAGGGTGCCTGGGGCGATCGCTGAGTCGGCTATAGCGATGCCGTCGATATGTCGGGGTGGGTAATCGGGGCGAGGCGCCCCTCTCAC
>JAWOHH010000072.1:0-70741 GCA_046496215.1 Desulfobacterales bacterium
GAAACAGGCTCACAACCCAATAAATAGCGTAACGGTCAGTGTTCTGCCGCAGAAATATTTTGTGCAACGCATCGTAGGCGATGACTATCAAATCAATGTCATGATCCCCCCGGGCCAAAGCGAGGCCACCTATGAACCCACTCCCCGGGAAATGAAAGCAGTGAGCGATTCCGCCATATACTTTCGCATCGGTCACCTGGCCTTTGAAGAAGCCTGGATCGATAAGATCGCCTCTCTCAATAAGCAATTGAAGATCGTGGATACATCCGTGGGGGTTTCTCTTATTACCGGGGCAGATGAACATTCTTCCCATGACCTCTGGACCAAGATACGGTCCTGCAGCGGTCTGAGCTTCATAAGACTCTCTCTCCTTCGTTCGTTGTTTTTAGGTTTTCGATTGGGTACCGGTTTGATTTGATCCTTGCAGGAAGGTAGCGTTCCGGTGATCGATGTCAGGCCCGAAACAGTCTCCGTTTTCACCCCCCTTCCTCTCGTTTAGCATGAAAAATAATAAATCCTAATTAGTTATGGATTGCCACCGATGAGTAGCACTTACATGTCGTCCGATTCGGCGTATAATCTTCATCTTCCTTGGCTACAGGCGTATCAGCGCGAATGCGAACTTTCGGAAACTCACGAGGCGGTATCCGAGGTGCTTTTCGCCTTTTCCGATGAGGACGTGCTATCGCCGGCGGGGGTCTCCGCTTTCTTGGACTTGGGGGGGCTTGTGGATGATTTGTTTGCGTAGTCCGTAACGTACCACCCCGAGCCCTTCAGGTGGAATGAACTTTGGGAAATAAGACGATGGAGTTTCCCGGAACAGTGTCTGCACTTGGACAGGGGCTTGTCTGAAAAATGCTGGAAAGCTTCTTCGACCTTGCCGCACTTGCTGCACTCATACTCGTAGATGGGCATACGCTGACCTCCGGTGGGATACGCAAAGTCCGGAGGTAATATAACCCCAAAGGTACTCTTGTCAAGGCGTGCAATCGATTTTTTCGCAGCTCGCCCGCCAATCCTTGAAAAAATCGAGTACCTCCGGCAGCCCCCGCAGCCGGACCGCGCTCAGGATCCCATGCGTGCGCTCGTGCACCCGCATCTCTTCCGCTAGGCGTTCATCCGGCGATGCGTCGAAGCCCTGCAAAAAGCGGCTGAAACGCACGATGTGAACCAGTTCGTGTGTGGTGATGTAGACGGCAAACGGGAGCAGTTCCAGGTCGGTGCGGCGGTTCAGAGCCTCCATGATGGTGTGGTCCTGGAGGCAAATCCGGTAGAGGTCATAGGTCGCCGAGCCCAGACTGGCCCTTTGGGGCTGGCCCTTGTAGCGGATGATCTGCGCGAAGGGGCCGTCGATGATCTCGCCGGGCTCGAGTTCGGCCAGGGTCCTCAGGTCGTATTTCGGCCGCAACCACTGGCCGGTGGACATTTTGTAGCGGTTGCTGACAAGCTCTTCGGAGATCCGCACGGCCTGGGTGATGCTGGAAAGCTGCCCCGGAGTGAAGGCCGCTCTAAAGCGCGCCTGGGGATCATCCTGCCTTGCCATCTGGGGTTGTCCTTGGCGTCTCGGTTCGTCGGGGGGAAGGGGCCGCCATCAGCAGGGAGAGGGCGCCGGCCAGCGCCTGGCGTCTGACGGAGTCGTTTTCAACGAAACGGATCCCCATCCCGCGGTTGACGATCGTTTCCGTGGAAACGTTCGCATTGGACCAGACCACTTCGGCGGTGAGGGTGAGACCGGGCCGCCCCGGCACGGCGATCGTTATCTGTAACCGCTCGGAGAGCGCCAACGGTGCCGCGCACACCACAAAGGCCCCCCCCTGGCTGATGTCCCTCAATTGGACGGCCAACGGGCCATGAGGGGTTGGAATCGATGCGTGCCAGGAGACGGACAGGCGCGGGTGGGCGCGTTTTTCATCCCAGGGGCCTCGCGGCGCGAGCACCGCGGCCGGCCGGCCGGCGATCTCCGGGCCGACGCGCTTCTTGAGATAGAGGCTGACGAACCAAAAGAGCACCAACCCGACAAAAATGGCCCCGGCGACGGCGATGCTGTAAACGACGATGGTGTTGATGTTCTCCATACGCTCCTGCTCCTGGGGCGGGCCTGCCCTGCGGGCGCCTGCCGAAATGCAATCGCACCACTATCTGCATGATATACCTAAACCGAGGTCGAATTCCAGCTTTTCCGGGGCGAAGCGCGTCACAATCTGCGGCGCATGCTGCGGCCCAAGGCGGATTCGGCCATTGCGGTTCATGAAACGCCCGGGTGCGGGTCGATCCCCAAAAAGGCATGGACAGCGGGCCGCAACTGTGCTACACGCGGACGTCACGCCGAAAAGCGATCGAGGCGAGAGGGAGGTGATTGATTGGGCAGCATCATCAAAAAGCGCAGAAAAAAGATGAGGAAGCACAAGCACAAGAAATTGCTGGCGAAGACCCGCCATCAGCGCAGATCGAAGTAGCGTCTATCCCACCGGCTGAACCCCGGTCTATTTTTCTCCAAAAAAAAGGCCATCGGCGCACAGCGGCGCCGATGGCCTTTTTGGGCGGAAACGGCCTATTTCGGAAAGCCGCTTTTGAAATACTTCAAAAGATCGGAACTGGTCGACAGCACGGCTGAGCTGCTGCCGTCAAGCGATGTGGTGTAAAGCTCAAGGGTCTCCAGGAATGAATAGAACTCGGGGTCGATTCCGTAGGCGGAGGCGTAGATCTGGGTCGCCTCGGCATCGGCCTTACCCTTGAGCTCCTGCGCGGTGCGATAGGCCTCGGAGTCGATGCGCTGCAGGTCGCGGTCTTTCTGCCCGAGGATCTTTTGCGCTTCGCCGCGCCCCTCCGACCGGAATTTCTCGGCAATCTGCTTGCGCTCCGCGATCATGCGGTTGTAGACCGAGGTGCGGACCTCTTCCACGTAGTTGATGCTCTTGATCTTGACATCCACGAGCTCGATCCCGAATTGGTCCACCTTCGGCTGCGCCTCTTCCATGATGCCCTGCGTGATCTTCTCTCGGCCGACCGTGATGTAGTAAAGGCTTTGAGGCTTCTTCTCCTGGTCCTCCAGACCCTCTTCCGCCGTGTCCAGCTCGCGATTGGACTTGCGCACCGCATCGATCAGGCGGTGGGAGGTGATGAAGTTGCGCACGGCCGGGTCGATGATGTCGTTCAGGCGGCTCATGGCGTTGAAGCGGTTGTTGACCGTTTGGAAAAACTTGACCGGGTCGACGATCCGCCAGCGGGCGAAGGCGTCCACCCAGATGAAGGTCTTGTCCAGGGTGGGGATTTGGCCCGGGTCGCCGTCCCAATCCAGAATATTTTTATTGAACACATTCGCTTTTTGGATGAAGGGCAGTTTGAACTTCAGTCCGGGTTCCTTGATTGGATCGCCTACGATGCGCCCGAACTGGGTGATGACCACCTGTTCGACTTCGGACACGGTGAAGACCGCATCGTAGAGGACGATGCCCAGCGCGACGATTACCACGATGAGGGATGTTTTGATTTTCATTTTTCCTTAACCGCCGGGTTCATGAGGTTGAGTAAAGGCAGCGCGCTTTTTTGATCGGGGTCCACAATGTAAACCGGGCCCATGTTCTCAAGCACGGTGCGCATCTTTTCCAGGTACAGACGCCGCGCGGTCACGTCCTTGGCCTTGCGGTACTCATCGTAAATCTGCCGAAATCGCGCCGCGTCGCCCTGCGCCCGGTTGACCCGGTTCAGGGCATAGCCTTCACCCTCACGGATGGTCCGCTCGGCTTGGCCCCGGGCGGCGGGGATGGCCTTGTTGTACTCCTCGTTGGCCTGGTAAATGGTCTGCTCCTTCTCTTGGGTCGCTTGGTTGACCTCGTTGAAGGAGGGCTGCACCGGGGGCGGCACGTTGGTCCGCTTCAACTCGATGGTCACGATGTGGATCCCGGTCTCGGCAAAGTCCAGCTCGCGCTGCAGAATGTCGCGGGACTCGTTGGCGATCTCGCCGCGCTTGCTGATGACCTCGTTGATGCTGCGGTCGCCCACGACGAGGCGCATGACGGCCTCGGACATGTCGGTCAGCAACCGGCGCACATTGGCCACCTTGAAAAGGAAGTTGTAGGGATCCTTGATGCGGTACTGCACGATCCAGGGGACCAGGGCGACGTTGAGGTCGCCCGTCAGCATGAGGCTCACGCTGCCGGGGTCGCCCCCGGGCCGCGCGCGCTGGCGGAAGTCCGCCTCGGTGGTCCCCTCCCCGAACTCCTCGGTCTGCACGCGCTTGACGTTGACCTTGGTGACCGAGTCGACCCCGAGGGGGAGCTTGAAGTTCAGCCCGGGCTGGGTCGTTTCGATGTAGCGCCCGAAGCGTTGCACCACGCCGACTTCGTCCTGGTTGACGGTGTAGAATGCGGTCGATGCGAGCAGCAGGAGCAGGATGACCCCTATGACGATCGGCCCGCCCGGAAGCCTGAATTTCTTGAGCCCCTGCATGATGTCGTCCACTTGGGGGGGCATGCCCCCGCGGCCGCCTTGCTGTTGTTTCAGTTTTTCCCAATCCCAGCTCATTGTGTGTCCCATGCTCCCTGTTGACGGGGTGATGTGCGGTGGTTGCGCCGGAGTATTCGTTGTTGCGCCTGGGGGTTCTTGCAACCGGTGAGGTTTCAAATTATGCCAATCCCACGCCCAAGTCAAGCGAAATCGGAAATGGTATTTGTTAACATAAACTTACTTTAATCCGCACGGGTCCAATTCATTCGCCGGGGGCGGCCGGATGCTTCCTGCGGAACCGCGCGCCCCCTTTTTGACATATCGACCCAGCGGAGCCATAATGATCGCATGCGCGCGAAGGACCCACATTCGGGGTCGGTACCCATCGCACAGGTGCTCACCGGCCTTCTGGCGCGCCTGCGGCCGGAGGCCGGGACCGGCATGCTGGAGGTGTGGAAAGAGTGGGACCGGGTTGTCGGCGAGGAGACCGCGCGCAACGCACGCCCGGCGGCTTTCAAGGGCTCGATTCTGCTGGTGCATGTCAGCAGCCCCGTCTGGATCCACCACCTGCAGTTCCTGCGAGCGGACCTCATCGGCCGCCTGAACGCAGCGCTCGGCGGGCGGCGGGTGACCGACATCAAATTCAAAGTGAGCGCTTTCTGACCACGCAGCGGTCTCTTGCAGCCGGCATGGGACACGGGGACGCAACCATCGATTTGACGGCCGACGCATTTTTGAACGGCCGACTGCGAGTAGCGCAGAGCCGCCTCGGCTACCGCTTCTCCATCGACGCCGTGCTCCTGGCCCACTTCGCGCACCTGCGCGGGGCCGAGCGCGTGATCGACCTGGGCACGGGCTGCGGGATTATCCCCCTAATCCTCGCCTTTCGCCACGCCGGGCTGCGGGTGTGGGGCGTCGAACTTCAGCCGGAGCTGGCGGCGCTGGCCGCGGCCAACGTCCGCGCCAACCGCATGGAGGAGCGCGTCACGATTCTCCACGACGACATGCGGCGCCTGACCCCGGCCATGACCGGAGGCGTTATGGATGTCGTCATCTGCAACCCCCCCTTCCGCCGGGCGGGGACCGGGCGCCTCAACCCCATCGCGCAGCGCGCCGTGGCGCGGCATGAAGTCGAAATCGGCCTGGCGGAGATCCTGAAGGCCTCCCGGCGGATGCTGAAGAACCGCGGCCGCCTGGTGGTCATCCAGGCCGCCGAGCGCCTGGGTGAGCTTATCGGGCAGCTGCGCGTCCTCGGAGTCGAGCCCAAGCGGTTGAGGACCGTGCACGAAAACATCGCCGGCGACGCCAAAATGGTGCTGGTGGAGGGGCGTCCGGGGTCCGGCGCGGGGATGAAGATCCTGCCGCCGCTCTGCCTCAACGAGGGCGGATCGGTTTCCGCGGAGGTCCGCGATATGCTGCGTCCCTGAGGCGATTTTTCCTTTGGGTCTGCTTGACAAAATCGGGCGTGAATGCTAGAAAAACCGATTGTCGCTTGATCGCGTGGGGTTTTGGAGAGGTGGCCGAGCGGTTGAAGGCGCCGCTCTCGAAAAGCGGTATCCTGTCAAAAACGGGATCGTGGGTTCAAATCCCACCCTCTCCGCCACTTCTCTGGTTGGCGCCGACGCTCGATCAGGTCAGAAGCAGAGCCGGCGTCCCACGGATCCGCCGAGTGCTTCCTCGCATCACCGAGTCGCGGAGAGATGTCCGAGCTGGCCGAAGGAACACGACTGGAAATCGTGTGTGCTGCTAATACCGGCACCGTGGGTTCGAATCCCACTCTCTCCGCCATTTTTATGCCGATCCGGATCCAGACCACCTACCTATGTCCTATCTCGTTCTAGCCCGAAAATACCGTCCCCAGTCTTTCGGCGAGGTCGTTGCCCAGGAGCACGTGACGCAGACCCTGGTCAACGCGATTGCCGCCGGCCGGGTGGCACACGCCATCCTCTTCGCGGGGCCGCGAGGCACCGGCAAGACGACGGTGGCCCGCATTCTAGCCAAGGCCATGAATTGCCCCCAGCGATCCGGTTCGGAGCCCTGCAACCAATGCCGCTCCTGCAGTGAAATCACCGGGGGGCATTCGGTGGACGTGTTCGAGGTCGACGGGGCCTCCAACAACAGTGTCGACCAGGTCCGGGAGCTGCGCGAAAACGTCAAGTACATGCCGGCGCACAGCCGCTACAAGATCTACATCATCGACGAGGTGCACATGCTCAGCACCCCGGCGTTCAACGCGCTGCTCAAGACCCTGGAGGAGCCGCCGGCCCATGTGCTCTTCATCTTTGCCACGACCGAAGCCCACCGGATCCCGATCACCATCCTGTCGCGCTGCCAGCGCTACGATTTCAGGCGCTTGCGGCAGGCCGCCGTCTCCTCCTATCTGGCCGAGATCTGTCGCAAAGAGGGGGTGGCGCTAGAGCCCGACAGTCTGGATGTGATTGCGCATGAAGCCGGCGGGAGCATCCGCGACAGCCTGAGCCTGCTCGATCAGGTCATGGCCTGCGGCGAGAAGACAATCTCGGGCGAGCAGGTCCTGGACATTCTGGGGGTCTTGGGGCGGCGGCAGGTGGTTGACCTGGCGGAAGCCATGATGGGGGGCGACGTGAGGCGCTTCGTCCTCACGCTGGAGGAGGTCTTCGACCGGGGGCACGACCTGAAAAAAGTGCACGCCGATCTCGTCGAGACCTTCCGCAACCTGCTCGTGATTCACACCAGCAAGGATCCGCAGCGGCTGGTCGATCTGCCGCCCGGCGAGGTCGAGGCCCTGCAGGCACTGGCGCGGCGGGTGTCGCCGCTGGAGCTGCAGCACGTGTTGGATGTGCTCTACCGCGAAGAACCGGCGATGCGCCTAACGTCAAACCCCAGGCTGGCTTTGGAGATGGCCTTCTTCAAAACCCGGCAGCGCCCGCCGGCTCTGACGATCGAGGCCTTGATCGGAAAACTCGACGAGCTTCGTCGAGAGGTCGGCGCTGCGGGCGAGGGGGGGGGGACCCCTTCCATGCCGCCCCCGCGGGGCGGGCCGGAAGGCGGACATGCGCCGTCGCCGGGTACGCCGGGCGGGCGTGCGGCGGCGCCGCCGAGGGAGCGCTTCTCCTCCGCGCGGCCCGGCGCGCCGGTCGATGCCGGTGAAAGCCCGGGCGAATCCGCCTGGCAGCGCATCAGCGCCCGCATTGCCCAGCAGCAGCCCAGCCTCGCCGCCCATCTGAAAAAATGCAGCTTGCGCAGCCTCGGTTCCGGTTGCTGGGAGATCATCCCGCCGGACAACGCCTATGGCGCGGCCATGCTGCGGCGCGAGAAACACATGGCCCTGCTGCGGCAGGTGTGCGCCGAGGTGCTGGGCGGTGAGGCGAGCATCACGGTCGCCGCAGACGATGCAGCCCCGACGCCGCCCCCGGCGCGGCGGGAGCGCAGCCAAACTCTGGTTCAGCAGACCTTGAACCACCCGCTGGTGGCCGAGGCCATCGATATTTTCAACGGCAATCTCGTAGACGTGCAGATTCTGCAGGAGGCGGACAGATGAAAGGGATGGGCGGCATGATGAAGCAGGCGCAGCAGCTCCAGGCGCGCATGCTCAAGATGCAAGAGGAGCTGGCCGGCCGGACGGTTGAATCCGCCGTCGGGGGCGGCATGATCCGCGTCGTGGCCAACGGTCGCCAGCAGATCGTTTCGGTCAAGATCGAGAAAGAGGTGGTCGACCCCAGCGACGTGGAGATGCTTCAGGACCTCATCCTGGCGGCCGTCAACGACGCCCTCTCCAAGTCCCAGGAGATGGTTTCATCCGAAATGGGCAAACTCACCGGCGGGCTCAAGATGCCCGGGCTGATCTGATCCGGGGTCCGGAAGGCCTGGGGAAACCGAACGAAAATGAATCATTACCCGGAATCCATCCGCAATCTCATCCACCACCTGTCGCGGCTGCCCGGGGTCGGCGAAAAAACCGCCGAACGCCTGGCCCTGCACCTGCTGCGTGCGGCCGATGCGTCCGTGGACGGGCTGGCGCGCAGCATCCTGGAGATCAAACGAAAAGTCCGGCTGTGTTCGCGCTGCTTCTCGCTCAGCGATCACGAGCTCTGCCCCCTTTGCAGCAACCCGGCGCGCGACGGATCGCGGGTGTGCGTGGTCGAACAGCCGGGCGACCTGGTGGCCCTGGAGAAATCGGGGGCCTTCAACGGCCATTACCACGTTCTCTCCGGGGTGCTTTCGCCCATGAACGGGGTGGGGCCCGACGACATCCGGGTGCGCGAGCTGGTGGCCCGTGTGGCCGCCGGCGGAGTTGAGGAAATCGTTCTGGCGACGGGCACGAGCGTCGAAGGCGAGGCCACGGCGGTCTATATCGCCGAACGCCTGGCGGCTTTCCCGGTGCGGGTGACCCGGATCGCATCCGGCGTCCCGATGGGGGGGGATCTGAAGTTCGTCGACCAGGTCACCTTGAAGCGGGCCATGGAGTCGCGTCGTGACGTCGAATGATGCCGCTCCCGAGCGCATGTTCGAATGCCGCCTGTGCGGGGAGTGCTGCAAGGGCTACGGCGGCACCTACCTCGAGCCGCAGGACATCGAGGCGATCGCAGCGTTTACCGGCATCGAGCCGGCCGTTTTGATGACGGACTACTGCGAGCTGTCCGGCGGCCGGCCGCTGCTGGCCCAGGGCCCCGGCGGCTACTGCATCTTCTGGGACACGGTTTGCACCATCCACCCGGTGAAACCCCGCATGTGCCGGCGCTGGCCGTTCATCGCCGGCGTGCTCGTCCATCCTGAAAACTGGCTTGCCATGGCCAGCGCATGCCCCGGCATGCGCACCGACGTGCCGCTGGCCGACGTCTGCCGCCATGTCGCAGCCGAGCTGGCCTCTGAAACCCTCGGCCCCGGCCGGCCGGCGTCGGCCCAGGGTGATGTGCGATGCCCCCCAACGAGTTGATTAGGGACGAGACGGCTGAAGAGATCGCGCGGCTGCGTGCGGAAAACCGGCGGCTCGAGTCCATCGTGCGCAAGAGCGAGACCGCGCTGAGAGAGGTCGAGCAGCAGCTGCAGCAGGCCCAGAAGATGGAAACCCTCGGCACCCTGGTGGCCGGCGTCGCCCACGAGATCAACAACCCCATCAACCTCATCATCTACAACCTGCCGTTGCTGCGCAAGATCTGGGCGGACCTCCTGGCGGCGCTGGTATCCATGCCGTCGGTCGACCCCGAAAGGAAATTCGGAGGCTTCACGGTCGATTTTCTCAAAAACAACCTGCCCCGGCTGATCGCCGACATGGACCTGGCGGCCAACCGGGTTACCAAGATCGTTTCCGACCTTAAAAACTTCTCGCGTCAGTCGAACGTGGCCGAAAAGCACCCCTTCAGCATCAATACGGCCGTCAAGAACGCTCTGCGGCTGGCCCAGGCCACCCTGCGCCGGTCCGGGATCGACGTGTCGGCCGACCTGGCGCCCGACCTGCCGGAAATCGAAGGCAGCCTGCAGGGCCTGGAGCAGGTCGTCTTGAACATCATCGTCAACGGGGTCCAGGCGATCGATCGGCCGCCGGGGGAGATCCGGATCGAGACCAGCGTCGATCTCAAGGAGGGCTGGGTCCGGCTGCAGATTGCCGACAACGGGCGCGGGGTGTCGCCGGAGATTGCCGACCGGATTTTTCTACCCTTCGTCACCGACAAGCAGGCGCGCGGGGGCACCGGTCTGGGGCTCTCGGTTTCCTACGGGATCGTGAAAGCCCACGGCGGGGAGATATCCTTTCAGACCCGGCCGGGAAAGGGGACGACCTTCACGATCCTGCTGCCGACCCTGCTCAAACGCCGGGCGGCCAAAATCCTGCTGGTCGACGACGACAGCCTGGTCCGGCAGGTGCTGGTCGAGGCGCTCTCCATCCCGCGCTGCTACCTGCTGGAGGAGGCGACCAACGGGATCGAGGCGTCGATCCGGCTGGGGACCTATCGGCCGGATCTGCTGCTCCTGGATGTCTTCATGCCGGAAATGGACGGTTTGGAGGTGTGCCGCAGCATCCGGGCCGAGCCGGAGCTCGCCGGCATGAAGGTGATCATCACCACCGGCTATCCGGACCACCCCAAGCTCGGCGAGCTGGCCGCCTTGGGGTTCACCCACGTTCTGGCCAAGCCCTTCAACATCCCCAAATTGCTGCGCACCGTGGCGACCCTGCTCGACGCGCCCTGAGACGACCCGAAGCGAGCCGGTTCCAGAGGACTTGGTCGAACGCTCCGAATTCGAGGCGTGCGCATCCCGCGGCGCGAGATGATGCACCGCGCAGCGGGTGGACCGTCACGCGGTCGTCACGTTTCGTGTGAGACGAACCCGGCGCGCAGAAACTCGCGGTTCAAGCGGGCGATATTGACGATGGAGATCTCCTTGGGGCAGGCGTTCTCGCACTCGCGGTGGTTGGAGCAGTTGCCGAAACCGCAGGCGTCCATCGCCCGCACCATACCCAGTGCCCGACGGTCGGCCTCCGGCCGCCCTTGCGGCAGGAGCGCCAGCTGCGAAATTTTCGCGCTGACGAACAGCATGGCCGAGGCGTTGGGGCAGGCGGCGACGCAGGCGCCGCAGCCGATGCAGGCCGCGGCATCCATCGCTTTTTCGGCGAGCTGCGGCGGGATCGGGAGCGTGTTGGCCTCCGGCGCGCTGCCGGTGTTTACCGAAACGTAGCCGCCGGCCTGGATGATGCGGTCGAGGGCGCTGCGGTCCACGACCAGATCCTTGATGACCGGAAAGGCCCGGGCGCGCCAGGGTTCGATCGCCAGCGTGTCGCCGTCCTTGAAGTGGCGCATGTGCAGCTGACAAAGCGATGTGCCTTTCAGGGGGCCGTGGGCGCGGCCGTTCACCATGCTGCCGCAGGAGCCGCAGATGCCCTCGCGGCAGTCGTGTTCGAAGGCGATCGGCTCCCGGCCCTCCAGGGTGAGCCGTTCGTTGACCACGTCCAGCATCTCCAGAAACGACATGTCGGTCGAGATGTCGCGGGCCGGGTAGGTTTCGAACAGGCCTTTGTCCGCGCGGCTTTTCTGCCGCCAGACCTTGAGCGTCAGGTTGATCGTCTTGTTCACTTGTAGCTCCTCTGGGTTAACTGCACGTTTTCGAAGCTCAGGGCCTCCGTGTGAAGATTCGGGTCGCGGCCCTCGCCGCTGAATTCCCAGGCGGCGACGTGGCAGAAGTTCTGGTCGTCGCGCCGCGCCTCGTTTTCCTCGGTCTGAAACGCCTCGTTGAAATGCCCGCCGCAGGATTCCTGGCGCGCCAGGGCGTCGACGACCAGCAACTCCGCGAACTCCATGAAGTCCGCCACCCGCCCGGCTTTTTCGAGGCTCTGGTTGAGATCCGCGGCGGAGCCCGGCACCCGTACGTTTTGCCAGAACTCCGCGCGCAACTCGCGGATCAGGGTGCGGGCTTTTTCCAGGCCTTCATTGGTGCGGGACATGCCGCAATAATTCCACATGGTGAGCCCCAGCTGGCGGTGGAAGTCATCGACCGTGCGCTTGCCGCCGATCGCGAGCAGCTTCCGGGTCTTTTCGCCGACCTGCCGCTCGGCGTCCGCAAAGCCGGCATGCCCGGCGGTCACGGCATCGAAACGGGTGCCGGCCAGGTAGCCGCCGATGGTGGCCGGGATCACGAAGTATCCGTCCGCCAGCCCCTGCATCAGGGCGCTGGCTCCAAGCCGGTTGGCGCCGTGGTCGGAGAAGTTCGCCTCCCCGAGCACGAAAAGCCCGTCGATGGTGCTCATCAGGTTGTAGTCCACCCAGAGGCCCCCCATGGTGTAGTGCACCGCCGGGTAGATCATCATCGGCGTGCGGTAGGGGTCGTCCCCGGTGATTTTTTCGTACATCTGGAAGAGATTGCCGTACTTTTTCGAAATAGTGGCCTGGCCGTCGCGCTGGATGGCATCGGCGAAATCCAGGTAGACCGCAAGCCCCGTTTCGCCCACCCCCTTGCCCTGGTCGCACTGTTTCTTGGAGTTGCGGGAGGCCACATCGCGCGGGACCAGGTTGCCGAAGCTCGGGTACTTGCGTTCGAGGAAATAGTCCCGCTCGGCTTCGGGAATGTCGGACGGGGCGCGTTTGTCGCCCGCGGTCTTTGGCACCCAGACCCGCCCGTCGTTGCGCAGGCTTTCGCTCATCAGGGTGAGCTTGGACTGGTAGGTGCCGTGCACCGGGATGCAGGTCGGGTGGATCTGAGTGAAGCAGGGGTTGGCAAAGAACGCCCCGCGCTTGTGGGCCCGGTAGGTGGCGGTGACGTTGCACGCCTTGGCGTTGGTGGACAGATAGTACACGTTGCCGTAGCCGCCGGTGCACAGCAGCACGGCGTGGCCGGCATGGCGCTCGATCTCCCCGGTGAGCAGGTTGCGGGCGACGATGCCGCGCGCCTGCCCGTTGACGACCACCAGGTCCAGCATCTCGCGGCGCGGGAACAACTGCACCTTGCCGGCGGCCGCCTGCCGCATCATGGCGCTGTAGGCGCCGAGCAACAGCTGCTGGCCGGTCTGGCCGCGGGCGTAGAAGGTGCGCGAGAGCTGGGCGCCGCCGAAAGAGCGGTTCGCCAGCAGCCCGCCGTATTCGCGTGCGAAGGGGACGCCCTGGGCGGTGCATTGGTCGATGATGGCGTTGCTTACCTGGGCCAGTCGATAGACGTTGGCCTCGCGGGCCCGGAAATCCCCGCCCTTGACGGTGTCGTAGAACAGCCGCCAGATGCTGTCGCCGTCGTTGGGGTAGTTCTTGGCGGCGTTGATGCCGCCCTGGGCCGCGATGCTGTGCGCCCGGCGGGGGGAGTCGTGGATGCAGAAGGTCTTCACGTCGTAGCCGAGCTCTGCCAGGCTGGCGGAAGCCGAGGCCCCGGCCAGACCGGTGCCGACAACGAGGATGCTGAATTTGCGTTTGTTGGCCGGGTTCACCAATTTGGTCTCAAAGCGGTGGCGGTCCCATTTCTGGGCAAGTGGCCCTGCGGGGATCTTGGCATCGAGGCGCATGCGGGTTCCTTTCTAATTGCAAGAGGCGAAAACGGCTAATACCGGATCAGCATGAAAAAGGGCAGCAGGCCGAAGCCGAAGGCCACCAGCCCGCCCGCGGCCCAGCTCAGCGCCGTTACGGCCGGCATGGTTTTCGGGTGGCTGGCGCCGACCGATTGGAAGGCGCTCCAGAAACCATGGCGGACATGCAGGGCCACCACGATCATCGCCGCGGCGTAGAGCAGGATGGCCCAGGGCTGGTTGAACGCGGCGGCCACGAGATCGAAGATGGTCCGGGCGCCCTTTTCGGTCCAGGTGAAGTGGAACAGGTGAAAAATCAGAAACCCCAGGATGATCAAGCCCGTGTAGGGCATGGTCCGGGAGCTGATGGTCCGTCCGCCGGCGGAGGCGTCCATCTCATAACGCTCCGGGCGCGCCCTGCGGTTTTGCAGGAACAGGTAGAGCCCGGTCAGGATGTGAACCAGGGCGAAGCCGATCAGGCCCGCACGAAACACCTGCAGAATCGGCCCCAGCGACTGCAGTTTTTCGGCATACCCGTTGAAGGCCTCCCGGCCGGCGATCAACAGCAGATTCCCGGCCAGATGCGCCGCCAGAAAGCCGATGAATGCCAGGCCGGTCAAGGCCATCATGAGTTTCTTGCCGATGGATGATCCGAGCGCCGCAATGAACCAAGTCATGGATAATCCTCCGAGAGGGTGGTGCGTCGGCCTGCGGGTCGACTAAGTTGCCGACTTCGTAAAAAACCCAATCTCCGCGTTGCGCTTCATCCCGCGGTCGCTGCGACGTACGGGACGTCGGCCTCGCGACACGGAATTCGCGCGCCTTGATCTTGGGTTTTTCACAAAGCCGTCTGGAGCAACGACTTTTTACTTATCCATCAACGTTTTTTTGTAGAATATCACCCGGTGGCTGTCAACAGGCAAGCCGTTCAGTTCCAGGAGTTCGGGAACAAGGGTTCGGGCTTCAAGATTGCTGCTCCCCCCACCCCCTCACCCTCTCGCCCCCATGAACCCTGAGCCTTGAAATCTCATTTTCAACGCCCGGGGCCCGCCTCTTTCTCACACGCCGTGGCGGCCTCCCACCACCAGGAGTCGCGATGGGTGGCGATCACGGCGTCTGCGATGGCTTTCCCGGTGTCGGTGCGCAGCCGGGCAAGCACGTGCGGCAGCCACGCCCGGGGTGGTTCGCAGCCGATGTCGATCAAGTCCTTCAGCTCCAGGATGAGCGCGATCTGGTCCGCGTCATGCGCCAGGAGGGCTTCCGGAGACCGGGCGTTGCGGTATTCCGCGATGAGGGCGGACAGGTTCGGGCCGAAGGGGAGATCCCGGGTGGCGTCCGCGACCGCCTTCGGCTCATCCGTGCGGACGTAAGCCTTTTGCACCGAGTTCATGTCCCCGGTGCGGGCTTCCGGCAGGTCATGGACCAGGCACAGGCGGATCAGTTTGAGGCCATCCACTTCCGGCCGCATCTCAGCCATCACGTAGGCGATGAATGTGACGGAATAAACGTGCTCCGCCACGGATTCGCGGCCGGCGCCCAGGAACTGGAAACCGGAGCGGGGGATGTTTTTGAGCATCCGGGCCTCGAACAGCAAATCGGCAATGGGTTTCACGCGGTGCCTCGCATCAGGGGGTGGTCTTGGCCCCGGTTCTATTCCCGTAGGCCGGCAAAGGCAACCCTCGATTTGACTTCATATGAAGGTGTGATATAAAAGGGCATTAAACCGAGTTGAGGATTACCAGACAGCGACCTCGAGGCGCACCCTGCGGTCATAACCGCGTGCAGTCCGAAACGCCGCCACCCGGGTGTGAGGATGCCGGACAACTCCTTTTGACCTCTTCCCAAGCCCAAATCCCCAGCGGTTCAAGACACGTGCGAGACGTTTCCACGCCAAGGAGGAGCGGAACTTCGATATGGAATCAGTGCAAATGGATCTGATCGGTATGATTCGCAGCGCAGGGCTGGTCGCCCAGATGGTCCTGCTGCTGCTGCTGATGTTTTCGATCAGCACCTGGGCCATCATCCTCATCAAGTACCGCTACGTCCGCCGGGCGTTTCGCGAGTCGGCGGAGTTCAGCGACTACTTCTGGAAGAGCCGGGACTTCTCCAATGCGTTCGCCCGGGCGAAGCAGCTGCCGGGCAGCCCGCTGGCGCGGATTTTCCGGGTGGCTTACCTGGAGTTGAAAAAGACCAGCCAGGCCGGCGAGGTCCTGGAGTCCGCCGACAGCGCCCCCAGCGCCGCCTCGCCCGGGTTTGCCTTCGGGGTCCGCATCACCGCCACCGACAACGTGAAACGGGCGCTGCGCCGCGCCATCAACACCGAGATGACGCGAATGACCCAGATGGTGCCGTTTCTGGCCACCATCGGCAACACCAGCCCCTTCATCGGGCTGTTCGGGACCGTCTGGGGTATCATGGGGTCGTTTCACAACATCGGCTTGAAGGGCTCCGCCAACCTGGCCACCGTGGCCCCGGGGATCTCCGAAGCGCTGGTCGCCACCGCCGCCGGGCTGGCCGCGGCGATTCCGGCCGTGATCGCCTTCAATCATTTCATGAACAAGATCCGCATCGTGGAAACCGAACTGCAGAGTTTTTCGGCCGATTTCCTGAACATCATCGAGCGGGACATCCTGCGGCTTGAAAGGAGAAAAGCATGAAAAGCGGGAACGGTGACAACGGGTTCATGTCCGAGATCAACGTCACGCCGCTGGTGGATGTCATGCTCGTGCTGCTGATCATTTTCATGGTGGCGGCGCCGATGATGGTGCAGGGGCTGGATGTGGCCTTGCCACAGGTGACGGCCCAGCCGCTCGACACGCGCGAGGACCAGCTGATGGTCACCATTCGCAAGGACCATCAGATCTTCATCAACGACTTCGAAGTCCCTCTCGACGATCTGACGGGCAAGCTCGCCAAGATCGTCCAGGGGCGACCCGATCCCGAACTCTACCTGAAAGCCGACAAGGACGTGCCCTACGGACTCGTGGCCCAGGTGATGGGGCGCATCAAGGATGCCGGCGTCGACAAGCTGGGGATGGTCACCGAGCCGTCGACGCCCGACCCCACGGCCAAGGGAGCCAAACCGAAACGCGGATGAAAGCGGAGCGACACGGCAGGAGTTCGAATTTCAATGCGGTCGAAGCCCCCGTCCGCTCGGCGGGCAGGTATTTTCTGCTGTCGGCGGCGCTGCATTTGGTGCTTCTCGCTGCGCTGATATGGGTCCCCGCCGGCTTTTCAACGCCACCCCGACTACCTCCCGGGGCGATCAGCGTGAATCTCGTGTCGCTGCCGGGGCCGGCCCCGGCAGCCGGCGGAGGCGGCAGCGCCGGCGAGCCGCCCAAGCCGGTCGAGGCTCCCCAACCGCCGGCGGCCAAACCCGTCGTGGCGGCGGTCGCGCCCGCACCCAAACCGGTCACGGAAGCGCCGAAGCCTCAGGTGTCGATCGCCCCGCCCAAGGTTCGCGAGAAGAAGTCTCTCAAAGAGGAGACCAAGAATACCCAGAAGATGATCGAAAAGGCCATCGACCGGATCGAGAAAAACGTCAAGGAGCCCGACACGAAATCGGTCACGGCAGCCATCGAACGCATCCGCAAAAAGCTCGAAGAGACAGAGCCTGCGGCACCGGCCGGGCCGGGACCGCCCGGGTCCGGAGGGACGGATTCCGGCGCCGGCGCCGGTGGGGGCGGCGCCGGGGGGCCCGGCCAGATCGAACCCGCCGACATCTACCGGGCGGAAATCGCTTTTCAGGTCGAAAAAAACTGGGCTTTCTCACCGCAACTTGCCGGCGGCAACAGGCAGATGGCGGCGAGCCTGGTCTTCAAGGTGCTCCCCAGCGGGGAGATCACCGATGTGCGTTTCACCGAGCGCTCGAACAACACCTACCTGGACGAGTCCGCCTACCGGGCGATCGTCAAATCCAACCCGGTGAAACCCCATCCGCCGAGCATCCGGATGCCCTACGTGTTGGTCGGCATCCGGTTCACACCCGAGGGAATGCGATGAGGGATTGCATTACCCACAAGATGTATTAGTTTATCAATTACGCTTTCTTTTTATGAATGAGGTTCCGGGATGAGAGATTGTTTTACTGTGTGCGTCTCGTGCCTGCTGGCGTGGGTTTTAATATCGGCGGCCCCGGCAGCAGCCCAGGACAATTACCAATACATCGATATCCGCAACCCCTTTTTGCGCAAGATCCCGCTGGCGGTCCCGGCGTTCAAAAACCTTAACGATTCGGCTCGTGGGGCGGATTCCGCGAGCAAAGCCGCCGATTTCATGGCCAGCAGCCTGGATTTCACCGGCTACTTCAAAATCATGGATCGCAGCGCCTTTCTCTTCGACCCGCAGAAAAGCGGTGTCGCCGCGACGGATATCAATTTCCAGAACTGGACCGTAATCGGCGCGGAACTGCTGATTACTGGAATGTTCGAGCAGAGCGGAGACAGCGTGCAGATGGAGCTGCGGCTCTTCGACACATTCAAAGGCCGCCAGGTGATCGGCAAGCGCTACGCGGGTCAGAGCTCGGAGTTGCGAACGATGGTGCTGCGCTTCTGCGCCGAGGTCATTTACTACCTAACGGGGAACAAGGGCATTTTCAACAGCAAGATCGCTTTCGTTTCGACCGGCTCCGGCAAGAAGGAGATTTACACCAGCGATTTTGACGGCTACGCGCCCACCCGGGTGACTTACAACGAGTCCATCACCCTTTTTCCGGCCTGGGCCGACGACGGCGAGCACCTGGCCTACACCTCCTACAAAGGCGGCAAGCCCGATCTTTACATCCGCAACCTGAACTCCAAAAAGGAGTCCGTTGTCGCCCTCAACGGAATCAACATCACGCCCAGTTGGGCGCCCGGGAAATTCGAACTGGCGGCAACCCTCTCATTTAGTGGAGCCCAGGAAATTTACCTATTGACTGGCACCGGAAAAGTGATTAAAAAACTGGCTAGTAGCCGGGGCGCCAATGTGTCCCCGAGCTGGTCCCCGGACGGAAGCAAGCTGGCGTTTGTCTCCGATCGCACCGGCGGCCCGCAGATCTACATTTTGGATCTGGGGTCTGGAAACGAGAGTCGGCTGACCTTCGAAGGCAAATACAACACGCAGCCGGCATGGTCTCCCCGGGGAGACAAGATTGCCTACACATCCCAAATCGGCGGTTCCCAGCAAGTGTGCGTGATCGGCGCGGATGGGCAGAACGTGATGCAGCTGACTCGCGACGGCGGCAGCAGCGAGTCCCCATCGTGGTCGCCGGACGGCACACTTATTGTTTTCAGCACAAACCGCGAGGGGCCATCGCGGCTTTATGTGATGACCGCCTTCGGTACCGACCCGCGGCGTATCTTGCTGTTGAACGGAGAGCAAACCAGTCCCAAGTGGTCTGCGGGTGTTTTCAATTGATCGCACACCGCAACTCAACTAACAAGCACCAACAAAAAGGAGGAATTGAAAATGCAAAAGAAGTGGTGGATGGTTTTGGCATTGCTGCTCGTGATGCCGGGGTTGTTGTTCACAGTCGCCTGTCAGAAAAAAGTGGCCGCTACGGCCGCTCCGGCCCCGGCCCCTGCTCCGCCCCCCAAAGTTGCTGCCCCGGCCCCTGCTCCGGCCCCGGCGGCGGCCCCAGCCGTACCGGTTTTCATGACCGAGAGGATCTTTTTTGACTTCGACAAATCGGCATTGAAACTGGAAGCACAGGCGGCCCTTAAGAAAAAGGCCGAATGGCTGAAGGCCAACCCCAGCGCCAAGCTGCTCATCGAGGGCAACTGCGACGAGCGCGGCACCAACGAATACAACATGGCCCTGGGTGAGCGCCGGGCGCAGTCCGCCAAAAAATTCCTGGTGGACCTTGGGATCGACACCAAGCGCATCAGCACCATCAGCTACGGCGAAGAGCGCCCCATCGACCCGGGTCGCAACGAAGCCGCATGGGCCAAGAACCGCAACGACGGTTTTGTGGTCAGCTTCTAGTTCGTCACTTCCGGCGGGTTGCGCCGGAAACGACGGATACCGCTCATTGCGGGTTCAGTCCGCGTGATGAACGCAATTAAGACGGCAAACGAGCGCAAATCAGGCTCGTTTGCCGTCTGTTTAAGTTGGGTCCAACGTCAACGCTCTCATTCCAATCACGGGCGGCCGTCTGCCCCCTCGATAGCCGGAGCATGGCCGTGACTCCTCTCAGTATAGGATTTCGGCCTGTCCGCTGCGGCAGGGCAGACGTTCTCCCGGCATCCCATCGACAAAGGCAAGCCATGGATAACGCATTGCAGGTGCGGTTCGGTTCGATAGCAGTCCTCTGCGTGCTCGTCGCCGTAATGATCATGGCCGGGTGCGCTACTCGACGCGACGTTCTCACCATCGACTCGCGGATGAGCGAGATGGAACTGCGCGATGCCGAGGAAAGGCGCCGGCGGGAGGAGTTCGCGCGCAATCGGGAGGCTACCGAGCAGGCCCTGCGCCAGCAGGCGGCGTCGACCCGGGCCCAGATCGACGAAGTGCGTGAGGAGATGCGGGTCCTAAGCGGCCGGATCGAGGAGTTGGAGCACGCCCTGCGGCAGCAGCGGCCGGCGGGAGACGGCGCCGACCGGCCACGCGACGAGAAACTGCTGCGCCTGGAGGAGGCCAATACGCAGACCGCCCAGCGTCTTGCGCGACTCGAGCAGCACCTGAAGCTGGAGCCGCTGGCGGCGCCGTCGTCGCGGATCAAACCGGACGGTTCGGCAACCAAGATCGCATCCGAGACGGAGCTCTACAACAAGGCGCGCCAGGCTTTCGAACAGGGTAACATGGGGGCGGCGCGCAAAGGGTTCGAGGAGTTTCTGGTGAATTACCCCGGTTCGGAGAATGCCGACAACGCCCAGTTCTGGATCGGCGAGACGTTCTATCAGGAAAAATCATACGAAAAGGCCATTCTCGAATACCAGAAGGTCATCGAAAAATACCCCCAGGGCAACAAGGTCCCCGGCGCGCTGCTGAAGCAGGGCCTGGCCTTTTTGAGCCTGAAGGACCGCGTGAACTCGCGCCTCATCTTCGAAGAGCTGGTGCGCAAACACCCGAACACCGGCGAAGCCAAGGCCGCCTCCGACAAGCTCAAAGAGCTTCGATGACCGGGAACCGGCGCGAAGGCGTGGAGCCCTTGCTCCGCCTTCCCCCCGCGGGGCGAATTGCTGTCGGCGACCCCGATGCCCTGCGACGGCGATGAACCAGGGATGGGAAAAATTCTCGGGATAGACCCGGGCCTTGCGGCTACCGGGGTCGGGATCGTTTCGGGCCGGGGGGTTGCGATCGACGGGTACTCCTTCGGGTGCATCCAGACCTCGAAATCGACCAGCCTGCCTCGGCGGTTGGACCACATCTTCACAAAGCTGCTGCATCTGATCAGCGACGAAGCGCCCGACCTGGTTGTGGTGGAGGACGTGTTTTCGCTGAAAGAATACCCGAAGTCCGGCATTTTTCTGGGGCAGGTGTCCGGCGTGGTACTCCTGGCCTGCGCCCAAGCCGGGCTCCGGTCGTTTGCGGTTCCGGTCAGGGAAGCGAAGCAGGTGCTCACCGGAAACGGCAATGCCTCCAAGGCCCAATTGGAGGCGGCCGTCCGAAGGTGCATCGGCCATGGCTCCCCCATCCGGCCGTTCCATGCGGCGGATGCCCTGGGACTGGCCATCATCGGTTTGTACCGCTACGATGCGAAAGGACGCCAACGCGCGTGATCGGCTACCTCTCCGGCACAATCCTCAGCAGGCATGAAGACCGCGTGCTGGTGCTCGCCGGCCACATCGGCTACGAGGTGCTGCTCCCCTCCGTGGTGATGGATGCGGTGGCGGCCAAAAACATCGGCGATGAGATTTCGCTCTATATTTACACCCAGCAAACCGAGCGTCAGCCCAAGCCGGTGCTGATCGGGTTCATTCAGGAAATCGACAAGGAGTTTTTCCAGCATTTCATCAGCGTGGAGGACATCGGCCCCATGAAGGCCGTCAAGGCCATGACGGCTTCCGTGAGCGATATCGCCCGCGCCATCGAGGCGCGCGACATCGACGGATTGTCGCATCTCAAGGGGGTCGGCAAGCGCACCGCCCAAAAGATCGTGGCCACGCTGGAGGGGCGCATGGGCAAGTTCGCCCTCAAGCGCGATGAACCCAAACCGGCCGGCAGCCTGGTTGAAGACGTCGCCGAGCAGGTTCTGGACGTGATGGTTCGGCAGCTGGGGCATCGCGTCGCCGACGCCAAGCGCCTGATCGGCGAGGCCCTCAAGCGCAATCCGGCCATCGCCACCCCCGAGGCGCTCTTCGAGGAAGTCTATCGCGGGGAGCAGGCGGCCCCGGCCGCGAACGGCAGCTGACGGCGCCCGGCCGGATAGAGGCACGTGATGAGCGACGACATCCTCTCTTTTTCCTCCGACCGCCAGAGCCCGCTCTCCGGCCATCTTCGCGAAGAGGACCTGGAGCCCGAGATCGTCTCCCTGCGGCCGAAGCAGCTGGCCGACTACGTGGGTCAGCCGGATGTGGTCGAGACCCTCAAGATCGCCATCGAGGCGGCCGGCCAGCGCGGGGAGTCCATCGACCACGTGCTGCTGCACGGGCCGCCGGGGCTGGGCAAGACGACCCTGGCCCACATCGTCGCCCATGAAATGGGCTCCAGTCTCACCATCTCCTCCGGGCCGGCGCTTGAAAAGGGCGGGGACCTGATCGGGATCCTCACGCACCTCGACGCCGGCGACATCCTGTTCATCGATGAGATCCACCGGCTTCCCAAGCCGGTGGAGGAGCTGCTCTACCCGGCGATGGAGGATTTTGCGATCGATTTCGTTTTCGACAAGGGGGTCCACGCCCGCAGTCACCGCTTCAGGCTGAAGCGGTTCACGCTGGTGGGGGCCACCACCCGCGTGGGGCTCTTGTCCGCTCCGCTGCGGGACCGGTTCGGCATTTTTCGAAGCTTGGACTTCTACGACCTGGACGAACTGGTGCGGATCACCCGCCGCTCGGCGTCGTTGCTGGGGGTGGACCTGGGCGAGGAGGGGGCGCTGGAACTGGCGAGGCGCTCCCGGGGCACCCCCCGGATCGTCAATCGTCTACTGCGGCGCGTGCGGGACTACGGTCAGGTGCGCGCCGGCGGACGGATCGACCTGGAGGTCGTCGGGGCGGCGCTCGCGCTCGAAGGCGTCGATGCGCAGGGGCTCACCGACTTGGACCGCCGCTATTTGAAAACGGTCATCCAGTTTTACCGCGGCGGCCCGGTGGGCATCGAGGCCATCGCCGCCACCCTCCAGGAGGAGTCGGACACCCTGGTCGACATCGTTGAGCCTTATCTGCTCAAGATCGGCTTCATCACGCGGACCTCCGCGGGGCGCCGGGCATCGGAGGATGCCTACCGACACCTGGGCATTCGGTTCCAGCAGAAGATGTTTATGTGAACCTCTGCGGGGCGCGGTGCAGGAGAGGGCAGGGGGCCTATAGCGGATGGGTATCGATTCAGAGCGTTCGAAGCCGGCCGCGGGGCCGCGCGTTTTGCCGGGAGACCGGCAACCGTGGACCGTCCTGTTCATCGGCGACCACGGCAGGGTGATCCCTTTCAGACGGATCAAAACGCTCCTGATCCTGGCCGCTGCAGCGTTCGGCATGGCCTTGGCGGCGGTGGCGGTGCTGGCCGTTGTGAACCACACCCTGCACCGGCGCGTGCAGGAGCTGCAGCAGAGCCTGGCGGTCTCCGGTCGCACCATCGGCGAGTTGCGGCACGAACGCGATCTTCTCACCGCGCAGGTGGTGCTGGTGGAGACGAGGATGAGGGAGGCCCTGGAGGGTGTGGTTCCCCGCCCGGCCGAGCGTCGGGAGGGCCCAACCCCGCCGGCCAAGGCCGAGCCGCTTTTCGACGCGGAAGCCAAAACGGGGCCGAACGCCGGGGCGGATCAGGGAACCCCCACCGCTCAGCCGCCGGTCGGGATGAGCGAAGGCCTGACCGTCGAGGGGTTTCAACTCAAGAGCTCAGCGAACAGCAACACCCTGGGCCTCCGGTACAAGATCGTCAATGCGAGCCAGGGGCAAAAAGCCCTGGCGGGCAATGTGGTCGTGGTGCTCAAAGGCGAGGGCTTGGAGCCGGAGCAGTGGCTGGTGCTGCCCGACGTGGGCCTGGTGCGCGGTCGGCCGGCCAACACTCGGAAGGGCTACTCCTTCAATATCCGCCACTCGAAAGTCTTCGAGCACTCCGTGGCGCTTGCCGGCGACATCCCCGATTACACCCAGGCCGTCCTCTATGTCTTTTCCAAGCAAGGCGAGCTCATGACCGCGCAGGAGGTCCCGGTCGTGCTGAAGCGCCCCTCACCTTGACGCCGTCCGCCGTCCGGCTTCCATCATCGGCAGGCAGGCCGCCAGGTCCACCTGGACGCCGCTGAAGTTCTCGAAGGTGGGGTCGGAAAATTCCAGTCCGTGGAAAGACTTGATGATCTCGAACATTTCCAGATAGTTCAGCAGAATGCGCCGCTCCCAGCGAAAGCCCAGACGGGACGCATAGCCGCGGATCTCATCCCGCGGCCCTTCGATCTCGATGAAATCTCCGAAGGGCAGGCCGTCCACGCAGAAGGCGGTGTGCCCCAGCTTCAGGGTTTCGCGCTGCTTTTCGTAGCGTTGCTGCGGCCGGAAGCCCACTGCGATGAGGATTTGCTGCATTGCCTCGAAATCGGCGACTTCGACCTCGATTTCGACGAACTGCTTGAATTCGGGGTCGGCCCGGGCCGGGGGCGATTTGTACGTGAGGATGGCCGTGGGGCCCTGGCGCAGTCGCAGCAGGGCTCGGCGGCGGAGCAGGCCGAGCGCGTCGTTTTCGAAGCGGATGTTGCGCTCCGGGGCGCGGCCCGAACTCAGTGCGCCGAGGCCGATCAACCGGGAGCGCGTGGCCGGCGGGTCGGGAAGATGGAATTTGACTTCGGTTTCGATCGGGAGCATGGGGGCCGAGCCTGGCGTTGGGGTCTCTTTGGACCGCACTCGTACAATCTTTTTGCTTGACAAGTCAATAACCTTGGCCTAAATATACACGATTCTAAAACAGGAGTGCAACCCGTGAAAAAATACACCACCAGCGCCAAAGAGGGGCAAGCGCCGGGCAAGTGGTTCGTTGCGGACGCCGACGGCGCCGTTCTCGGTCGCCTGGCCTCCACCGTGGCCGCACGTCTGAGGGGCAAATTCAACCCGATGTTCACGCCGCATGTGGACACCGGTGACTTCGTGATCGTCGTGAACGCGGAGAAGATCCGACTCACCGGCAACAAGTGGCTCCAGAAGGAGTATCACCACCACACTGGGTACATCGGCGGCCTCAAGACGGCCACGGCCAAGGAAATCCTGGAGAAGCGGCCGGAAGAGCTGATCCGGCACGCCGTCAAAGGGATGCTGCCGAAAAACAAGCTGGGCAGCCGGCTGTTCCGAAAGTTGAAGGTCTATGTCGGCGGCGATCACCCGCACCAGGCCCAGAACCCGGAATCCCTGAACGTCTAACTGAAACCGTCATCGAGGAGTGGGATGCAGACCGAATCCAGCTATTACGCCACCGGAAAACGCAAATCGTCCATCGCAAGAACCTGGCTCACCCCCGGCACCGGCGCCATCATCGTCAACAACCTGCCCGTGGAGGAGTACTTCCCGGTGGAAACCACGCGCCTGGAGCTGGTCCAGCCGCTGAAGCTCACCAACACCAGCGGGGCCTGGGACATCAAGGCCACCGTCCAGGGCGGCGGAGTGGTCGGGCAGGCGGCAGCCATCCGCCACGGCATCACACGCGCCCTGATCGCCGCGAACCCGGACTTTCGGGTGACCCTCAAGAAAGCCGGCTTCGTCAAGCGGGACCCGCGGGTCAAGGAGCGCAAGAAATACGGACAACGTTCGGCGCGCGCACGGTTCCAGTTCTCCAAGCGCTGATCGGTCTTCTTCACTCACGCCGACAAAGGGGACGGGCTTTTGCCTGTCCCCTTTTTTTATGCCCTCAAATCGATTCGTTCGAGGATAGAGGAATTGTCCGAGGCGGGGCGCCGGGATCGGGGAAAAAACTGATCTCAACGGAAGATTCCGCAACGTAAGCGATTTTACCTTCCGGACCGACCCGGAAGGGCCGGTCGTGTCCGGGAACAATCAACTTTGCGGCAGCTGCCGCTCTCTCGTAGCTTTCCAGTGCGGCGCGGGTCGAAAAAAAACATGGCGGCGGTTGGCGGCGCGCGAACTCCCAGCCGTTTTTGACCCCGTCTCCGGCCAGCAGCGTTTTTTCCTGCTCCAACAATAGACCGCAAAGGCCCGGTGTGTGCCCGGGCAGTGGCAAGGCGACCAGTCCCGGGAGAAGATCCTGGCCCGCCTCGAAGAGCTCCACCCGCTCGGCCGCCCATGCGATGAGACTGGTGGGCACAAAAGGGTCGCCCGCCTTCCGGAAGGCACCGCTTTGGACGTACTCCCACTCTTTCACCGAGACGAGCAGCCGCGCATTCGGGAAGATGTCGGCGTTCAACGCATGGTCATAGTGGAAATGGGAGAGATAGACCGATTGGATATCCGCCGGTGCGATATCGAGGCGGTCCAAGGCGCCGATGAGCTGCCGGCGGTCGCCATGGGAGCCGGTATCGAAGATGATGTTTTGACCCGCCCCCCGGACCAGCACGACCGAACACCAGCCCAGCGCCCCTCGGGCAGAGGATGCCGGCACGCCCGGCAGCAGAATGTGGTGGTCATATCCCACGTTGAAAACGCTTCAGCTGAGCTTGAAAATGTCGGACCGGCGGTGGGAGAGTGCCGGCAGCTTGGAGCGGACCTGTGCGATGCGTGCGCTGTCCAAGCGGGCCAACAACAGGCCTTCCCCCTCGCCGCTGTCCACCAGGACGACGCCGTAGGGGTCGAAGGCTGCGCTGCGGCCGGAGAAGGGCGGACCCGCCAGAACCGCACCCGCCGCATAGCAGACGTTCTCCATGGCGCGTGCGCGCAGCAGGGTGAGCCATTGTTCTTCTTTAAGGGGTCCGGCATACCAGGCGGCCGGCACCAGGATCAGTTCCACCCCCTTGGCCGCCATGCAGCGAAAAACCTCGGGGAAGCGCAAATCGTAGCAGATGGCGAGGCCCACATTGAAGCCGGCTGCGCTGACCACCGGCGGGGGGGCTGCCCCGGGCAGCATCAGATCCGACTCCCGCACGCTCAAGGCGTCGAAAAGGTGGAGCTTACGATAGTGGGCGACGATCTTTCCTTCGGGATCGAAGAGACAGGCCACATTGAAAACTTTTTGGCTTCCGGGCACCTTTTCCCAGACGCACCCGGCGATGTAGATCTGAAATTCCCTCCCCAATCCGGCGATAGCGGAGGCGAAGGGCCCATCCAGGGACTCGGCCACCTTGCTGAGGGGTTCGCCCGCCTGGGGCAGCGCCATGAACATTTCCGGGAAGAGCAATAACCGGGCCCCCGCTTTGGCGGCCCGGCCGGCATATTCCCTGGCCTTCAGCAGGTTCTCGGCGGGATCGGGGCCGGCGCTCATTTGCGCCAGGGCCAGGGTCAACTCGGGCATCAGTAGTCCTCCAGGGCGCCGGTCAAGGCCGGGCAGGCATATCGGTGGGATATTTCGCGTTTCAGGACCGGGTCGATCAGCGAGAATTCGTAGGCGTCGCCGACGAGCAGCCCGGATACGGTGCCGATGGTACCAGAGAAGAGAACAAGTCCATCCTCGAGACCGCCCAATTGCCGGTTGAGGAAATCGATCCAATATCCCGGGTCCAGAATCGCACCGCAGGCATCCCGCTGGTAGAGTTGGCGGGAACCGCCCCGGACGACATGGCTCTCCAGCACCAGCTTCTCGAAGTGGCCGCTCACCTCGGCGTAGGGCCAAACCGTGGAGGCCATCACATTGAGACAGAGATTTTTGGCCTTGGGGATGGAGTGGGTCTCAAGCCTGCGGTCGGTGTGGTCCGAACCCACTCCGACCAGGATCTCGCCGTGCTGCCACAGGAGCACATACTCCACCTCGCCTGAGGTATCCTTCCCGTGCACCTGGATGGAGTCCGCGGTGGTCAGCAGGTGGTTGCCCAGGGCGAACAGGGTGGGGACGTGCTTGGGCGGCGGCACGCCCAACTTGGCCAGTTCATCGATGTGGTGCTGCAGGGCTTTTTTGTCCCGCCCGACCCAGCCGGCGTTGAACATTCTCCGGGCCGCCAAAGATTGACGTTCGGCGGGGCCCCCGGATCGAACGACGGTCAAATCGAGGATGTTTTGCATGAGGATCTCCTCTGGCCCCGGTCACCGGACCATCTTGGACGGCAGCCAGGTCACGATCTCCGGGAAGATGGTGATCGTCGCAACCATCAACAAGATTATCAGGAAAAAGGGGACTGCGGCTGCGGCCACTTTTTCCAGGGGTTCGTTGGTCAGCCCCTGGATGACGAAGAGGTTGAAACCCACCGGCGGGGTGATCTGGCCGACCTCGATCACCAGGGTCAGGAAAATGCCGAACCACACGGGGCTGAAGCCGGCCTGCACCACCAGCGGCAGGCAGATGGGCAGGGTCATCACGATCATGGAGATGCCGTCCAGGAAGCAGCCCAGGACCATGTAGAAAAGGGTGAGGATCACGATCAGCATGTAGGGCGAGAGGCCGAATTCGGCGATGGCCTTGGCCACGTTGGCCGGCAGTTTGAGGTACCCCATGGCCACCGACAGGAAGCTGGCCCCGACGATGATGAAGCAGATCATGGCCGAGGTGTTGATGGTGCCTCGGACGGCCTGCACGAAACTCTGCCAGCGGAAATCCCCGAGCACCAGCGCGATGACCACGGAGGCCAAAGCCCCCACGGCGGCCGCCTCGGAAGGGGTGGCCAGCCCGGCGTAGATGGACCCGAGGATGAACAAGATCAGGCTGGCGACCGGCAGCAGCATCAGCAGAGAGTGCAGGCGCTCCCTCCAGGTGAAGGTGGTGCGCTTCTGGGGTGCCAGGCTGCTGTTGAAAAGCACCCGCAGGACGACATAGCCGCTGAAGAACAATGCCAGCATCAGCCCCGGGACAACTCCGCCGATGAAGAGTTGCCCGATCGACTCCTCCGAAAGGACCCCGTAGATGATGAGCACGATGCTGGGGGGGATCAGCAAACCCAGGGTCCCGGCCCCCGCCAGGGAGCCGTAGCTCAGCTTGGGGTTGTAGCCGTCCGCCCGGAGCTGCTCCAGGGTGATCTTGCCGATGGTGGCGGCGGTCGCGGGCGATGAGCCCGACACCGCCGCGAAAATGGCACTGCCGATGATGTTGGTATGCAGCAGCCTTCCGGGTATGAACTGCACCCACGGCTTCAGGCCCCGGAACAAAAGATCGCTCATCCGGGTGCGCAGGATCATCTCCCCCAGGAAAATGAACATGGGCAGTGCGGCCAGGGCCCAGTTGTTGAGGCTGTTCCACATGGCCTGGGACCAGATCTTGCCGACCGGCATGCTGGTGAAGATGCCGAGGCTGATCCCGGCGGTGGCAAGCAGGCTCAAGGCGATCCACACGCCGGAACCCAGCAGTCCGAACAACAGCACCAGGACGGTGGTCAGTGTGATGTTCATGCGTTTTCCAGGCCGGGGTTTTCCACAGGAGAGGTTGCAAGCGCCAGTAGCATGGCAGTGATCTGGAGCGTTAACACACACAGCCCCGAAAAAAGTATGAACTGGGGCACGCACAGAGGGGTCTCAGCGACCGTGTAGGCCGTCAGGTTGCGGGCGTAGGAGGAGATCGCCAGGTCCCAGGTGAACCAGCAGGAGAGGCCGCACAGCGCCAGTGCGAACAGCAAGCAGAAGAGCTCCACGGCCCGGCGTGCCCGCCCTTTTAAACGGTCCTTGAGAAAGGTGATTCGAATGTGGGCCCCGTCCCTGAAGGAGAACCCCATGGCAAGGTAGATCATGCCCGAAAGGGCGTAGCCGGAATACTCGCTGGCGATCAGGGTGGATGAGCCGAAAAAGGTGCGCAGCACCACCTCCGAGAGCGTCAGGAGGGTCATCAGGACGAAAAACACCCCGGATATCACCGCCCCGGTTGTCGAGAGCCGGGTGGCGGCTCCCGACAACCGGGATACCCAACGTGGGGATCCGTTCATCTCGATTCGACTACTTTCTCTTTTTCTCGAACTCGTCGAGAATATTCTTGGCATCCGGCCCGACCTTCTTGACCCACTCGTCGATGACCATCGTGCCGTCGGCCTTCAGTTTCGAGGCCAGTTCGCTGCTCATCGAGCGGGTGATCTTCATCCCGTTCTTTTCGCAGGTGTTCTCGTCGTTGACCATGGCCTCCTCGGCCAGCTTCCACTGGCGCTCGTCCATCTGTTTGCCGATTTCGACAAACTTGGCCTGCTGCTCCTTTGTGAGCTTGTTGAAGGTATCCAGGTTGATGTTGATCATGTTGAGCGGGATGGCGAAGTTGACCCGCGTGGTGTCGGTGAGCACCTCCCAGAACTTGCCGGCGACGGCGCTCTGCGACGAGGTCAGGACCGAGTCGATGGTCTTCGTGGCCAAGGCTGGATAGACGTCGCCCCAGCTCATCACCACCGCGTTGGCGCCGGCTTTTTTCAGCACGTCGGTGCCGTTTTTGTCATAGGTGCGGATGCGCAGGCCTTTGATGTCCTCATATTTGAGGATCGGCCGGTTGGCGTGGATGGAGCTGGGCGGCCAGGGGGCCGTGTAGAGGATCAGCTGATTGTGCTTCTTGGCCTCTTTCTCGTAGTAGGGCCGGGCAATTTCCATCAGGAGCCGGGCCTCTTTAAAATCCTTGACGAAGAAAGGGGAGGTGCTGAGACCGAAGATCGGTGAGGTGCCGATGGCAGCCCCCATGAGCACGCTCTGGAGGGGGACGATGCCGTCGGCGACGGCCGTGAAACGGTCCTCGTCCTTCAGGCCCAGCGCGCCGCCCTCGTGCACCGTGATAAAGACCTGGTCTTTCAAAGCCTCGTTCACCCGTTTGGCGAACTCGCGGCAGGTCTCGGCGTGCATGTTCTGGCCGGAGTAAGTGGTGGCCATGTCCAGCTTGACCTGCGCGGTGGCGGGGATGCAAAGAAAAAGGCCAAGCACCATGATCGCCAGAGTCAGAACGGCTTCTCTCTTAAAGATTTGTTTCCGCATGAAAGCACCTCCTGTGGTTGGTTGGTTTCCCGACATAGTTACTTCAGCTATGGTCGCTTTACAAGCCTGAACCGGTGTACCACTCGGTTTCGGGCTTTAATGTTTCAGCTTCGAATCGACCGAAGCCGATCCGGCGCCCAGAACCAATTTCCGAAGTTTGTCCTCCTGGCGGCGGGCGGCGGCGTAAGCCTCCGCCAAATCGACCTTCGCAAAGCGGATCCGGTCGCCCGGCTTCGCTTGAGCCACCCGCGGAAGGTCCGCGGAGATGACCGTGGCGATCTTCGTGTACCCGCCGACGGTCTGCTCCACGAGCAGGATGATCGGCTGTCCGTCGGGAGGGATCTGGACCCCTCCGGGCAGGCTGGGTTCGGAGATGATGCTCTTCGGCATACCGTCTTTCTGCGCGATCCGGGGCCCTTCCAGCCGATACCCCATGCGGTTGGCGTTGATGCTGACAGTGAAGTCCGAGCGGTAGAAAAGCTCGAGGCCCTCGTCGAAGAAGTCGTCTTGAGGCCCGGGCACGGCCCTCAGGGTGATTTCCGGTGCATAGGTGGGAATCGCTTGGTCCGGGACTTGACGCATCTCGGGCAACAGACGGCCTTCAGTCCGCTGGAGGAGGTCCCCCTTGGCCAGCAGCCGCCCCTCGTGCCCTCCGATTCCGGCCGCCACATAGCAGGAGCGGCTCCCCATGACGAGAGGCACATCCAGGCCCCCGGTCGCCCCGATGTAGCAACGGCAGCCGCTTTTGACCGGGCCGATGTTCAGGATGTCCCCGGGGCGAGCCCGGAAAGTGCCCCAGCCCTTCCGCGGTTGATTGTTCAGGGTGATCGGGGCCTCGGCGCCGGTAACGGCGAGGTCCGTTTCCGACAGCACCTCCAGCTGGGGGCCGATCACCGTCGCCTCCAGCACCGCGGCATTTTCCGGGTTGTCGAGCAGCATGTTGGCCGCCCGGTAGGCGAATTGATCCAGCACCCCCGTCGGGGGTATTCCGAATTGCTGGAAGCCGTAGCGGCCGGCGTCCTGCACGGTCGTGTACGGACCGGGTTTCAAAATGCGGAAGGCGTCCATCACCGGTCAGCGGCCTCCTTGAGCGCCCTGTATTCGCCCTGCGAAACGGGTTTGAATTTGAGCTTGTCCCCGGATTTGATCAGAAAGGGTCTTTCCCTCCGCTGGTCGAAAAGCGTGAGGGGCGTCCGGCCGATCAGCTGCCACCCGCCCGGGCTCTCGATGGGATAGATCCCGGTCTGGTTGTTCGCGATGCCCACCGAGCCGGCGGGAACCGCCTTGCGCGGGGTCTGCAGCCGCGGGGTGTGCAGCACCTCGGGGAGCCCTCCCAGGAAAGGGAAGCCGGGGGTGAATCCGATCATGTAGACCTGGTATTCCGGTTCGGAATGGAGGCGGACAACCTCCTCGACGCTCAAACCGTGGGTTTTGGCCACGAATTCGATCTCAGGCCCGAAATCGCCCCCGTAGCAGACGGGGATTTCAACCGTTTCCGGCGGCGGGATCGGTATTTCCGAAAGCTGCCCTTCCAGAACGACGACGTGCTGCCGAAGCGCGGCGGCGTTGGTCTTAAAAGGGTCGTAGATGATGATGATGGAACGGTAGGTGGGGATCTGCTCGACGATCCCCGGGGGCGGGTTTTTCTCCAGCGCTATCGCCACCGCCCGGATTTTACGGTTGATCTCCGGATCGATGGCATCTCCGAACTCGACCAACAGTCCTCGGTCCCCGGCGATGCGGAAAACGGGTTTTTCAAAAAGAGAACTTGCCATGCCGCACGACTCCCGTCTCTCTCCTCGGTCACATCGGACTGACTTCGATGCCTTCCCTTTCAAGCAGCTCCCTGATCTGCTTCACCAGATCGACCGCTCCGGGCGTGTCTCCATGCACGCAGAGCGTCTCGGCCCTGAGGTGGATTTCGGTCCCGTCGATGGCGATCACCTTGCCCTCTGCGGCCATTTTCAGGGCGCGCTCGGCCACCTGCTCCGGCTCTTTGATCACCGCACCGGGGTGCCGGCGCGAGACCAGCGTCCCGTCCGCCGTGTAGGCGCGGTCCGGGAAAGCTTCGAGGATCACGTTGAGGCCCACCTCTTTGCCGATGCGGGTCATAAGCTCCCCCTTGCTCCCCGCCAGGCCGACGTAGATCAGATCGGGATCCATGCTCACGATCCCTTCCGCGATGGGCCGGGCCGTGTTCTCATCCTCGACGGCGGTGAGGTAGAGGTTCCCGTGGGGCTTGACGTGGCGGAGCTTGACCCCGTGCACATCGCAGAACGCCCGCAGGGCGCCGATCTGGTAGACCATGTAGTAGCGTATCTCCTCGGGGGAGCAGTTCATGTTTCTCCGGCCGAAGCCGAGCAGGTCGGGGTAGCCGGGGTGGGCCCCCACGCCGACGCCGTGTTCCTTGGCCATCCGTACGGTCCGGTCCATGACCAGCGGGTCCCCGGCGTGCCACCCGCAGGCGATGTTCGCTGAGGTGATGTAGCGAATGACCTCCTCGTCGAGGCCCAGTTTGTAGGCCCCGAAGCTCTCCCCCATGTCGCAATTGATGTCGACCCTCATGGACGTATCTCTCCAATCATCGGTGGTGGCGGTTCACTGGGAAACCAAAGCCGGAAGGCAGAAAATTGCAAAAAAATAAAAACTGCTGGAATTTGTTCGGAGTGTCAAGAACTATTTGCCTGTCGCAGCTGCCGCGCCGAAATGGCTGCCGTCGGTTGCGGCCTCACCCCTGCCGGGCGCCCCCGCCGGTGCGGTGGAGGGAGCTCTTGCTTGCCGGGGATGACGAATGCTCGGGCTCAAACGACGCACACCTCGTCCGGGAAGCGGCCCAGCGGCTCCAGACCGCCCGCTGTGACGAGATGGGTGTTTTCGATGCCGACCGCCCCTTTGCCGGGGAAAACCAGCTTGGGTTCGAGCGCGATGACCATTCCCGCCTGCAGTTCCAGGCGCTGTCCGGCATTGAGGAACGGGAACTCGTCCAGTTCCAGGCCCACCCCGTGCCCGACAAAGCGGATCCGCTCTGCGCCCACCCCCATGAAATGCCGGCCGTATCCCGACCGTTCGGCCTGCTCCAAGGCGAAATCGTAAACGGCCCCGGAGGCCGTGCCGGGCGTGGCCATCTGCATGATCTGCTTTTGAAGATCGAGCATGGCGTCGTGCGCCTGCGAGAGCTCCTCGGGCAGGGCCCCGATGGAGAAAATGCGGGCGTGGTCCGACACGTAGCCGCGATAGGCGAAGACATAATCCACCAGGATCGGCTCGTGGCGGCGTATCCGGCGGAACCCCGAGCCCTGGGCCACGGCGGGGCTCACCCCGGACCCGCCGGTCGGCGACGCCAGGTAGCTCGGCACTCCGCCCGAGGGCCCGGCCAGCAGGTGCCCGAAGAACAGCTCGCTGCCCCACAGCCGCATGCGCACGATGCCCTGGTGGCCCATGCGGCGGGCCTCGGCTTCGACCCGGCCGGCCAGCTCGATTTCGGTCATGCCTTCCCGCACGAGTTCCGGCACTGCGGCGGCGAGCCGGTCCGAGTAACGCGCCGCCTCGCGGATGAGATCGATCTCGTATGGGGATTTGACCGACCGCAGGAGCCGGATGTCGCCGGAAATGTCGGTCGGCTTGGCCCCTGTGAAGACGCTCGAGAGCATGAGGTAGAGGTTGGTCGGCAGGACGTCGAGTTCGAGCCCCAGGCGTTTCGGCATCGGCAGACCCTGGTCCTTGAGTGTCTGCGGGATTTTCTTGGGGCTCTCCAGTGCGACGACCCGTGAGAGCGGGGACTCCAGCCGGGCGCGCCTGAGCACCTTGTTGACCATCAGGACCGGCTCCCCCTCAACCGGGACAAGCAGGTGGGCCTGCTGAATGGTGGCGCTGTAGTAATACAGGTCCGCTTTCTGAAGGATCAGAGCCGCATCGAGGCTTCGCCGGCGCAGCGCCTGCTGCAAGGCGCCGATGCGGGCGGCGATTTCCGTTTCAGGGGTATTGAGCGTGCGATCGTACATCATGGCTCCAGGATGTTCCGCTCCGCCGCTTTCGCCTGGATTGAAGTCGGCGCTTTCCAGCAGCGCACCCGGTGATCCTCGCCGGCTCGGACCCATCCCTCCTCGTAGCTCCTGCAGCGCTCCTCGCTCTGCGGGCACCGGGGGCGGAATCGGCATCCCGGCTGAGGGAGGGCCCGCTCTTCCGGCAGATCCTTCAGTGCGGCCTCAATCTCAAAGCCTTTCGGGGCGTCGATGTCCGGGACCGCCGCCAGCAACGCGTGGGTGTATGGGTGGAGCGGGTTCTCGAACAGCTCTTCGGACGGCGCCTCTTCCACGATGCGGCCCCGGTACATCACCGCAACCCGGTGGCAGAGATAGCCGACCACGTTCAGGTCGTGGGTGATGAACAGATAGCTCAACCCCAGGCGGTCCTGAAGGTCCTTGAGCAGGTTGATGATCTGGGCCTGGATCGAAACGTCCAACGCCGAGACCGGCTCGTCGCAGATGACCAGCGCCGGCTCCACGCTCAGCGCACGCGCGATCCCGATGCGCTGGCGCTGTCCGCCGCTGAACTCGTGGGGGTAGCGGTCGACCGCCCGCGGCGACAGGCCGACGAGCGCGAGCAGCCTCTCCGTCTGCGCCGCGGCCTCCGCGCGGTCTCTGACCCCGGTGGTGCGCAGGCCCTCGCCCACGATCTGCCCCACGCTCATGCGCGGGTTCAGCGATCCGTAGGGGTCCTGGAACACGATCTGGATCCGGCGCCGCAGGGGCTTCATGTCGGCCTCGGACCAGCCGGAGATGTCGGTGCCGTCGAAGAGGATCCGGCCGCCGTCGCTGGGCAAGAGCTTCAGAATCATTCGCGCCAGGGTGCTTTTGCCGCAGCCGCTTTCGCCCACCAGGCCCAGGGTTTGGCCGCGGCGGATGGCGAGCGACACCCGGTCGACCGCCTGCACGTGTCCGGCGGTGCGCTGGAAAAAACCCCGCCGCAGGGGGAAGGCCTTGCTCAGCCGCTCGACGGTCAGAAGCTCCGATGCCGGACTCCAGGGCGTGTCCAAGGGGCTCACCTCCAGATCCCTGCCGCCACCGGGCAGCGGGCCGCATGGCTGTCGGAGAAACGGCAAAGCCCCGGGGGCTCGGTGCGGCAGGCGGCCACGGCCCGGCCGCAGCGGGGATGAAACGGGCATCCCGGCGGCTTGTGCGCTGGGTGCGGCACGGAGCCGGCGATGCTGTGTAGCCGCTGTCCGCGCTTCTTGCGGTGCGGCAGGGATGCCAGGAGCGCCCGCGTGTACGGGTGGCGCGGTTCGCGCAGGATGGAGCGCGCGTGCCCGTGTTCGACGATGAGGCCGGCATACATCACGTAGACCCGGTCGGCGATCTGCGACACCACCCCCAGATCGTGGGTGATGTAGAGCACCGCCATGCCGCGCGCGCGTTGCAGGCCGGCCAGGAGCTTCAGGATCTGGGCCTGGATGGTGACGTCCAGGGCCGTGGTCGGCTCGTCCGCGATCAACAGGTCCGGGCCGCAGGCCAGCGCCATGGCGATCATGACCCGCTGGCGCTGGCCGCCGCTCATCTGATGCGGATAGTCGGCCAGGCGCGCCGCCGGCCGGTCGATCCCCACGTCCTGGAGCAGCTGCACGCAGGTGTCGCGGATGTCGGCTTCGCTGCGGTCCGTGTGGACCTGCAGCGGCTCGGCGATCTGCTCCCCGATCGTCAGCACGGGGTTGAGCGATGTCAGCGGCTCCTGGAACACCATGCCGATGCGCTTTCCCCGGATGGCCTCCATCTGCGCATCGCCGTAGGCGAGCAGCTCCTCGCCGTCGAAAAAAATGTGCTTGCCGGTCACGCGGCCGGGAGGGCGGGAAATGAGGCCCAGGACGGCCAGGGCCGACACGGTTTTGCCGCAGCCCGATTCCCCGACGAGGCAGACGTTTTCCCGGCGGCGGACCTCGAAATCCACGCCGTCCACCGCGCGGGCGGTCTCCTCCTCGCCGTGGAAATGGACGTTCAGGCTCTCGACGGAAAGCAGGATCTCGGTGTCGGCGATCATCGCGGCCCCGTCAATTCCGTTCGCGCAGCCGGGGGTTGAGGATGTCCCTCAGCCCCTCGCCGAAGAGGTTGAACGCGAGCACCACCAGCAGGATGGCCACCCCGGGGATGAACGTCAGCCAGGGCGCATCGAAGATGAAGCGCTTGCCGTCGGAGAGGATGTTGCCCCAGGTGGCATGCGGCGGCGGCACGCCGAAGCCGAGAAAGCTCAAACCGGCCTCGGTCAGGATGGCCGATGCGATGCCGATGGTGGCCGAGACCAGGACGGGCGCGATGGCGTTCGGTGTGATGTGGCGAAAGATGATGCGAAAGTCGCTCAATCCCAGCGCCCGGGCCGCCGCCACGAAATCCAGCTCCCGCAGCGAAAGGAATTCGGCGCGCACGAAGCGCGTGGTGCCCTCCCAGCTGGTCAGGCCGATCACGATCATGATGGTGTACATGCTGGCCGGCAGCAGGGCCACGACGGTGAGGATCAGGAAAAAACTGGGGAAGCAGAGCATGATGTCCACAAAGCGCATGATGAGCGTGTCCACCTGCATCACCCGGCCGAGGAGGAGGCGCACCCACCCCGGCGGCGAGCCCCAGCGGCGGAACCCCCAGGGCGAGAGTGAAAAAAAGAGCCATGCATGGCCGGCCGCCAGCATGGCGGCGCCGATGCCGATTTGACCGCCGGCGAGCAGGGAGCCGCCGGCGAGCAGGAGCAGCGTGAACAGCAGCTGCTCCAGACGGATGGCCCGCTGGCCGTAATAGCCCGCCATGGCCCCCAGGAAGACCCCGACCAGGACTGAGATGCCGACGGCCACGAACCCCACGGTCAGGGAGACCCAGGCGCCTTGGAGCATGCGCGCAAAGACATCGCGGCCGAGGTCGTCGGTGCCGAAGAGATAGACCCCGAGCGGCGGGGCCTCTCCCGGTGCGAGCGCCTCCGACAGGGGTAGCGACAGCGGCGGGCGCAGCTTTTCCTGCAGGCGCACCAGCGCCGGGTCGAAAACCGGCTGGTGGCCGGCGGTGAGGAAGACCCCGGCCACGGCCGTGGCGAAGAACAGCAGGAAGACGGCCAGGCCGACCAGCGCCAGGCGGTTCTTGCGAAACAGGCGCCAGAACTCCTCGAAGCGTGTGCGGCGAGGGGCCGCGGGCTCCTCCAGTCCGGTCGGGAACGGTTGCGCGGGTGCGGTCACAGGCGAATCCTCGGGTCGACGATCACGTAGAGCACATCCGAAACAAACGTGCCGATCAGCACCAGCACGGCCGCGATGAAGTTGATGGTCAGGATGACGGGGTAGTCCCGGGCCAGGATGGCCTCGTAGGCCATGCGACCCATGCCGGGCCATGAGAAGATGGATTCGATGATGACCGAGCCGCCGATCAGCCCGGGCAGGATCAGGCCGAACATGGTGACGAAGGGCAGCAGGGCGTTGCGCAGGGCGTGCTTGTAGTGGACCATCTCCCAGGGCAGCCCCTTGGCCTTGGCCGTGCGGACGTAGTCCTGGCCCTCCACCTCGAGCATCTGGCTGCGCACGTAGCGCGAGAGCACCGCGATGCCGCCGCTGGCCCCCAGCACGGAGGGCAGCAGCATGTGCCACAGGCGGTCCATCATCTGGGACAGCCAGTGGGTTTCCCACAGGCCGAAGGTCTGCATGCCGATGACCGGGACCTTGAGGTGGGTCACCACCAGGATGATCAGGACGTAGGCGAAGAAGAACCCCGGGATCGAGATGAGGACATAGGCGATGAGGGTGGCGCTGCGGTCGTAGATCCCGCCGCGGTAGATGGCCGAGCGGATGCCCACCGGAAACGAGATCGTCCAGGTGATGAGGGTGCCCACGATGAACAGGGGCAGGCTGTTCCAGAACCGCTCGCGGATCTTCTGCATCACCGGTTGGTTGTCTTTCCAGGAGACGCTGCGCCCCGTGAAGAGGTCGCGGTAGAAAAAGGCATACTGCACCGCCAGGGGCCGGTCGAGGTGAAACGCCGCGCGGAACCGCTCCACCATCTCGGGGGTGAACTTGGGGTTCAGGGGGTCCACCTGGCTGGGCTCCCCCGGTGCCAGGTGGATGATCGCAAAAGAGACGATCGACACGAAGAAGAGGGTCACGATTTTCTGGACCAGACTGCGGCCGATGAAGGCGATCATACTCCGACGTTCCACTCCGACTTGTCGTTTATTCGTCACTCCGCACTGAACTGCGGCACATCCGCCAGCTTGATCCAGCGGTTGAAATCGAACATGTGGTTTCCGGTCTTCGTGGGGGTGATCCGGCGGAAGCGCGCTCCACCGTCGGGGGCGGTCTCGCGGATGACGATGCGCTTGTCCAGTATCGCCGTCCAGCGCGGGACGTAGAGAAATGTGTAGGGCTGATCCTGGGCGATGAGGGCGTGCAGCCGGCGGCAGTACCCGACCAGGCGCGCGTGGTCGTATTCCTGGCGGATCTTGATGATGAGGTCGTCCGCCTCCGGGTTGCTGTAGCCCACGAAATTGAGCTGGTGTGGCCCGGACTGGCTCGAGTGCCAGATCTGGTAGAGGTCCGGGTCGATGCCCATGGACCAGCCGAGCACCAGGGCGTCGAAGTCGAGCTTGTTCACGCGCTCCTTGATGAACACCGACCATTCCACGAGGTCGGTGCGCACGTCGATGCCGATCTGCTTCCAGGAGTCCTGGGCGATGGCGAGGATGGATTTGCGCGTGTCGTTGCCGCTGTTGCTGATCAGCGTGAACTGCAGGGGCCGGCCCTCTTTTTCAAGCCGCCCGCCGGCGTCCGGGCGCCAGCCGGCCTCGGCCAGAAGGGCCAGGGCGCCGGCCGGGTCGTAGGGCGACGGGTCCACGGCCGGGTTATAGAAGTCGGTCTGTTTCAAAAACGGGCCGGTCGTCCGTTCCCCCTGGTCGTAGAGCACATGCCGGATGATCTTCTCCACATCGATCGCCATCGACAGTGCACGCCGCACCCTCGGGTCGTCGAAGGGCGGGCGGCGCAGGTTGTAGCCGATGTAGGCGTAGCTGAACGAGGTGCCCGAAAAGCTCTGGAAGCGCGGGTCCCGGCCGAGCCGCTCCGCCTGGTAGGGCTGAACCCCGTAGGAGTCGATCGTCCCGGCGTAAAACTCCATCTCCTGGGTGAGCAGGTCGGGGATGATCCGGTAGGCATAGGTCTTGTAGTTGGGGGGACCTTCCCAGTAATCCTCGAAGCGGTCCAGGAAGATGAACTGGTCGGACTTCCATTCGCGGAAGACGAACGGTCCGCAGCCGACGGGGCGGCGGTTGAAGGCGCTCTGGCGCATGGTGAAATTTTCCGGGTCCCGGCCGGCGCCGATCGCCTCGCGGCGCAGGGCGTCGTCGTTCAGCAGGTGTTCGGGCAGGATGCCCATCGCCCATGTGCCGATGGCCGGTGAATAGAGGCGCTTGTAAACGATGCGCAGTCGAAGCGGGTCGAGAACCTCGACGCTCTTGACCGGCTCGTAGTCCGCCACCCGCGGGGAGAGGTTGCGGGGGTCCATGATGGACGCGTAGGTGAACTTGACGTCCTCCGCCCGGACCGTGCGGCCGTCGTGGAACCGGACCCCGGGGCGCAGCCGAAACTCGATCACGGGGTTGTGCTCGACGGCGGGCAGCAGCTCTGCGGCCAAGGCGGAGAGCTCTGTTGCGTCGACGGGGTTTGCCGCGGCGACCCGCCGCTCCGGCCGGAAGGAGTCGAAGTAGCCCGCTCCCAGGATCTCGGCCAGGTTGACAAAAAGGTTCATGTCCACCTCGCCCAGCGAGAGCTTAATGCGGGCGGGGGCGTCCACCTCAAGCTGCAGCGGCTCCGCGCGGCCCGGCCGCGGCAGGGCGAGGCTGTAACGCCGAGCCGGGACGACGGCCATTTCGCGGATGTTGGCAAGCGACCGCTGCAGGGCGGGGGATCGGACGCTGCCGGCACGGCGCACCTCCTCCAGGAGGCGCAGGACGGAGTCGGGGTCGCTGCCGGCCGCCCCGGGGATCAGCACCGACTCGTCGACGAAGAAGAAGGCCTCTTCGGTGATTTCCCAGGATTCGGCCACGCGGCCGCGGAAACGCAGGTTCTCGTCGCGGTCGATGAGCCCTTCGAAGACCTGGGCGGTGATCTCGGAGCTGGCCGAGTCCGACGAAAGGATCGGGTTCAGGATGCCCGCGTCGCCGATGGAGGCGTGGATGTATTCCTCCAGGCGGCCCGGGTTGCCGCGGGCCTGCTGGTCGTAGGTCGGCACCCAGAAGTAGGATTGGGCCAGCACGAGGCTCAGCGTCAGGGGTACTAGTATCATGAAACGGCGCGTGGTCAAGAAACTCCTTTGCTCTACCGGCGGTTTTAGCTTATAATGAAAAGATTCAAAGATGTTACAGCCACCATAAAGGACGTTGCGATTTTTGTAAACCCCATATTTGCGCTCCGCGCGAACCTGAGTAACGATCATGGGAAATCGGGACCTTGCGGAAAAACGGGAGCGCCTGGCCGCGATCCTCGCCGGTTGGGACAGCCTGGCCGTTGCCTTTTCGGGCGGGGTGGACAGCACCTACCTGCTTGCGATGGCCCGCTCCATCATCGGCGAGGGGGTCCTGGCGATCACCGCTCGCTCGGTGCTGCATCCAAAGCGGGAGACTGCGGCCGCCGCCGCGCTATCGCGCGCTCTGCAGGTGCGTCACGTCATCGTGCCCTCGTCGGAACTGACACTCGCCGAGTTCACCGCCAACCCGCCGAACCGCTGCTACATCTGCAAAAAACGCGTCATGGGCGAAGTGCTTGCGGTGGCGGCCGAAATGGGGGTCCGGCGCGTGGCGCACGGCGCCCATGCGGGCGATCTGAGCGACTACCGGCCCGGGCTCAGGGCGGCGGCGGAGCTCGGCCTGGAGGCGCCGCTGATGGAGGCCGGGTTGAACCAGGCCGAGATCCGGGAGCTTTCCCGCAGGATGAAACTGCCGACCTGGAAGAAGCCCTCCATGGCCTGCCTGGCGTCGCGGATTCCCTACGGCAGCCCGATCACGGCCCAGGCGCTCGCGATGGTGGAGGATGCCGAGGATTTCCTGCGGGACTTGGGTCTGGCCCATTGCCGGGTCCGGCATCACGGGCAGGTCGCCCGCATCGAGGTCGCCGTCGGGGCCGTAGCCCGCCTGCTGCGCGAGCCCCTCCGAAGCCGGGTCCTTCATCGGCTGCGCGAGATCGGCTTCGGCCACGTGGCGGTCGATCTTGAAGGCTACACCATGGGAAGCTTGAACCGGTCGCTGCCGGGAAAATGGAATCGGAGCGCATGAATCGAACCCTGAAACGGTGTGTACGGTATGTGCTGGCGGCGCTATTTTGTATCGGCCTCCCGGCGCAGGCGGAGTTCTACAAGTATATTGACAAGAACGGACGGGCCGTCTATGTCGACGAACTCTGGAAAATCCCGGCGGAGTACCAGGACCGGGCCGGGCGCTATGCCGAGAAGTTTGACCACCTGCCCGGGGAGGAGAAAGCCAGCGCACTGGGGTCGGAAGCGGAGCGCCAGCGGGAGCTGGAGCAGGAAAACCAGCGCCGCCGCCAGGCGCAGCTTGAGGAGTTGCGGCAGCAGACCGAACTCGAACGCCAGCGCCGGGACCAGGCGGAGCGGGAGGCCCGCCTCAAGGCGATGGAGACCCGGGTCACCATCGCCAACAACCAGATCCTGGTGCCGGTCGATTTCAAGAACGGCGGCTTTGAGGCGAGCGGCCGGCTCATTCTGGACACCGGCGCCACGCACACGGTCCTGCACCGCGAATTCGCCGCGGCCCTGAACGTCGTGAGCGTCGTCAAAGGGCAGACCAAGCTCGCGGGGGGGCAGTCGGTCTTCTCCGAAATGGGCCGGGTCGAACGGATGCAGGTCGGCCCGATCCTCGCCCGGGATTTCGCGGTGATCATGATCCCCTTCGAGGGCGAGCCCGCCGCCTACCACGGGCTTCTGGGCATGGATTTTCTGACCCGCGTCGATTACGCCATCGACTTCGAAAAGCAGGTCATCCGCTGGAAGCTGCGCCCGGAGTAGGAATCACCGGCCCTCCACGAGCCGCACGACCACCCGCCGATTGCGGCTTCGCCCCTGGGGCGTGTCGTTGGCCTCCTGCGGTTTCTCCGACCCCATCCCCACCGTGCTCAGCCGGGCGGGGGGGACCCCCTTGTCGACCAGGTAGTTTTTCACGGCGGCGGCCCGCGATTCGGAGATGGCCTGGTTGAATTCCGGGTCCCCGATGGCGTCGGTGTGCCCCTCGATGACCGCCGTCATGCGGGGCGAGTCCGCAACCCGGCGGGCGATGCCGGTCAGCGTTTCCTGGGCATAGATCGGGATTTCGGTCGAGCTGATGGTGAAATAGATGACGAACTCGCGCTGCCCCGGCTCGGCGGGCGAGGGGGCCGCCGAAGCGGTTGCGGCCGCCGCCTGCACCGCGGTCCGGGGGGGCTCGGCCGCAGGAGGCGGGCTCGGGGCCGGGGCGGCCTTGGCCGCCTCCACAGCCTGCGGGGGCGGGGCGTCCACCCGGGGTTCCGGCTGGGTTGCGGCGGCCGGCTGCGGCTGCGGCTCCGCCGGTGAGGATGGTGTCGGCAGCACCCTTGGTTCTGCCGGTCCCTGCGCCCGTTGCTCCGGTTGAGCCGCCAGGGGCGGGGCCGGGCTCTGCACCGCGGGCTGCGACCCGTCGGCGGCGCCGGCCTCCTGGCGGGATTGGGGCCGCTTGCCCCAGTTCGCCAGCGTGTCGGAGATGCCGTCGCCCCAGACCATCCAGACGGCCGCCAGCAGCGCCATGCACCCTGCCAGGGCCAGCAGGCTTCGCAGCGGCTTCGCGCCGGAGCCTGTTTGCGGCGCCGGCAAATGGGCCGGTAGCGGGGACGGGGCGGCCGGCGCCGGTCGAGCGGCGCCGGCGGGGGCCTCCAGCCCGATGGTGACGCGCAGTTCGCCGGCGCACTCCTCGATGATCTCCCGGCCGACTGCCGTGCTCCCGCGGGCGTAGCCGGTCATCAACGCATGGTCGCAGACGATGTTGATGAGACGCGGGTAGCCCCGGGTGTTCTCGAAGACGGCCTGCATGGCGTCCATCGAGAAAATGGGCCCCTTGGCGCCGGCCACCTTGAGGCGATGCTGGATGTATTGGCGGGTTTCATTTTCGGTCAGGGGCTGGATGTGGTAGCTGACGGTGATGCGCTGGCGCACGCTGCGGTTTTCATCTTTTGCCAGAAGCTGCCGGAATTCGCTTTGCCCGACGAAGAAGATGTTGATCAGGACCTTGCCCTCCAGGTCGATGTTGGAGAGCAGGCGAATCTCTTCCAGCAGGTTGTGGTTCAGGCGCTGGGATTCGTCCACGATGAGCAGCACCCGCTTGTGGGTGGAAAAGGTGCTGACCAGCAGGCGCTTGAAATGGATGAGGAACTCGGCCTTGTGCGTGAAGGTCCGCCCCATGTCGAGCTCGGAGGCGAGGAAGTTGTAGAAGTCGATCAGGTCCAGGCCCGGGTCGGGGATGGTGACGATGATTGCGCTGGCCTGCACCTCCTGCTCGATGGCCCGGATGAGGGCGGTCTTGCCGGTGCCGACGTCTCCCGTGATGAGCAGGAAGCCCTTGTTTTCCAGGATGCCGTATTTCAGGATGGCGAGGCCCTCCTGGTGCTTCTCCCCCAGCCACAGGAAGCTCGGATCCGGGCTGATGTCGAAAGGCTTCCGGTTGAGGCCGTAGTGCTTCAGGTACATTGCGTTTTCCTCGGGCGGCGGTTGTCGATGGCCTATCATAGCCCAAGCCGGCGGCAGGATTCAAGCCGAATGCGGCAAGGTGCGGTCTCGATCTTGATTAATATTGGGTAAAAAATTAAAATATGTGGATAAATGCATTGACATTGTTCAAAGAGACCGCGCGCATCCCGCTGGATGACAGCGCCCTCCAGAACCTGAAAAAAGGAGACGTTGAACCATGCCCATGTCGCCCGATTTCGAAAAGCGACTCTACCCCGTGCTGGAGAAGATCGTTGCGCATTTCGGCACCCCATTCCACATCTATGACGAGGCCGGGATCCGGCGGACGGGCGAATCCCTGAAGCGGGCGTTTGCAGGTATCGAGGGCTTTCGCGAGTACTTCGCGGTCAAGGCGCTGCCCAACCCGCGGATACTGGAGATCATGCGCGAGCTGGGCTTCGGCTTCGACTGCAGCTCCATCGCGGAGCTGAAGCTGAGCCGGCGGGTCGGTGCGCGCGGCGAGGAGATCATGTTCACCTCCAACAACACCGGCCGGGAGGAGTTCCTGGAGGCGGCGCGAGACGGCGGGTGCATCCTCAACCTGGACGACATCAGCCTCGTGCCCAAGGTGCCCGAGTTGCCGGAGCTGATCTGCTTTCGCTACAACCCCGGCCCCCGGCGCACCGGCAACGCCATCATCGGCAACCCGGTCGAGGCGAAATACGGCCTGGCCCACGACCAGGTCGTCGAGGCCTACCGCCGGGCCGTGGAGCGCGGGGCCCGGCGCTTCGGGATTCACACCATGGTGGTCTCCAACGAACGCAACCACCGCTTCATGGTGCAGACGGTGGCGATGCTCTTCGCGCTGATCGAGGAGGTCTCCCGCGAGCTCGGCATCCGCTTCGAGTTCATGAACATGGGCGGCGGGCTCGGGATCCCCTACCGGCCCGAGGACGCGCCCCTGGACCTGGCGGCGCTGGGCGAGGAGGTCACCGGGCTTTTCCGGCGCTTCCGCTCGACGCACGGTTATGAGCCTCGGCTCGCCATGGAGAGCGGCCGCTTCATGACCGGCCCTCACGGCGCGCTGGTGGTCCGGGCCATCAACCGCAAGGAGATCTACCGCACCTACGTCGGGGTGGATGCCTGCATGTCGGCCCTCATGCGGCCCGGCATGTACGGGGCCTACCACCACATCACCGTGCCGGGCAAGCTCGGCCGGGCTGCCGCCGGGCTGGTGGATGTCGTGGGGTCGCTCTGCGAGAACAACGACAAGTTCGCCGTTCAGCGGGAGCTGCCCCCCGTCGCCGACGGGGACATCCTCGTCATCCACGACACCGGCGCCCACGGCCACGCCATGGGCTTCAACTACAATGGCAAGCTGCGGCCCCAGGAGCTGCTCCTGCGAACAGACGGTGCGGTGGATCTGATCCGGCGCGCGGAAACGCTCGAAGACCACTTCGCCACGCTGAGCTTCGCCCCGGACCGGCTCGCGCCCTGAACGGCCATGGAGGGCGTCCGCATCGACCGGCTGCGCGTCTTTTTCCCCTTTGCGCTGGGCTATTTCCTGTCGCTCCTCTTTCGGGTCGTCAACTCCGTCATCGCCCCGGACCTCGTATCCGGCCTGGGCTTGGGGCCCTCGGAGCTGGGGCTGCTCACGGCGACCTACTTCATCTCCTTCGCGGCCTTCCAGCTGCCGCTCGGCGTGCTGCTCGACCGCCACGGGCCGCGGACCGTGCAGGCCGCCCTGCTGGTCTTTGCCGCCGCCGGCGCCCTCGTTTTCTCGCAGGCAAAGGGGATTGCAGGCCTTGCCGTCGGCCGGGCCCTGATCGGGCTGGGGGTCTCCTCCTGCCTGATGGCGGCCTTCAAAGCGTTCACGCTGTGGTTTCCCAGGGAGCAGTGGCCGCGGGTCAACGGGTTTCAGCTGGCGGCCGGCGGGCTGGGCGCCATGGCGGCGACCGCGCCGGTCCAGACCGCCCTGAGCGTCACCGACTGGCGCGGGATCTTCATCCTGCTGGCCGCTCTGGCGGCCGTCGCGGCAGCGGCCGTCTTCCGGGTCGTCCCGGATAAAAAGACGAGCGCCGCCCCAAGCTCCGCCCGCGATCAATTCAAGGGGGTGGTGCGGGTGTTTACCAGCCCGGTTTTTTGGAAGGTGACCCCGCTGGCCACGGCCTCGCAGGCGACCTTCATGTCGGTTCAGAGCCTGTGGGCCGGCCCCTGGCTGCGGGACACCGCCGGCCTCGACCGCAGCACCGTGGCGGCCGTGCTCATGTGGCTCGCCGCCGCCATGGCCGTCGGGTACATCCTGCTCGGGGTGCTGACCGAGTGGTTGAATCGCCACGGCATCAAGCCGGTGACCACCTCGGTGGCCGGCATGTCCGCGTTCATCCTCGTCCAGGCCCTGATCGTCATCTACCCGGGGCAGTGGAATCTGCCGCTGTGGCTTTTGTTCGGTTCCATCGGCACCACCGGGGTGATCGCTTACGCCGGGTTGAGCCAGAGTTTTCCAGTGGATCTGGCCGGGCGGGTCAACACCGCCCTCAACCTCGTCGTGTTCGTGGCGGCCTTTGCCGTGCAATGGGGGATCGGTGCGGTGATCGCCCTCTGGCCGGTGTCGGAGGGCGGGGCCTTCGCGATTCGAGGCTACCAGGCGGCGTTCGGCCTGATGATCGCGCTGCAGCTGGCGGCGCTGGCCTGGTATGCCGCCGCCGGGAGGCTGCGATCGACCATGGCTGAGCGGAAATCGCGTTAGCTCGCGCGTGGTTCAGGAGAGGCGTACGATCAGTTGCCGGCCCCGGCACTCGGTCGGAAACGCCTCGATCGGTCCGGGCGCCGGGCCGCCGATCCGGGTGCCGTCCTCGGTGTAGGTCGAGGCGCCCACACTGCAGCACTGGAGGGTGCGTGTGCCGGGCACGGGGTCGACCCGCCGGTGGCCCAGGTGCGTGCAGCGGTTGTGAAAGGCGCGGAACACCCCGTCCTCGCCGTGTACCACCAGGACCCTGCGGGGCAGCCCCGCCCCTTCGAATCTGAGCCCGCAGCCGCGCCGGGCCAGCTCGGGCGCTTTGTCCAGATCGACGACCAACTCGCCCTCGGCATAGCGCCAGCAGTCAGGGCGGTGCGGCCTGCCGGTCGCGGCGATCCCGAACAATCTCTGGAAAAATTTGCGCGGCAGTCTCTTTTCTGTCATAAGACCCCCTCGCCGGTGGGGCGGCGATGCCCCTGATCGGGTTTGGCTGCCGCCGCGGCCTTGGACGCATTAAGACCGGCTCTTGGCGGCCGGCACGCCCTTGAGAGCGGGATCTTCCTCGGTCCGCGGCCGAGGGGTCGAGTCCTGTTTGAACGCGAAGCGCAGCCGCTGCAGGGCGGTGTAGTTGGAGAAGAGGGCCACCAGCCAGATGGCGATCTGCAGCGCCGCAGGGTGGATCAGCGCCCCGACCCCCAGGAAAACGATGCGCTCCGGCCGCTGCATGATGCCGACCTTGGCCGTGAAACCCAAGCTCTCGGCCCGCGCGCGCGTGTAGCTGACCATGAAGGAGCCGCACAGCGCCAGGAACGTCCCGGCCGAGCTCACGTAGTTCCGAGTCAGAAGAAAAAAGGCGCCGATGCCGAAGAGCATCGCAAACTCGGCGTAGCGGTCCACCGAGGAGTCCAGCAAAGCGCCGAAGCGCGTGGCCTTGCCGGAGTTGCGGGCCAGGCTGCCGTCGATCGAATCGCACAGCCCGCCGAGCAGGACTAGGAACCCGCCCCAGCGCGGGCTCTGAAGGAAGAAGGCGACCGCTGCGAAAAACGTGATGATGACGCCCGCCGCGGTGAGCGAATTCGGGCTGACCCCCCAACGGGTGAAGAGCCGGACCAGCGGAGCGATCAGGCGCATGTAGCGGTCTTGAAAACGCTGCGGGATCAGCCGCTTTTGGTTTGCCGTCATCGGTGCCTTTGCAAAAAAATCTGAATCGGGGCCGCGCGCCGAACGGTACCCTGGGCTGCGGCGGTCGTTTCTCTGTGGAGGCCACTATTTATAACGGGTCGCGCGCCATGTCAATCGGCCGTTAAACCGGCAGGTGCAGGCTTTTTGCGTGCAGCGCGAGGGTCTTTTCCGGGAGGTAACCGCCCGCCACATGACAGGCCGCCGCCGCAGCGGCCTGCATGCACGCCGGCGCGATGCCCAGCCCCTCGGCGAAGCGGGCCGCGGTGTAGGCGGCCAGAAAGACGTCGCCGGCCCCCGTGGGGTCGCCTCCGGCAGCTGCCGGTGCGGCGTAGGTGTGACGCTGTCCGGCGGGTCCGAAAACCTGCCCCCCCCGGTCCCGGTCGGTGACCACCCACTCCCGGATGCCGAATTTGCGCATCAGCCCGGCGACTCCCCCGCCGAGCGCCGCTAGCACGGTTGCCAGCTCATCCGCGTCGGTCTTAACGACATCGGCGGCCGCCAGGGCCGAGGGCAGGGCGGGCGAGGCGCCGGCAACGACCCGCCCGAAAGCCGCCCGGCGCGCGAGCCCTTGCAGGTCGGCCACTACCAGGATCGGCACGTCGCGCAGCAGAACGAACACCTCGCGTTCGATGTCCTCGGGATGAAGGGGGCCGAGGTGGACGCAGTCGACCTGGTCGAGCACCTCCCGGACCTGGGCGCAGCGGATCGGGGCGGCGCAAAAGGGGATCTGTTGGCGGCGTTGGTTGCCGGTCACATGGTTGATGAAATGGGTGGTGTGTTCGCTGGCCGCGGCCTGGACGCGGATGCCTGCTGCGTCCAGGCGGGCGAGGAGCGGCCGGTGGGCGGCGGCGATGCGTGTCACGACCCAGGTGGGCAGGCCGTGGCGTCGGTAGGTCAGCCCGGCGTAGGTCGTGACCCCGCCAAGCTTGAGGAGGCCGGCCCCCCGGGACGTGTTGCGATCGATGGTGGTCGAGCCGACCACCGCCACCCCGCGTGCCATCCGGTGGGGCAAAGGGTTTTGACGCTTCGGTCTCATAGTTGCGCGGCCATGGTAGGCCGTACGATCTTCCCAACGGGCTCAAGGGGTGTCCCCTACCGCACCCCCTCTGTCAGAGGCTCCTCAGGCTAGCGCGAGACGTCCTTCTGGCCGTCCAAAGCGGCTCGCAGGCGGTCGCGCTCTGCGCTCGCCTGACGCAGCCGGTTTGCCGCAGCTTCCCGGCCTTCGGCCGGGGCTGCGGCCAGTTCGCGCTCCAACCTTGCGACCTCCTGCCGGAGGCGGTATAGGTCCTTGGCGATCAGTCGAATGGACATGCGTCGCAATTTACTTCACACGGGGCAAGGGTTCAATGGAATTCGACCTGGCCGGCTTTGTCAACCGGCCCCTGCGCATCGGCGGCAGGACGATAGCCAAGCGGCTGGTGCTGGCCCCCATGACCTATCTCGGCCATGTGGCCTTTCGCGAACTGCTCGAGGGCTTCGGCGGCTTCGGCCTGCTCTTTTCCGAGATGTGCAGCGCCCGGACCATCCCCACGGAAAATCGGCATGTCTCGGCGTTCTTCAAATGGCGCGACGCGGAGCTGCCCTTCCTGGCCTGTCAGATCATGGGAGCCGAACCCGGGCGCATGGCCGAGGCCGCGCGCCGGATAGCGGACGAGGGCTTTTTCGGGGTGGATGTGAACTTCGGCTGCGCCACCGGTGCGATCTGCCGGCGCAGCTGCGGGGCGGCCCTCCTGAAAGAACCCGAAACGGCCGGTGCGATCGTCGCGCGCATCCGCCGCGCGGTCTCCATCCCCGTGATGGTCAAGTTCCGCACCGGGTGGGAGGACCGGCCCGACACCGCCGTGGCCCTGGCGCAGCGTTTCGAGGCGGCCGGGGCCGATGCCTTGACCTTTCACCCGCGGGTGGCGCCCGACCGGCGGGCCCGACCCCCGCGCTGGGAATATATCGGCTGGGTCAAGCAGGCGGTGTCGATCCCGGTTTTCGGAAACGGGGACGTGTTCGACGCCGACGACTGCCGTCGGATGATCCGCATGACCGGCTGCGACGGGGTCGCTCTGGGCCGGATCGCCGTGGCGCGCCCCTGGGTGTTCGCGGAATGGGCCGATGGGCTCGATCCCGGCCCGGAGCGTTTTCACGCCACCCTGCGGCGGCTGCTCGATCTTCTGCCGCGCCATTTCGACGCGCCGGCCGCTCTGCGCCGCTTCCGCAGGTTCACGCTCTATTTTGCGGCCAACTTCCGCTTCGGCCACACCCTGCATCGGCGCATCCAGGGAGCGAAGAGCCTGGCGCAGATGGCCGGGGTGGTCGACGACTTTTTCAGCGTCCCCCCCGAGCTCAACTCTGCTCCGAACATGAACTTTTTCAACTGAAACACGCTTGGCGCTGCGAGGCGCCATCTTTCGGGAATGACGCGGCGACGCTGTGGGAGCGGCTTGCAGCCGCGATCGCCCCCGCCCCCCACAGCGCTCGCCCCACCGGGGGATCCGCTCGAGCCTCCAAGAGGCTTCTAAAACAGCTCAAGCTGGCCGCCGGGCGCGGCCGCCCGGATCTCGGGCGTCAGGCTCTCCCTCGGGCCGAAGCGCGCATGCGGGTCGTCGCGGTAGGAGACCTCGAAGCCCTCCCGCGAATGGATCCGGACGGCATCGGGCAGGTTCAGGAGGATCTCCCTTTCCTGGGAGGTGACCACGGGGAAGCCGTAGGGCCGGTTGACGTGTCTGAGCGCGCGCCCGGTTTCACGGCAGCTTTCGAGAAAGGCGAGGTGGCCGTCGATCCGCGCCTGGATCCGCGTGCGGGCGGCCGAAACCAGGCCTTGCAGGCCGTCGAAAACTTCGTCCCGGAAGCCGGTTTCGATTTCCAGCCCGATGCTGCTGCGGCCGGCTGCGGCGGCGGCCTGCGCCGTGGTCCCGGTGCCCAGGAAGGGGTCGAGGACCGTGTCGCCCTTGGAGGAGAACATGCAGACCAGGCGGTAGGCGAGTTCAAAAGGGAACGCCCCGCTGCGGCGGCGGGTCTGCTGCGCGCCAAGGTCCTGGCGCGTGCCCCGCAGGTCGGTCCAGACATCCGAGAACCAGGCGTTGCGCTCCTCCCAGAAGACGGCGCTCTCGCGCCGCAGCCGCTTCGGTCTGGGCTCGGCGAACTCGCGTTTGGCCCCTTTGCGCAGCACCAGGATGTACTCGTGCTCCAGCGTGACATAGGCTCCGGCCGGAAGCATGCCCGAACCCATGAACTTGGTGGGCGAATTGGTCGGTTTGCGCCACAGGATGGCGGGCAGCGGGGTAAAGCCCAGCTCGAGGCCGAAGGCGAGCAGGCGCACGTGGTTCGGGTAGAGCATGAAGTCGTCGGCCACGCTGCGGGTCGCATCGCCGATGTTGATGCAGGCGAAGCCCCCCGGCGCGAGGACCCGATAGGCCTCGCGCCACACCGGCTCCAGGGCGCGGTGCATGGCCTCGAACGCCCCGCGGCCGTCGTTGCGCCTCAATGCCGCCGCGGCGTCCGGGCTCAGGCGGGCGAAGGTTTCGTCCCACATGCCGATCATGGGATAGGGGGGGGAGGTCAGCACCAGTTCGACGGAGGCGTCCGGGAGGAACGCCATATCGCGCGCATCCCGGAAGTGGACGCGGTGGAGGGTCTTCACGGTTTGATCTCGCAGGGTTTGCTGTTATACTCGGTCCGGCGGCGGACCGCTGCCGCCGCGATAGACTTGGTCTAACCCAGGGGGAGGGTGGAATCAATGAGAAAGCTCACGGTCGACGATATCGATGTCAAAGACAGGCGGGTGCTGATGCGCGTGGACTTCAACGTGCCGCTCAAGGACGGCGGGGTCGCCGACGACACGCGCCTGCGCGCATCGCTGGCGACGATTCGGAAGATCTGCGCTCAGGGCGGCAAGCTCATCTTGATGTCCCACCTGGGGCGGCCGAAAGGGGCTCCGGCCCCGGAGCTGTCGCTTAAGCCCTGCGCCGAGGCGCTTGCGCGCTTGATCGGGAAACCGGTGGCCTTCGCCGCGGATTGCATCGGGCCCGCGGCCGAGTCTGCGGCGGCCGCGCTGAAGCCCGGGGAGGTGCTGCTGCTCGAAAACCTCCGCTTTCACCCCGAGGAGGAGAAAAACGATCCCGCCTTTGCCGCTAAGCTGGCCGCCCTGGGGGATCTCTACGTGAACGACGCCTTCGGCACGGCCCACCGCGCGCACGCCTCGACCGAGGGGATCACCCGGCACATCGCGCCGTGCGCGGCGGGCTATCTCATGACGAAGGAACTCGACTACCTCGGTCGGGTGACCGGCAGCCCCGCCCGGCCCTACGTGGCCATCCTGGGCGGGGCCAAGATCTCCGGCAAGATCGACGTCATCACCAACCTGCTCCCCAAGGTGGACCGCATCCTGATCGGGGGCGGCATGGTATTTACCTTCTACCGGGCGCAGGGGCTGGCGGTCGGCGCCTCCCTGGTCGAGGAGGACAAGATCGAACTCGCCGGGAAAATTTTGTCCGCAGGCGGCGCCAAGATCGTTTTGCCCGCGGACTGCCTGGTCACCGACGCGCTGGACGTCAAGGCCGGCCGGGTCGGGGCGCTCAAGACCGCGGCGGCCGGGTCCATCCTGCCGGGCTGGAAAGGGGTCGATATCGGGCCGGCCGCCATTGCGGAGTTTCGCAGGCAGCTCGAGGGCGCCCGGACCGTCGTCTGGAACGGCCCCATGGGGGTTTTTGAAATCGACGCCGCCGCCCAGGGGACCGCGGCGGTGGCCGGCATGCTGGCGGACATCACCGCCAAGGGCGCCGTGACGGTGATCGGCGGCGGGGACTCGGCGGCGGCCGTCGAGAAGTTCGGGTTGGCCGAGCGGGTGTCGCATGTCTCCACCGGTGGCGGGGCCTCGCTGGAGTTCATTGAGGGCAAGACGCTGCCGGGGGTCGCGGCACTCACGGACAAGTGACGTGCGGGACCTCAAAGCGATCGTCTTCGACTACAACGGGACGCTGGTCGACGACCTGCACCTGCATGTCGAAGCCTACTATCAGGCCGGGCGCCGCATGGGTTTCGACGTGTCGCGGGAGACCGTCCAGCGCCACATCTCGCAGCCGCCCTCGCGCAAGCGCCTGCTCTACTACGGGGCGATCAGCGACGCGCAGTGGGGGGAGCTGAGCGGCATCCGCAGACGCATCTACCTCGAGTCGGCGGAACGGGACCCGGCTGCACTGCTCTTTGCGGACACTCCGCGGGTCATGAGCGTCCTCGCGCGGCACTTCGCGCTGGGCGTCCTCTCCAACACCTTCCGCGAGCTCTTCGAGCGGGTCTTTCCGCCGACGCTGTCGGGCTTGTTTGCGGCGACGCTCTTTTTCGACGAGGTTCCGGAGCCCAAGCCCTCGCCGGCCCCCCTGCTTGCCCTGCTGCGGCAGATGGGGGTGGCGCCGCAGGTCTGCGGCTATGTGGGCGATGCGCTCGAGGACGTGGCGATGGCGCGCGCGGCCGGTGTCCGGGCTTTTGCGGTCGCAACCGGGTCGTGCACCGCCACGGAGCTCGCCGCCGCAGGAGCGGAGTGGGTGGGAAGCGATCTTTGCGATCTGGCGGCGCGCCTGCTGGCGGCCGCATCGGGAGAAACGGCTTGACAGGCTCATTGGGAGGGAAAATGCCCCTGGTCACCGACGACCTGCGCATCAAGCAATACACGCGCCTCATTTCCCCGCGGGAGATGAAGCGAGAGATCCCGGTCGGCGACACGGCCGCGGCGACGGTCGTGGCCGGGCGCGCGGCCATCGAGCGCATCATCCGCCGGGAGGATGCCCGCCTGCTGGTGGTGACCGGCCCCTGCTCGATCCACGACGAGAGAGGGGCGCTTGACTACGCTGCCCGCCTGAACGCGTTGCAGCGTCGCGTCCAAGATGTTATGGTCCTCGTGATGCGCGTGTACCTGGAAAAGCCCAGGACCACGATCGGTTGGAAGGGCCTCATCAACGACCCCAATCTGGACGGGAGCTGCGACATGAACGCCGGCCTGCACAAGGCCCGCAGCATCCTGCGGCAGATCAACGAGATGGGGGTCGCGGCCGGGACGGAGATGCTGGAGATGGTCACCCCGCAGTACGTGGCCGACCTGGTCAGCTGGGGGGCGATCGGCGCGCGCACGACCGAATCCCAAGCCCACCGGCAGCTGGCGAGCGGGCTCTCCATGCCGATCGGCTTCAAAAACGGCACCGACGGCAACCTGGACTCCGCCATCAACGCCATGGTGGCCGCGCGCACCCCTCAGGCGTTTTTAGGCGTCGACCAGGACGGCTACACCTGCATCATCCAGACCAACGGCAACCCCATGGGCCACATCGTGCTGCGGGGCGGCAAACGCCCCAACTACGACCCCGTGAGCATCGCCGAGGCGCGGTTGGGCTTGATCCAGCACGGCCTGCCCGAGGCCGTCATGGTGGATTGCTCGCACGGCAACTCCTGGAAGACCCACCAGGGCCAGGCCATGGCCTGGAAGAGCGTGATCGACCAGCGGCGCAGCGGCAACGACTCCCTGGTGGGGCTCATGCTGGAGAGCTACCTCTCCGAGGGCAGCCAGAAATTTTCGGGCGACCCGACCGCTTTGAAATACGGGGTGTCGATCACCGACGCGTGCATCTCCTGGGAGACCACTGAACGCCTAATCCTGACGGCGGCGGAAACGCTCGCCGCCGGCCGGTGAGTCCGGGGGAGGGGCGGCATGCAGGTCGTCGAAATCGCGGGCGTTTCCCGCGTGTCCCGGATCCTGGTGGGGGATGCCTACCGGGGGCTCGCCCGCCTCATCCCGCCGGGCCCGGCCGTCGTCATCACCGACGAAAACATCCTCAGGCACTACCGGCAGGAGCTCCCGCCGTTTCCGGTCTTGAGCATCGGGGCCGGCGAAGGCGCCAAAACCCTGGAGACCGTGCGCGGGCTCTATGAGTCCTTGCTGGGGCTGGAGGTCGACCGCTCGGCCTTCATCGTCGGGATCGGCGGCGGGGTCGTCTGCGATGTGGCGGGCTTCACGGCGGCGACCTTCCTGCGCGGGCTGCGGTTCGGCTTCGTGGCCACCAGCCTCCTGGCGCAGGTGGATGCCGCCGTCGGGGGCAAGAACGGGGTGAACCTGGAAGGCTACAAGAACCTGGTCGGCACCTTCAGCCAGCCGGAGTTCGTGCTCTGCGACCCCATGTTCTTAAACACCCTGCCGGAGGCCGAGGCGGCCAACGGCCTGGCCGAAATCCTCAAGCACGCCCTGATCGCCGACGCTGGCATGTTCGCCGCCATCGAAGATCAGGCCGAGAGGGCCCTGGCCCTCGACCCCGCCGTTGTCTCCCGGCTGGTGCGCGACTCGGTGCGCATCAAGACCGCCGTTGTCGGCCGGGACGAGCGCGAGGCGGGGGAGCGCCGCATCCTCAACTTCGGCCACACCCTGGGCCACGCGCTGGAGGCGGCCGGCCGGTTCTCGCACGGCGAGGCTGTCAGCGTGGGGATGGTGTTCGCGGCGGCGGTGTCCGTGCGGTGCGGCCGTCTAGCGCCCGAGGCCCACGGCCGGATCGTCCGGCTGCTGCAGCGGCTGCGGCTGCCCACGACGGCGGCTGCGGATTTAGACCGGGTGCAGGCGGCGGTCGGACGGGACAAAAAACGGCGCGCGGGGGCGGTCCAGATGGTGCAGCTGAACCGCATTGGGGAGGCGGTTGTCGAAACGGTTGCGATCGAGGAGTTCTTGCACTGGCTGGCGGAGGCGCCCGACATCCTCCGCCCCGCCGAGTGAAGGCTGCGACGTGAGCGCCGGCCCCAAACGTCCCGATCTCCCCCCGGCGCCCGACCCGGGGTCCCCGGCCGGGATCGAGGCCGAGCGCAGGCGCATCGACCGGCTGGATGCCGAGATTTTGATGCTCCTCAACGAGCGGATTGCGGCGGCCGTGCGCATCGGCCGGATCAAGCGGGATCTCGGTCGCAACGTAGTGGACCGCGGGCGCGAGGCAAACGTCTACCGGCAGCTGCTGGAGCTGAACCGCGGCGGTTTGCTGCCGGGTCGATTTTTGCTGCGGATCTATGCGGATTTGATTGCCGCCTCCCGTGACGTGCAGCGAACCCCGCGCGAAATCGCCGCCGATGCGCCCCCGGCCCGGTTCGCGCTGCTCGGGCACCCGGTGGGGCACAGTTTGAGCCCGGTCATGCACAACGCCGCCTTTGCCGCCGCAGGCTACAGCGGGGTGTACGCCGCCATCCCGACCTGCGAGATCCGACCGGCCATCGCCGGGCTCCGGGCGCTGGGATTCCAGGGGGCCAGCATCACCATCCCCCACAAGCAGGCGGTGATCGAATGCCTGGACGAGGTCGAGAAAAGCGCCCGCCGAATCCAGGCGGTCAACACGATCGTGATCGCGGACGGCCGGCTGCAGGGCTGGAACACCGACGTCGACGGGGCTGTGGCCGCCCTGAAGGAGAAAACCCCTCTGGCCGGCAAGGCTGCCGCCGTGCTGGGTGCCGGCGGAGCGGCCCGGGCCGTGGCCTTCGGGGTCATGGCCGAGGGCGCCACGGTCACGCTCTTCAACCGCAGCCGGGCGCGCGGAGAGGCGCTGGCGGCGGAGCTGGGCGCCGACTTCCGGCCGCTGTCGGAGTTCACGGCCGAGGGATGCGACCTGCTGGTCAACACCACGCCGGTCGGCATGGCACCGGATGCGGGCGACACGCCGGTTCCGGCCGAGCGCCTGCGCCCCGGGCTGGTGGTGATGGACATCGTCTACAACCCGCTGCAGACGAAGCTTCTGCAGGACGCCGCCGCGGCCGGATGCGTGGTGGTCGACGGGCTGGCCATGTTCATCCGCCAGGGGGCGCGGCAATTCGAGCTCTGGACGGGGCTGCCGGCACCGGTGGAGGTCATGCGGATGGCCGTCGAGGCCGAATTGACGGCCTCCGCCTGAGCGCAGGCTCGGCGTTGCGCTTCGCCCCGCGGGCTCTGCGGCGTACTTTCGGTACGCCTCGAGCCGCGAGGCTTGCGTGCCTTGATCCTGCGCCCAGGTGGAGGCCGTCGCGGTGGGCTATCCGCCGCCGGCCGATGAGGGTTTTGTTTTGTGGGAGCGGCTTCCAGCCGCGATGATCTTGGGTCGAAGCCGTGGTTCCTCAGCGGTTTAGGCGGACTGTCGGCAGCCGAGGGGGGGGGCCTCACCCCCGCCGGACGTGGGCGGGGAAGGAGCCCCGCGGGGACGCCCCGGCTATTAATCGCATAAACGCGTCGAAATATACGTTGGGGTATTCTTCACTCGACCCCTCGAACCCTTTACGCCATAGCCTCATCCTGCGCGGGGTTTGCATACGAATGCGTGAGATCAAATTGCTTTCGCCCACTCGGGCGGTGGTGTCGGTGCCGGGGTCGAAAAGCGTCACCCACCGGGTGCTGATCGCCGCGGCGCTCTCCGACGGGCGCTGTGCGATCGCAAACGCCCTGGAGAGCGAGGACACCCGCCTGACCCGCGAAACGCTGCAGCGTTGGGGAATTCGGATCGAGCCGGATGGGGAGCGCCTGCAGGTCTTCGGAAACGGGGGGGGCCTCGACGCTAGTCCGGAGCCCATCTTTTTAGGGAATTCCGGGACTTCCATGCGGCTCTTGACCGCGGTGGCCGCTTTGGCGCGCGGGAAATCGGTTCTGACCGGCAGCGATCGGCTCAAAGCCCGGCCGGTGCAGGACCTGTTGGACGGCCTGGCCCAAGTGGGCGTTGCAGCGCGCACCCTTGACGGCAGCCGCTGCCCCCCGGTGGAGATCGCGGGGGGCGGAGCGGTCGGCGGTCTCGCCCGGCTCAACTGCGCACTGAGCAGCCAGTTTCTCTCGGCCCTGCTCCTGATCGGCCCCTACACACGGGACGGGGTGGAAGTGAGGGTGACCCATGGCCCGGTTTCGAGGCCCTACATCGACATCACCCTCGACATTATGGCGAGCTTCGGCGTTAAGGTCGAGCGCGACGCCTACGCCTGGTTCAGGGTGCCGGGCAGGCGCTGCTATCGTGCCGGCAGCCATCACGTCGAGCCCGACTGCTCCCAGGCCGGGTATTTTTGGGCGGCGGCGGCGGTCACGGGCTCGACGGTCGGTGTGAGGGGCACCCACCGCGGCTCGCGCCAGGGGGACATCCGGCTGCTCGACATTTTGGAGCGCATGGGCTGCCGGGTGGAGCCCGGGGGGGAGGGGGTGGCGGTTACCGGCGGGCCGCTATCCGCGGTCGACATCGACATGGCGGATACCCCGGACGCGGTGCCCACGGTGGCCGTCGTGGCGGCCTTTGCCGGAGGGCGAACCGTCATCCGCAACGTGGCGCACCTGCGGGAGAAGGAGAGCGATCGGCTGGCGGCGGTAACCGCCGGCCTGAATCGAATGGGGATTGCTGCGGCGGTCGAGGCGAACAGCCTCTGGGTCGAAGGCGGCACCCCGCAGCCGGCCGCCATCGAGTGCCACAGCGACCACCGCATCGCCATGAGCTTTGCGGTTGCCGGGTTGAAGGCGCCGGGTGTGCGGATCCTGGACGAGGCCTGCGTGCAGAAATCGTTCCCGGGCTTCTGGCAAACCCTCGAGGGGCTCTACCGATGAGCGGGCCGATCGGGGTGGGGTGCACCGTCGGCATCGTCGGCTTCGGGCGGTTTGGCCGGCTGACGGCCAAATACCTGGCCGCGGACTTCCGCATCAAGGTCTGCAGCGGATCGGCCGCGGCCGAGGCCGTCTCCGCGGCCGGGGCGGAGCTTGCGGGGATCGAAGAGGCCGCCCGATGCGACATCGTCCTGCCGGCGGTGCCGATTTCGCGGCTGCAGGAGGTGCTGGCGGCGCTCGGACCGCGTCTGCGGGCCGGGAGCCTGGTGGTGGATGTCTGCTCGGTCAAGGAGCAGCCGGTCGGCTGGATGCAGGCGATGCTCCCGGCGGGGGTCGACATCCTCGGCACCCACCCCATGTTCGGGCCCGACAGCGCGGCCGACTCGCTGGCCGGCCGCAAGATCGTGCTCTGCCCGGTGCGCATCGCGGAAGGGCGCCTGGCCGCCGTGCGCGCCTACCTCGAGGCCAAGGGGCTGGCCGTCATCCTCGCCACCCCCGAGGAGCACGACCGCCAGATCGCGGTCAGCCTGGCCCTCACCCATTTCATCGGCCGGGCGCTCGCCCGGACGGGCGCGCGGCCGATGGGCATCGACACCGAGGGCTACCGGCGCTTGCTGCGCATCCTCGAGGTGGTCGAGAACGACACCTGGCAGCTCTTCGAGGACATGCAGTGCTACAACCCGCATTCCCGTGACGCACGCCGGGCTTTCATGGGCGCCCTGCGGGAGATCGAGGCCATGCTGCCCGAACCGCCGCACGACTCTTCGGCCCCGACTCTTTCCCTCGACTCGCCAAAACCGGGGGACCCCGCCGACCCGGCTCACTCCAGCGGCTGCTTGAGATAGCGGTAGTAGCTCTCCAGTGTGTAGACCGCTGCGAGCGGGTTGTGGCCGAAGCCCCGATCCTTGGCGGCAAGCACGGTGCAGGGGGCCTCGCTGTATTTGAACACCATGGAGTCGTGGCCGACGCAAAGACCCACAAGGATGTTCAGGGGGGCCTTTTTCGAGTCAGCCGCTTGCGCAGGCGCAGATACTCCTCGCGCACGAGTTTGCGATAGATGTGGTAAAAAAACAAGCTCATGATCTCCGCAAACCGGCTGCCCTTGCCGTCCAGCTCGTCGGAGGAGAGCCGCTCCAAGTTGCGGCGGAAGTACTCGCTGTGGGCGCTGCGCACGAAGTCGCGGATGAAATCGGCGATGCGCTTCAACTCCTCGGGGTCGTAGCCGTCCTTGGGGCCGAAGCCCAGCGTGTCCATGTCCGCCATGAGGCGGCCGATGATGACATCGTCGCGCGAGTAGACCGGCTTGCCGCCGCGCAGCGTGTGGGTGATCACGCCCCACTCCTCCATGACGGCCAGCCACTTGCGCCCCAGTCCCGTCGCCCGGCGAAACGCCTCGCTGCCGACGATTTCGGTGGAGAGCAGCCGGTCCAGGGGGCGAAAGTACTTGTTATGCAGGTCGGAGGCCGCCTGGTCCGAGGCCGACTGCTTGCGGGTCTGTTTGAGGATTTTCTTGATTTCGGGGATGGGCAGAAAGAAGATGTCGCGGAGCTCCTTGACCACCAGGATGCGCGCGACGTGGCCCTCGGTGTACTCGGCGATGTTCGACCCGGACTTGCGCGGCTTGCGCAGCAGCCCCTCGCGGATATAATAGTGGATCGTCTCCTTGGGCACCCCGGTTTTTTTGACCAGTTCACCGATTTTCATTTGCGACCCCGGCGGCCGGGTGGATGGGGGAGCGACGCGGCCCGGCGCTGCGACGTTTGGGGTGATATCGGCCGCGGCGCAAAAAGTCAATAAAAAAGTATTGACAAATAACTTGTTTAATGTAAGAGAGATAGCCGTGTAACGTGTTGCACGCTACATGTAAATCGCACATGCACACCAAAGGGGGCGCCGAACGATGAAGACAGACTACCGGACAGTCAAGGTGGAGCTGAAGGATGGGGTCGCGGTGTTCGTCCTGGACAACCCGCCGGTCAACCAGCTCTCGGGGGCGTTCGTGATGGAAATCGCCGACGCCGTGGGGGAGGCGTTCAAGGACGGCGACGTCAAGGCGGTGGTGATGACCGGGACGGGGAAGACCTTTATCGCCGGCGCCGACATCACGCAGATCAAGGACCTCCGCTCCCGGGAGGAGATCCTCAAGCTGCTCGCGGAGAACAACCGCTTCCTGAATGCGATCGAGACCGGCCCCAAGCCGGTGATCGCCGCGATCAACGGTACCTGCCTCGGGGGCGGGCTCGAGTTGGCCATGGTCTGCCACTACCGGGTGGCCGTCAAGGGCGCCGAGCTCGGCCAGCCGGAGGTGCAGCTCGGCCTGATCCCGGGGGCCGGCGGCACTCAGCGGCTGCCCCGGCTGATCGGTCTTCCCAACGCGCTCGAGATGATCACCGCCGGCAAGCCCATCAAGGCGGAGAAGGCCTTGGCGCGGACCCTGGTGGATGAGGTCGTCGAGCCCGGAGAGCTCCTGGCGGCAGCGGTCAAAGCGGCGCAGAAGTTCATCTCCGGCCGGCTCAACCGCAGCAGCCGTGTCACCCGGCTCCGGCACGACCGCCTGCCGAGCGCGGCTGAAAAAAAGGCCCTGCTGGGTTTCACCAAGATGATGACGGCCTCCAAGGCCAAGGGCTACATCGCCCCGTTCAAGGCCATCGAGGCCCTCGAGAAGGGGTTGGGCTACGACTTCGACGCCGATCTGGCGATCGAAGCCGGCCTCTTTGCCGACTGTCTGCTCTCGGACGTCGCCAAGAACCTGATCGGGATTTTCCTCAACACCCGTGCCGCCGGCAGGCTCCCGCGGATCGAAAAGCTCAAGCCGGCCAAGACCGCCACGGTCGCCATGCTGGGCGGCGGGGTCATGGGCTCGGGCATCGTGCACCTGCTGCTGACCGGGGGCTTCAAAGCCGTGCTTTGGGACATCAACGATGCCGCCGTGCAGAAGGGGGTGGCCTCGATCCGCGGCACCTTCGACTATCACATCAAGAACCGCAAAATGAAACCGGAGGCCTTGGAGGCCATGATTTCGGGCCAGTTGAAGACGACCACCTCTCTGGAGGAGTGCCGGGACGCCGACCTGATCATCGAGGCCGTGCTCGAAAACATGCAGGTCAAGCAGGACATCTGGAAGAAACTCGAGGGCATCTGCCGGCCGGAGGCGATCTTCGCCACCAACACTTCGGCCCTGCCCATCACCGAGATGGCCTCCGTGCTCAAAGACCCGGGGCGCATGATCGGGCTGCACTTCTTCAACCCGGCCCAGCGCATGCAGCTGTTGGAGATCATTTGCGCCCAGAAGACCTCGGACCAGACCCTGGCGAGCAGCGTGGCCTTCGCGCGCGCCATCAAAAAGATCCCCATCGTCGTCAACGACGGGCCCGGCTTCTACGTTTCGCGCCAGCTGCTGGGCCTGATGAGCGGGTCGGTCTACCTGGCGGCCGACGGGGTGGATGGCGCCGCGATCGAGGCCGCCATGGTGGATTTCGGCATGCCCATGGGCCCGGCGGCCCTTTCGGATCTGACCGGCATCGACATCAACTACCACGTCAACAAGACCTTCGAGGCCCGGCTGGGGGCTCGATGGAAGGTGCACCCGCTGACCGAGGCCGTCTATCGCACCGGCTGCTACGGCCGCAAGACCGGCGCGGGCTACATGGATTACAGCGGGCCCAAACCCGTGCCCAACCCCAAAGTGGTCGAGGCCGTCGCCGCCTATCTCAAGGCCAACGGGGTCAAGCCCAAGCAGGCCACCCCCCAGGAGATCGTCGATCTGATGCTGGCCGCGGCCATCAACGAGGCGGCCTTCATGATCGAGGAGGGGATCTGCGACCGGCCCCAGGACATGGACCTGGCCATGATCTACGGCACGGGGTTTCCGCCCTACCGCGGGGGCATATTGCGCTATGCCGACGCCTGGGGCCTTGCCAACGTCCACCGCAAGCTGGTCGAACTTGAAAAGCGCTACGGCGAACACTTCACGCCGGCCGGCCTGATCAAGTCGATGGCGGATTCCGGCCGGCGTTTTTACCCGGCCTGAGCCCTTGACTTTGAGCCCTAAACATCTTTTACCCTACCATAGGAGGTTCCCATGAGAGACGTGGTGATTGCAGGCTATCTCAGGACGGCGTTGTCGCGCTCCCGGCCCACCGAACCGGCCCGGGACTGGTTCTGCAAGTTGAGGGCCGATGAGCTGCTGGCAAAGGTCCTGCCGGAGGTGATCCGGCGCACCGGGGTCAACCCCCAGGAGATCGATGACTTCCTGGTCGGCTGCGCCGTGGCGGTGGGCGAACAGTGGGCCTACGGGGGACGCATCCCGATCTTCATGGCCAACCTGCCCAAGACCATTCCCGCGAAGTTCGTCGACCAGCAGTGCGGCTCCTCCATGGCCGGAATCCAGATCGGCTTCATGGAGATCGCCATGAACTTTGCCGACACCGTGCTCGTCGGCGGCATGGAGCACATGACGCGGGTGCCCATGGGCATGACACAGGTCGAGCGCGGGTTGGTCGCACCCAACATGGGCCTCTTCCTCGACCCGGCCCTGAGCCACTGGGACATGATGACCTCCATGAACATGGGGCTCACCGCCGAGAAACTGGTGGCGCAGACCAAGTTCAGCCGCGAGGAGATGGACGAGTGGGGGGTGCGCTCGCACCGGCTGGCGGTCCAGGCGCGCCGTGAGGGGTTCTTCGACGAGGAGATCCTGCCGGTCGACGCCGAGCAGGCCGACGGCAGCGTGCTGAAGGTCGCCACCGACCAGGCCGTGCGCGAGGATGCCACCATCGAGAGCATGCGCGATCTCAAACCGGCCTTCAAGAAGGACGGCGTGGTCACGCCCGGCAACTCCTCCCCGCTGAACGCCGGCGCAACGGCCATGATTCTCATGTCCAAGGAGGCGGCCAAGAAGAAAGGGATCAAGCCGCTCGCCACCATCCGCTCCATCGGATTTGCCGGCGTGGACCCCACGATCATGGGCGCGGGCCCCGTGCCGGCCAGCAAGATGGCCCTGGAGAAGGCCAAGATGAAGGCCGGCGACATCGACTTCTGGGAGATCAACGAAGCCTTCTGCGTCGTTGCGCTCAACTGCATCCGCGAGCTCGGCATCGACCCGGAAAAAGTCAACGTCATGGGCGGCGGCACGGCCATCGGGCACGCCCTGGGCGCCACCGGGATCCGTCTGGTGGGCACGCTTGCGCGCATCCTCAACCGCAAGGGCGGCCGCTACGGCTGCGCCAACGCCTGCGTGGGCGGCGGACAGGGTGTGGCCACCATCATCGAAAAAGAGCGCTACGACTGGTAGTCGGATAGGACCATGTCCGGTTTCAAGGAGTACGATCAGTACGACGGGCTGGGGTTGGCCGAGTTGATCCGCACGGGCGCGGTCTCCGCCCGCGATGTCTGCGAGGAGGCCATTGCACGCATCGAGCGGCGCAACCCGGCCATCAACGCCGTGGTCCGGCCCATGTTCGACTACGGGCGCAAAGCGCTCGCTGAAACCGACCCCGGCGGGCCCTTCGCCGGGGTGCCGTTCCTGCTCAAGGACCTGCTCGCGCTGGTGGCCGGCGTTCCCACCAGCTTCGGGTCCAAAGCCCTCCGTCATTATGTTCCCGACCACGACAGCGAGCTCGTGGTCCGCTTCAAGCGGGCCGGTGTCGCTATCTTGGGCAAAACCAACACGCCCGAATTCGGGCTGGTGGCGGTCACCGAGCCGGAGCTCTTCGGCCCGACCCGCAATCCCTGGAATACGGACCGCACACCGGGCGGTTCGAGTGGGGGGTCGGCCGCCGCGGTGGCCGCCGGCATGGTGCCGCTGGCGGGCGGCGGGGACGGGGGCGGGTCCATCCGCATCCCGGCCGCTTATTGCGGGCTCTTCGGGCTCAAGCCCAGCCGCGGACGCACTCCTACCGGACCGGATTTCGGCGAGATCTGGCAGGGGGCGGTGGTCGAGCACGTGATCACGCGTTCGGTGCGCGACAGCGCCGCCATGCTCGATGCGGTTTGCGCCCCGGACCCCGGGGCCCCTTACACCATCGCACCCCCCGACCGGCCGTTTCTGCATGAGGTCGGCCGGGAACCCGGGCGGCTGCGCATCGCCTACAGCACGCTTTCGCCCCTCGGCGCCGCCGTCCACCCCGAATGCCAGAAAGCGGCTCTGGAGGCCGCGCGGCTTTTGCACCGCCTGGGCCACACGGTGGAAGAGGCGCAGCCGCAGATCGACGGCGTGCAGCTGATCCGCAGCTTTTTCACGATGTACTATGCCGAAACCGCCGCAACCATCGACGAGCTGGAGGCGGTGCTGAAACGCAAGGCCACTCCGGACGATGTGGAGACCATCAGCTGGACCCTCGGGCAGCTCGGCCGGCTGGAGTCGGCATCGGCGCTTGCGCACGCCAAGCGGCTCTGGGGTCTGGCTTCCCGCGCGATGGCGCGGTTCCACAGGCAATACGATATTTTCCTGACTCCCACCGTGGCCCAGCCCCCGGCCCGGATCGGCGAGCTCAAGCCCAGCGCGATCGAACATGCTCTGCTGAAAACCGTGAACGCGCTCAAGCTCACCCGCTTGCTGAGGTGGTCGGGGAAGATCATGGAAATGGGGCTCGAGCACGCGACGCGCACCCCTTTCACCATGCTGGCCAATTTCACCGGCCAGCCCGCCATGTCGGTCCCGCTGCACTGGACTGCCGACGGGCTTCCCCTCGGGGTCCAGTTCGTTGCCCCCTTCGGCCGGGAGGGGCTCCTGTTCCAGCTGGCCGGCCAGCTGGAAGCCGCCCAGCCCTGGTTCCACCGGCGCCCCGCACTAGCAGGAGAATAAGTTGAAAGTCGGAGTTCCGAGTCGGAGAAAATAGCAGTCGGAGTCGGAGTTCCAAGTCGGAGTTTGGCAGTAGGGTTGATGATTGACTCCGACTCTGCACTTCGACGTTTTCTGGCCCTTCCATCGTTGTTCGTTACTTTTTTCTTCGACTCCGGCTCTCAATTCCGACTCTGAACTTTTTTAGGGAGACTTCCGTGACCATGCTTCAATCGGCCATCCTGGGGGTCATCCAGGGGTTGACCGAGTTCATCCCGATCTCGAGCTCGGCGCACCTGGTCGTCGTGCCGTGGTTGTTCGGCTGGGGGGAGCGCATGCTGAACAGCCTGACCTTTGACGTGGCCCTGCACCTCGGCACGCTGATCGCCGTGCTCTCCTATTTCGCCGCGGATTGGGTGCGGCTGATCAAGGCCGGCCTGGCCAGCATCGCCGAAAGGCGGATCGGGGGAGACCCGGACCGACGGATGGCGTGGTTTCTCATCATCGGCACGATCCCGGGCGGGGTGGTCGGCCTGCTGGCCGAAAGCACGATCGAGGAGTTGTTCCACAGGCCCGGCGTGCCGATCGAGGCCACTTCCATGATCGCTCTGGCCGTGGTCCTGGCCCTGTTGGGGGTATTCCTGCTTCTTGCGGAGAGGATGGCGGGCCACCTGCGGACAATGGACCAGCTTTCGCTGAAAGAGGTCCTCCTCATCGGGATGGCGCAGGCGCTTGCGATCTTCCCGGGGGTCTCCCGCTCCGGGGCCACCATCACAGCCGGGCTGGCGCTCGGGCTCAAACGCGAGGCCGCGGCCCGGTTCTCGTTTCTGCTCTCCGCCCCGATCATCGGCGGGGCCGGTGCCAAGAGCCTCTGGACCATCGTACGGGACATCCACGCCCACGGGCTGGGAGGCTTCGACGTCGTCGCTTTCGCCGGCGGGTTCCTGGCGGCGGCCGTCAGCGGTTACCTATGCATCAAGTATCTTCTGCGGTTTCTGGCGAAACACCCTGTCACAGTTTTTGTCCTCTACCGATGGGCGCTGGCGGCCCTGATCATCGCCGTGGTGGTGGCCAGAGGATGAAAGGGGCGAGGGGTTCAACCCCGGCGGCTATAGCCGCCGATGTTCGGCAACCGTGCCACCAGGACCATTGAGATCAGGGGCAGCGCCGGCAGCCACGACAGGACGGCGATGATGCCGTAGCGATCGGCCAGCGCACCCACCACCGGGGCCATGATCCCGCCGGTGCCCAGGGCCAGCCCCATCATTAGGCTGGAGACCATGGAGCGGCCCCTGGGAGCGAGCTCCTGCGCCATGGCCACACCCAGCGGCAGGGTGGCCATCGAGAAGAACCCCGCCAGAAATGCGCTCGGATAGACCCATGCGCCTCTTAAGAATACCGACAGCAGCAGCACCGGCGCGGCCAGGAGGTTGCTTACCAGGAAGACGGGCCGGTAGCCGATGCGGTCGGCCATGTGACCGGCGGCGAGCCCGCTGGCCGAGCCGGCCAGCGTGAACAGCGAGACCACCAGGCCGATGTCGACCAGCGAATACCCCGCCTGGGCGTAGAGCATCGGGATGAAGGTGATGAAGGACTGGCTGACGAAGGCCCTCAGCACCATCAGCACCCACACGTTGAGGACCGGTTTCCAGGCGTCGCCCAGCGCCTCTCGCAGCGAGCCCCAGAAACCGCGGCTGGCGAGGCCTTCGCCTTCCGGGCGCGGGACCAGCCAGAAGATCAGGGGGAGCAGGGGCAGGCCGATCGCGGCCGTGAAGACGGTGGCCCGGATCCCATAGGCGGCCACGAGGGCGGTGACGAGAATGGGGCCCACGCCGAAGGCGAGGGTGCCGCCCACGTTGAAAATGGACATGGCAAAGCTGAAGTGGCGGCCGGCGTAAGTCGAGATCATCCCGGCCACCGGGGGGTGGAACATGGCCTGCCCGGTCGAGCCGATCACGATGAACAGGATCAGGGTCAGAAAGCCGGGCGCCACCCCCACCAGCGGGATGAAAATCATGGAGAGGATCGGCCCGCCGAGCACGAAGAGCCGCGTGCGGTAGTGGTCCGCCAGGTAGCCGGCCACCGGCTGGACGATGAACATCAGAAACCGGCTGACCCCGGCCAGCAGCCCCACCTGGGCGAGCGAGAGGGAGAAGGTGTCGGCGAAGACCGGCAGCAGCGGGTTGACGAAGGAGGCGTAGAGGTCGCCCGTGAAGTGCACGAGGGTCAGCGCGAAAATGACCCGGGCATTGATCTTGGTGTGATCGGTCATGAGGGCAGTCCCTGTTTTGCCGCCGTTTGAAATCGGCTACCGGAGCGATGCGCTCTAACAGGATTCCGCTGAGGGGTCAAGGCGCCGGCGATGAACCCGGCTGAGATGATTGACGGCTCGATTTTTGAATTTAACTTGAATGCGTGCCGGCCGTTTTTCCGTCCCAGTTCGTCCAACCCGCCTGGAGGTTCCCGTGGATAGCCGCAACCATTCAGTGCTCGCGAAACTGGGTCTGCTCGAGGAGCAGCAGGGGGCCGGCTGCGGCCAAGCGATCGCGTGCCGCGGGGAAACCGTGAGCGCGGTGTCTCCCATCGATCTTCGGACCATCGGTCGGATACGCACCGCCGGCGCCGCAGAGTACGAAACCGTTTTGAATGCGGCGGCCGCCGCGTTCAAAATGTGGTCCGAGGTCCCCGCCCCGAAGCGCGGTGAGGTCGTGCGCCAGATCGGCGGCGTGCTGCGCGCTCACAAGGCGGATTTGGCCGAGATCATTGCGCTCGAGGTGGGCAAGATCCGGCCCGAGGCGGAGGGCGAGGTCCAGGAGATGATCGACATGGCCGATTTTGCCGTCGGCCAGTCGCGCATGCTGTACGGATCGACCCTGCCCAGCGAACGGCCCCGGCACCGGCTCTACGAGCAGTGGCTTCCGCTGGGCCCGGTCGGGGTGGTCACGGCCTTCAACTTCCCGCTGGCGGTGTGGGCCTGGAATGCACTGATTGCGCTGGTCTGCGGCGACACCGTCGTCTGGAAGCCTTCGTCCAAGGCGGCGCTCTCCGCCGTCGCCGCCATGAAGCTCATTTGGCCCGTGCTGGAACAAAACGGGGTACCGGCGGGGGTCCTCAACCTGGTGATCGGGGAGAGGGGCGCGGTCGGGAACCGGCTGATCAACGACCGGCGCGTACCGCTGATTTCGGCCACGGGAAGCGTCGCCATGGGTCGGGACGTTTCGCAGGCGGTATCGGCGCGGCTGGGGAGAACGATCCTGGAACTGGGCGGGAACAACGCCGTGATCGTGTCCCCCAGCGCGGAGCTGAACCTCGCGCTCCGGGCGGTCGTTTTCGGGGCCGTGGGGACCGCCGGCCAGCGCTGCACCACCACCCGGCGGGCAATCGTTCACCGGGAGATTTTCGAGCGGTTCTGCCGGTCCCTGGTCGGCGCCTATCGGAAGCTCCGGATCGGGAACCCGCTGGAGAACGGGATCCACATGGGTTCGCTCATCGACCGGGCCGCCGTCCAGGCCATGCAGGCTGCTTTGGAAAAAGCCAAGGGGCAGGGCGGCAGGGTGATCTTCGGAGGGGATGTTTTGTCGGGCGGCATTTTCGATGCCGGGACTTTCGTCACGCCCTGTCTCGTCGAGGCCCCCGCGGGCCTGCCCATGGTGCAGGAGGAGACCTTCGCCCCGATCCTTTACCTGACCCGGTACGAGGCTATCGAAGAGGCGATCGCGCTTCAAAATGCGGTCCCGCAGGGGCTCTCGTCGGCCATCTTCACAAGAGATATCCTGGAAGCGGAGTTGTTTTTAAGCCACCAGGGCAGCGACTGCGGGATCGCCAACGTCAACATCGGCACCTCCGGGGCGGAGATCGGCGGCGCCTTCGGGGGCGAGAAGGAGACCGGGGGCGGCCGGGAAGCCGGGTCCGACGCCTGGAAGGCCTACATGCGGCGGCAGACCTGCACCGTCAACTGGTCCCGCGACCTGCCGCTTTCCCAGGGGGTTGACTTTTCCATTTGAAGATATTTCGCAATCCCTTTCCCATCGCGACGACATCATCTTGCGACGATCGTTTTCCTGTTGCGATGGTCCCATCTGTACAACCTATTTAGAATATTTTAAAATTATATTAGGCTTGATTCCCTGTGAAATGGACTTACTATATCATCAGTTGCAGTGGATCACCCGACTTCAACATTTTACAGTATGAGCCTTGGGGTGACGTCGGTCCCCCGAAGGCTACGCTTAACAAAGGAAGGTCGGAGGTGGCCCTGCTTGATGTCTCTCGAATACGCGTGCATCTTTTCTGTCGTTTTGCCTCCGTCGAGGCAGAAGGTCAGTAAAACAACGGTATTTCGAGAAACATCCTCTCAACGAGGCAGTCCTCAAAAGGGCCTGCCTTTTTCTTTTCTGTGCAGGAGGACGGATGTGGGATCATTTGCCCATCGTTAATGCGATCAGCGATCGGCTTGGCCATATCGTGCTGCAGCAGAACGCGGCAGGGCATCAGCTTGTCGGGCAATCCTCGATCGCGTGAGGGACATATCCACTTTTCTGAAGTGGTTCAACGACGAGGCCATACCAAAAAGAAAGCCCCAGGCAGTTCCTGAGGCTTTCTGTGTACTTGATTTTGGTCGGGACGAGTGGATTTGAACCACCGACCCCAGCGTCCCGAAGGCGAAAGCCAGTTTAAATAACGCTATAAATATATTATATAATTTATTGGTAACTACTGTAGTTACCAGCCTCCAAAAAGCCCCATTTCTCGGCCTTTTTCCCCAACAGGTGTGCTCACCTTAAATTTGGCCTACCAAACAATTTAAATCACTGATCGCATGGTGGTCCAGTGGTCCAGGCAGTCCCATGTGTTTATACGTGCTTGGTCGGCGGTGGTTTTTCTTAAGAAATTATTGATCTATAATTCATGGCCATATAGCCTTGTGGCAGGGCAGATAGAGCATTAGCCCTTATTCTCCGTCTTGAGATCACTCAGGCTATCCAAGTCCAACTCCGCAAAAACGCGAACCCCATTCCCGTTGCGGAGATTAGCACCTTTATTCTCCGCATTATATACGGATATCCTTCTTGCTTTTTTGGCAAATAGAGGGCATAATCTCCGCATAGAGTGCGAAGGATGACGACTTATATTCATGAACTGATGGAATGGCCAAATTTCCGGTGGGACGAAGGCCTGGTGGCTCGGCAACTTGCGCCTGTCCGCCACCGGCAGGGTCGCCTTATCGGGCGCATGGAAGCGCTGGGGTTTGACCTGCGCAAAGAGGCTGTACTGGCAACGCTTACGGAGGATGTCCTCAAGTCCAGCGAGAT
>JAWOHH010000101.1:0-3412 GCA_046496215.1 Desulfobacterales bacterium
CGTCTCCGACTTCGCGCGGGCCGGAGCATCGACCATCTGTGTGCATGTGGAGACCTGCACCCACCTGAACCGCACGGTCCAGCTCATCCGCGATGCGGGCGCCAAGCCGGGGGTTGTGCTGAACCCGGCCACCCCGGTCGAAACGCTCCGGTGGATCCTGGAATATCTCGACTTCGTGCTGGTCATGAGCGCCAACCCGGGCTTCGGCGGCCAGGCCTTCATCCCCAACAGCATCGCCAGGATCGCCTCGCTGCGCCGCATGATATCGGAAAAGGGGCTCAACACCCTGATCGAAGTCGACGGCGGGGTGAGCGCCGGGAACATCGCCGAGATCTCCGCGGCCGGGGCCGACGTGTTTGTGGCCGGATCCGCCATTTTCCATAGCTCGAACTACCGCCAGACGATCGACGCGCTGCGCCGGCTGGCCGAAGGATGAGAAGACCTCATGAGCCCAACGTCCGCCTCACCCCCTAAAATCGTTGTCATTCACGGCCCCAACCTCAACCTGCTGGGACGACGCGAGCCCGAGATCTACGGCCGAACGACGCTGGATGAGATCAACCGCGGCCTTGCGGAGCTCGGCGGGCGTCTAAAGCTTGCGGTCGAGGCCTTCCAGTCCAACCGCGAAGGGGAGATCGTCGACCGCATCCAGCAGGCCATCGGCCGCTGCGCCGGGCTGATCATCAACGCCGCCGCCTACACCCACACCTCCGTCGCAATCCGGGACGCCCTGAGCATGCTGGAGGTTCCGGTGATCGAGGTGCACCTCTCCAACATCCACAGGCGCGAAGAGTTCCGGCGCGTGTCGCTCATGGCGGGGGTGGTCACCGGTCAGATCATCGGGCTCGGGGCGCCGGGCTACCGGCTCGCCCTGCAGGCCCTTTCGGACATGCTGCCGGCGCCCATGGCCGTTGCCTGATCAGCTCACTGATGTGAAGGCTGGTTGAAGGGGGCCTGACGTTGAGCATCTTTATCTTTGCGGCAGGATGGCGATCCTAAAAAAAAGAGCGACAACATGAACCCCGCCATTCGATTTTTTCGGTTCTCCCTGCCCTGCATCGGCTTGGCCTGGGCGCTTTCGATGGGCCTCGCGCCGCCCGGCCGGGCGGCGGACGGCATGAGCGATGCGGAGAAGCGCGCTAAAATCGAGGTGATGTACCGCGCCTACAAAAATAACTTCGCGGAGGTCGAGGATATCGAGACCGCTGCAGCGATGCGGTTGTTGGAGGAAGGCAAGGCGCTGTTCATCGACGTGCGCGAGGAGAGAGAGCAGAATGTCTCGATGCTGCCCTCCGCCGTCACCGAAAAAGAGTTCCTGAAGGACCCCGCGAAATACGAGGGCCGCACCCTCATCGGCTACTGCACCATCAGTTACCGCAGCGGCAAGCTTGCGGCCAGGCTCAAAAAAGAGGGCATCCCCATATTAAACCTGCGCGGCGGGCTGCTGGCCTGGGTCCATGACGGCGGCAAGGTCTACGACCGCGGCAGCGAGACCCGGCGCATTAACGTCTACGGCCGCAAATGGAACCTGGGTCCGAAGGATTATGAGGCGGTGTGGTGATTTGGTTGTCCCTTAACCGGCAGGGGCGTTGTTTTTGCGAACATCACGAAACAAAATCCTTTACCTCAACTTCATCAGCCTTAATGGTAATCGAGATAATTTACATCGACAGCGTTGTTGCCTTCAAAATTGATCCCCCCCTCCCCCGACAACCCAATATCAAATATTCCTGCCGTAATATTTGAGGTAATAGTAGCCATCCTTTGTCCGACCGAGGCGCCGCTCGAACAGGTAGCGGAAAAACAGGCCCAGCACCAGTCTGATCTTTTTCAGGAAGCTCCCCCCTTTCCAGCGCCGGCCGGAGACGCGCACCCCCTGCCCCAGGTAGATCAGCCGGCCGGCCGCTTTGAGCCTCAGCGACAGTTCCACATCCTCCATGAGCATCAGGCCGGGGAAACCGCCCACGGCCTCTAAAGCCGCCCGCCGGCAGAACTGGGCCTGGTCGCCGAAGCTTATCCCGGTCAGAGCGGCCTTAAGGTTGTTCAACCATGCAATGGTGCGGGCCGCCGGACGCCGATCTGCGAAGGTCATCCCGAAACAGCCGCCGGCAGCCTCCGGCGCCGCGGCAAGCGCATGCATGAGCCGCTCGGCGGCCCCGGGCAAAAGGGTGCTGTCCGCATGTAGAACCAGGACGACGTCCCCCCGGGCGATGCGGGCCGCCGCCCGGATCTGGGCTCCCCTGCCCTGCTTGCACTCAACCACGCTCACTCCCCTCGACCGGGCGAGCGCAGCGGTGCCGTCGGTGGATCCCCCGTCGGCGACGATCACCTCCCGGATCGGCCCGCCGCGTTCGATAGAGGAGAGGCCGTCTCCAATGTGCGCAGCCTCGTTGAAGGTCGGGATGATCACCGATATCGAGTTCGGGGCGTCATACTGGCGGCCGGATGTGAGCTGAGTGTTGCGCAGCAGCCCCAGGACGAGCAGCCCGTAGAAGGGGGCGTATGCGATTGCCTTGTGCCAGCCGATCTCATAAAAAACTCCGGTGGTTAACTCGTTTGCCATCACAGGGAAGGTGAAGAGCGTCGCCGCCTGCAGATAGAGCCAGGCGCCGGAGGGGAAAAAACAGAGAAACGGCGCCACCAAAAGCAGGTACCAGTGGTGCAGGCCCCGGAGGAGCGAGCCGAAGGCGACCTCGGTCTCCAGCGACAGGATGCTGAGGTAGGCGCGGTCGATATCGGGCTCGTAGCGGAACATCAGCAGGACGCCGGTGAGGCCGAGGAGGAGGCAGAGGAGGGCGGAGATGCCGCCGAGGCCCCAGGTGTAGGTGAAGCGCAGCGCGCGCGCGGGGACGCGCACCGGGTGCAGGTGCAGCACGAGGCTATCGAGGACGCGCCGCATGTTGCGGCGGTCCTCCTCGACCCCCGTCCGGTCGGCGGGGAGCGGACGCTGCCATTCCCGGGGATCTCGTCTGGTCTCTGTCGTTGTCATCGTTGGCGCCTCACCTCGCGGGCTGGTGGGGCGCGACCGGCCCGGCCGGTCGCGCCCCGCTCAGGCGAACTGAACGATGTCGCTCCGCCTGCCTACCGGGTGATGGTGGGCAGGTAGAGGTAGGTGAACTTCTCCACGATCCAGATGCGGGTCTGCTTGGCCTGAGACCAGAGGCCCGCCTTGTTCTGAACCTGGAAGTTGAAGGTGTGCCAGCCGGGCTCGATGCCCTCCCAGCCGTCATTGCCCCAGCCCTCGATCAGGCCCCGGGGCGGGAACTTCCAGGTGCGCTCGTTCCAGGTCTGGCCCTGGTCGTCATCGACCCACCAGCGGTAGTTGACGATGTCGACGCCGGACGACTGCCCGGGGTTGCGGCCCGACCCCACGAGGACGACCTCCTCGACCGTGAAGTCGGCCCGGTCGGTG
>JAWOHH010000109.1:0-8782 GCA_046496215.1 Desulfobacterales bacterium
ACCATCCGGTTCAAGTCGCCCAACGCCTGCAACGGCTGCCATGCGGACAAGACCCCCCAGTGGTCGGACCAGTGGGTGCGCAAATGGCGTAGCCGCGATTACCAGGCGCCGATCCTGCACCGCGCTGAGCTCATCGAAGCGGCCCGCAAGAGGAATTGGACGCGCCTGCCGGAGATGCTCGAGGCCATCACCGATAAAAACCGTGACGAGGTTGCCGCCAACTCATTGATCCGGCTGCTGCGCTCTTGCGATGATGAGAGGGTCGTCCCCGCCGTGCTTGCCGCCATGAAAGACCCCTCGCCTCTCATCCGTGCCTCGGCGGCGGAATCATTGGGCATGCTGCCTTCGGTGGCAGGCGTGCAGGCCCTGGCAGCGGCAGCGAGCGACGACTATCGCCTTGTGCGCGTCCGCGCCGCCCAAGCGCTTGCTGGAATGCCGGGCGTCACGTTGAGCGAAGCGCACGCGTTGAAAGTAAGGAAAGCGACGGAGGAGTACCTGGCCTCGATCATGGCCCGGCCGGATTTGTGGACTTCCCATTACAACCTGGGGAACTACTTCCTTAGCCGGCAGGACTACGCGTCGGCCGCATCGGCTTACGGCACCGCCATCCGGTTCGACCCGGCCGAGGTTCCGCCCCGAGTGAACCTTGCCATGGCCCATGCCCGCCAGGGTGACATCGCCAAGGCCGAGGAAGCGCTTCGCGGAGCCCTTGCGCTCGAGCCGAACAACGCGGAGGCGAACTTCAACATGGGGCTGCTCAAGGCCGAGGCAAACGATTTGCCGCAAGCGGAAAAACATCTGCGAGGGGCGTTTAAAACCGATCCTCATATGGCTCCGGCCGCCTACAATCTTTGCGTGCTGCTCGGTGAAAAACGCAGCGACGAAGCGCTTGGGTTCTGCCGCCAGGCCGCCGAGCTTAGGCCCCGAGAACCGAGATATGCCTGGACCTGCGCCTATTACCAAAACAAAAAGGGCGACCCGACCGCCGCCACGGCAACGCTGGAGAGTCTTCTAAACCGCCACCCGACGTTTACGGACGGCTACCGACTCCTGGCGGAGATCTACTCTCACACAGGGAAACACCGCAGAGTCGCAGAGCTCTTAAACCGGGCTACGGCAAACGGCTTCTTGAGTCCCCGCGATCGGGCAGCCATCGAAGAGAAGCTTCGCAGTCCCAAACAGGAAGTGCCGCCGCCGCTGCCGGAAAGCAATAAAACGAAAAGGTGACTTTTTATGCGTCGCCTGTCTTCTCAAAAAGCAGAATTCGATGGAGGTTTTATGAAAGGGTTGGGACGCCGGGCGCTTTTTATTGCCGTCGGTTTGTTTTTGACAGCCTCACAAGCCAACGCCGGCGGCCTGTGGATGTACGAGCAGGCGACCCCAGACATGGGAGTGGGCGGCGCCGGGCGCCAGGCGGCCGGCATGGACGCCTCGACTGCCGGCGGCAACCCGGCGGGGATGACGCGACTGGACCGCTCCCAGATCGCAGGCGGCATCTTGGGCATCTATCCCGACACAAAGTTCAATGTCAAAAACTCCTCGTTCGGCGGCAGCGACGGCGGCAACGCCGGCTATTTCAGTCCCGTACCGACGCTGTATTACGTGCACAGCCTGAGCCCGGATCTGAAGCTGGGGCTGGGCCTGGGCTCCTATTTCGGCTTAGGGCTCAACTACTCCAACGAATGGGCCGGCAAATATTATGTTCAGCGTGCCAGCTTCACGACGGCGGCGGTCAACCCGACCATCGGTTATAAAATTGCCCCCTGGCTCTCCATCGGCGGCGGTGTCAGCGTGGTCCAAGGCCAGATGAGCGAGCGGGTGGCGGTCAACACGCTTCTGGAGCCCGGCGACGGCCGGCTCAAGTACGATGCCGCGGATGTGGGCTACGGGTACAATCTCGGCGTGCTCTTCGAGTTAAGCCCGCAGACCCGCGTGGGCGTCACCTACGTCTCCCAGGTCAAGCTGGAATTCAAGGACGACCTGCGCTTCAAAAACCTCGAAGGCACGCTATTGGGGGCCGCCCTGAACGCCTCCGGGCTCCTGGATGGTCGGCTTGAAATCGACGTGACCCTCCCGGCGCAGCTGTCTGTCGGGGCGTATCACGCTCTGACCGACACGCTCGCGCTGGTGGGGACGGTCAACTGGCAGAACTGGAGCAGATTCGGCGCGCCCGAAATTGCAGTGGCCGACAGCAACACGGTTACCGCCGACCTGAACTACAAGGACACATACCATGCCGGGATAGGAGCCTATTACCGCGTGGCGGAGCCCTGGCTGCTGATGGCAGGGTTCGGATACGACACCTCGCCCACAAGCAGCAGCAGGGAGCGATCTCCCATGCTCCCGCTTGGCGCGGCCTTCCGATACGCCGCCGGCGTGCAGTACGACTGGAGCAGAGATTTCTCGATCGGCGTCGCCTACACACTGATCGATGCCGGCAGCGCCAAGGTAAACAGGACCGGGGGGCCGCTGAAGGGGGATCTCGAAGGCGAGTACGACACCAATTTCATCCACGCGTTCAACCTGAACTTTGTCTACCGTTTTTAAACCAAAACGAAAGAGGCTGCAGATGAAAAAGATGTTGGTTTTGCTCATGGGGATGATCCTGGTTGGGGGGTGCGCCACAACGGACAGTGCCAAAACCGGGGCGGTGGCAGCCAATGCCGGATTCCTCGGAGACTATTCCGCGAAGTTGGAGCCCGGCCCGGAAGGCGGCGCCAAGCTGCGCTGGCTCAAACCAGGGGTTGATTTTACGAACTACAATAAGGTGATGCTGGATAGTGTCGTTTTTTTCTTTGCCGATGACTCAGAGTACAAAGGTATGGATCTGCAGGAGTTGAAAGAGATCGCTGATGCGGCCAACCTCCAACTGGTCAACACCCTCAAGGAGAAATATCCCGTTGTGGCCACCCCCGGCCCCGATGTGGTCCGGATCCGGTTTGCAATCACCGAGCTCAAGCAGAGCCGGCCGGCTGTGAGCGCCGTTACATCCGTGGTTCCCATCGGCTTAGGGGTCAGTTTGGTGAAAAAAGGCGCCACGGGTTCGTGGAGCGGTTCGGGTTCCACCGGCGCCGAGTTGATGGCCCTCGACTCCACGACCAACGAGGTGATCGCGGCCGCCAAGGACGATCGGGCCGCAGGCTTCACCGAGAGGTTTACGAAGTGGGGGTCTGCAGAAGAGGCGTTCAAGTTCTGGGCTGAGCGGGTCAAGCTGTTTTTAGATCAATCCAAAAGCGGAAAGAAATAGGGATTTGCTTTCAGATGAATGGTCGAACGGCTGCGAACTTAAATTTGGTGAGATTATGAAATCTTCATGGCGTGTTGTTTTGGTTCTCTTTCCGGCGGTCGTGATCCTGCTGCAGGGGTGCGCCACGCCGGTGGGCGTACGCCGCCTGGATTTAAAGGAGGCCAACCGCAAACTGACCGAAAGTGTTTTGGCGGATGATCAAGTGAGCGCCCCGACGATGCAGATCCTCAACCGGTCAGGCTTGGAGAAGAAGTTTCAGGAAGAACCGGCCGAGGTGATCGCCGCCCTGCACCAAAGCATTTCTACCGCCCGCGATGCCGACCGGCTCTTTGCCCTGGCGGAGCTCTCCTTCCTGCATGCGGCTAAAAGGGGTGATCGACCTTACTTTCTTTGCGCGGCAGTGTATGCGTATGCGTTTCTCTTCCCGCGGGATCTCGGTGATTCTCCGGACGCTTTTGACCCCCGCCTGCGAACCGCCGTCGATATCTACAACCAGGGAATTGCTGAAGGGTTCACGGATATAGAATCCAAGCAAGTGCTGCTGGAGGCAGGCGTTTATCAACTCCCCTTCGGAGAACTGATCGTTCGCATCGACCCGAACGAATTCCGGTGGGGCCCTTTTCGCATGGAGAATTTCGTGGCCGCCTCCCGTCTCGGCGTGCGCGGCCTGCGCAATGATTATCGCTGGCCTGGAATAGGGACGGCCCTGATTGCCGGCCTGAAACACATCCAGGGAGAACAGGAAGCTGCCTTCACCCGAATCCCCCCGGCATTGAAAATTACTGCCACCGCCTTCCTGCAGTTGGAAAACGTCGAGGCAGGGCTCCGGGAGGGCCGGTTGGAGGGAGACCTGGCGCTCTACACCATCCAGGAAAGCACCTCGGTCCGCATTGGCGGCCGCACGGTTCCGCTGGAGGTCAGGCAGACCTCCGCCCTGGCCTACACCCTGGAAGGAGCCCAGGTTTACACGTTGGAACTCAAGGGGCTGCTCTCGGGAGACCTCAAGCTCTTTAAGGACACGGCCCGGTTCAAGGACAATGTGTTTCTCATGGCACCTTACCGCCCCGGACGGATCCCTCTGGTGCTCGTTCACGGAACGGCTTCCAGCCCGGCGCGGTGGGCACAAATGCTCAATGAAATTATTAACGACCGGGAACTGTGGAACCGCTACCAGATCTGGCTGTTCACCTACAACACCGGCAACCCCATTCTTTACTCCGGGGGGATCCTCACGCAAGGGCTTCGCAGCGTGGTTCAGGAGCTCGACCCCGAGGGCAAGGATGACGCCCTGCGGAAAATGGTGGTCGTCGGCCACAGCCAGGGAGGGTTGCTCACAAAGCTGACCGCCATCGACAGCGGCGATCTTTTATGGGATCGCGTTTCCAACGTCCCCATCGATCAGATCGACGTATCGCCCGATACGCGCGAACTGCTGCGGCGCAGCTTCTACTACGAACCTCTCCCCTTTGTGCGGCGAGTCGTCTTCATCTCCACGCCGCACCGCGGCAGTCATTTATCCGGGGGGTATATCACCGATTTTCTGAGGCGTCTGATTTCGTTGCCTTTCACGCTGTTAAGCCCGCTGCAGGAGGTCTTCCAAAGGAATCCCGAGGCCGTCACGGCAGATGCGATGAAGGCTGAAATCCCGCGCAGCACCGACAACATGAACCCCGAGAGCCCGTTCATCAAAACCTTTGCGTCGATCCCCATCGCACCGGGCGTCATCGCCCACTCCATCATTGCCGTGGACAACCCCGAAAACCCGAAGGAAGAGTGGGATGACGGAGTGGTGGCGTATAAAAGCGCCCACATCGACGGCGTCGCCTCCGAGTTTATCGTCCACTCCGGTCACTCTGCCCAGGAATCGCCGCTGGCCATCGAGGAGGTGCGCCGGATCCTCGTTGAGAACCTCAAGGACTGAGGGGGCAAAAACAGGTGCGAAGTTTAAAGTACGCCGGGGTCTTCATTTGCGCTGCAGCCGTCGTCTCCATGACGGTCTGGGGGGCGTTGGCGATCTGGTATTCGTACCTTTCGGAGAGCTATGTGCGCGCCGGCCTGGCCGGCCTGTTCGTGCTGGCGACCCTTCTGGCGTTCGTCTTTCTTCCCCGGCGGCTGCGGACTTTGGCCGGGTTTCTCGTGGCCTTTGCGGGCATCGTGGCCTGGTGGTTGAGTGTCCCGGCGTCGAACGATCGAAACTGGCAGACGGACGTGGCCGTGCTGCCCTACGCCACGGTCTCGGGCGAGCAGGTCACGATTTACAACATCCGCAACCTGAACTACCGGACCGAGACGGACTTCGACGTGCGCTACTACGACAAGACCTTCGACCTCAACCGACTGGACTCAGCCGACCTGATTGCGGTCTACTGGATGGGGGATGCGATCGCCCACATCATGGTCAGTTTCGGGTTTCAGGAGCAGGACTTCGTGACCTTCTCGATCGAAACACGCAAGGAACAGGGCGAGGACTACTCGACTCTCAAGGGGTTTTTTAAACAGTATGAACTGATCTTCATCGCCGGTGACGAGCGCGACCTGATCCGGGTGCGCACCGATTTCCGCAAACCGCCGGAGGACGTCTACCTCTATCGGACCCACATGACGCCGGAGAACTCCCGGAAGCTCTTCATGGAGTATATCCGTCAGATCAACTCCATGAATGAAAATCCCGAATGGTACAACACGCTCACCACCAACTGCACCACAGACGTGGTTCGGCTCATACGGGGCTTCGGCGGCCGGGCTCGCTACAACTGGAAGGTGCTGCTCTCCGGCTACGCCCCGCTGTATGCTTATGAACTCGGGGCGCTCGATACGCACATCCCCTTCGAGGATCTCCGGAAGCTCAGCTACATCAATCCCAACGTCCACACCGTCGGCGATGATCCGGAGTTTTCGCGCAAAATCCGCGAGAACCTGCCGCGGATGCGATCTCAATCGAATCAATAGAGAGAGCTGAAAATTTTAATCACATGTAAATCGCGTCGCAGGAGCATTCCGCCGGCTATTCCTGAAAGCGTCGTCCTTCCCTCTCGCTCAAATCCTCACTAATTTAGCGGGCAGCAGGCCAGCGGCCGCTGCTGTCGCCAAGATCGGCCTACTTCTCGTCCTTCAACCGTCGCGAGCCTTCCAGGAGTGGGTGCCAGCCGTACACCAGTGAAACCATGAAAGAATCCATGCGCAGGTCATCGGAGGAGCTGTCGTTAATGGTCGACTTGTAGCCGACGGTGAGGTTCAGGTTGTCGTTGATCTGGTAGCCAAGCGTGACCCCCAAACCGATGTTGTTGAGTTTCTCTCCCTGGTCATCGTTGATGGTCGCCTCGCCACCGTAGTACCAGGCGGCATCGAGCGACGCCCACAATTTCTCGGTGATGTCGCGGGTCACGTGTGCGTCCAGCTGGAACAAGGGATCGGTTTCCAACGTCTGCCCGACATAGTCGTCGTTGTTTCCGAAGAACCACACGGCGGGCAACAGCTCCAAGGTCATGCGCTGGCCCGGCACCCAGGGGCCAATTTGAAGAATGGTGGGTACGCCGAGGCGCCCATACCAGCGGTTCTGCCCGATATTCAGGGGCTGGTCGCTGTCGTACTCGCCGATCGGAATCGCCAGATCGGCAAGAAGGTCGACAGAAAACCCCGGCTCGTAACGCAGGACGTCGGGGATGTTTTTCTGCGCCGGCGGGCCGATGACATTGATATTGAATTCCACCATAGGGTCGCCGAACCCGTTGGCCGATTGGTTGAAGGTCCTGCCGGCCACGGTGACTTCGCCCGATATGCGGCCCATGGGAAAAAGGAGCGCAGCCATGGCAGCCCGGTCGAACAGAGAAAAGGTGCGTGCATACCCCACGATGCCCAATGTCGCGTCAAGGTTTGCTCCCGGGGTGATGGTATGCGCAGGGTCGAATGGGTTCGTGTTGCCGCTCAAAGACTGGAAGATAACCGGCACCGCATTCGAGTCGGAGAGGGTCTTCCAGTAGAAGCGTGCCGGAACCTGAGCCGGCGCCTGCGGCGGGAAGAGCGCACCGATAGCGATCACAGTTGCGACGAGCAGGTACCGCCAACCGGCCTTTTTCATCTGATCTCCTTCGTTTTTCATGTGATCTGCACCCTTTCTCATTAATTCCTGGAATCGGCAACGCTCAAGGCTTGGGATCAGCCAGCATATCCTTGGGAGCGACGAACTGCCGCTTGTAGATCAGCGGCGGGTAGCCCGGGTCGTCCGGGACGCGCCACGGAAGCTTGTCCTTCAGGGTTTCGAACACGGACCGGCTTGGCAGGACCACGTTGTTCGTCCGGACATAGCTATCCCAGAGCGCAATTAGCGCCTGCAATTTCTCGGGGTGCTCTGCCGCAAGATCCTTGCGTTCGGCCGGATCCGCCGCGAGATTAAATAGCTCCCAGTCACCCTTGCCGAATGGCTCGTATTCCCAGCGCAGTTTCCACTCCCCCTGACGCACCGCGCGGTTGCCGAAAATTTCCCATGCGAGGTAGTCCTGCTCCGTCCTTGGCGACTCCGACTGTCCCGCCAACACCCCGCCCCAGGAGGTGCCCATGAGCGCGGGCAGTTCGCGCCCCTCGTAGGCCTTGGGATAGCTTGCGCCGGCGACTTCAAGCAGGGTGGGCATGAGGTCGGCCACATGCATGAGCCCGTGGTTGATGCTCCCCTTGGGCCGCTTGACGGCCGGACCGCTGACGATCAGGGCGTTGCGTATGCCGCCTTCGCCCAGCCATCCCTTGTATTGACTGAAGGGCGTCATCGAAACCTGCGCCCACATCGGCCCGTAGGCGACGTATGATCCCGGATCGCCCCACGCATTCGGATGGGTCTGCGACCAGTTGATCGCGGCAAAGAGAAAGTCGCGCGTCCCGGGCGTACCGGCGATTTGTTCGAACAGATCGTTTCCCTCGGCGCCGTTGTCGCCGAACACGATGAAGACCGTGTTCTCGTACTCCCCTATCTTTTTGAGGTGGTCGATGAGGCGTCCCACATGGAAATCGAGGTTTTCCATCATGCCTGCGTAGAGCTCCATTTTCTTGCCGAGGATGGCCCTGGCCGCAGGCGCAAGCACGATGGGATCGGGTAGAAACCACATCCGCTCCGCGAGCTGTGTATTTGCAGGAATGATTCCAAGCTCGATCTGTCGCTTCAGCCGCTCCTGCCGCACGGCGTCCCACCCCTTGTCGTACTCACCGACGTGGCGAGAGCGCCAATCCCGCGGCAGGTGGTATGGATCGTGCGGTGCTTGGTGGGAGACATAGGCGAAGAACGGCTTGCCGTCGCCACGGTTGGCGTCGATGAACTCGATCAGCTTGTCGGTGTAAGTCTTGGTGGCATAGTAGCCATCGGGAAGATGCGTCAGATAGCGTCCGTCTTCGGTGAAGACCGACCTTGGCGACGCTGCTGTGAAATTCGTCATGTCCCAGTAGCTGCCCGCCCCGTCGAGCAGCGAGAAGTCGCGCTCGACGGGGCGGGCAGCTACTGGGACATGACGAATTTCACAGCAGCGTCGCCAAGGTCGGTCTTCACCGAAG
>JAWOHH010000147.1:0-4444 GCA_046496215.1 Desulfobacterales bacterium
TCGCCCTGGCAGACCTCACGGCGCAGGGGTTCGACGCGCTCTTCCTCGCCATCGGGGCCCACCACTCCTTCAAGCTCAACATCCCCGGCGAGGCCGGCTTTCCCCAGGTGATCGAGGCCGTGGAGCTGCTGCGCCGGGTGGCCCTGGGCGATCGCCGCATCCCGGGAAAGCACGCGGTCGTCGTCGGCGGCGGCAACGTGGCCATCGATGCGGCCCGGACCTGCCTGCGCCTGGGCTCCGAGGAGGTGACCATCGCCTATCGCCGGACGCGGGCGGAGATGCCGGCCGACATCGAGGAGGTGGAGCAGGCCGAGGACGAAGGCATTCACATGTCCTTTTTGACCATCCCCAAGGCCGTCATCGGCAAGGACGGGCGGCTCACCGGGCTGGAGTGCATCCGCGCCACGCTGGTGAAAAAAGACGACAGCGAGCGGCTCTTCCCGGTGCCGGTGGAAGGCAGCGATTTCATCATCGCGGCCGACGCGGTCGTCTCGGCCATCGGACAGCGCATCGACCTGGAGTGCCTGAGCGACCTGAAGGGGCTCAAATGGACCCGGCGCCAGACCATCCAGGCCAACACCGTCAGCATGGAGACCTCGATCCCCGGGGTCTTTGCCGGCGGGGATGCCGTCATCGGACCGGCCACCGTGGTGGAGGCCATCGGCGCGGGCAAGCGCGCCGCCGAGGCCATCGACCGCTTTCTCTTTGGGATCCCCCAACCGAAGATGCCCCCGGTGCCGGTGCGCCGCCGCCGGGTGGAGTGGCTGGAGGTCCCCGCCAGCACCAAGATGACCCTGCGCCGACCGGAGATGCCGCTGCTCAACCTCGAGCGCCGCCGCACCACCTTCCAGCAGGTGGAGCTGGGCTACACCGAGAACGTCGTGCGGGAGGAGGCCCGGCGCTGCCTGCGCTGCGACATCTGCCTGCGCTGCGGCAAATGCGTCGAGGTCTGCCGGGACATGATGGGCATCGACGCCCTGGCGTTCGGCTTCCTCGATTTCGACGCGCCCGGCGCCACCGACTTCCGCCTGACCGCGGAACGCTGCATCCTGTGCGGCGCCTGTGCCGCCAACTGCCCGAACCACGCCATCCGCATCGTCGACCGCGGGGACGAGCGTCTGCTCTCCTACTGCGGCACGATCCTGAACCGGCAGAAACTGGAGCACTGCGAGGCCTGCGGAGCCGTCCTGGGCCCGCAGCGCTACCTGGAGTTCCTGCAAAAACGCACCCAGGGCGTCAGCCCGGTCGTCGCCGAGAACAGGCTCTGCCATGCCTGCGCCCGCCGGCAGACGGCCCGGGTCCACACGGAAAGCAGTCCTGTCTGAGCATTGGCCGCTAACCGGCTGAACAAAGGAGAGCTGCCATGGCGTTTCACCGAGGCCAGAAAGTGGAGATTTTCCGCAAATCGGAAGATGAATCGTGGGGCGAACACATGGACCGGTACGTGGGGTTCCACGGCATCGTCACGGACCCGGACACCACGAAAAACGACCCGGACGCCCTGATCGAGATCAGCATCGAGGGCAAGGGCACCCACCGGTTCCCTCAGGACTGCCTGCGGCTTTTGAGCGCTTGAGTGCCGAAAGGGGTGGAGCCATGATCACGATCCGCGTGAACGGTCTGGAGATGGAGACCCGCGAAGGCGAGAACCTCCTGGATCTGTTGCATGCCCGCGGCGTCAAGCTGCCCACCATCTGCTTTCACGCCGCGCTCAGCCGCCCCAGCGGGACGTGCCGGCTGTGCGTCGTGGAGGTGACCCTGCCGGGGGGCACGCCCGCGGTCAAACGCGCCTGCCTGACCAAGTGCGTCGACGGGATGGTGGTCCAGACCGAGAGTGTTTCGGTTCAAGCCGCCCGCATCAAGGCGGTGAAGAACCTCCTGACGCTGGCGCCCCAAAGCCCCCGCCTGCTCCAGTTGGCGGCGGAATTCAAGCTGCCCATCGACCCACCGCCCGACGGCTGCATCCGCTGCGGTCTGTGCGTGCGCGTGTGCCGGGAGATCGTCGGCGCCGCAGCCCTCAAATTCGAACTCCGCGACCGGCAGCAAACCATTGTCCCGGTGGAGGGCCGCTGCGTCGGCTGCGGCACCTGCGCCAACATCTGCCCCACCCAGGTCATCCGCGTGAGCGACGACGAGAGCGTCCGCATCGTTTCGATCCGCGACGAGGTGATCGGCCGGCACCCGCTCGCCACGTGCGAGGGCTGCGGCAAGCGCTTCGCCACGCCGAGATTTTTAGACGTCGCCCACGAACGCGCCACCGACCACCACCCGGACACGAAGGAGCACCATCGCTGGTGCCCGGAGTGCGCCAAGCGGCATTCCGGGAGGGTATCCGCAAGCCTCACCCGGCGCTATTAGAAACCGCTTTAAAGCGCCATCCGATTGAATTGTCAGAATTTCATTCCGATCGCGGTCCCGCCCAGTCGGGGCTCCCACAGAAGACAAGCGCACAAAGATGATCCCCTTGGGGGTTGCCGGCACGCTAAAGACTGAAAATCGTCCATAAAAAGATTGATTTTCATGGTAATAACCAATAGAATATCATCATGATTCTGCGCAACATAACCGCTGAGATCCTGACCGCCCTCGCCGACCGCCCCGTTGTATTGTTGCACGGCGCCCGCCAGACCGGAAAAACCACGCTGGTGAAGGCTCTGGCGCAAAAGGAGCACCCGGCCCGCTACGTAACACTCGACGATGCAGCCGTTTTTTCGGCGGCGCAGACGGATCCTTTCGGGTTCCTATCCGAGTTCAAGGGGCCTGTAATCCTCGACGAAGTCCAGCGGGCTCCCGAGCTGTTTTTGGCTATCAAACGACGGGTGGACGACAATCGCACGCCCGGACAATTCCTGCTTACAGGCTCTGCCCATGCCCTTTTGCTCCCTAAGCTCTCTGAATCCTTGGCCGGCCGCATGGAGATGTTCACGCTTTGGCCCTTTTCGCAAGGCGAATTGGAAGGCGGCGTTGAGGGCTTTATCGACACAGCCTTTGACGAAAAATTTCGGCAGCCGCGTCAACCCCGGCAAACCGGCAACGATCTGCATGGCAGGATAACTCGTGGAGGGTTTCCGGAAGCGGCCGCGATGGGCAGTGAAGAAAGGCGCCGGGCTTGGTTCGGTTCTTTTGTCACCGCCATTCTCCAACGGGATATCCGCGAACTGGCCCATATCGACGGGTTGGGTGTGATGCCGAGATTGCTGGCACTCATCGCGTCCCGGCTCATGGGCCTGCTGAACTTTGCCGACCTTTCTCGAAGCAGCGGCCTTACGCAAAGCACGGTAAAACGGTATGTGGCTCTCCTGGAGGCGACCTTCCTGGTGCAGACGATCCCGGCCTGGTTCGCCAATTTCGGCAAGCGCCTGACCAAGTCGCCGAAAATCGTGGTGGCGGACACCGGCCTTGCGGCTCACTTGCTCGGCCTGAATTCCCAAAGGCTTTTAGGGGACCGGAACCTATTCGGCCCATTGCTTGAGGGTTTTGTGGGAATGGAGTTGAAGAAGCAGTGCACCTGGTCCCGGGTCAAACCCGGCCTTTTTCATTTTCGCTCGCATGACGGCAGCGAAGTCGATTTTATCCTCGAGGCACCGGGCGGCAGACTGGTCGGAGTGGAAGTCAAGGCGTCCACGGCCGTGGCGAACACGGATTTCAAGGGCCTTCGATACCTGGCCGATCGAATTCCCAAGCGCTTTCACCGGGGAATCGTGCTTTACACCGGAGCCGAGATGCTATCCTTCGGGCCGAAACTCCACGCCGTTCCCCTGCCGGCCTTGTGGCAATGGTGGAAGGATTGAGCCGGCATTTCCTATGACGATTTATCCGTTTCGATCCCCCGCGGGGTCACCAGGACGTCGAGCCCCGTGCGCTTCCAGGTGGCCCGGGCCTCCTCCACCGTGTTGACCAAGGGCTCCTGGCAGTTGAAGGAGGTGTTGAGGATCTGGCGGCAGCCGGTCTTCTCGCGCCAGGTTTCGAGCAGCCGGACGATGAAGGGGTCGTCGCCCGCGCCCACGATCTGGGGCCGGGTGGTGCCGTCCACGTGGGTCACGGCCGGGACTTCGGAGGCGTCGGAGGCAACCACGTAGGACATGAACTTGCTCGGCACCCCGAGCTCGCCCAGCACCATCGGGGCGTAGGGGCGGTACCACTCGCGTTGCTTCACCTCCCGGTTCAGGCGCTCCTTGCCGTCGGGGATGCGCGGGTCGAGCAGGATGCTGCGATGCCCCAGGGCGCGAGGGCCCGATTCCGCCTTGCCGTAGCATAACCCCACGCTCCGGCCCGCCTCCAGCAAGCGGACGATGCCCGGTATGAGGTTGCCGTCGATGGGGCCGGCATCGGTCCCAAGGTAGGGGGTGAGGGGCTTCGGCGTCCTGCGGTTCCCCAGCACGTGGTGCCAGACGAAGAGGGCCTGACCGAGGCTCAAACCGCCGTCGTGGGGCTGGGCCTGGAC